>JBEKPW010000053.1:0-65401 GCA_049520315.1 Syntrophobacteraceae bacterium
TCCGGAGTTGCCGTAGCCGTGGTCGTGGAACCACTTCATGGAGGATCGCGCCCCTTTCTTCCCGTACACCAGCCTGTTCCGTTCCTTCGCCTCCTTCTTCGTCCAGCACTTGGATGTCTGCAGATTGAAGCGGCTCCCTGCGATGAGGTCGCCTGGCAGGATCTCCCGGGGAACGTAGTTCACCATCACCTCTTTGACGAACCACGCCTTGCGTTCCGGCAGGCTCCACGCCCAAAATTCGGGGTGAAGCGTCACGGGCCTTGCAGCCTGCTTGAAGGAAGACCCGAAGGTCTGGAGGAACGTGTATGTCTCGGGCACGATGTAGTAGGTAATCTCATCGAACACGACGTCCCATTCCGCACCGGTGGTCCAGGCCGTGAACTCGTTGTTCCATGCACGCTTCGCGCCCTGAAAGTAGTAGTCCCGCAGCCAGGCGATCCTCGGGGAGAGGTTCTTCGGCTCTTTGATCTTTTGCCCGACCTGCAATGCTTCCGCCATGCTCATGGCCTACCTCCTCTGTGCTTCGGCGAGGATCGTCCGCAGGTGACGCTCGCCGTGTGCAAGCGTTTCCTGCATGATGGACGTCGCCTTGTCCGAATCCCTGTCTTCGATAGCCTTCACCAGCCTCCGGTGGAATTGCACGGTTTCGGTCGCCATCTTCGGGTCCGAGAAGAAGAGGGAGGTGAAGTTCATGTATACTGGCTTGAACGAATTGATGAGCATCGGGTAGATAAGGTTTCCCGACGCAATGCCCATCAGGTGGTGGAATGCGAAGTCGAGCCTGGTTACCCTCTTCAGGTCCCTGGGGTTCGCCTTTTCTTCGGCATCCACAATCAGGTGGAATTCTTTCATATGCTCGTCCGTCCGATGCGATGCGGCAAGCCTGGTGGTTTCGGTCTCCACCAGCAGCCTCGTCTGCAGTAGGCTCTCCATCAGGTTCTCGTCGAGCCCGCCCTGCTGGTAGTTAATGATGGAGTTCAGGATGGCCAGCGACCCTTCCTTGCGAAAATCGTTCACCACCGTTCCAACCCTGGGCTTCAAGGTCACCAGGCCCTTGGCAGCCAGGTCCACCAGGCCTTCGTGCACCACCGGCCTGCTCACCCCGAGCTGCAGCGCCAGCTCCCGCTCCGAGGGGAGCCTCTGGCCGACGGCGAGCTTGCCGGTAAGGATCAGGTCTTCGAACCGCGAGATGAATACCTCCACCAGGCTCTCTGATTTCAGCGGCTTCAGGACCTCCTTCATGAACCCTCCACTGTGATGGCTGGTGGTATTGCCAGCTTGCAATGAATATATGCTTGGATCCGGGAGAAAGGCAAGCGGTAATGCTGAGATCTAAATCGGTATTTCCCCCGAGGGGGGAGAAGATGCATTCATTGAGGCTCATATCCTCGCCAGTCGCAAGAGAGGCATTCTGGATGAAATCCGCCGCGACATCAAAGCCATGGCGACTCACCGCGGTAACAGCCAGGGACGTCAAAATTTCAATGTCCAGGAGAGATGTTTGGAATCACTTTTCGAGCCAAGATGGAGGCACTATGGCCTCTCAGGAGTGCCATTTGAGAATCAAGACCGCCTTAAACTGGCCTTTTTGATGTTAACTCGTGTTGCTGAAAAAACAGTAGCATGGGGAAAGGGCGGAAATACGAAAAACATTACATTTGCGACACAGTCTCGGAAGCCGGAATCCAGGGATTTTTTCCGATTAATTGATTGAAAAGCAAAAGACTATTTCTTACCTAATGCGGTTTCTTCTCGTAAATACCACGGAATACTGATCACCACGGTTCGCTGGTCACGTTCCAGAAAGAGCAGGGTCCTAAGCCATGCAGCGTCCCAACCGTGCAGCAAATACTGGTACCAGTGCGGCTCCACCATTTGGGGAATGATCACAGCAATGAGCCGATCCGGTTTTTCTTTTTTGGCTTTGTTTACGAAATCGACAATCGGCTGTTGGAGCATCCGATAGGGTGACGAGATGATTTCCAGGCGTGGGATTGAGGAATTCGCAGCTTTCGCCGGTTTCTCAACTTTGTCGGCCCAGAGTTTTTGCAGCCCCTGCGCATCATCGTCCTCAGTGCTGATATGCACAGCAGTGACGTCGTCTGACAACTGCAAGCCAAACCGCACGGCTTTCTCGGCGACGCGGTTCCAACCATAGATCGGGACGATCACGACAGGCGGTTGCAAATCCGAACAACGTAATTGCAGCGCCGCTCCTGTCTCTTTGGCAATCTTTTTGTAGTGCCGTCTGATTCGCAGAAGCAACAAAACGAGTGGCGGCGCAACGATTATAGTCATCCACGCGCCCTCGACGAATTTCGCGGCGATGATGACCACTAGCGCAATGCCGGTGACCACAGCGCCAAGCGCGTTAAAAACTAATGCAATTCGGACTCTTTTGCCTGTTTTGCGCATCCAGTGCATCACCATCCCAACCTGCGAGAATACGAACGCACTAAAGGCTCCAACCGCAAATAAGGGGATCAGCCTGTCGGTTACGCCTCCGAAGGCTATCAGGATCAGGCCGGAAAGGGTGGCCAGGACGATAATGCCTTGCGAATAAACAAGCCGCCGACCGAGATCGGCGAAGGCGCGCGGCAGGAAACCATCCTGCGCCAGCAGCCGGCACACACGAGGAAAATCTGCAAAGCTGGTTTGCGCCGAATAGGTGAGGACGATAAAGATGCTGGCGATGGCGACGTAGTAAAACACACCCTGTCCAGTCACAGCCGCGACCAGTTGCGAGAGGATCGTTTGATAACCCGGCTGTTGCTCATCCATCGCGCCAATGTGGTAAACAGAACAGAGATATGCGACGCATAACAGGAACAGGCCGAGGATAGCCACAATCACCGTCAGGGTCCTCTGGGCATTGGGAACCGTCGGCTCCCGAAACAGAGGCACGCCGTTACTTACGGCCTCGACTCCGGTCATTGCCGTACAGCCATTGGCGAAGGCGCCCAAGATCAGCCAGACGCTCACAGTTGCAGTCCCCCGCGGGATTGGCGGCAACGGTACGGCCGGGACCGGATGGCCGCTGCTCTGCCAGGCACGGAGGAATCCGATGAGAATGACCGCTGCCATACACCCTAGAAACACAATCACCGGGACGACGAAAGCCAGTCCCGATTCGCGAACGCCGCGCAGGTTAATAATTGTCAGCGTCAAAAGGACCAGGAGGCAGATGGTGAGAGTGTATGGATGGAGTGCGGGAAAGGCCGAGACCACCGCGCCGACCCCTGCCGCAATTCCCACAGCAACATTGAGCAGGTAATCCAGGAGCAAAGCGACCCCTGCACATAAACCGGCATGAATGCCGAGATTATCTTTCGCAACAATATACGCTCCACCGCCGTCTGGATATGCGGCGATGGTCTGCCGGTATGACAGATAGAGGGTGCCGAGGTTCACTACGACCGCGAGGATGATAAAGGGGAAGTAGTTCAGCCCCATCACGCCGAGCGGCAACAACATCGTGAGCGCGGCTTCGGGACCGTACCCGATCGAGGCGATCGCATCCAATCCCAGCACCGGCACACCGGTGAACACGCTGAGTTTTTGCTTTGCAGCTTCCCAAGAGGCCAGCCGGCGTCCTAATATATTGCCGAGCAGTGACATAATGCCCCTACAAACAAAATGGCGATTCACTACACCGCTTTTTACAACTCGTGGCTATCCGGCGGTGGATATCTTTTTCAACCTGAAGGCCCACAAGCGATCGAGGAATTCAGCAAGGGCGCCGCTCCATATTATCTGGCCGGAATTGTGGGAGTTCTTCAAGGGCTCCTCTTATTCTTATTTCATAAGTCACGTGAAAGTCAGTTGCCAGTAGCCGGCCGGAAAATATGCGGTACTGCGAACTGAACTGCTGAGGGTTTTTCCCGGCCTCGTAGAGGGAAAGGTTCTGTCGCGGTCCTGATTTGCCGGACGAACCTTATTTCGCTCCTGCCCTTACAAGTAGTTCCCGTACCTCTTTGTGGCCATTGAAGGAGGCAGCTATCAATGCGGTCAGGCCGTTGTCGTCCTTTGTATTGACGTCTGCCCCATCGGCAATGAAGCGTTGGACGGCAGGCACATCACCGCGCTTTGCTGCTTCGAGCAAGTCTTCATTCACACCAGCGATAGCGGCAGCAGTCCACAAAGCGAAGACCACCACCAGCGCCGCTGCTATTTTTGTCTTAGAACCCGCCTGTCCTGAAACCATCCTGTTGCTCCTTGTCGATATTCAAGCGATTTCAAAAACACTGTCTCACTAATTGGGCAGAATACAACACTGTGCGTAATAAAGGCGAATTTTTCCAGTTATTGAAAAACTGTATGGTTTTGCGGACTTTTGGGTTGTTACGGAAGTTTTTTCAAGCGGCATCCAACTCCAAAGCGCGGTTCACCACGCATTGTACCCAACTTGATGCATTGAGATAGTAGAGCCGGCAAAGAAGAAGGACATCTCACTCCATGCCATCAAGGGTGGCTGGAGCATCAATGGTGGACTTGAATGCAACACCATTGCTCCAGCGTTAATTGAGACCGATATGGTCCGGGAGATCGAGGCAAAACCCGGCCGCATTCCAATTGGACGCTTCGGGAAGATTGAGGAAGTCGCCGGCGTGGTCACCGCATCGCTCTGCGATGAGTGAGCAGTGAATAGTGATCCAGATATTGAGAGGTCCCGGATATCCCACCGCATAACGCCATATAGAGAGTTGTCTAAACATCTCGTTTTCTCCTAATCGTCAACATACGCTGGCAAATAAATTTCGCCCTCACTGCTTTGCAGGCTCAAAGAGCGTCTGCGCCGCCTCGTGCAAGGGCGTAAGTTACATGAAGCCCGGCCTCCACAAGTGCGTCCTGCCTTTAGTAGTTTAAGGTAAACCGGCCATTCTCCCCGGACGAAGAAAGCAAGCAAGCCGGGTTCGCTCACTTCTTTGCACTCCATGTAAGAAGCGGGCTCTCGTCTATGATCGTCAATCTTCCGGTCGCAACGAGTTTATCTATTGCATCGCCGGGAAGTTTCCCGGCCATCATCCGCTGGCGGCAGTTGAATGGATCGACGACAAAAGGCTTTCCGGCCTTGTAGCATGCAAGCGTGGAACAGACCACATCTCCGGGAATGGTCTTGATACGGGCCATCGTGGCTGACATGGCCCTTTCTCGAGCGGCGATTTCGGCATGGAAACCGGGGTCAGCCAGTAGTCTCACCGGCTCAAGGCGCGTAGATGCAACGAGCCGGACACAGATTGCAAGCAGCAGGACGCACCGCAACGTGTCCGGCGAATAGCGCCGGGCGAGCGGAAGAAACGGTGCGTGCGCGAAGGCCAGTCCCACGCCGACAGCCACGCTGAAGACCAGCTCAAACTGGGCATTATGGGCCACCCCGTCGCCTGTCTTTTTAATGAAGAAAACCAGGAGAGACAGCAGGATCATGAGACTGCAAAGCTGAACTCCCGGATCGGCCCTCCGCGTTATGCCGACATAACCCCAGGTGACCAGCCCCACCACCACCCACTGAAGATGCCCCACCGCACCCCAGGCATGTTTTAATAAAAAGGCTCTCGGAGACGTCATGTTTGCAAAAAAATCGGGGCCGAAGGCGCAAAAACAGAGGGCAAACCCGGCAGCAATGACACAAAAAGCAAATAATCCCGATCTTAACATCTGCCTAGGTCTGTGGATGCCCAGCCATATCATGGCCGTCAACGGCATTACGATGATAGAGTGCTTGATGAACCCGCTCACCGCCATCACCAGAATGGGCATCGCATAGCCCCTGTTGCGCGCCATAGCCCGGAGAAACGCCAAAAAACCTAAAGCCATCACCGCCTGAGCCAGCAGATGCGGATCGTTCATCCCGACATAGTCGGTGAAAAAGCGGCACATGGTTGCCGTGAAATACGCTGCGCCGATGCCCGCGGCGGTGGCAGTCCCCCCCAATCGTCTAATTATCAGGGCAATGACTGCTGCGCATACGGCGACGGCTACCATTGACAGCAGACGCCCGGCAAGGACCGTATCGCCTATGACTCGCCCCAGCAGGCCGACGATGTAGAACGACAGAGGCGGATAATTGTTGGTTATTAACCGGCCGCTGGATGGGTAGAGCGGCATGCGGCCCATTGCCGCATCGGCATAATAGGCGTTCCAGCCTTCTAGTAAATCGATATCGATATTCAAAAAGGAGCGATAAATAGGCCACAGGGCCGACAATGCAGCAATCAGCCCTAGACATGTTATCAGGATAAAAAGACGGCGCGAATGCGGCATATGGCCAAGCCCTAAAACGTTTTCCCGAATAACAGCGCATGCGAGACCTGTCCCGATCATGCCGAGCCATTATGGCCGCTCTTTCCACTTGACGCAATACCATTGCCCGCGGAAAACTTCCAGGCGGGAGTATTCACCCCATCCCCTCCAGACTCTTCAAGAGCTTGCAAAATCAAATAGCTTGCCAATCCATGAAATTCCAAAACAGCCCGACGGATAACGCTTTATGATTTTAATATGTAAATTTCCCTGAGGCGCCAACATGTGCGGACTAGATCGGAAACAGGGGGTGTGAATCGCGGAAAATCGAATTGAGGCGATAACATTTTACAACCGGGGTCGTCATGAAGCTGAGGTGTGGCTTTTTCTACTTCTCTGCCCATGTCTCCCCAATCGTAACTTCCACTTCAACCGAAACTTTACCGAGATAAGCTTCACTCGCCAGAATCGTGGTCTCCTTGAGAATCACGGTAGCTTCCCTGCCAATCTATCAGGAACCATCGAGAACAATTTCGTCATGCACTGGTCCGATAATCTGGGCTCCAGTATCCACCAAGCAGATTTCGAAACTAGATAAGTGAAGGGAAACTTAATTGATACAAGGTGATACGAATAATTCAATAAATAGGGGTTCCTCTACTTGCCCGTAAATTTCGTGGGCTGAAAATACAGCCGTAAGTATGAAAAATATCCTGTTTGCACCTTATTTCAATCAGTCGAATTCGCAGCTATTTTGGGACCACAAAGAACATGGACCTAAAATCTGAGGAGAGAATCGTGAAAAGACCTGTACGCTACATGGCCGTGGAGAGTTCCGAGAAAGTAAGGCGTAAAGTGTTTTGTCGAAGTTACGGTGACTGCCTCGACTACACCATTCGCAAGAGATGGCCCGGTTTTTCGTGCCAGGATTGCGAGAGCTACGAGCAGGAAACGCTCAACAAAGAGGAATTGAATGACGATTACGCCCGCTGTGTGGCCTTCGCTTTCGTCAGCGGCGCCATTGATCCCATGGCCCCGACGAGATCGCACGCTTAATCAGCGGATCGATTCGCAGCCCATTTAACCTCCGCACGCCGAAGCCGACGCTTTGTTCGCTGCCTTCGACTGACTATTCAGGTACTGGTGCTCCTTCCAGAAATAGCTGTTAATTCATGGGGTTCCACCCGGATCTTTGTTTTCAAATCTCCATCCCCATGCCTCAGCCACTCTGATCTCCGCGACAAACGGGACCTCGGGTATAATCCGCTTGGATGCCTCTTCCATTGACTCTTTCACAATCACCTCCACCTGATCCTCTATGCCATCTCTGTAGCATCTGTTTGAAAAAAGGGTTGCCGTTAAAGGCAGCAGAAAGTTGATATGGCGTACTTTACTGTCAAATGTTTAGGATTAACATAGCACTTCTCAATAATTAATTATCAATCTACTACATTTTAGTTCACATAAATGAAACTTCAATCCAGTTAATATCAACCCTTCCGAAACATTGTGATTGGTCAACCGTAACAGTTTTAATCATGTCGGGTTAGTATAAATCCAACAATGAAAATAAGTACAATTTATGGCTTGATAATATCGGGACCATGTTATAATAGGGGGTAGCGAAAACAAGATAACAAACGGTTTTCCTAAGAAGGTAAATTATGAATATTCAAAACCTATGGTGCGGGCTGGGCGGCGAGAAGTTTGCCACTGGGGCTCATGCTTGCGACGGAAAGAAATGTTATGTCTGCGAAGATGGACATTGGGTAGACACGTTTATTGACCAAAGCTACCGCTTTGGTCCCTTGTCCATTTGGTTTGATGGGAAACGGTATTGGAAGTGATAAATGGGGCCAGCCCTTGCAAATGGAAACTGACGCGGAAATTGGAATAACGATTTTCTAATTTCAAGGGCTGACCGTATGCCTTGTTAGACGGTCACCACGATCTTCCCTTTTTGTTGGTTGGATTCCATGTACTGGTGGGCATCAACAATGCTTTCCAGTGGGAAAGTGCGGTCGATGATGGGTTTCAGCGCACCGGATTCGATCCCGTTATAGATGAATCGTTTGCCGCGAGCAAGCCTCTCGGGGTCCCTAACAATCTCAAACATGGTGTAACCTCGCACTGTTAAACCCTTGGCCAGCGCTGGGAACAAAGGGAAGGTGGTTGGAAACGTCGACAATGCACCGTATTCAAAGATACTCGCACCAGGAGCGGCAGCGTCGGCAAGTTTTCCCAGTAAAGGTCCGGCAACGGGATCAAAGACCAAGCTGACGCCTTTTCCTGAAGTGATGGCCATCACGTTTTCAACCAGATCTACTTCCTCAGTCACTATGACGTGATCTGCCCCTGCGCCCATGAGGAAAGATTTCTTACCGGCGCCGCGAGTGGTGGCGATGGCGAATGCCCCGGCAGACTTTGCGATCTGAATGGCGGCCAGTGCCACGCTACTGCTCCCCGCGGTGATCAACACGAATGCATGTTTTTGTAATTGACCGAATTCAATAAGCGCACCGAAAGCGGTTAGATACTGCATCCAGATCGCAGCGCCTTCGACAGGCGACAGATTACCCGGATAGTGGGCCACGGCGTAGGCCGGAACGACCGCGCTCTCACCGTAGACCCCATAGGTCCCCATCGAAAAGGAGGGTATGGTGCTCACCCGATCGCCAATTTGGATACCGCTGACGCCGGGCCCCACTGCGTCTACGATTCCTGCTGCTTCATAGCCGAGTCGTGAGGGCAGCTCCGGGTTTTCAAGGTACTGTCCCTGCCGGAACATGACTTCGGCGCGGTTTAGGCCAATGGCTTCAACCGCCAGACGAACCTCGCCCTCACCCGGCTCCACGAGAGGTAATTCCTCTATCTTGAGTACCTCGGCCCTTCCCGTTTCGTAAAAGCGAACGATCTTTGGCATAGCGATTCTCCCGTTGTTGTTCAGATTTTATGATAAGGCAACCCAACCCACATTGTCATCATACGGGGTGACCAGGCTCGCTGATCATGAAGGCTTGCCGGACCTTGGAACCTTGAGCAGCCGGGATAACACAACGGAAATAATCCGGAAGTGTTCAGCTTTTTAGGGCTCCAAATATCAAGGACCAGGAGAGCTGAGTTGCATTTAGCTCCCAAGCCTTGGCGGACGAAAAAGTATGGATGACGCGACCGAATTGGCACCCCGGGTGTAGTAATCAATGGGGGGGGGCACTGGTTGTCGAACTATGGCCCGGTAGATTTCTGTGAACCACCCCGGGCGGACCAGCATGCCGGGTGGTGTGGAGGCGGGGGGAAAAACCTCCGGATACTCGATTAGGCATCTCTTTCATTGACGCTGGGTCCTGCGACTCGGTGGAAAGTACCACCAGGTTGCCAAGACGAGCAACCCGAATAGGGTGTAGGCGAGGCCAAACACCCAGGATGGGGCTTCGTAGTAGAGCACCCGCTGGAGCCAATGCTCGATGAAGCTGCCGCTGTAAGTTGTTGCCCGGGCCTTCACACGCAGCCACATCTCAAGGCTCGTGAGAGGACATGTGGCGCCCAGCCAAGCCTCCGCTACGACGACCGCGATTGAAGCAAGATGAGCGAGCCTGAACCAGAACGCGTTGACCCATTGCCACTTGCGAAAATTGCCGATGATGACGAGAAGCAGGCCCCCAACGACAAAGGCAACAACCGCGACGTGCAGAGTGAGCACGAGGTCGGCAAGAAACTGATACGGCAGCTCGACTCGCACTGGGAATGCCTAACAATGATTATACAGTCTGTATAAAGCGGCAAACATAGACTGTATCCTTCTGTATAAGAGGTTGGCGTACCTTCGTATGTATTCGGCGAAAACCTATCATTTCAAACAATTACGATCCTTATCTTATTCAAGCCTTCCCGTTTATACATACTGCATATACCGGCTCACAATCCATTGACCGGTCTTCGTACCCTGTGGCCCTTTTTCTGTTCAATACATGGGTTTGGATCATGGCCCTGCTGATGTCCTTGTGCCTAATGAAATGAAAGCGTTGCCACCCGAACGCGAACCTTTACCGGGTCGAGGTGCTGTCAACTGCCGGAAATGGTGGTGCGTCCTGAAAATGTCCGGGTCACAATGATGTATTTCGGAAACCCTGGCATCACCGGGATCAAAATGCCCGCAATCAAAGCTATCAGGGGTTCGTGCGGCAGGTGAGACAGGTTCATTGCACCTCTCCTTTCCAAACTTTCAAAGACGATCTAAATAGACTGTCCGTCGGAATATATTGGCGGCCAGGCCCATAATTGAGAATACCGTCACATCTACGATTGCCGACACCGAACAGCCTAGCGGCCTTCCAGCTTTTCGAATTGTCTCATCGAATACCAAATGCGTTCAAGACCGGGCGGGGATAAACCCCGTCCCTACGGCATTCTCGTCCGGCTCATTCGCAGGAGCACCCGATTTGAACGCAACTCCGTATAATGCGATATCATTTATTATAACCGTTTAAACGGACGTCGTCGGGTCTTGGAGGGAAAAACCTTTTTTCATCCGTGGCGGAACTCTTTTAAAACTTGTCAATTTGGACCTCGGCCATTTACCACCGCCCGGACAATTATTAGATTGGCATTCGTTGCCGCTTTTTGGCGGGAGGCGAACTATCCTGAGGAGGTCTCGTGCAGCCGATAGCTGAAGGAGCAATGTCGCCCTGGGATCCAGGTATTTTCAGTCTGGCCGTCTACACGGTCCTGGTGTTTGCTTTCATAGCTTCACAGCTTTTCCTCGCAGCCTGGGTGGGAGAAAAGAAAAAGAGCGAAGAAAAATCGCGGCCTTACGAATGCGGCATCATTCCGAGCGGGTCGGCTCGTTTTCGCTATCCGGTCCCTTTCTATATGGTTGCTATCTTCTTTTTGATCTTTGATGTGGAAGGCGCATACATCTTAACGTGGGCCGTTGTTTATGAGAAGGTGGGCCTGGCCGGGGTTGTCCAGATGTCGTTTTTCATCATTTTACTGCTTGTCGGGCTGTTTTATATCTGGAAACACGGAGGACTCGATTGGAGAGAGGTTTACAAGGAAAGTCAGCAGACCGGTTCCTGAGTCTATCGGATACTTTGGTCAACTGGTCGCGCAAGTACAGCCTCTGGCCCTTGTTCTTCGGGCTCTCCTGCTGTTTTGTCGAGGAAGCGACGGTTTTTACTGCCAGATACGACCTGGCCCGGTTTGGCGCCGAGGTTTTGAGGCCTTCTCCCCGGCAGGCCGACCTTCTTATCGTTTCCGGGACCGTGTTCAAAAAAATTGCCCCCATTGTGCTGCGCCTCTACGAACAGATGCCCGAGCCCAAGTGGGTAATCTCCATGGGTTCGTGCTCGAATTCGGGCGGTATGTACGACGTATACAGCGTAGTGCAGGGGGTTGACCAGATCATTCCGGTCGATGTGTACGTTCCGGGGTGTCCTCCTCGTCCCGAGGCCCTTCTCGAAGGACTCGTCATTCTGCAGGAAAAGATCGTCTCCACCGAGAAGCCCAGCCGGAAAATATTTCATTTGGAAGGCGGGACCCAGGGGACGGACAGGCCGCTGCTAAAAGATGGGGTGACCAAATCCGGGGACTCGCGCGGTCCCGGATATGAGGGCGTATCGATCAGGGGCAGTTCGGTGCTGCCGGGACGGACTAACCACTGGGGCAGCAGATCCGACATAATGTGGGCGCCGCCGGCCCGCCGCATCCAGCTATCCAATGGTGACCAGTCGCTTGCCGCAGAGCTGCGGGAGCGGTTTGGGGACAGGGTGCGCCAGGAACCTCAACCATCGGATATGCTAAGCTTCCATGTCGACCAGGGCAGTGTAAAGGACGTCCTGCGTTTCCTGAAATACGAATCGAAACCCAAATACAAGCGGCTCGACGACCTCACCGCAATCGACGAATCCAGCCGAAGAGACCGAATCTGGAACAAAAGTTTTGCGGAGGCGATCAGCGACGCAGGGGCCGCCGAGTTCTACTCGCAGAGAGTGAAGCAGCCCTATCCCGATTTTACGGTAGTCTATCAACTGCTCTCCTTCGATACGGCCAGCCGCGTGAGGATAAAATCCGGTCTGAGCGGCGCATATCCGGCTTCCGGATCTGTAACCGATATCTGGCCTTCGGCCAACTGGTACGAACGCGAAGTATTCGACATGTTCGGCATCCGATTCGAAGGTCATCCGAATCTCCGGAGAATCCTGATGCCCGACTGGTGGGAGGGCCATCCGCTGAGGAAAGACTACCCGGGGCGGGCAACGGAGATGCCTCCGTATACATCTTCCGACGCTCGAATGCGCCAGCCTATGGATGCCGGCGAACTTGCGGCCCTTGACAATAAAACGCTCACCGGAAGGCGCGAGTTCCTTCTGAATATCGGGCCGCACCACGTGAGCACTCACGGCCTTTTGCGCTGTATCGCCGCTCTTGAGGGAGAAGAGATCAGGGAGCTTGACCTGGAGATTGGCTATCATCACCGGGCCTCTGAAAAACTGGGCGAACGGCAGAGCTGGCATCAGTATATCCCTTACACGGACCGCAACGACTATCTTGCGGGAAGTTGCAATGAGTTTTCATACGTAACGGCGGTCGAGACGCTTGCAGACATCAAGGTCCCGGAGCGGGCGCAGGCGATCCGGGTCATGCTGGCGGAGCTGTACCGGCTCAGCAACCATCTCGTCTTCTTTGGGACCTTCGCGCAAGACCTGGGGGCAATGACGCCGAATTTTTATACTTTTGCCGAACGGGAGATGATCCTCGACATAATCGAGCTTATCACCGGTGGAAGGCTGCATCCCGAATACTTAAGGATTGGGGGTGTTGCGGCCGATTTGCCCGAAGGCTGGAAGCAAGCTGTTGACGACCTCGTCGCAATATTCCCCCGCCGCCTGCGTGAGTACGAGAAGCTGCTCGGGAAAAACCCCATCTTTTTGGCCAGAACAAAAGGGATCGGGCGCATCTCCCTGGATGAGGCGATGGACTGGGGGGTCAGCGGGCCGAATCTGCGGGCCTGCGGACTTCAGTGGGACCTCCGGAAGAAGTTTCCCTACTCGGGCTATAACAATTATGAATTCGAGGTACCCACGGCGACTGAGGGCGACTGCTATGCGCGCTACCAGGTGCGGGTCGAGGAAATGCGCCAGAGTTTAAGGATTATCGAGCAGGCCGCCGGGAATATGCCTTCCGGCCGCTATGTCACTGAGGATTACCGGTATGCGATACCAAAGCGAAGCGAGATGCTCAGGGACATCGAAACGCTTATTCACCATTTTATCAATGTGACAAGGGGCATGAAAATTCCCGTGGGGGAGGCCTACGGGGCTACGGAAGTACCACGCGGAGAGCACGGCTATTATGCGATCAGCGACGGCCTCGGCTATGCGTACCGTATGCGTGTGCGAGGGCCGGGCTTCGCCAATGTACAGACACTGCCGATAATGGCGGCTGGAGAGAGCATAGCGGACCTCATCTCGATCATCGGGTCCATAGACATCATTTTGCCGGACATCGACCGGTAGATACTGTTGGCGGGACTATGCTGACCTGGATTGCGGGATTTCTTATTCTGTTCGTAAAGCTCACGATCGTGCTGTTAGTCGTGCTCGTTCTCGCCGCCTACCTGGTATGGGTGGAGCGCAAATTCCTGGCGCGGCTTCAGATTCGCTATGGGCCTAATCGGGCGGGGACCTTCGGCCTGCTGCAGCCCCTGGCCGATATAGTCAAATTGATCGCCAAAGAGGATACCGTGCCCGATGGGGCCGACAAGGCGTTTTTTTTGATCGCTCCGGCAGTAGTGGCCGCCACTGCCTTCTTAATGTTCTCGGTGGTCCCGTTCGGTGGGGAAATAACCTTGTGGGGGCATAGAATCCCGCTCGTTGTTACCGACTTGAACATCGGCCTTCTTTTCGTTTTCGCCATGTCGTCTCTTGGCGTCTACGGAGTGGCGCTGGGCGGCTGGGCATCCAATTCGAAGTACGGTCTTCTCGGGGGCATACGGGGTGCGGCCCAGATGATCAGCTACGAGCTTGCGCTGGGGCTTTCGCTAATCCCCGTGGTCATGATGGCGCACTCATTCAGCATGGTGGATATAGTCCAGTCGCAGCAAACATATCCATTTATCATTTTTCAACCGCTGGCTTTCCTCATTTTCGTCATAAGCGCCATGGCGGAGAGCAAGAGAACTCCATTCGATCTGCCGGAGGCCGAAAGCGAACTGGTGGCAGGATACCACACTGAATACAGCGGCATGCGCTTCGGCCTGTTTTTCCTTGGCGAATACGTTAACATGGTAGTATTTGGAGGCATTCTGGCAGTTCTTTTCCTGGGCGGCTGGCGCGGGCCGTTTTTGCCTCCGTTCGTCTGGCTCCTCATAAAGATAATTCTGGTTGCCTTATTCATGATCTGGGTGCGGGGCACGCTTCCAAGGCTCAGGTACGATCAGCTCATGGCCCTGGGATGGAAGGTCCTGATCCCCCTGGCCCTTATAAATATCCTGGCTACGGGAGCAGTTGATGCAGTTTTTGGTTTTTAGTGTTGAGTTTATAGTTTGAAAAACTCGCACTCGCGCTCGCACTCAAAACTCAAAACTAACTCATGAGGTTGTTAGTGCAAAAAATCGAAACTAAAAACTCAAAACTAAAAACTCACGAAGCCTGGGAAGCCACAAAAGCGCTTTTTTCGGGTTTATCGACAACATTTATTCATCTTTTTCGAAGGCCCATAACCGAGCAGTATCCTGAATACAAGCGGCCCCTGCCGGACAGGGCGCGTGGAAGAATAATACTGACGCGGGACCCGGACGGAGGGGAGCGCTGTGTCGCCTGCTATCTGTGTTCGGCGGTATGCCCTGTAAACTGCATCTCGATGGAAGGCGCGCAAAGGCCGGATGGACGGCGCTATGCGGCATGGTTTCGCATCAACTTCGCCCGCTGTATCCTATGCGGGTTCTGCGAAGAGGCCTGCCCGACTTCCGCAATTCAACTTACTACCGATTACGAATTCTCGAAAAAAGACATCCTGTCTTTTGTTTACGAAAAGGAGGACCTGCTGGTCGATCATCAGGGAAAGGACAAAGACTACAACTTCTACAGGTACGCCGGCGTGGCCACAAACTATGGCGATAAAGGCGAACACATCGGCGAGCGAGAGCCGGTCGATATCAAGAGCAATATGCCTTAGGTGCAGTGATATAGTGAATAGTGAATAGTGAGTAGTGAGTAGTGAGTAGGGAACAGAAAAACTCAATACCTCTTGGTTATCTCGCTACGCGATGGGCGGTGAGCGAGAGAGGATTGGGTGACGCGCAGAGTGTTCTTTCGATTCACTATTCACTGTTCATTATTCACTGGAGTCTTCCATGACGTTTTATGGGTTTTTCTTCTATCTGATATCAGCGGTGGTGATAGGGGCCACTGCTATCGCGATCACTCGGCGAAATCTGGTGCACGCAGTGGTTTACCTGATAGTCTCGTATTTTGGGACCGCCATGCTCTTCTACCTTTTCGGGGCGCCTCTTCTGGCTGCCCTTGAGATCATCATCTATGCGGGCGCGATAATGGTGCTGTTCCTGTTCGTGGTAATGATGATCAAGATAGAGTCGCACGAGGAGGTAATGTTTCCCCTGAGCCAGTGGCTCCCGGCGGCCGTTTTTGGACTGATCTATCTGGCTGCCGCACTCATGGCGATAGTTGAAACACCGGGTACGGAGGTGTCTCTGAGGATGCTGACCGCCACGCCGATACAATTCGCTCTATATGTTTTCGAGCACCACTGGTTTTCGATAGAGGTCATCTCGATCTTGCTTCTGCTCGCACTCGTCGGGGCGCTGCATCTCGGATTTCGCAAAGGCGCCGCCCAAGGTTCCAGTCCTCATGATGCAGACGCCAGCCTCGCGGGAGGATCGGCGGGCTCGATCTCGACGCCCCGCGAGGCGGCCTCCGCCACCATTAAGGAAGAAATATGATCGTGCCCTTTGGTCATGTTCTACTGGTTGCCGGGATTATATTCGCACTGGGGGTGTTTTGCGCCGTGGTCCGGCGAAACCTGATCATGATAGTGCTCGGAATCGAGATTATGCTCAACGCGGTGTCCATTGCTTTTGTCGCGGCTGCATTGCGCTGGAACAACCTCGAGGGCCAGACATTCGTGCTCTTCATCCTGGCGGTGGCCGCAACCGAGGTTTCGGTAGGTCTGGCGATAATCGTTTACGCGTTCAGGCGTACAGATTCATTCGATCCGAGCAGGTTTAACCTTCTGAGGTAGCAAGGAGCGAGAAGCGGGAAGCGAGGAGCAAGAAGCGAGAAGCAAGGAGCAAAAACACAGATGTTTTTCCACTCAGTCCTCAGTCCTCAGTCCTCAGTCCTATTGCTGATTCCGGCGACGATGCTGCCGCTTGCGGCCTTCCTGGTGACATTTATCTTCACCCGGAGGCATCCCCGGCTTTGCGCCGGGCTTTCGATCGGGTCGATTGCGGTCTCCCTGGTGTGTTCTTGTGCGCTGATGGCGCTGAATTTTAAAATGACGGGACCGATTCAGTATTCGGTGGGGCTGCTGGCTTCGAGCGGTTTGGATATTCCGTTCGGCTTTTTGGTCGATCGGCTAAACCTTCTGATGATAGTGGTCGTGTCTGCAGTCAGCTTTCTGGTGCAGGTCTATTCGCTGGGGTACATGGCGGGGGACCCAGGTTTTTCACGCTATTACTCGTTCATGTCTTTTTTCGCCTGGGCCATGATAAACCTTACCCTGTCGCCGACCATACTCCAGCTTTATATCTTCTGGGAATTGGTCGGGCTTTCGTCCTATCTGCTCATCGGCTTCTGGTACGAAAAGTTCAGTGCCACCCAGGCGGGCAAGAAAGCGTTCGTAATGACCCGCGCGGGAGATGTGGCCTTCTTTATCGGGTTCTTGCTTCTCTTTTTGCACACGGGCAATCTCAGCATTGTGGACCTAAACGGCAGAGCGGTATCTGCGGCCCTGCCGCCGTCGGTTCTTACCCTCTCGGCCCTACTGATCTTTGGCGGAATAGTTGGCAAGAGCGCTCAGTTCCCACTGCTTACCTGGCTGCCCGACGCAATGGAAGGCCCCACTCCCGTCAGCGCGCTGTTGCACTCCGCGACGATGGTTGCGGCCGGAGTGTATCTTTTCGCACGGCTTTTTCCCTTTTTCAGCATGTCGCCAACGGCGATGGAAGTCTTTCTCGCAATCGGTACCATCAGTATGCTCCTGGCCTCGACCATGGCCATCGTCAGCCGGGACATAAAGAAAGTGTGGGCCTTTTCCACCATCAGCCAGCTTGGGTTTATGATAATGGCGCTCGGCTCGGGAGGCTATTTTGCGGGGGTCTTTCATCTCACTACACATGCCGGATTCAAGTCGCTTCTCTTTCTTTGCTCCGGGGTTTTCATTCACCGGTACGGGACTAACGACGTCTATGAGCTGGGCCGTCTTGGGTCCAGGCGGATGATTGTCCCAACCGTTTCGATAATTGTGGGGGCGGCGGCGCTTTCCGGTTTTCCGCCCTTCTCCGGGTACTTCAGCAAGGAGGCTATAATGGCGTCGCTTGCCGCATTACCCAACCCCGCCTGGCTGGCGGCCGGTCTGGCAGGGGTCTTTCTTACCGCCTATTATTCGTTCCGTTTGATTTTTATCCTGCTGCTGCCACATCCTGCTCGGAGCCTCGGGGAGTTCGGCCCGCCGCAGGAGGCAGCGGGCAACCCGGCCGCCGGCCCCGCCGCCCATGAATCTCACTACCGGGTTATGGCATGGCCGCTGATTATTTTGTCAGCCGTTACGGTCGTGCTGGGTTTTTTCGGAGATCGGCTGAAAGCTTTTCTCGATGCCGGAATCACGGTCGGCGGCACGGCTGGAGGGGAACATTTTGCATTGCCTTCCTGGGTGCCGCTGGGTCTTGCAGGGGCCGGACTGGTGCTTGCGTGGTTGGAATTCGGCCGGAGAGGCGCAAAGCAAATCGGTTTTGTAGAGAGGATTCCGCCTCTTTTCCGGTTGTTCGCCGAGCGATGGTACATCGACCGTTTTTATGGGCTTCTCGTGAACCTGGTGGTTGACAGGGGCATATCCTACCTCTGCTATCAGAATGATAACAAGGTAATTGACGCAAGCATCGATGAGCTGTGTGAAGGAACGGTCGAGGGTGGCCGCATAGTCGCCTTTTTGCAGTCGGGAATGATTCAGTACAGACTGTTGGTAATATTCGCAGTCATGGTCCTGCTTTCGATTTACTTTTTTTTCCAGGTAATCTGACAGGAAATTTGCAGATGCACATCGCGGCAGCCAAATTCCCTTTCCTTTCCGCCATCCTGCTGAGCTGCGTCGTCGGCATGCTGACACTTATGCTGATTCCGCAGGAGCGAAAGCTCCTCATGAAGCAGGTGAGCGCCTTTTTCTCAGGGATAACGCTCCTTTTGGCTCTGTACGTTTTTATTGCCTATGACAGGGGGCTGGGCGGTATCCAGTTCGTGGAAAACGTTAAGTGGATTCCCTCTCTTGGCATCAGCTATTTCAATGCCGTTGACGGATTCAGCCTGCCCAACCTGCTGCTGACGGGCATCATCTTCTTTACAGGCGTGCTCACGATGTGGGAACTGGAGACGAGGGTAAAAGAGTACTACGCGCTCTATTTCCTGCTGGTAACCGGGGTGTTCGGACTTTTCATGAGCATGGACCTCTTTTTCATATTCGTCTGGTATGACGTCTCCCTTTTTCCCATGTACCTGTTGATTGCGGTCTGGGGAACGACCCGAAAGGAGTACGGGGCCATGAAGCTGACCCTCTATCTTCTGGCGGGGAGCGCCCTGATTCTGCCGGCTATCATTTTTCTCTTTGCAAAGTCCGGCCTCAACACGTTTTCGTTCGTTGCACTCATGCAGCCGGGTTTATTCAGTCCGGAAGCACAGAAATTCGCCTTTCTGCTGCTGTTTTTAGGTTTCGGGATTTTGGCGGGCGTTTGGCCTTTGCATACCTGGTCGCCGGTCGGACATTCGGCTGCTCCGCATGGAGTAAGCATGGTGCACGCGGGTGTTTTGATGAAAATCGGCGCTTTCGGGGTGCTTCGAGTCGCCATTATGCTCTGCCCCCTTGGGTGGATTTACTGGGCAAAGCTCATGGCCGTGCTTGCCGCCACGGGGATAATCTACGGCGCGCTTGTCGGTTTGAGGCAAACCGACCTGAAGTATGTGATCGGATACTCCAGCGTGTCTCACATGGGGGTGGTCGGCCTCGGCCTGTCAACGGTCAGCGCAGAAGGCCTGAACGGCGCGGTATTTCAAATGTTTGCTCATGGCATTATGACTGCCCTTCTCTTTTCCTCCGTCGGCTATATCTACGACCGGACCCATACGAAGCTTATCCCCGAGCTTGGCGGGCTCAGCCGGATCATGCCTGTGGCCTCAACATTTTTCATAATAGCGGCCCTCGCGGGTATGGGCGTTCCGGGACTGGCTAATTTCTGGGGTGAACTTGTGGTCTTTGTGGCGGCTCTCGGGACCTATCCGGTTCTTGGAGTAATCGCCGTGCTGGCGTTGGTTGTCACCGCTCTTTTCATGCTGCGGGTGGTACAGAAAACCTTTTACGGCCCCGCAAACGAGCGCTTCGCTCTATTGCCGGATATGTCCCTTTCGCTGGGGATTCCCCGGATAATACTGGCCGCGGTCTTGCTGATCCTGGGATTTTACCCCTCTCTTCTTTTCGACGTCATCCGGACCGCATCGGTTCCTTTCATGAGTGGATTGCCGAGATGAACTGGATAATTGCCGGCCCCGAAATATTCTACTTTGCCGCTGGGTTGTTTTTCCTGCTGCTCTCCTTTGTGGCTGAACCGAACCCGAAACGCGAGCACCTGACGGCTCTTTTCCTGGCCTCGGTGGGAATACTGGTTTGCCTGGTTTCGGTGGGCTCCGAGGGCTATCTATTCATCCGGGCGTACAGGGTGGATGTTTTCTCGCAGGTCTTCAAGACGCTGACCTCTCTGGGGCTTTTTTTGATTGTCTGCATATGCGGCGGCATTACCGATATCAGTGAACGGCGCCATCACGAGTTCTATTTCCTGCTGTTTACCTGTACACTGGCGCTGATGCTGCTTGTAAGCGCCGATCATTTGCTCTCCATTTACATATCGCTTGAGGTTTCGAGCTACTCTCTCTACATCCTGGTCGCACTGAGGAAAAACCAGAGTTTCGGGCTGGAAGCGGGGCTAAAATATTTCCTCGTGGGGACCTTCGCCTCGGCGGTGATGCTTTTCGGCATGGCCCTTCTATATTCGACGACCGGCACAACCTACCTTACCGATATGACCAGGGCGCTGCCGGGGATAATAAACCGGCCGGGCGTAGTAATCGGTTTGCTATTCACCCTTGGCGGGTTTTTTTTCAAACTGGCGGTATTTCCTTTTCATTTCTGGGCGCCCGATACCTACCAAGGGGCTGCGAACCAGGTCGCAGCCTACATCGCTACGGCCTCCAAAGTCGCCGCCATTGCCGTTATTCTGCGGGTGATGGCCTTTGCAGGGCAGGGCAGCGTTTACCTCATTCACATACTGGTGGTCCTGTCTGTAGTCTCCATGACCTTGGGGAACCTTGCGGCCATCGTGCAAAAAGATTTCAAGAGGCTGCTCGCGTTTTCGACAATAGCCCATGCCGGCTATGTGCTTCTCGGGATACTGGTTTTAAGTCCGGCCGGGTATTCAGGCGCCATATTCTATGCGCTTGCCCTGTTGGTAATGGAATTCACCGCTTTTATGGTCATTGTGGAAGTTGCTGCCGACGGCCGCAACCTGCAGATAGACGAACTGGCCGGGTTGCACCAGCGCTCCCCGATCATGGCCCTGGCCCTTATGGTGTCGCTTTTCAGCCTCGCCGGCATTCCCCCGACAATAGGGTTTGCGGGAAAATTCCTCGTTTTTGTGGCGGCCATTGAAAAGGGCTATGTCGCGCTGGTTATCATCGCAATGATAAACGTAGTTGTATCGCTCTACTATTACCTGCTGGTGATCAAGGCAGCCTACCTGCTCGAACCTGCCCAACCGCTTGCGCCACTCGGCGTGTCCTTTCCCAAGAAACTGCTTGCCGGGACGTCCACGGTGCTGATTGTGGTCGCGGGTTTTTTCCCTTACTGGCTGATTCAACTCGCCCAGACCGCCGCCCGGGCGCTGGTGTGGAACCGTTGAAAAGGACAGGACTGAGGACTGAGGACTGAGGACTGAGGACTGCGGACTGAGCAGAAAAACACCGCCCTACTTTCTCAGTCCTCAGCACTCAGTCCTGTCTATTCGGAACGGGGTCTGTGGAGCAGGATGGGCAGGTGTTGCTGAAAGAGAGTAAAGTCTGCGTCTGTAGTGAAAATGGGCATTTTGTGGCGCGCCGCTATGGCGCAGATGAGAAAATCGGTGTTTGAGCCCTGGACTCCCTTGCTCCGGCAAAGGTTGTGATACTCCGCTGCGGATTCGTAATCCCGGCTTGTCAGCTCGAGATCGGAGAATGCCCGAAGATGATCGCGAAGGCTGGTGAACTGGGAACGACTTTTAATTCCTGTGAGCAGCTCTTGCCGTATCGGCCCAATGATCTGCACTCGCAGTTCCCTGACCAACTCTGTCAGTTCGGATGTCTCCTGACTGTCAACAGCCTCGCCCCTCCGTAGCGACAAAGACCAGACACACGTATCGACCAGGACTTTCACGACCTTTTTCGCTGTTCTTTGTAATCATAGGCGGGATCGTATTCGACGGAATGAAACAGATTGAGGATCTCGATTTGTTTTCGGCGCTGGATATATTCCTGAAGCGCTTCAGTAACCACCCCTTTCTTGGTCGCATGTTTGCCAATGATCCGGGCCTGTTCGAGAAGATTGTCGTCAATACCCAGATTTGTCGCCATGAGCGCCTCCGTCATCCTTTACACAATTAATTACACTATATCATGTGTGAATGCAACTGGGAATGCCTGGCGGCTTGAGGAAAGTATCTGAAGATCTCAGGATGCAGCAACTATATGCGAGCCATTACCGACAGCAGGCAGGTCAGGCCCTTCACGCCCAGCAAATGACCGACTGGGCGAATGGTGCAGTCGTGTTCAACTCTTTGACCGGTCGAAATCCCGTATCATCCTGGCCGGAATTTAACAGCGATCCGAAAAGAAAGGCGGCTTTTGACGCTCCAGATAAAACCGATACCTCGATTTACGATAAGGTGGACAGGGCGATCAATATAAACGCTCAAGCTCAAAGGAGTCCTGTCGCCCGGACCGCCGCCTGTGTCCTGGTTTGGAACCGATTAGAAAAGCCAGAGATCATCCGGTTCGAGTCACCGGACAAATGAGGTATCTCCAGCTCAAAAATGATCACCGGACCAGTCGGTCACCAATCTGATAAAGAGATCGAAGTCACTAAGATGCTTATTGAAGATTCCGAAAACCACCTCATCGTCTATGCTCTCATACCGATGCACCAGCATGTTCCGGAAGGAGGCCATTCTTTGAAAGGTGAGCAAGTGATCTTCCGGTATGATGTCATGTTCCCTAAGGATCGAGAAAAGGTCGCGAAAGCTCGTCGGCTCACGCCATCGATAAAAAGACACGAGGTAGTTCGCAACGTCTAAAACTTCTTCTATGGCGAGGTGAATATACCTTTCGACAAAAGCCCTGGCTCTGAGGTCAGAGCGATATTTTTCCCAATTTATGTCCTCTGCCCTCCTCAATTGATCCACATACATTCGAATCTGAGAGAGTTTTCTTGAAACCAGCTCTTTATCCACCATGGGATTTGTCCTAACCTACTACGTGATAAAGGACCAGGGAGTCCAGGTACTCTCTCCGGGCCGTCACTTCCTGTCTGATTCGTTCCCCGGGGTCGGCTTCGTAGACAATACGGCCGTATTTGAGTATCTGGTGCTGAAGAAGCGGTGAGGCTAAACTGAATACTACCAGATCTACGTCTTTCCCAAGCAGGTTCGAGAGTTCCGTCTCGAGTTGCACTCTTTCAAAGCCGCCCATCGATCCACGAACCATAATGGCGACATCGACGTCGCTCTTACGACTCTCTTTGCCCGCAACACTCGATCCGAACACATAAGCAGCGGCGATTACGTCGTTGGACCTGGCAAATTTCCCAATCTTCTCTAGCGCACCGGCTGAGATCACGATCTTTTAGCGACTCCTCGCGATGATGAATCCAGGGCTGAATAATTTATGACGGGATATCGGGTAAGGCGCCCCGCGAACGCCCAAGGCGATTGATAGACCAAGCACAGCGGGCCCCTTCCGCGCTCCGCGAGGCACATCGCTCAAGGGTGCCCGCAATCGATATGCCATCTTTTTGCTAAGTGTTGCATATAAGTCTGTCATACGGGGTCCCTTGACCCCTCTGTTCATCAGTAGACGACATCCTGGATTATACCACACCGCCAACAACCGACAAAAATGATACTAAGGGTCGTAATGAAATATCGAAGCAGGTTTTCGGAATAGATCGTTGAGCAGACCTAACTGAACAGCGAGGCCTCTTCAATCAAATCCGAGCTGGGGCAGGGACCAGGAAGCGCTCCCCCTATACCCTACCGTAAAGCTTGGTCAAATTCGAAATCTTCGCTGAAAGATCGGGGGTCAACTGTGCGGCGGCGACTCTCCACTCCCAGTTGCCGAATGCGACGGAGGGCGTGTTCATGCGGGCCTCGGCCCCAAGCTCGAGAAAGTCCTGTATCGGGATTATCGAGGTTGAGGCAACCGACATCATGGCGGTCCGCACCAGTTGTTCTACGCAAGTATTTTCGTCGAACTCGCCGCCGAAGTATGCGTTAAGGTTTTCTTTCTCGATTTCAGTGGCGTCGTGCTCAAACCATCCCTTTACCGTGTTGTTGTCATGCGTGCCGGTGTAAACGACGCAGTTCTCCACATGATTGTGGGGAATGTAAGGGTTTGTGGACGTGTCGCCTCCAAAAGCAAATAGCAGCACCTTCATTCCGGGCAGTTGGTGTTCGCTCATGATTTCCCTGACTTCAGGCGTGATGACACCGAGGTCTTCGGCAATTATTGGAATAGATGGAAAGCGCCTCAGCAGCATACGGAAGAACTCCCCGGCCGGAGTTTTCACCCATTTGCCGTTGACGGCGGTTTTTTCCGCCGCAGGCACTTCCCAGTAGGCCACAAACCCCCGGAAGTGATCGAGCCGAACCATGTCGAAAGATTTCAGATTGTGCTCCATTCGGCGGATCCACCACTCATAGGAGGTTTCCTTGAGCTTATCCCAGGAATAAACCGGATTGCCCCACAACTGCCCGGTGTCACTGAAGTAGTCGGGAGGAACTCCCGCGACGAAAGCAGGCCTTTTGTCGCTGTCGAGCTTAAAGTACTCAGAATTTGCCCAAACGTCTGCACTGTCGTAACTCACGTAAATCGGGATGTCGCCAATTACCTGGATGTGCTTTTGGTTGCAGTAGCTCTTAAGGGCTGACCATTGGCGAAAAAAAACGAATTGGTTGAATTTCTCCCGCTTGACGCTGTCCGCGAGTTTTTCCGTCCATTCATCAAGCGCAGGTTGGGTCCTGTCCCTGATTGCCGGCGGCCATTCGTTCCAGGGACCGCCCGAGAAATGATCCTTGAGACTCATGAAAAGGGCGTAGTCGTCAAGCCAGTGCGCGTTGGCGTTTACGAAATTCTCATACCGGCATCCTTCATCCGGCATTTCCTTGAATTTTTCGTAAGCTATCCCCAGGATCCGGCTTTTAAATACGGCTGCCTTCTCGTAATCGACTTTGGCCGAATCGAAAGAAGGGGCACGGCTAAGGTCGCTCGATGAAATGTACCCATCCTCGACGAGCAGGTCCGGGGCCACCAGGAGCGGGTTTCCCGCGAAGGCCGAAAAACTGCAGTATGGGGAGTTTCCGCAGGCGGGAGAAGAGGGATTGAAAGGCAGCACCTGCCATAAAGTCTGGCTCGAATCTGCAAGAAAATCGGCAAAAGTGTATGCCCCCCTCCCCAGGTCTCCAATGCCGAATTCGGAAGGCAGTGAGGTAACATGCAGCAGAATACCGTTTCTTCGCGATTTCAAAGCAGCGCTCCTGTGATCGGGTCGAGCTGGTTTCCGTCCGGATTCGCTTAAATACGTCAAAAAAGTCCTTTTCCGCCCTGGGCGGTGGGACCGCCACGCCTCTGGTCATGGACAGGTCAGGGATAGCGTCGAGATTGCGCGGCGGTGGCCGCAGAGGCTCCGGCGGGCTCGATCACCAATCTCGACGCTCCGCGAGGCGGTATAGAGGTACGCCTCCGCGCAACCCCTCCCTTCGCAGGGCTCAGGGCAAGCTCTTTTCTTGCCAAGACGAAAAATGCCTCCTTTCCAAACAGAAACCACGCGGGGCGTGGAGTTTTCATCCAAAGTTTAGGGATGGACACGAGCTTGTGTCGGGCCATTGCATTTCAGTATATCGGCAATCTAAGGCTTTCCCATAATAGATGAAAGTGCGGTATCTTCAAACAGATCGAATCTCCATTGCTGCTTGAACGTTCCAAAGTTTTCTTTTCGATGGTATAAATAGCTTCCAAAGGGGAAGCTAATGATCACAAAAGGTCTACTTGACAGGATCTATGAGGCGGCGAGCATCCAGAGGTGGAACGATCACGTTCGCCCGGTCGAGTTCACCGAACTGGACAAACAGGCGCATAAAATGATCCTGGCTTACGTGCTCGGAAAGCTCGAAGAATCCGAAGGACATGCCCAGATCGACTGGCTGAAACTGATCGAGGGCGGGATTTTCGAATTCTTCCCCCGGGTGATCCTGACCGACATAAAGGCCCCGGTTTTTCACAAGCTGATGAGCAAAAAAGGGCGGGAGATCAATACCCTGGTGCTTCAGAAGATAGATCAAGATATCAAAGGCCTGGGGGGAGATTTTGGAGAGAATTTCAGGAAGTATCTTTTTGACCCCAATTACGCCCGGTTTGAAAAAAGAATACTGAAAGCAGCCCATTATCTCGCGACCAACTGGGAATTTCAGATCATCTACAATACTGCCCCATTCGTTTATGGGATCGATAAAACCAAAGAGGAAATCGAAAACCAGATAGAAGACCACTATGACCTTATCGGCGTGCAGAAACTCTCTTTGCGAAAAAAATCCTTCGGCTTCATAGATCTTTGCGCACAGCTTCGATTTCAGCAAAGGTGGGCGCATTCGCCTCGAGTACCTAAAACATCAGTTCTGGGGCACATGCTTATCGTGGCTATGATGTCCTATTTTTGTTCGGTGGAAATGGGCGCCTGCCGCAAACGCACCTACAACAATTTTTTCAGCGGACTTTTCCATGACCTGCCCGAGGTGCTGACCCGAGACATAGTCTCGCCTGTGAAAACTTCGGTTGAGGGTCTGGACGAAATAATAAAAGATTATGAAAAAATGCAGTTTGAGGAACGCATCCTGCCGCTCCTGCCTTCCTCGATGCGCGATGAAGTGGTCTATTTTATCCAGGACGAATTCTCAAACAAGATAATGGACGGCGATGCGGTCAGGAAAGATATTCCAGGGCCGCAGATGGAGCGTTACAACCAGGACAGCTACTCTCCAGTTGACGGGGAGGTAATCCGAGCCTGCGACAAACTCGCAGCCTTTATCGAAGCCTCGCTCTCGATCAGGCACGGCATCCGTTCCCAGCATCTTATAGACGGCAGGACGAAAATTTACCGGGAGTACAGCAACCGGGAATCCGGCGGCATCAACTTCGCTGAATTGTTCGATTACTACCGGTGTCCGGAACTCTCTGCAGGAGACGACGCCGATATGGTTCCCGGTCCGTTATCGGGGCGGGAGTAGATGAGAGCGGTAATCCAGCGGGTCTTCGAGGCGAGCGTCAAGACAGGGGGCGTGGAAATTGCGCGGATTGGCAGGGGCGCCCTGGTCCTGCTCGGGGTCAGCAGCGCAGACTCTGTGGAGGACGCCTGCTATCTTGCCGAGAAGACCGTTTATCTTCGAATATTTCCCGATGAAGCGGACAAAATGAATCTCTCGGTTCTGGACATTGAAGGGGAGATCCTCGTTGTATCTCAGTTCACTCTGTATGGCGACTGCCGCAAAGGCAGGAGGCCTTCCTACGCGTCTGCCGCCCGTCCCGATACCGCCCTGGCCCTATATGAATCTTACGTAAAAGCGCTTCTCAAATTCACTCCGAAAGTGCGTACAGGGCGCTTTCAGGAAATGATGGAAGTCTTTCTGATAAACGACGGGCCGGTGACCTTGCTCCTGGACAGCGGGAAAAACTTCTAGGCTGTTTTGCAATAGCTCAACGCCTTCACTGTTAGTCGCACAGCGATGCGGTCTCACAAAGCGCCCTCACAAAAAATCGGGCGCGAACTGGGCACTCACGAAAGATCGTGCCCGGACTTGAAGCATCGAGCTACCGGTTGCAACGTGTGGCCCGGACCTGAACGTAGTGAGGGTCCAGCATCGGGCGTGCTTCCACTGTGTACAGCGCGAACCCGAAACGAAGTGAGGGTTCCGGCCGCGAATTTGAAGCGTTTCACATGCTTACTCAGCGGTAACCGCGAACCCGAAACCTAGTGAGGGTTCGGCCTCACAAAGCGCCCTCACAAAAAATCGGGCTCGAACTGGGCACTCACAAAAGATCGTGCCCGGACTTGAAGCATTAACCAACGGCTGGAGTGTTGAGCCCGGACCTGAACGAAGTGATGGTGCGCCCTCACAAAAAATCGGGCGCGAACTCGAAGCATCTCACATGCTTCCGAACGATTAGCGCGAACGCAAGCGAAGTGAGCGTTCAGCGTTTAACGCGCTTCCTCGATGTTACCCGCGGCTCAGGGGTCACTTCGCGAGGATGACGATGTGAGCCGGGGTTGTTATGATGAAGAGAAGTGAAGACGCTATCAATGATCGGGCAAAGATTCTATTTATTCGAGAAGGCGAGGATATGTTGTGCGAGATGTGTAAGGGCAGAGGGATAATTTACTGTATTACTTGCAAAAAAGGGAATATATCCCCGCCCTGGCTCGCCAGGTCGGCCGAAGAGAAGTGTTCGGTGTGCGAGGGGAAAAAGGAAATGAAGTGCCCGGTCTGTGATGGAAAAGGTGAAGTCTGATACAGTGGAGGAAACCTGATGAAAGATTCCGAAGACCGTTTCGAACAGATCTTGGAACTGGCGCAGCGTCTGGAAAACAGAAAATTTGACCTTCTGGCTGCCGCCGCTGCCGATGCCGGGTTTCCAGTAAGTGTAACCGGGATGGAAGTGGATTTAGCATTGCGCCACCTTCGCACCATGGAAGAAGAAATGCCCTGGATTGAAAACGGGAAGCCGTATGGTGTAGTTGCGGCCATTTTCCCTTACGACGGACATGCCGTTATGCTGGCTCGTCTTGGAGGCTCCGCCCTTATTACGGGGAATCGCCTGCGCTTCAGTTTTTCGTCTCAGACCCCCCGTTTGGCCGGTCTGATCGCTGAAATCTGTAAATCTGTTCGCTCCCTTGATCCCGTCGTCGGAATGAACAATCGTGAATTCGGAGAGCAATGCGTTAAGGACCATGCTGTGAGGGTGCTTTTCATGTCCGGAGGCTCCGGGGTTGGAGAGGCATATCGCGGGCGAAGCGAGGCCTTCGACAAGCTATTTTTCGCAGGCCCGGGCGGAATGCCTGCTGCGGTTGTTTTTCAGGACGCGGAGGTTGATAAAGCAAGCCGATTCATTGCACGCCGCGCCTTCGTCAACGGAGGCCAGTACTGCACTACCCTCAAAAAGGCCCTCATACATAGGTCTCTATACGATGCAGTGCGTGACAAGGTGCTGGAGATAACAGCGCAACTGCGCGTAGGAGACCCTTTAGACCCTGACACCGATATCGGCCCGATTCGAGTCGAGCGAACCCGGCTGATTCTCGAGAGGGCCATCCAGAGATGTTCCCAAGCCCGTTTGCTTTGCGGCAAAATAGATTCGGAGATGGTCCACCCTGTCATTCTCGAAGCTGAAAGCGACTGGACGATCCCGGACCTGGAGCTGTTCGGGCCTTTTCTTGTGCTCAAGGCTTTCGACGACCCGCAGAGGGCGGTTCGTGAGCTTATAGCGACCAGGTACGGTTTTTGTGTTTCCTATTTCGGCTCACCCGACGTGGATTATCTGAGACTCTTTCGTGAAAATTTCGGAATGGTTTATGACAATCCGGAGTTTTTTTACCCCATGCTTCGCGCTAGTTTCGGCGGCAGGAAGGAGAGCGGATGGATCATCGAGCGCCGTGACGGCCTGCGGGTCACCCGTGACGGCCCCTTTGATTACAGCCGGGAATTGGTCCGGCCACAATAAGTACCGGCGCATATGGTCTTACCAGGCGGGCAGGAGCCGTCAGTAGAATTCAGGTTTCCGTTAATTAGGGGATCTTCTCCGGTTTGATCCGCATTTCCCGACGATTAGTTCTTGATAATATATTTATTTTGATATATCTTTATTTTAAGAACATCGAGGAAGGGCGTGAACGGGAAGGAAATCCTGAAGATTTTACAGAGGGAAGGCTGGGAAGTGACGCGTGTCAAGGGAAGCCACCACCGGATGGTGAAAGGCGCTCTAAGGACAACCGTTCCCGTCCACGGGGCGCAGGACGTCCATCCCAAGACCGTCAAAAGCATCGAAAAGGATACGGGAGTTAAGCTTCAATGAAAATCGCATATCAGGCCATAATTGAAGAGGACGAACACGGTTTTTACGTCCGGTTCCCTGACTTGGCCGAAGCGCATACGGACGGCCAAACCATGGCCGAAGCCCTTTTTAACGCCGAGGAAGTTCTGAATCTGACCCTTGAGGGTCGCATGGAAGAAGGAATGGAGGTCCCCGAGCCACAAGAGCACGAAGGGGGCGTCTGGGTTTACCCGACGGCCCAAATACAGGCGGCTCTTTTGATCCGGCGGGCGAGGGAGGGCCGGAAGACTCTGGCCGAGCTGGCCAGGGCGCTGGAGACTTCTTGGCCGTCTGCTCAGCAACTCGAAAATCCCAAACATTCTCCCAGCCTCAAGCGCCTCGACCGGGCGGCCACGGCGCTGGGGAAGCGGCTGGTTTTAAGTCTGGATTGATATTCTCAGCGGCTTTCCTTGCGCGGCAGGAAGGAGAGCGGATGGATCATCGAGCGCCGTGACGGCCTGCAGGTCACCCGTGACGGCCCCTTTGATTACAGCCGGGAATTGGTCCGGCCACAATAAGTACCGGCGCATATGCCTCGGAGCCTTAAATTATAGGCTTAACTCCATTACACCTCTGAGCGCCGCTCGAAGCGAGAGCCGAACGCTCTACGAGCAACGCCTCGATCGATGCGGTACCCGTTCTTTCGCCCAAACCCTGTAAGGTGCCGGAGACGCCCCCGCAGCCATACAACCATGCGCTGGATGAATTGACCAGAGCATGGTGGAAATCGTTGTGTCCGTGCCATTCGAGTAAATGCTCCGGTACTCCCGCATCTTCGATGAATGCTCTCACCAGTGCCGGCACTCCCCTTGGCAGATCCGCGCCGGGGTATGTCACCCCAAGTCCGAGAGTGTCGGAGAGCCTTATCTTTACGTCTATTCCGCTCTCTTCGCGCAGTTTCATAAGTTCTACGGCAAATGGGATGCTAAAGCCGTATACGTCCGACCTGGTGATATCTTCAAATCCGCACCTCGGAACTATCCCGTTGTCAAGGGCAGCGCGCACTACCCGCAGGTATAGCTCGGCTGCCTTTTTCCGGGTCGAGCCAAGTTTCAGGTAGATGTGGTAGTCCGAGGCAGAAGTCAGGATTCCTGTTTCTTTAAGCCCCGCATCGATCACCAGCCTGAGATCTTTTTGCGATGCGCGAACCCATCCCGTAGCCTCAGGGAACCGGTAACCTCTGGAACGGCACAAGTCCATCAGTTGCCTGTCCCTGCGTGTGTGAAGAAAAAACTCGGTTTGCCGAATCACTCCCGGGGGGCCGGACAGGCGGTGAAGCCTGTCGAACAGTTCGACGGCCTCATCGGGTGCGAAAGGAAGCCTGGCCTGCCGCCCTTCACGGAAGGTGGAATCCGTGATGAACATATCGCAGGCAGGGGAGGGCGCAAGCGGCTGGTGACCAAGCCTGATCCGTGGAGGTTGCGTGTAGGGAAAAATATCGCGGAACAAATTCGGACCGGGTGGATCGTTGATATTTAACCGGTGCATATCAGGCGCCTCTCGTGTGGTTTCCCAACAGCTTATCGAGTCCGAATTTTTTGACCCGGTACGAAATCTGCCTGAGTGTAATGCCGAGTTCTTTTGCGGTGCGGGTCTGATTCCATTTGTTGCGCTCCAGCGCCGTCAGAATTTCCTTGCGTTCGATCTCCTCTATCCGCGAAAGAGGCTGCTCGGAGCTCAGATCTCTGTCCTGTTCGCTCAGGAACGAAGGCAACAGGCATGCATCGATCTCTTCACCGTCGGCCATGATAACCAGACGCTCGATCAGATTTTCCATTTCCCGTACATTTCCGGGCCAATCGTATTGTGTCAGCATGGCCATAGCCGTTTTCGATATCCCGATATTGCGGCCGTACTCCTGAGATATCTTTCCAACGAAGTGGCGCAGAAGGTCGGGGACGTCTTCCTTTCTTTCCCTCAAGGGAGGAACATGAATAGGGAAAACGTCCAGCCTGTAGTAGAGATCTTCTCGAAATGCGCCTTCTGCCACCGCAGCGGTGAGGTCCCGGTTGGTGGCCGCCAGGACCCTTACATCGACTTTCCTGGTGTTGGCGCTGCCCAGTCTTTCGAACTCTTTTTCCTGCAGGAAACGAAGCAGCTTCGCCTGGAGCGGCAAAGTGAGTTCGCCGATTTCATCGAGGAAGATAGTCCCGCCATCGGCCTCCTCGACCCTGCCTGCCTTCGATTTCACCGCTCCTGTAAAGGCCCCTTTTTCATACCCGAAAAGTTCCGACTCGAGCAGGTTCTCGGGAAGCGAAGCGCAGTTGATTTTCACAAACGGCGATCCGGACCTTGTGCTCAGCTCATGCAGGATTTTGGCAACCAGGGTTTTGCCCGTTCCGGACTCTCCGAGGAGAAGAACCGAGGCCTTGCTCGGCGCAACCTTATCGATCTGATGCTGCACGACCACCATGGACGGGCTCTTGCCGACCATGAAAAAGCGGTTCTGAGCCTCAGAGGAGGTCTTGGCCGGATAAGAACAGTCGTGGAGAAGCTTCATTTCGCGCAGCCTGACCTGGACGTTCAGGCTTACAAATTGTGCTATCAGGGTCGCAATGATTGACAGAAGCCGGATGTCCACATCGAAAGGGATTTCGTCGCCGAACAGCCTGTCCACGTTGAGCACGCCTATGGGTTTGCCATGCAGAAGAATGGGCACACCGAGGAAGCTTATGGACTCCTTCTGAATGTGCCTGGATCGTGTCTTGTTCAAAAACAGGGGCTCTTTGCTTATGTCCGGTACTATGTAGGCCTGGGCGGTCTGGAAAATCAGGCCGGTTATTCCCTCGTCCTGGCGATAGACCCCACGCTTTCTTTCGGCTTGTGTCAGGCCGTGGGACGCCCGGATGACCAGATAACCGGTTTCTTCATCTTTGAGAGTGACCGTTGCGCGCTTCATCGCAAGAGACGATGAAAGGATCGCAAGAATAGTTTCCAGGGCCTGATCGAGTTTCAGCGCCTGCCCGATGACCCGGCATATTTCGAATATAACGTTGAGTTCGGCTTCCCTTATTCTTTTTTTCATAGGAATTATAACAGAGACAACAATCGTGCCAAGTCAGTGAACAGTGTGAGGGAGCAGCGAGTCGAAAAGACTTTGAGCGGCGCACAGTAAGCAGCGGGCATCGGGCAGAAAAAAATAATTGATCCGGCATGAGGCGGCCAATTTTCAAAGGGCATTAAAAATTCGAACAATTTTGTGTATCTAGTCAGGGTAATGGTCAAAATCCCATCTGAAATGAGACATTTATGTTCCAAAATAACGTCAATTGCAAAAAATATCCTTACCGCAGAAAGCAATTTTCAACCGTGTTCAATGGTATAACTTAGCTTTCTTTTTTCGAAGTTGTTACGCAGGAGCCCGTTGGTTGGCGGCACTATGCGCCTTCCGGAGGGATGTTCACCTCCATACATTTCCGCAAATCCCTTTATTTTAAGATGGTAATGAGTTGGAGACTAATCATGCTTCAGTTGAGATTGCGACGACCGACCCGGCAACGAGCATGTTGGGAACCACCACGCTCAAATCGGAGCCTATAAAACTTTTCGGTTATTTGTGCTTTCAGCCCCAACATATTACATGAGTATCAATTTTGGAAAATGGGCTAGAATAATCCAGCTTTTCAGGAATTTTTTCAGGGCATCTTTCTCAGGGGTTATGAGACCATGTCCGCACTCGAGGACCCTCTGGATCAAGTACTGTCTTTCGAATGGCTCTTTTCAACCGAGGATCCCGACAGCAGGATCGCGTATCCCATACTCTTCGATTTTATGTCCATTGCCGTGCGTGATAAGGAGTACCGTAAGATCTTCAGCGACTGGGTCAACAGCTGGGTCAACCTGGTCAGGAAAGCGATTCTGTTGGGCCAGTCACAGGGCCGTTTCCGGAAAGTGGACGTTGAATGTGCCTCCCGCGCCATATCCGCCATCTACCACGGTGTTGCCACGATGGTATCTGGCTCCCGGAGATCACACGACACAATGGGCCATAGAGAGCACAGGGAGGTCCGTTAGAGGCATTCTGGACTCATATGAAAAACCGATCATTGCTAAAAGGCGGAGCACCGGGGTTTCAAGGAAGAATCGCAAATAGAAGGAGGAAATTATGGCCGGATTCAAAGAGTACGACCAGTACGACGGCATCGGTCTGGCGGGGCTTGTCCGTGACGGACAGGTCAGCGCCTCCGAGCTTTGTGAGGAGGCGATCAGCCGGATCGAACATCTCAATCCACAGCTGAACGCGGTGATCACGCCCATGTTTGCACAAGCACGCGCAACGGCAAAGGGACCCCTTTCAGACGGGGCCTTTAAAGGTGTACCTTTCCTTCTCAAGGATCTTCTCCACGCCTGGGCCGGCGTTCCTTTGAGCCACGGCAGCAAGTCACTCAAGGATTTTGTGCCGGACAGAGATGCGGAGATCGTATCCAGGTTCAAGCGGGCCGGGCTCATTGTCCTGGGCAAGACAAATCTCCCTGAGTTCGGCCTGATGGCAGTTACCGAGCCCGAGGCTTTCGGGCCGACGAGGAATCCCTGGAATCTCGACCACACGCCGGGTGGCTCGAGCGGAGGCTCGGCAGCCGCAGTGGCGAGTCGCATCGTACCGATCGCTTCGGGCAATGACGGTGGTGGTTCGATCCGGATCCCCGCCTCCTGCTGCGGTATCTTCGGGCTCAAGCCTACGCGCGGCCGGACACCAGTGGGACCGTATTACGGCGAGGTGTGGGATGGCGCTGTATCAGACCTCGCGCTGTCCCTCTCGGTCCGTGACAGCGCTGCATTGCTTGACGCGGTCCAGGGGCCTGAGGCCGGGGCCCCGTATGCGATCGCTCCGCCGGAGAGGTCATACCTCGAGGAGATCGGTCTGGATCCCGGAACTCTGCGGATCGCCTTTACAACCCGTTCGCCCATTGGTACGGAGGTCCATCCCGAATGTGTCGAAGCGGTTAGGAGGGCGGCGGCGCTTCTGGAGAGTCTGGGCCACCGCGTGGAAGAGGCGGAGCCTGTTTACGACGGCAAGGCCCTTGCGAAGTGTTACATGACACTCTATTTCGGTCAGGTGGCCGCAGACCTGGAACTGATCGCCGTGGAACAGGGAGCAGATAAAGCGCGGCTTGTCGAGGATACAACCCGAACCCTGGCTCTCCTGGGACGGACGCTTAAGGCCTGCGACTACGTGGCTGCGAAGCGGCAGTGGCATTTCTTCGGCCGGGCCATGGCGGAATTTTTCACAGAGCACGACCTTTTCCTCACCCCCACGACGGCCTACCCTCCCCCGAGGATCGGTAGTCTGGCGCCAAAGGCTGCGGACGTGGCAGCCATGAAAGTAGTCAACGCCCTCGGTCTAGGTTCGCTCCTCAAGGCCACCGGCATTGTCGATAAACTTTCCACGGAAAACCTGAGCAAGACCCCTTTCACACAGCTTGCCAATCTTACGGGGCTGCCTGCCATGTCGGTGCCGCTCCATTGGACCCAGGACGGGCTCCCCTGCGGTGTTCAGTTTATAGCTCGCTTCGGCGACGAAGGCATGCTGTTCCGCCTCGCTTCGCAGCTTGAAAAAGCATCCCCCTGGTTCGATAAACGCCCGCCTTTAGCACTTGAATCACGGGGTGCAGGAAAATCACGAGAGGGGTTCTAAAATGAATTTCCGCCACTTCAATGAGGAAAATCGTAAGGGATACACAAATTAGGAACAAAGGGTAAAGAAGACATGCTCAAAACTACGGCCGGCAATCCGGCCCGGTACGGTACATTTTCCAAGGCATTGATAACCTATGCGGTTCTCTCGGAATATGTCCGCAATCCTCTGCGATTCCTGATGGGGACCGCTCTAACCCCGGGCCGCTTCAAGAAGAGCCTGCCGAAAGATCTTCCGAAAGATTTCGTCGAGCTGTTCGCTTATCCCACATGGATCTATCTGCGGCTGAAGCAAAAACTGGGACAGGAAAAGGCCTTTGCGCTCTCGAGGGCGATTATCCTTCCTCTGGGATTGGCTGTATATGGAGCGAGTTCGGACTGGTGGAAGCTCCCCGCACATGGGATAACTTCATGGGCTTTTTCGATCTCAGCCTCAGGCAGGGCGCCATTCAGTGGAGCAAAGTGGAAGCGCAGGAGCGAAGCGGCACAGTCCGTTCATATCGATGCACCTACTGCATCATCCATGATTTCCTGTCCAGGCTGGGGATTCCCGAGCTGACCGAACCCTTTTGCTCTTTGGACAACGCTCTTTACAATGCCTACCTGCCCAATGAGATGACGTTCGACAGAGGAGGAAAGGGGCATACCATCAGAGAAGGAAATCCGTTCTGCCAGTTCAACCACGAGATGAAGGCCTGACTGTTGCACCTTTGGGTAATGAAGTCATCAAGGAGGAGTCAACATCTTGGAATTTCAGATAAATTTCCCGGCCGTGTTCGTAGCTGCTTTGGCATGAGTGATAGTGGTCTTTTTGTGGTGGTCACCCCTGCTGTTCTTGAATCCCTGGATGAAGCTCACTGGAAACACCCGTGAAACGATGAAGTCGGGAATGGTCAAGGGAACGGTCTTTGCCATTGCGGGGAGTTTTGTCATGGCCGTTGTTCTGGATTACGCCGTACAGAAGGTGCCTGCGCAATCGACTGCGGCGGGGGCCGCTGCGGGCTTCCTAATCTGGCTCGGGTTTGTTGCCGTGACAATGCTGTCTCCGGTTGTATATGAGAGAAAGCCGTTCAGGCTTTTTCTCATCAACAGCGGATTCCAGCTTGCAGCGCTCGTGTGCATGGGGATGATCCTTGCCGCCCGGCGCTGATCGAGATGTGAAGGACCTTTCATTACAATTCGCCCATCCCTTTGATTTGCTCGTAGCTGAAAACCGGCCCATCCAGGCACACATACCTGGAGCCCGTGTTGCAACGTCCGCAAATGCCAATGCCGCACTTCATGCGCTTTTCCAGAGTGGTGAGAATCTGGTGATCTTCGAATCCCAGTTCCTTGAGTCCGAACAAAACGAACTTGATCATGATCGGAGGGCCGCAGACGACTGCGATGCGGTTGTGCGGAGATGGGGATTCTTCGCTCAGAACCGTGGGAACGAACCCTACACGCTCTTTCCAACCTGGAAATTCGCTATCGACCGTCAGTACCAGGTTGACGCCGCCGGCTTTCCACTCTTGAAATTCATAAGTGTAGCAAAGGTCCTTAGGCGAGCGAGCGCCGTAGAGGACCATGATGTCCCCGTAGTCCCGGCGGTTGTCGATCATGTAGAGCAGCAGGGTGCGAAGAGGCGCCATGCCGATCCCGCCTCCAATGAAGAGTATGTCATGGCCTTTCATGTCTTCGTACCGGAAGCCATTGCCGAGCGGAGCGCGCAGGCCGATTTGATCTCCGGCGTTCAACTGGTGTATGCGCTGGGTGACTTCGCCGGTCCTCATGACGCTGAACTGCAGATAATCCTTTCGCGTGGGCGGAGAATTGATGACAAAGGTGGACTCGCCGGCGCCGAATACAGAAAGTTGGCCGACCTGGCCGGGGCGGAAAACGAACTCGCGCATCTTTTCCTTATCGTCAAGACTGACCCTCAGGGTACGAATGTTGGCGGTTTCCTGGATGATCTCCTGAACGGTCGCCAATTGGGGCAGATAGGGGTTATTTAGAAATTTATTCACTCTCAAAGGCGTTCTCCTTAAGGCGGCCCACGATTTGGCGAATGTCCATGGACACCGGGCAGCTCCGAATACATCGACCGCAACCGCAGCATCCGATAAGCCCATCGTATTTCTCGGGCATGTAGCTGAACTTGTGTCCGACGCGATTGCGGTAACGGTTCAGTTTGGAAGGACGCGGATTGTGGCCGCTGGCTTCCAACGTATATTGATAGAACATGCACGAATCCCAGGAACGCAAGCGCTCCCCCCGCAGGTTCTCAATTTCGTCGGTTATGGTAAAGCAATAGCACGTGGGGCATACATGGGTACAGATAGCGCAACTGAGACACGGGGCAGCCATTTCCTGCCAGTAATCATTATCTTCGAAACGTTTCCTGAAAGCCGCCGCGCTTCCCTCGAGGTCAAGATCTCCGACTCGATTGTTTGACGCTTCCTCAACAACCTGGCTTGCCTGCACTTCCTGATCTTGCGTTGGAGTATCTGCCGGGGAGTCAAAGAGGGACTGAGCTTTTTCAGTTAATGCATCCACTAAGTAGCCGCCATCAACTGGAATGACCCTGAAATCGCTTCCCTCTGTGTCCGCAGGTCCGCAGCCCACCGAAGAACAAAAGCACGCCTCGTCTGCCTGGCGGCATATCAATGTGGCAAAAAGAGTGTTCTGGCGGCGCTCAAGATAGTAAGGGTCCACATAGGGGCCGGATGTGAAGACTCGGTCGATGGCCAGGAAAGCTTTGACGTCGCAGGGGCGAGCGCCGAAGACAAGGGCAGGGCGAACCTCCATCTTATCATCTAGGCTGACAGAACCTTTCAATGGATTCTGCGGGTCTTTCCGGCACTCGAAACGTAACAGTGTTTCCACTTGCGGAAGGAGAATCTTCTTCGGCGGCAGGGTGCTCTGCCGGTCCAGGATGGGGACCATACCCGCATGGTAGGGCACAAATCCCGTCGGCTCGCTTTTGTCAGTTTGTAACGGCGCAGGTACCCACAGATCGATCTTCGCAGAGAGCTTGTCGAGGGTCGACGTCAAACGGTCAATTGCAATGAATATTTTCCCAGCCATCAGGTTACCTCTTTTGCATTCAAAGCTATAGTTCCGAAGCCTCTCAGAGAGGCCGGGGACCGCTAGATGCCTGTCTCTTCCGGGTTGAAAGTGAGCAGTGGAGGGATGGGGGCCGGATCCAGACCTGCCACATAGCCCAGCATCTCCTCGACGACTTTGTTGAGCTTTTCTTTCATCAAGGTCACGGGGATTTCCATAGGGCAGACGCGTTCGCATTCACCGCACTCAGTGCATCTGCCGGCCAAATGCATGGCATGAATGAAATGGAACAGGAATTTTTCCGGTATTCCCATGCGTTGTGTCAGCCACTTAGGATCTCGAGTCTCCGCGATGCACCGATCCTGGCAAACACAGAGAGGACAGGCGTTCCGGCAGGCATAGCAGCGCATACACCGATCGAGCTCCGACTGCCAGAAAGCCAACCTTTCTTCCAGGGGCCTTTTCTCCAGTGCGTCCACGTTCCGGTATATATCCTCCGGCGTTACGCCGGATACAGCCGCCTCACCGACCAGCACGTCGCAGACGACCGGATTTGGATAGCGGCATTGAAGGCACTTGCGGGCAAGAACGTTTTCCAGGTTGAGTTTATGAGTCCCTCCTGCATCGTCAACGATCAGATGGTTACCTTCCACCCTGGCCGATCTGACAAGCCGGAGCGGCACTTGCCGCATGACTCGGCGCCAGTCCACCGTTCCACGGCAGGGAATGCCGAAGATGCGAAGACTGTCGCGGGTCAGGAACTTTTCCTGGATGAGCGCCACCAGCGATCGGCTGTCACAGCCTTTTACGCAAATGCCGATTTTCTTATGTTTGTCTGCAGGCTTCAGAGCGGGAGGTTTCACGAGGTAACCTGTCAGGTTCTGAGCGCAAAATGGGCTCAAGATAAGCCTTGGTATGGATTTGGCGCCGCGAATGAAGACGGGTGTCGTGCGGAGCGGGTCCTCGCCTGCAGCCCAGCCGATCATTGTGTCCAGTTCAGGCAGAGCTTCTTCCACCAACTTGTGTAATTGCATTGTATCGGTTTCAATCACTGCTTTTTCCAGTCTATCGAGCTATCGGCTTAACTGTCGTCCAGCGCTTTTCTGCGCCTTTGTGGCGTAGTTAGCTGCTTTTGCCTGTTCGATGGTTTGAGCTTTCGCCGGGTTGCTTCCGGACTCCGGGATTGGGACCCAACCGATGAATCTGCTCGGAAAATTCAGTCACAACCTGCTGCCAGCGCTGACCTTCGGATGCCGATACCCAGGTATAGTGGAACCTGCGCGCATCGATACCCATGAAAGACAGGAAACTCTTCAGCACCTCGAGACGCCGGCGCGCGTGCAGATTGCCGACGGCATAGTGACAGTCCTTGGGGTGGCACCCGGAGACGAGCACGCCGTCCAAGCCATAGATTAGTGATTTGGCAACAAAAAGAGGGTCCATGCGCCCGGTGCAGGGGATGCGCACGATTCGCAGGTCCGTAGGCTGCCTGAAGCGGCACACACCCGCCGTGTCGGCCCCTCCGTAAGAGCACCAGTTGCACAGGAAGCCTGCTATTTTCATCCCCTGTTCCGCAGCTTCATCGGGAGCTGTGCCGGAGTCGGGATTGGAGTCTGTCATCGCTTTTTTCCTTTTCCAAGTTTTAGCCTCACGCAGCTTTGCTTTGGGACAAATCCCACCCGGGTCAGGCACAGATCTCATTCACTGCAGCAAGGATCTGGTTGTCCGTCGAGTGCTGCAACTGGATCGCTTTGGGGGGGCAGGTGGCGTTGCACAGGCCGCAGCCTTGACAGACTGTGGGCAGCACTTCGGCTTTAAGGATATCTCCCCTTAGTTCCTTTAATTTGATGGCCCCGAACGGACAAACTTGAATGCACTTTGCGCAGGCAATACAGGCTCGTTCGTTGACCAAAGCTACTTGTGGGTTGGTTTCGATGGTGTCACGCGCGAAAAGGGCCTGCACTTTAGAGGCCGCAGCGCTCCCCTGTGCTACTGAAGAGGGAATATCTTTGGGCCCCTGGCACGCGCCTGCAAGGTAAACCCCTGCGGTGTTGGTCTCGACTGGGCGCAGCTTGGGATGGCCTTCCATATAGAAGCCGTATTGGTCGTAGGAGATGCGAAGTTTTTCGGCCAGCTCACTTGCACCTGCAGAAGCCTCGATACCCGTGGCCAGCACCACCAGGTCGGCCTCCACCTCCACCTGAACCCCGAGCAGCGTATCGGCTCCCTGCACCACCATGCGATTGCCGCGCGGATAGACCTTGCCCACCCGGCCACGAATGTATTGCACCCCGTATTCTTCCTGGGCCCGGCGCACGAACTCGTCGTAGTTCTTGCCCGGGGCCCTGATATCCATATAGAAAACGTAGGAGTTTGATTCCGGCATGTGATCGCGCGTCAGAATAGCCTGCTTGGCGATGTACATGCAGCAGACCCCAGAACAGTAAGGGCGTCCCACCGAAGTGTCGCGTGAGCCCACGCAGGCGATGAAGACGATGTCTTTGGGCTCTGTGCCGTCCGATGGGCGACGGATGTGTCCCCCGAACGGCCCCGAAGCACTCAGGATGCGCTCGTACTGGAGGCCGGAAATAACGTCCGGATAGCGGCCTGCGCCGTACTCTCCATAAGCCGAATGGTCGAAAAGATCGTAGCCCGTGGCCACGATGATAGCTCCCACCTCCTCCGTAACGATTGCGTCCTGCATATCGAAATTGATGGCCTTCACCGGGCATATCTTCGAACAGACTCCGCACTTGCCTCGAGTGAAATGGCGACAATGCAAAGGATCGATGCTGGCTCTCCTCGGGATGGCCTGAGGAAAAGGGATATTGATGGCTTTGGTCGTGCCCAGACCCTCATTAAAAGCGTCTGGCGCCTTTGCAGACGGGCATTTCTCCATGCAAAGGCCACAACCGGTGCAAGCTTCCCAATCTACGTAGGTCGCTTTCTTCCTGATCTGGACAGTAAAATTGCCTATGTATCCATTGATGGATTCGATCTCACTGGCGGCGTACAGGGTGATATTTTCCTTTTGTGAAATGTCCACCATTTTAGGACCGAGGATGCAGGACGAGCAGTCGATAGTGGGAAAGGTCTTATCAAGCTTAGCCATCTTGCCGCCTATGGACGGCCGCCGTTCGACGATCACAACGTCCAGGCCGCCTTCGGCGCTGTCCAGAGCGGCCTGGATCCCGGCCACCCCGGCTCCGATAACCAGTACCCGCTTGTTGACAGGCATGTTCAATGGAATGAGCGGCTGATTGAAACGCAGCTTGGCTACGGCCATGCGAACCAGGTCCACGGCTTTGCGGGTGTTGGCGGCGCGGTCATTTCCGATCCACGACACATGCTCGCGGATATTGGCCATTTCAAACATATACCGGTTCAGACCCGCCTTTTCTACAGCGCGTCGGAACGTGGGTTCGTGCATTCTGGGCGAGCATGCGGCAACGACCACCCCCTGCAGATTGTGTTCGCGAACGGCCCGCTGGATCTCCTGCTGGCCCGGCTCGGAGCACGTGTACATGTAACTTGTGGCATAGGCGACATCCGCAAAGGTCAGCGCCTCGCCGGCTACTGCTTCGGTGTCTACCGTTCCAGCAATATTTGTTCCACACTGACAGACGAACACGCCAATACGCATATGTCTCCTATCCTGAATCCTTCATCTCCGCACCGACCTTGCAAAATCCGCCGCCAAGACGCAGAGAAGCCTTATTCGGCTGACCTTGTTTTCCTGAGCGTACTCTGCATGATTGCATTGTGAGATTTGCCCGATTTGTTTCGGTGGATTTTAAGGCGAAAGACTAATGTGGGACTCCTGGTTCTCCGCTCCTCCAAGATCCTGAAGCAGGCAGTCGGGACTTACGGATAGTTTATCCATACCCAGCACTTTCGGATCGATTCCCAGCGCAAGCCCGATCACCTGCGAAATGTAGAGGACCGGAATATGGAATGTGCTCTTACAGTATCTATTTATCTGGTTCTGGCGCAGATCGAGGTTCTGCTGGCACAGGGGACAGGCTACGGCAATGGCCTCGGCGCCCAGGCGAGCGGCCATATCCAGAATTCGCCCGCTCAGTTTTCCCACTATATCGTTGCGGGTGACTCCATAGGTGGCCCCGCAGCACTCAGTTTTGTAAGGAAAGTCCGGAACTGTGGCGTCTGTGGTCTGAATGAGCCGGTCCATAGAGATGGGATTTTCGGGATCATCGAACCGGGCAATCTGTGCGGGCCTTGTGAGCAAGCAGCCGTAATAGGGGACAATGACATGTCCGGTCAATGGGCGTCGAATGAGCTTCTGTAACACTTCAAGGCCGACTTCTTCATAGAGGAGCTGCAGCAGGGAGACCGTCTTTGTGCGCTCGTCCATCTCCATACCGACCAATTCAAGAAAAGCCTTGCGCTGTTCCGGATGCTCACAGATTTCCTGTGCTCCCTTTAGCGATTTGAGGCATCCGGGACAGGGGGTCATGACCATCTCGCATCCCTGCCGGGCTGCGATGGCCAAGTTGCGGCCTGCAAGAGCGGCTGAAAGCATTGGGTCATAAGAATGAGCAGGCGTGGAACCGCAACAGTTCCAGTCGGGTATTTCGACGAGATCTATTCCCAACACCTCGCACAAGGCACGGGTCGAAAGGTCATATTCGGCGGCCAGCCCTTCGAGGGAACATCCTTTGTAGTAGGCTATGCGTTTCACCTGGGTTTCTCTTCTTAAATGTCGGTTTGAGTAGTCACCGAGAAGTTGCTGCGAGGACGGACTTTATCAACTTTTAAAGAAGATCCGTTCTTGCGGTGAACTCCAAGGCGTTCAAAAATCTCAGCGATTTTTTTTCGCCCCTTTATCCTGGAGGGTATAAAGGTGAGCTTTCCTTTCATCAGGAGCCCTGGAGCCAGGTCCAGATCAGTGAATGGTTTCCTGGCCTTGAAGTTGTAAACCGGGAGCAGTCCGGTTTCGAAGACACGCCCGAAGGTTTTCACGGATACAAGGAACTCATCATAGAATGTGCGGATATCCGGCTCTGATACCGTCCCTTCCCGGCGTGACATGATACGCAGGGTCTCCATGATCCGTGCAACGTCGAGATTGTTCGGGCAGCGGGTGGTGCATGCCTGGCAGTTTGCGCAAAGCCAGATCGAGCGGGACTTAAGGACAATATCCTTCTGACCCAGTTGAATAAGACGCATGATCTGATTCACCGGGTAGTCGTACACGAAGGTGTAGGCGCAACTGGCGATGCAGTTGCCGCACTGATAACACTTGCTCACCTTTTGCTCGCTGGCTTGTTCCACTCGATGGATGAAATCGACATCACAGGATTGCTGAATTGACAGGACATTGATTTGTTCCATTTTTCCTTATCTCACTCATCTCACTCAAATGGAGGTTCGAGCACCATAATCGACTAGTGGCTGCTTCCTTCGTAGCCGAAGTCGGTGAGCAACTGCTGATATTCGTACTGCAGCCGCTGATATATGCGGGCGTTTTCGATGGCGAAGGCACACTGTTGCGCTATGGCTACGGCGAGGTTAATTTCGCGCTTAGTGAACGGGGGCCGCTCTCCTGTATAAATGCGGAGCACGCCGATGACCTTGCCTCGGACCATCAACGGAATGGACAGAACCTTACGGACGCCTTCTTCGGCGGTCTCGGCCGGGTATTGGAGACGTGGGTCGGTGAAGACGTCATCTACCACTACCACGCGTCCAGCCATGTTTTCCGCGATGCTTTTCTGAGCATCCACGGGTCCCTTGTTAAGGAAGTCCTGGCTCAGGCCATGGCTTCGCGCCACGTAAAGGTTCTGGGTTTTAGGGTCGAGCAGGCGGACCACACAGCCCTTCACGCCCAGAACCTCCGTGATTTTTGTGACGACCAGTTCCAGAACTTTACCGATATCGAGGGTTGCGTTAATGGTGCTGCTGATTTCCTGAAAGCTCCGTAAATACTGTCTTTCATGCTCGATGAGCTCTTCCACGCGGCGTTTCCACGCAATGGCCAGAATGCCCTGGCCGGCCAGGGTCCTGGCAAAGCTAAGCTCCTTCTCTGTGAATTCGCGCGGAGCGCCGGCAAAGAGCGCCGCCATGGCAATCCCCTCCCGCTCCACTTCGATAGGCAGCACGGCGAAGGCTTGAATGCCTTCCATCATCATGAGTTCTGCTTCAGCAGTGATTTCCGCGCTTTGAAGCTTTGGGACGCAGATAGTTTTTCCAGGCAGGTGTGAGCATACGCAGCCGGGTGTATCGTCGGACCTGCTGAACAGGAAGCGCTCACTCAGACCGCAGCTCGCAAGCAACTCCATGTGGTCGCCATGAGGATGTTTCATTTTGATGAAGCACCCTTTGAGATTAAGGGTCTTTGTTATCTTCCCTGCAATAAGGTCCATCACGCAATTGCTTTCAGCGCCGTCACAGAGCCCGCGACCTACCTCTATAAAAGGCGTCAAATAATCCATTGAGCGCATTGGATTTTCCCCTTTTTCATTGGCAGAAACTTCCGGATGGGCACAAACTGAATGATTCACCTTGCTCTGCACAAACACCTAATTATATAGAAACAGGTCACTTAGTCAACTCGATTTGGCTTCGGCTTGATCAGGCGCCGCCGCCGGGACAGGCAGAGCGAAGGCGATGACAAAGAAGGGCAGAGTCTACATTCATGCCAAACCCGGCGCCGAAAAACTTTTTGGAAGCGCCCAGCTTTGTATTTCCTCCGGCGATTGGCCTGTGCATTGAGAAGCAAAGCAATAGCCACAAGGCAGTTGACCTCATACGCGGTGCCTGAGTTTTTCGAAAAGCATTAAAAAGTTGAATAATTACGCACGATTCGTCTGTTCAAAGTTGAACGTTTTTGTTCCGAAGTAATGACTGGATAATTAGAGGGTGCCCGACAGTCACCGATTTGTTAAAAAAAGCAATAATGCGTGCCTTTTGCAAAGTGAACTAGTGAAATCTTTTGCAATTGCCACTCAGTAAGGGCTATAGTGGAATTCTTGGCGGCAAGCCGTGTTCGCCTGATGCGGGTCGGCTTCTCCATTTCGCGCTTAATCTTCCTGTATGCGCAAAAGATTCTTCAGTTTGAAGGTTTGCCGTGCAGAAAATAGTTAGAGCAGAAACATTTTATAAGGTGTTTGAAGAGATTGTCGCCGTGGTGCATTCCAGCACCAATATGCGGGAAGTTTTGGATATTATTGTATGGAAAGTGAGCGAAATCCTGCAAGCCAAGGGGGCTATTCTCCGAATTCTGAACGTGCATAAAAATGAACTGGAGATTGGAGCCTCTTACGGTTTAAGCGAGCAATATCTGAGCAAGGGCCCGGTCTTGAGCTCGAAAATGGTCATGGAACTCTACGAAAAAAACCGGGTCTCCATCATCGACGATATCTGGAAAGACCCCCGCATTCAGTACCCGCAGGAGGCACGGGATGAGGGTATCACTACTACAGTGGACCTCCCTATCACTCTGAAGGAACATGTAATCGGAATCATTCGTATCTTCTTTTTTGAAAAAAGGAAATTCTCCGCGGAAGACCTGGACTTTCTTGTCGCTATAGCCCGTCAGTGCGCGTACGCTCTTGAGAGGGCGCGGTTGTTCGAAGAGCAGCAGATCCGGTATGAACGGCTCGTCGTGCAGACGGAAAGGCTTTCGGCACTGGGCAGAATGGCGGCAGGGATCGCCCATGAGATAAATAACCCTCTTGCCGGAATTTTACTTTTCAGCACGAGTGTGAGGAAAGAGATCAAGAAGGATGGGCCGGTGAAAAAATGTCTCGACATTATCATCCGGGAGACCATCCGGTGTCGAGACATTATTCAGAACCTTCTGGAGTTTGCACGCGAAAAGCAGCCCCAAAAAGCTCCGACCGGTATAAACTCCGTCCTTGAAAGGTCACTGGGTCTTTTGGAAAACTTATTTCTGGTCAATCGTATCAAATTGCACAGAAACTTGCAGCCGAAACTGCCGGATTGCTTTGTGGACGAGAACCAGATTGAACAGGTTTTTCTTAATCTGCTGCTCAATGCAGTCGAAGCGATCGGACAAAATGGACTAATTACCGTACGCACCCGTTTTAATCCTGATTTCAACTGCATAGTGACTGAGGTCGAAGATACGGGGTGTGGAATACCCCATGAAATTTTGCCGAAGATATTCGATCCCTATTTCTCTACGAAACCATTAGGAAGCGGCCTCGGTCTGTCAATGACTTACGGAATAATCAAAAGCCACGGCGGGGAGCTGAAAGCGTTCAGCGGCCAGGGCGAAGGAACTCGGTTCATCGTAGAGCTCCCGATCTACCACGATATTGTTCAGTAAGGTTCGAAAGGTGATCGCAATGAATTCGAGGAATGTTCTTATTATCGATGATGAACCTGTTGTGCGGGACGGATGTCGCATGGTGCTGATGAAAGAAGGTCTGACCGTGCATGTTTGCAATTCCGGCGGCAGCGGGCTCGAGATGATTCGGGAGGGTGGATACGATGTCATCATTCTGGATCTCAAACTTCCCGACATGGATGGGATGGAAATTCTGGGAACGGTAAAGAAGGAGAAACCTCTAACGAGCGTCATCATAATCACCGGATATTCTACAGTACAAAACGCTATACAGGCCATGAAGCTGGGGGCCTTCGATTATCTTGCCAAGCCGTTTTCGGACGATGAACTCATATTGTGTGTCGGGCGAGCCATTGAAAAGAAGCACCTTAACGAAGAGAATGTGGCGCTGCGCAAGGGTTTGACCGACCGCTTCGGATTTGCCAATATAGTCGGTGAAACCCCGAAGATCATGGACATATTTGGACAAATAACCAGAGTGGCCCCGACGGACTGCACGGTGTTAATCAATGGTGAGAATGGGACGGGAAAGGAGCTTGTCGCAAGGGCGATCCACGTCGCAAGCCAGAGGGCGGCCCAGCAATTTGTGGCCGTTGACTGCAATACCCTGACCCCCACCTTGCTCGAAAGCGAACTCTTCGGCCATGTCAAAGGGGCTTTCACCGGTGCTTTGCGGGACAAAGCCGGCATCTTCGAACTCGCCAGTGCCGGAACGCTCTTTCTTGACGATGTGGCCAATTTGAACTTCGACATTCAGGCAAAGCTCCTGCGCGTCCTGGAAGCTCGTGAGTACAAGCCCGTGGGCGCAACCCATTTCAACAAGACCAATGCAAGGCTCATTTCCGCTACCAACTGCGACTTGCGAGTCATGGTAAAAAAAGGGACATTCCGAGAGGACCTCTACTATCGGCTGAGTGTCTTCCCCATCCACATTCCCCCTCTTCGGGAAAGGAAACACGATATACCGAGATTGGCTTACCATTTCCTGAGATTTTTTTGTGCCAAGGTCGGCAAACGTATCGACGGGTTCACGGAGGACGCGCTCGAGGCACTGGTAAACGACGATTGGCCGGGAAACGTACGACAACTCAAGAACGTTATCGAGCGATTGGTCATCATGGCCGATCGGCACGTTGTGGATATGCTTGATCTTTCGAGCAATCTGCAGGCTAGAGAATTCTGGAACGAAAGCGACGTGCCGATAACCAGGCAGGAACTCATGGCTATGAAGAACCGTATCATGGAGCAGGCTTTCGGCCAACTCGAAAAACTCTTTCTCGTAAAGGCCCTCAAAGAGAGTGAGGGCAATATCAGTTTGGCCGCCCAAAGAGTAGGCATGAAAAGGTCAAATTTCTCAGTTCTGGTAAAAAAACATAAAATCCCATTAAGCTCCTTTTCTTCCAGGTCAGCATAGTTCACCCAAGCTGGCAGCGTATACGGGGCAATTTTATCGTATAAACCCTCATACGCCTCCTTGGTAATCCACTGGCGCCACATAAAGCTATTTAATCTGTTTTCGCGTATGCTGTCATATACGGTTTGTCCGCGATTGGGCCTCTTCTCGGTGATCCGATCCATGACTGATTAAATGTAAATAGCCGATATTTCGGTAAATACCAGCCGAAGACAGCAGCGGATTCGTATTGGCACAGGAATTGCCATGTGAACAAAGTGTCGCACGCTTTTGCTTTACTTCAATTGTGAATTTTTGAACTTTTTCCTTTCGTGAAGAGCATATGACGATGAACGCAGGACGGCAGGTGTTCGGATCGAGGGATGAGGCAGAAGGAAAAATTCTGGTAATGAAAAATGAGGTCAGCCTGGCTCGAGAACTTAAGACGGTTTTGAGCGAGGAGGGATACGAGGTTGACGTGGTGACAACCGCTCAAAGCGCCCTTGCGCAACTCCAGCGAAAATGTTTCGACCTCCTGATTGTCGATCCTTGCCTGCCGGAGACTGGCGGCATGGAATTCATCAAGAGAGTCAGGCGAGAGCAGCCTGACACTGAGGTTATAGTCACTACGGCAAATCCTTCCGTGTTCTCCGCCGTGGAGGCGATGAAGGCGGGCGCCGAAGAGTACATTGCCGAGCCCTTCACCAGGGATGAACTCAAAAACATTGTGGTGTCCACTTTGAAAAAAAAGATGAGAAAGGCTGTCGCGAATGCCCAGCTCCAAAGAAAAGAGTTGCGGGCCGGCGCCCCCATCGAAAAGCGGGAAGTTCTGGCTGTTTTGAAGCGGGCCGCTGAAGATGAGCAATTCTCGCGAAATATTATGGAAAATGGGTTTGCGGCTCTCGACGACTCTACTCTTAAGCGTGAGGCCAAAGCAGCCATAATCAGCGGTGACCTGGAATGGCTGACTAAACATGTGGGAGAATTGACCCCGGAACAGCTCAAGCTAATCAAGAAGATTTGCAGACCTGATAGTTAGTGTTTCTCCCAAAATTTTCGGGATCCTCAGACAGGAATGGAACTTAAAGGAGAACACCATGAGATTAAAGACCGACGCAAAGAGATGGGTCGAGAAAGCGAAACAGTTCTACAAATCTTCCGGCAAGAGAGTGGCTTTGGCTGAGTTCAGTAATCCCGATGGAGCATTTGTCGAAGACGAGATGTACATTTTCGCACTGGGTTGTAAAGGGACCATGCTGGCGCACGGAGTCAACGAAAAATACGTCGGAGAGGAATTTATCGACCAAAAGGACTCGGATGGCAAAACCTTTGTCAAAGAGATCGTCGATACTGCCAATGCCTGTGGCAGTGGCTGGGTAACGTATAGTTGGTATCATCCCATAGTAAAGAAATGGCTTCCTAAAACTGTTTATTTTGAGAAAGTCGATGAGATGATCCTTTGCTCCGGTGTATATGACCACACTGCCATAGTCACCGAAGAAAAGCGGCCCGCTGCTGTGGCTCCAGAATGATCTCCGGATCATACTAATAATCGAAACCGCACTGCAGGAAGGGAGCGGTTGGGTGGAACACACGAGGTACGACCAGGAAGTCAAAGAGATGCTTTCAAAAGCTGTGCACTTTGAGAACAGGAGTAGGATGACGTGGATTTAGAGTCTATCGTCAAAGCCCTGGATTTAAGAATCAAATCCTGCGCAGACAAGCTGAAAGCAGAGATACTGGGAGGATACACAGGAGATCTGCTGAGCGATGTCCTGGGCAACAGTAAGGTGGGTGACATCTGGATCACCCGTCAGGTTCATCAGAACATCGTTGCTGTCGCCAGTCTCAAGGAACACGCTGGAATCATCCTCGTGCAAGGTTGTGAACCCGCGAAGGATACCCTCGATAAAGCAATAAAAGAGGGTATCCCGATACTTGTATCAGATCTGTCTGGTTTTGAGCTATCGGGCAGAATATATAACCTAATTACACCAGTTCCATCTGAAAGGAGGTAGATTTTTGCTGCGATTGAAAGTCGCTCGTGCGGCTGAAGCCAAAAAAGACCTGGTTTTCAGGGCTGAGTTAAAACCCGGTTATCGTTACTTTTTTATAGTCACCGGAGAGGTAACGGTGCCTAACCTTGGATAACGATGCGATATGTACAGGGCGTTCCGCTGTGATCTTCATGTACATACATGCCTTTCACCCTGTGCAGAGTTGGACATGTATCCCAGCGCTGTGGTTGAAAAATCCATCGCAGAACATTTGGATGTAATTGCGATATGCGATCACAATGCCATGGAAAATGTGCAATTCGTATTGAGGTCAATTGAAGGGAAGCCCCTTACTGTCCTCCCCGGGATGGAAATAACAAGCAGCGAAGAAGTTCATCTGCTGGCTCTTTTTGATAGATTGGACGACCTGATGAAGATCCAGAATATTGTCTATGATCATCTCCCCGGTACGAATCGAGAGGAGATATTTGGATGTCAGGCCATCGTCAACGATTTAGACGAAGTAGAGGGTTTTAACGACAGATTCCTTCTCGGGGCGACTGAGCTGTCTTTACTTGAAATAATTCATCATATTCATGACTTCGGTGGACTTGCAATCGCGTCCCATATTGATCGGGAAAGTTTCAGCATCATTGGCCAGCTAGGTTTTATCGACCCGCACATTCCTCTTGATGCTCTCGAGATAACTTATCGGACAGGGATAAAAGATGCCCGGTCAAAATATCCCGAATTATCCCGTTTCCCATTTGTCGAATCATCGGATGCGCATTCTATCAAGGATATCGGGAAAGGGGTGACGACGATGTTTCTCGAAAGAGGAACGATTGCCGAGTTGAAGATGGCCTTTGAGCATCGAAGAGGAAGATATATCCAGGAGAAATAGATGGTCGAGCTTTCCCTCCATATCCTTGATATTGTGGAAAATTCAACGCGGGCCGGTGCTAAAAGGGTTTATATCGACATTATAGAAGACAAAAGAAGGGACCTGTTATTCATAGAAATACGGGACAATGGATCCGGCATGAGTGAGGATGTTCTGAAAAAAGCCACGGATCCATTCTTCACCACGAAAACGGTTCGCAATGTCGGGTTAGGGCTTCCAATGCTTGCTCAGGCCGCGGAAAGAACGGGCGGTAGATTGACCATGGAATCCAATGGGGAAAAAGGAACGAGAGTTGTAGCCGAATTCAAGCTCAGCCACATTGATCGGCAACCCCTTGGGAACATCGCAAGTACTTTGGTGACACTGGTGGCGGGCAACACGGACGTTGATTTCATATACCGCCATCGACACAACGGCCGGGAATATATCCTGGATACCCGAGTTATCAAGAAAGGAATGGGTGATCTGCGCATGGAGCTTGTGAAAGCGCTAACTTTCATTAGGAAGGATATCGAGGGAGGGCTCAAAGACATAGGAACCGAGGCTTGAATTTTCCTTCAGAAGGAGAGATATTGTATGAAGGCACAAGTGACAAATGATGAGATCGACATATCCAAGGAATTCACAGCGGAACAACTTAAGAAGTTGGACGAAATCATAGTCAGGAATAAACACAAGCCCGGGTCATTGATCCCCGTTTTGGAAGAGGCTCAGGCGGTGCTTGAATTCCTCCCGATGCCGATCCTGAAAATCATCGCCACCGGGCTTAATCTGCCTCTGAGCCGGGTCTATGGAGTGGTGACCTTTTATTCATTCTTTACGATGACGCCGCGCGGCAAGCACACCATGCGCGTGTGTCTGGGCACAGCTTGCTATGTCCGCGGCGGTAAGGCCATCTGTGATACGGTCAAGAAAGAGCTGGGAGTGGAAGAAGGAGAAACGACCCCCGACAGGCTTTTTACCCTGGAAACAGTGCGTTGCGTTGGAGCCTGCGGATTGGGACCCGTGATCTTTGTCGGTTCAAACGTGCATGGCAGGTGCAAGCCGGCGAAGGTTAAAGAAGTACTGCGTCAGTACGAGTGAAGGGATGAGGTGATCAGCTATGGCAAAATTATCGATATCGGATTTGAAGAAAATCAAGGAAAAGGTCCTTTCCGAGATCTCCGTAAGAGAAGGGGGCCAGAGGGCAAAAATAACCGTGCATATGGGTACGTGCGGTATTGCCGCCGGTGCGAGAGCAGTGATGGACACATTGATGAGTGAAATCGCCGAAGCAGGGGTAGCAGATCTCATGGTGACGACATCCGGCTGCGCAGGCATGTGCAGTCGGGAACCCATGGTCACGGTGGAAATACTGGGGCAGGAAACTATCCTTTACGGACAAATGGATGCAAACAAGATGCGCCAGGTATTCAGGCGGCATGTCCTCCAGGGGGAGGTCCAGTCCATGTTTGCAATGGCCAGAAGCTGAGGCTGCGGGACAATTCATAGAGGTGAGATGAGTGCTTCATTGCTTAAGCATAATATCAACACATGCAGGAGGATAGTATCCAAATGAAAGTCTTCCGTTCGCATTTTTTGATCTGTGGAGGAACCGGATGTCACTCTTCCGGAAGCATCAATGTAAAGCACGCCTTGGAGCAAGAGATTGATAAAAGGGGACTTTCGGGTGAAGTCAAGGTCGTTGAGACCGGTTGCAATGGATTTTGCGCCCTTGGCCCCATAATAGTGGTCTATCCGGAGGGCATCGTCTATCTGTCGGCAGTCCCGGAGGACATGCCGGAACTCGTAGAAGAACATCTGGTGAAGGGAAGAATTCTGGAGCGGCTTCTTTACAAAGAACCGATCACAAAAGAAGCCATTCCACGAATGAATGACATTCCGTTTTTCGCCCTCCAGAAGCTTATAGTGTTGAAGAACCGGGGTGTGATCGATCCGGAAAACATTGATGAGACTATTGCCCGAGACGGTTATGCCGGAATGTCAAAGGCCCTCACGGAAATGACTTCGGAACAGATCATCAAAGAGGTCTTCGACTCGGGATTGCGGGGAAGAGGAGGTGCAGGCTTTCCTACCGGTCTCAAATGGAGGTTCTGCGCACAGACGCCCGGTGAGGTGAAATACATTCTGTGTAATGCCGACGAGGGCGACCCCGGCGCTTTTATGGACAGAAGCGTTCTCGAAGCCGACCCCCATGCCGTCCTTGAAGGGATGGTAATTGGCGCCAAGGCCATCGGGGCTCATCAGGGTTATATATATTGCCGTGCAGAGTACCCTCTGGCCCTTCACCGTTTGGATATTGCAATCAAACAGGCGAAGGAATACGGACTTTTGGGAAAGGATATCCTGGGTTCGGGATTTGACCTTGATATTGAAGTTTATCAGGGTGCGGGCGCATTTGTCTGTGGTGAAGAGACAGCCCTGATGACCTCTATCGAGGGCAAGCGCGGCATGCCGCGAACGAGGCCGCCCTTTCCTGCCATTGCCGGACTTTGGGGCAAGCCTTCGGTCCTGAACAACGTTGAGACATTTGCCAGTGTCGGTCAGATTATTTTAAACGGGGCATCCTGGTATAACGCGATAGGAACGGAAAAAAGCAAAGGCACAAAAGTCTTCGCACTGACAGGCGATGTTGTGAATGTCGGTCTTGTCGAGGTCCCCATGGGAACTACCCTCGGGCAGATCGTCTATGACATCGGTGGCGGTATCCCCGGCGGTAAGAAGTTTAAGGCCGCGCAATTGGGGGGCCCTTCCGGCGGGTGTATCCCAATAGGGCATCTCAATACTCCGATCGACTATGAGAGGGTCACAGAGCTGGGAGCCATTATGGGTTCCGGCGGCCTAATCGTCATGAATGAGGACAAGTGCGCCGTCGATATGGCCCGTTTCTTCATGGATTTCGTCAAGGACGAATCATGTGGGAAGTGCACCCCGTGCCGGGCAGGAACGAAGAGGATGCTCGACATATTGACCGACATCACCGAAGGCAGGGGCAAGGAAGGAGATATAGAACTTCTCGAAGAAATGGGCGCTATCATTAAAAACGCTTCTCTGTGCGGTCTCGGGCAGACGGCCCCGAACCCGGTCCTCAGCACTATCCGTTACTTCAGGGATGAATATGAGGAACATATAAGAGAAAAGAAGTGCAAGGCGGTCGTATGTTCGGCCCTGTTCAAATCACCCTGCCAGCATACCTGTCCTGCCGGAATGGACGTACCGGCTTACGTGGCCCTGGTTCGTGCAGAACGCTTCGAAGATGCCTATAAGATCATGTTAAGAACAAACCCTTTCCCCTCTGTATGCGGCAGGGTGTGTGACCATAAGTGCCAGTCGAAGTGCCGCAGAAGCACTCTTGACGAAGCCATTGCCGTTAAATTCCTCAAGAGGTTTGTTGCCGACAACGCACCAAGGCCAGAAACTGCGCCGGTGCCTGTAACCAGAAAGGAAAAGATCGCAGTTATCGGCGCAGGGCCTGCCGGTCTGACCGCGGCACGAGACCTTGCGCTCAGAGGATACAAGGTAACCGTGTTCGAAGAACTCCCTGAACCGGGTGGGATGCTCCGATGGGGAATTCCAGCCTACAGACTCCCCAGGGATATTCTGGCCAGTGAAATCAACGATAACATCCAGGCCCTCGGTGTGGAAATCAAATGCAACACCCGTGTGGGCAAAGAGATTTCCTTCGAGCAGGTGGACAGGGAATTCGACTACGTATTCCTGGCCACGGGCGCTCATCGGAGCCAGTCGATGCGCGTGGATGGAGAAAACCTGCAGGGTGTCTTCGGCAGTGTAGAGTTCCTGAGAGATTTTAATACCAATGAAGAAGCCTGGTTGAGCGGCAAGAAAACGCTGGGGTCGAAAGTAGCCGTCATAGGCGGCGGTAATTCAGCTATCGATGCCGCCCGTGTGGCATTGCGTCTGGGTGCGGATGTCACAATCCTCTACCGCCGCGAAAAAAAGGATATGCCGGCAGCGGAAGAGGAAATCCTCGCTGCTGAAGAAGAAGGAGTCAAAATTCAATTTCTGGTCGCCCCGTTGAAGATCGAAGAAAAGGATGGCAAGGTCTGCGGGATTACCTGTGAGCGCATGGAACTCAGGGAGTTTGATAAGAGCGGCAGAAAGATACCAGGTGCGCTTGAGGGATCTAAGTTCACCCTGAGTGTGGATGCTGTTGTTTCGGCCATCGGCCAGGCGCCGGATATGACCTTTGTCCAACAGGACAGCGGCGTAAGTGTCAGCAGGTGGTCGACGTTTGAGCTGGCATCTGGAAGCAAGTCTCAAACGAAAAATCCGAAGTTCTTTGCGGGAGGCGATGCCCTGACAGGGCCGGACACTGTGATCGGCGCCATTGCTGCAGGACACCAGGCGGCACGTGATATGGACGGCTACATCAGAAAGATCAACGGTGAGCCGGCATACGAGGAACCACCGGAAGAAGAGATCGTGGTCCCGTTCGCCATCGACGAAGAATCCATAGAGGCGCCGCAAGCGAAGATGCCGGAGTTGGATGTCCTGAGGAGGAGGCGTGACTTCGAAGAGGTCGAACAGGGTTACGGGAGGATGCAGGCTGTAAAGGAGGCAAGCCGCTGCCTGCGATGTGATGCTGCATCCCTTGATTCTGATGAACCCTGATGTGAAAAGTGAGTAACTGTTGCTGTTACCATAAGAAACAAAACGTCATATATCATCCACTAATCATAAAGGGAGAAGTCACAAACCATGATGGTCAATATAACAATGAACGGCCAAAAAGTCAGCGCGCCGCCTGGCAGTACGATTCTCCAGGCTGCAAAGCAGGCGGGTATAGACATCCCGACCCTGTGTGACCATCCTGCACTGATTCCGATCGGTGCCTGCCGAATATGCGTTGTAGATGTTCAAGGACAGCGCACGTTAATGACGGCATGCACTTTCCCTATCACTGAGGGAATGGTAGTGGAGACAGAATCTCCAAAGGTGGTTACCGCTCGAAAGTTCATCCTCGACATGTTGTTTTCGGAACGAAACCATTACTGTCCGTTTTGCGAGGCGTCCGGGGACTGCGAATTGCAAAACCTGGGATATCGCTACGGCCTGGATCACTGGATTTACCCGACTTATACAAAACCCTTCCCGATAGATGCCTCACACAAGTACTTAATTATGGAACAGAACCGTTGCGTCCTATGCGGACGGTGTGAGCGCGCGTGCAGCGATCTTGCCGCTAACTACACGCTGGGTTTGCGAAACCGCGGCAATGCCACCATGGTCCACTGCGATGCAGGTCTGCCCTGGGGCGAGTCTACCTGTATCTCCTGTGGTACATGTTCACAGGTATGTCCTACTGGCGCCATATTCAATCGTCGAAGCTCTTTCATGGGCCGCGAGGTGCAGACGGAAAGCATCAAGAGTACATGCAGCCAGTGCAGCGTGGGATGCGGCACGGAAATCATAACCCGTGCCGGCAGTGTCCTTAGTATTCAAGGTGATTGGGACGCAGAGGTCAACGGTGGACGGCTTTGCCAATATGGCCGTTTCGATCCGCTATACGATGAGCGCGGGCGAGTCACCAGGCCTTTGCTCCGACGAGAAGGCAAACTTGAACCGGTAAGCTGGGATGAAGCATTGCAAGCGGTTGCCGATCGTGTAGGCAGGGTTAAAGCCGATGAGATTGGGGTTTTGACTTCCAGTAACTGTACGAATGAGGCGCTTTACCTGCTGGGCAAGTTGTTTCGTCAAGAACTGAAGGCAGCCAACGTTGGCTTACTCAACGACTTTGCCCCGAAGGTGATTGATAAACCGCAAGGTTCGCTTGCCGAGGTCACCAGGAGCGATGTCATTCTTGTGGTCGGCGCCAATCCGGTCAAGGATCAGCCGGTCTTATCCTTCCTTGTCAAGCGTTCCATTGACAGGGGTGCGCGGCTCGTGGTGGTGGACGGCAAGGAAAATGGGCTGGCGCCCTTTGCATCTATGAACCTGGAAATGTCTGAAATCAATAAGGCCATTGAAATCGCCGAGCGTGCAGAACAGCCAATCGTGCTGTATGGGGCCGGTGTTACAGAGGAGGCTGCCGGAGCCCTGAAAAAGTTGCAAGGGAAGGCTGCTTTCGTGGCACTTGAGCCTGGTGTCAACACCAATGCTGCGGTGGCCTTCGGATTAGCTAACGGATTCAAGCCGTCCACCGTCAAAGTGCTCTATGCTTTGCTCGGCGAGCAAGACTTTGAGGGCAAGGACGTGCTGAAGAATGTCGATAAGAACGCATTTATCGCCGTGCAGGCCAGCTTCATATCTCCCCTGATCCAGCGGGCTGACGTGGTGCTGCCGATGGCCATATGGTCGGAGCGAACAGGCAGCCTGACAAATACAGAGGGCCGCGTGCAGAAAGTCAACAAAGCGGTAGAGCCCGCGGGAGAAGCCAAGCCGGACTGGGAAGTCCTCTCCTTACTGGCAGAAAAACTGGGCAAGAGGCTTGGGGCTTCGTTGGACGAGATTTCTGCTAACGCGTCCCAGCAACTCAAGTGAAAGGAGAATGAATAATGGCAAAAGTCAAGATAGCCACTGACTGGCTGGCTGGCTGCGCGGGATGTCACATGTCAATATTGGACATTGATGAACGTATAGTAGCGCTCTTGGAAGCGGTTGAAATTACATCGAGTCCGGTGACGGACCTGAAACACCCGCCCAAAGAAGGTGTAACCGTGGGCATTCTCGAAGGGGCAATCTGCAACACCCACAACATCGATGTTGCCAAACTGATGCGGGAGCGCTGCCAGATTCTTATCGCCCTTGGCGATTGTGCTACTTTTGGAAATGTGCCTGCCATGCGCAATCTCGTGGGCACAGACGCAGCATTGAAGCGAGCCTACCTGGATGCAGAGAGCGTGGTGGATGGACTCATCCCTGATTCCCCGGAGCTCGGCAAACCCCTCGCCAGGGTCACAGGCGTTGGCGACGTGGTGAAGATCGATCTGTTTATACCCGGCTGCCCACCGAGTGCTGATTCGATCTTCTTTGCGTTGTCGGAACTGCTTGCCGGGCGCGTTCCCGTTTTTCCACCGCAATATTTCAAATATGATTGAGGAGAAGAGCTATGGGTCCTCGAAAGATCACCATCGAACCTGTGACACGCATCGAAGGTCACGGGCGGGTCACAGTCCATTTAAATGAAAAGGGCGAGGTGGAACAGACGTTCTTCCACGTTGATGAATTCCGCGGGTTGGAGAAATTCTGCGAAGGCCGCCCATACTTTGAGATGCCGGAAATCACTCAGCGCATCTGCGGTATATGCCCGGTAAGCCATCATCTGGCGGCAGCGAAGGCGTGCGATGGCGTCGCTCGAGTGGAAATACCGCGGCCGGCCAAGCTGCTGCGCGAATTGCTGCACATGGGTCAATACATACAGTCGCACGGGATGCATTTCTTCCACCTGGCGGCTCCAGACCTGGTTTTGGGTTTCGACGCCGATCCTGCTATTCGCAATGTAGTGGGGATCATCCAGGCGAACCCTGAACTGGCGTTGAAGGCAGTGAACCTGCGCCGCTACGGTCAACAGATCATCGAAAGGTTGGGCAGAAAACGTGTCCATCCCAGTCTTGCCGTTCCCGGTGGAGTGAGCTCAACTCTGACTCCGCAAGACCGCGACGCAATCCTTGCCGAATTCGATACCATGGTCGAAATTGCCAAGGTGGCAGTGAGCATCGGCAAGGACTGGCTGGGAAGCAACAAAGAATTGGCTGCAACCTTCGCATCTTTTCCCTCCAGCTACATGGGTTTGGTGGATATGGAAGGGGGCCTTCAGCTCTACGACGGCGAGATCCGGGTAAAGGATTCCCGAGGCACACTGATGGCACAGTTCAAACCGGATAATTACCTGTCCCATGTGGGGGAACATGTGGAATCCTGGTCATTCCTCAAGTTTCCCTTCTATCGAAAATTAGGCTGGCCGAACGGGACCTATCGAGTCGGCCCGTTGGGGCGCCTGAACGTTGCAGAGAAAATTGGTACGCCCCTGGCCAACGAGGAGTTTAAGCTTTTCAAGCAGATCAACGGTGGCAAGCCTGTTGAAGGATCCCTCTATTATCACTACGCCCGGTTGATCGAGCTTGTATATGCCCTTGAGCGCCTTGCTCAGTTGCTGGACGATCCTGATATCATGTCCAGCGATATCCGCGCCTATCCGTCACCAACCAAGCTCCCCGGCCAGGGGGTGGGCGTCATCGAAGCTCCTCGCGGGACCCTTTTCCACGATTACAGTACAGACGAAAATGGGCAGTTGAGCAGGGTGAATCTCATCGTGGCCACAGGCAACAATAATTGGGCTATGCACACAGCGTCGGGAATGGTTGCAAAGGCTTTCATCGATGGCACAAAGCTGACCGAAGGGATGTTGAACCGAGTAGAAGCGGCCATCCGGTGCTATGATCCATGCTTGTCGTGCGCCACGCATGCCCTGGGGAAAATGCCGCTGGAAATCACGCTTATGTCGGCGGATGGGACGGTTTTGGATCGGATATCCCGGGATGAAAGATTCTGATGCGATCGAGATGTCATGAAACTTGAGAAACAACAACCTCGCACCCTGGTTATTGGTTACGGGAACATAGACCGCGCTGACGATGGTGTTGCTTTTTGCGCAGTCAATGCGCTGCGACGGCGCCTGGGTCAAAAAATATTGAGCGAGGACAACACCGGCTTGGATGAACTTGGCGCGGAGGTGGATTCCATCTTCCTGGTTCAACTGGTGCCCGAGATAATGGATGTGCTGGCTGGTTACCATCAGGTCATCTTCGTGGACGCACATGTTCGTGAGAGGTTGGACAATCTCCATTGCGCACCCGTATCTCCGGAATTCGCCCAGTCTACATTCACTCACCACATGACCCCGGCGATGCTTCTTGCGCTGCTCGAGTTGTTGCACTGTCCTTGCCCCACTGGACACCTTGTGTCTATCCGCGGCTACGACTTTGACTTCCACCGTGACCTTTCTGCGGATACCAAGGCTCTTGTGGAGCCGGCAGTAGAATATATTCTCCGACTGGCGACTTCGTTGCCTCTCGGCACAAGTGCGTGAAAAAAGGCATGGATTTCGTCCGTAGCCTGCTGTTACCGGAAAAGAGCGGTAAGTGTGCAACAACACTAGAACCTGTATCTTTTTTCAGAAAAGGAAGGAATGACATATGATATCGGTAGATCTGCTAAAGAGTTTTGCATTGTTCCAAGGTTTCAGTGATGGAGATCTAAGCAAATTTGCGGACATTGCCACTGAGGTGTCTTATAAGGCGGGTGTCCAGCTATGGAAAAAGGGGGACCCGGCGAACAGTCTCCTCCTGTTGGTTAAGGGGAAGGTCCTCATGACATTGGATGTTGAATCAGGATCCCATACACCGCCGATACGGGTCACCGTCGATATTGTGACGAAGGGTGAAAGCCTGGGATGGTCCTCTGTGGTCGAACCGTATCTTTATACCAGAACTGTGCGCAGTCTTGATGAGTTGGAAGCAGTTGCCTTTGAGGCGGCAAAATTGAGAGAGAGACTGAACGAAGACGAAGCCCTGGGATTCAAGTTTATGCGTGCCATAGCAAAAGTGGTACGGAACCGTCTTTCCCATACCGAGATCATACTGGTTGGTGAACGAGGCCTTGCTACCATGGGGGAGATGTGAAGAAAGCGGGAATTTCCATATGGGTTGCGGCTTCAATGCCGGCGGGGTTTTCAAGTCGCCATTCCGGTTGAGGAAAATGGAAGGAAGTTCTGCGAAGAAAGCCGGAAGAACATAGAATGCGCTGAAATCAGGGAGCTTTTTGCCGCCCTTGCGTTTAGAAGATCTCGCAAAAGGAAGTTCGAAACCCTCCGGGCACAGCTCTCCCTGAATCGACGACTCGCGCGGTGTGGGACCTGGAAAACGAGATAGAGCAGTACAGCAAGATGATGACCGACAATCATGTTTTCGTATTGAGCCACAGTGTCGAGAACCTGATCGAACGGATCAGTGCCCCGGCGGACGCCCTCAAGCCGGCGGTAGAGTTCTAAAAGGACTCGGTACTTTTCTTCCTTGGCATCGAGGAGGCCGTGACGGGTAAAAAGGGCCTGGAGCCCATAAAAAGTTTCGTAAAAGAGGAGATGGAGCACCCCTGAAACGGGTTACATCAGCATTGGGGAAAAGTTCGAACAGATGATCCTGTTGATAAAAAATTGATTCGCAGGTCCTGGTTGAGATAGTCTGCCCCGGGAGGCGAGTGATCGGCGGTGGACTTGATGGTATGGCGGGCAGGATTAAAAATCTGCTCGACTCCTTGATGCCGTCTTTGCGATCGAGTAAAAATATCTGTCCGGTAAGGGAGCGATTTCGACCTGGTGGATGTAACCAGGGACAGCGGTTAGTATGCGGAACCCTGTTCAGTTGCATCATTGCGAGCACAAAATACCTCAACCTCTTATTCTTTGCAGACGCCGCTGCTAATGATCATGTGATGCCCAGCCGATGATTGTAGTCAAAGGTATAGGCAGTACCGGCGGCGGTTGCAAGCTGCCCCTCATTATCGTAGGCATAATTCAAAGCTCCGGCTGAAAGGAGACGGTATTTCAACTAAGCAACACTGGCCGGCGGGGCCGAGTATAGTCAATGCCGGGGCACCAGATTCGTGGTTTTCTATCATTCCGCCCCAGCACCACCTACTTTTTGATCAAACTATATAACCCCAACACAACTCCAATGACAAACATCGGTAGCACGATACTCAACGCAGTATGGTACACAAAAAAGTATATTAATGACGCTACAACCAGAAGCGAACTGCTCGCTATTATTAACAACTCACGGTATTGAAAACGCGGTGCTGCTCGATATTTATCTATGGATGGGATACGCCCTAGGGCGCGATCTAACAAAGTTGTTTCCACCCCAAGCAATCGCACTTTATCTCTTTCAATTGTACCTAGCAATATAGCGCCAGTAATAAATGGAAAATTGCTAATTGCTAAAATTAACCATTTATAATGTGTACTAGGTATGAACATTATAATTATACTTAATCCAATTAGCAAAAAGCCTATAATATTTCGTTTTATGAATATAATGATAAATACGAATGCAATCCACAGTCCCAGAATATACAAGATGACCATTTTAAATTGTTCGAACATATAATACTCTAACAATATATAAATATATATAATTACAATTTAGTTACACGGCTTTTTATTACATGGAAATGCCGAATCACACGCTATCTTACAAGATATCATACATGGCGGCATAACAAAAGGCCCTGTCTCTTCAACGAAAGAAGCAAAACATGCAGCAACACACACTCTTTGGCAATAGAATTTCTGAGTTTGACAAGGGACGGTAAATAAACCCAGTGGATCTATCCAATTAATAGGGTTATCCGAAGCATAAATGTAAAGATTCATACTGGCAAAGGAAGCGGTAACAACATCCATGTGAGTGAGGGAATTCGCCCCAATCGGCGATCTCCTGACATTATCCGTGTAATCGTAAGGATTCGTCTCAAGGTTGAAGTTCCCGGAAAGAGCTGCGTATGCTGATAGACTGTCACCTTTGAGAGGTTTTCCGATACTATTGAAGTAAGCATAAAGGCCAACATCACCAAACCCCAGCGGATCTTCGCTGATGAACCTCCCCACAGTCGGATCATAATACCTCGCCCGCATGTAGTAAAGACCGTTGGGCTCCGCCATTACCCCGTATTGGCCCACGAACTTAAAAGGCTGAGCGATAGCCTCCTGCTGGTTCAAAACACTGCCAAAAGGGTCGTAGGCATAGCTGTTCAAAATGTTCTGGTTGATATCGGAAAGGGCTGTTGTGTTCCCGTTTCCGTTAAAGTGGTAGAAGTACCGGGCAGAATTTGTCGCCATGGCAAGGAGGCCCTTGCCATAGATGTATTTGCGCGTAATGTTGTTAGATGCGTCTGCTTCGGCCAAAAGATTTCCCCAGGGATCGTAGACGTAGTGAGTTGTTACCCCCGATCTTGTGGCGCTTAATCGATTACCTCTGCCATCATATGAAAACGCTGTATCGCTTCCGATCTCCACCAAGCTGTGGTTGTGGTCGAAGGTAAGGCAAGTGCCTCCCGAGCTTACCAGTTGCCCTTCATTGTCATACGAGTAGCTCAAAGATCCGGCTGAGAGCAGGCGGTCTTTCTGCGTGTTGTATCCGTAGACTTTCGAGTCGGACGTGAAAGGAGTCGCTGTAAAAACCTGTTTTTCGGCTGAGTGAATCCATTTTCCATTCACGTACAGCTCGGCCTCTAGTGTCCAATGGAGCTCATTACTTGCAATATTTTGCAGCGGCGCATATGTCATAAAAGACGTGCTGAAGTTCCAAACGTTCAATCACATTGGTTTCACAAATTCTTCTCTGCGTATCCAATTCCAGTGCTTTTCTGACCTGATTACATGATTCTTGTGAATCACCAATTCGTGAGTAGCTTAATGCCATTTTGAGGTGTACGAGCCACCCCAACCCCGTCATATCCGCTCCAAGCCCTACGCAGTATTTCGCATAATAGAGCCCCCTCTCATCTTGTTTGAGTAATACATAGTGATCCATTATAGTCATACAATCTGTCAGACGTGGATTATGTGTGAAATCGTCTTCCCTCTTTTGGATAGACATCTCGTAAAGAAGATGTCCATATTTATGATGTAATATAAGTAGCTTATAGCCTCGGCTAAAATGAACCCTGCTACCAATGTAGTTATTATTAAGACAATCCTCTTAATATGCACCATTCTAATTCCTCTTGGCATCTATAACTGCCACGCAAAGCACATCAGTGCAGCGTTATTCATATACTCAAGCGCAGGGAGCCATATACCACTCATATCGATCAATACGTGAATCATTTCTGTATTAGCTCTGCCAAGTACCTAAATAAACAAGCTACTCCCTAATGTTTGTCACGGGCAGATCTTTACAAGATTTGCCATTGCTGCTGCGCATTTGGTTGATTGATTAAACAATTTGTTCATTTCAGGTGAACCCAGGCATGCTACCCTTGCATCAGATGCCCAATCCATAGTACGGAATTGTTTACACTGGCTTGCACTCGGAGCTGGGCATGGTGGATCACCGACCCCATTGCAATAGTAGAAGGACTCCTCACACCACTGTTGACGCCATTGAGCTGACCTCCAAGCATCATTGAAATCGGGGCCACACGCCTGTTGAGCCTTCCAAGTTGCCACTGAGCAACTAATAGGATCCAGACCAGATGGGTCAACATTCATGATAGGATTGCTTAGAACATATGCATACAAATTAACATCCCCTCCGTCAAACCCTATGGGATCTTCGCTCATGAACCTCCCCACACTCGGATCATAGTACCTTGCGCGCATGTAGTAAAGACCGTTGGGTTCCGCCATTACCCCGTATTGGCCCACGAACTTAAAAGGCTGAGCGATAGCCTCCTGCTGGGTCAAAACACTGCCAAAAGGGTCGTAGCCATAGCTGTTAACAATGTTCTGGTTGATATCGGACAGGGCTGTCGTGTTCCCGTTTCCGTTAAAGTGGTAGAAGTACCGGGCAGAATGTGTTGCCACGGAAAGAAGGCCCCTGCCATAGATGTATTTGCGCGTAATGTTGTTAGATGCGTCTGCTTCGGCCAAAAGATTTCCCCAGGGATCATAAACGTAATGGGTGGTAACTCCCGCTCTTGTCGCGCTTAATCGATTACCGATGCCATCATATGAAAACGTCGTATCGCTTCCGATCCCGGCCAGCCGGTGGTCGTAGTCAAAGGTATAGGCGGTACCGGCGGCGGTTGCAAGCTGGCCCTCTGCGTCGTAAATATAGTTCAGGCTTCCGGCTGTAAGCAGCCGGTTCCCCTGCGAGTTGTATCGATAGGAAATTGAAGCCTCAGAAGGAGTAGCGCAACAGGTTCGGTTTCGGACGAATGTATCCGGTTCCCATCTTCGTCCAGAGTGAACTGATAATTGGATACGATGCTGCCCATGCCGAGGAGCCTTTTTGCCGCATCGTAAGTGTAGGTCGTTATTATGCCGTTAAAATGCGTAAATATGGCGGGATCACCCGCAATATCGTAAGTGTAGTTTGCCGTCTCGCTCTGCGGTATTGCGGGCGGCCAGCAAACCTGCCAAAAACGGCGGTGATACAATCGGCCATGTCATGATCAACGCAAACCCCTGCGCCATTGCCGATTTGTGAAGGCAAAATAGAACGGAGGGGGTTC
>JBEKPW010000054.1:0-36800 GCA_049520315.1 Syntrophobacteraceae bacterium
TTTGCACACTGGCAACGAGGGATGGTGGGGGCTTTTGCTTGATGGGAGCGGTGTGAGTCGAGAGGCTCCCGCACCGTTCTGCGAGGGGCTGGGGGTGCAATTCCCCCGGTCTACTCACCGCTAACATTGAATTTTGAGTACTGCTCATCGGTGCGTTCTTCCTCAAGCAGTTGGATGATCAGATGGAGCAAATGGACTCGTTTCGCCAAAAAAATTAAAGGTTTTAAGATATGCACGGACGCATGGTAGGGTAATCACAGCCATACAGATCCTGCCCGAAACGTGACAGATTTCCGACCGCGCCGATTACAACCAGGGTGTCTCCAGCGTGGAATACCTCCTGGGGAGGCGGATTGAATATCATCGATCCTTCAGCACGCTTTATGGCCACCACAATCAAGTCAAAATTACTTCGAATGCCTGAGCCCATAAGGTCCATGCCGACCAGCTTTGAGTTGTCAAAAATACGGATTTCCTCCATGCTGAGTTCCATCCCCTGCTCTGAAAGGGCAAGTTCGAGAAAATCCGTAACGGTGGGCCTCAATATGTTGTGCGCTATCCGGGTCGCCCCGATGACATATGGTGCAACAACCCGGTCGGCGCCGGCTTTGAGAAGCCGTTTGTCCGTACCAGGAGAGCTGGCACGTGCGAATATGAGCAGGTCTTTATTAAGATCGCGCGCAGTGAGAACGATAAAAACGTTTTCCGAATCCTTGTTGACTACTGATACCAAACCCTTGGCACGCAGTATACCAGCGGAAATAAGATTGTTCTCATCCGTGGCGTCTGCTCCGAGATGCGGAAAATTCTTTTCCCGCAAGCGAGCAAGAACCGATTCATCAGACTCGATAATCACGACAGGCACCTTATGTTTGTGCAGTTCCTCGACGATTATCTTGCCCATTTCCCCGTAACCGCAAACTATGTAATGATTTTCCAGTTGATCGAGCTGTTTTTTCAATTTATGCCTCCGATAGGCTTCCAGAAGGTTCCCGTCGAGCAAAATCTGGCTCAAATAGGCCAGCGAAAACGCCACGAAGCTGACGCCCAGCAGAATCAGAATCATTGTAAAAATACGGCCGTTGTTGTCCAGCGGCTGGACCTCGGTAAACCCCACGGTCGAAAGGGTTATAATTGTCATATAGAGAGCCTCGATAAATGAGTAATTCTCCACGAGCATATATCCGGAAGTACCAAAGCCAGTCAGCAGGATGGAGAGGATCACCAGGACCGTGATCCTGCGGCCCGTTGCCGAGTTCCAGAATTCTCTCATGACAAAAGGTTATCCTTATTGAAATCCCGGGATCATTTTGCCTGGGATCGAGTTTGCGTCGGGTTATCACAAATTCAAATATGAGGGCTTATTCGCGGGTTTTTCTTCGGGATCTGGCTTAGCTTCTGCCCAATCCCACCTCGAGCCAGATTTTCGCTAAAGCCCCAAATTGTTATTATTCCGAAATAATGCCAACCTGACCACCAACGAATCTCGAAGAGTATTTTTCGGGTCGGCCTTCCTCCCTGAAACCCTCTCAGGACAACTTGAAGGCCCATAGAACCTTCCCATACACCAATCAAAAACGCAAGTGGAAGGTCAACGCAACCGGTTTAGCAATTTCCGGACAAACCCCTTGCCCCCCAGTTGAAGGTCTCAATTCCCACCCCTCCGAGCAGAATGGCGCTCAGGCGAAAATGATGCGATAGTGACGGGCGAGAGGAAAAGCTGACGCGATACTGACGAACAATTTTCCGACATTGTAGGCTACCCTGGCCACAACCTTTACAAGCCGATTATCAGCACGATGAGATAATAGTCGACGCCATCCACCACAACAATCCAATCGTTGAGGAAATCCTCGAAAAGGGATCATAGATTGTTGCTATGGTTTCATATTATTGTGGAAATGCAAGGAGCGTCAAACCTGATCGCTCGGATTCCTCTGCTCCCCACTAAGAGCGCGGAGTTGCCAGAGGAGTTGTAACTGAGACCCTTAGGGTTTCGAGGCAACACCTCGCCCAAAATAACCGATTTCAAAGTTAAACTGGGGGAATTTCCTGGGAAGGGTCATCAGATTGAATACCATGACCCCGATGGCGAGCCTGTCGAGCCAAGAGGACAACGGCCAGCCGAAGTGGACGGTAATGTTTCTGTCCGGCAATTCATATTGGACAATCCTTAGCACAAGCAGAATACGCTGGTACAGGCCGCTTCGGATCATGGGAAAACGGAAATGGTTCTTCGCCATTTTGGGCGGGATGCCCTGGCGAGGTGCATAGAAAGTTATATAAGCTTCGTTGTCTTTCGGTTCTCCAAGAGATTCCTCGCGTGGGCGGCGGAAGATTATATGTATGTCGGGCGAGGATGACTCGGCCAGGTAGAGTATCATTTCCATCTCATTGTCGGCCTGACCGATCTCTACGATTTCCGGCGCTCTTTTCTTTGCCAGCAGAGTTCCCGCTACAAGCACAAAAGTCGTTATCCCTGCCCAGAGCGCCGTGCCGTGTGGTTTGTCTATCGCCAGAAAAATGAAGCAGCTTACCAGGATGATCCAGAGAATAAGCGTACCGACGCGGCTCGTGTAATACGGGATCACTTCCTTGGTGCCGACAAAATAGCGGTAGATAAGAAGCGATCCCATATTGATACAAAAACTTGCTACAAGGCCTATTGCATACATGTCGGCCAGAATTTTTTGAGAGCCGCTGGTAATGATGATAATCGTTGAAAAGAAGAGAGCATTGAGGATGTGAATCCGATAGAGTGAGTGGCGCCGGTTTGTCACGATCAGCCAGTGGAATCCATAGCGGTGTGCTACGCGCTCCAGCAGTTCGCTGGAGGCCACAAAGGCGGTATTCACAGCCATCATCAGAGTGATGCTGGCAAGTCCGGCAACCAGGATGCCGAAAAAGGTCCCATTGATCTGCGTTGCATAATAGGTGATCAGATCGCCCTCGTGCTCACTGAAATTAATAGGAGTGCAAAGAACCAGGGCTGCCACGAGGGGCGTCGCGACGCCCACCGTAACGGCCAGGAAAAGATAGGCCTTGTGGATCTCACGCCAGCTTCGTACGAAACCAGCGGTTTGAATCACCGATTCAATCCCCGAATAAGCTAGAATACAAAAGGCGATGTGGGATATGAAATTGCCGTAATCATGAAGCCAGGAGCCAGTCTCAAGCGGCTTTAACGCGTTCCCGCCCGACGCTTTCAGACGTGCCAGAGCGGAGCTGTCAAATTCGACTATCCCAGAAACAATAAGGTTCAGGATAATGAATGAGGCCAGAATGAAGACAAAAAAGGTAAACCTCGCGTTCTCCTTGATGCCGAGGATATTCAACCCTGCGATTGCCCAGAGTATTCCGAGAACGAGAAAAACAACCAGCGAGGAGGATTCGGAAACCTGAGGGAAAAAAGAAGCCGCATTGAGAATTGCGCTCACAGCCGAGATACAGGCAGTAAGCGTGTAATCGACCATAATGGAGGAAACAGCCACAAACGACATCATCGGACCGAGCACGAGATAGGAGAAAGAATAGACTCCGCCCCCTATAAGGCCGTTATATTCCAGGATTTCAGCGATTTCGGTAAACCGGGTGCTCATGAACCGAACAAGAATGCTGGTCAGCGCAATAAAGACTATGGCGCTCGAACCGATGAATCTGTATGCCTCGGCCGGGGCGTAGAAGATGGATGTAAACTCGTCCATCAGGGTGATAATGGCGACCGCCAGCCAGGTTAGCCAGAGTCGTCCTGTCTGGGAAAAGGTGAGAAGGTTCGGCCTTCGCATGAGATAGGCAAAAACGCCGACCAGACTCAGATTGAGGAGCGACAGTATGAGGATTTTCATCTCTCAAATTCTTTTAGCAAGGTTGGATCGAGCGCCTAAATCGGCCATTCAATCGGGTTTCGAGCCACAGACGGACATTCGTGGTTCTATCTGCTTATCCTCCGAAAGCGCGTGACGGGGGTTTGCCATAGCGCGTCGATCCCCGCCTACTTCAGATGTCGCCCTCCGAGAAGCATTTGCCACGTTTTCCCATCCCCCGGTCCATAACCGAGGTAAACGTTCAGCTTACCTCATTGTGAACGACGCATCAGTTGAAGAAAGCTAAAGGCCCTGTCTTCGTCCGACATTGGCCTCCCATTCATTCCTCCGGGGCTGCATTGGAACCGGTCCGGACTCTTTTCCAACCGGCGGAGTTTTTCAACGGGATACCGCTTTCGGCCAGATATTCCATTTCAAGCGAAAGAGCCACTTGCTTGACAAGCGATTCTAGAAGGTAGCGCTGGTCGGGCAACAGGAAGCGTTCCGGATCGCCGGGCCGAAGGGCTACAACTCCCAGAACCAGGTCCGCCACTTGGAGCGGCACATAAAGTACTTCGTTCTCGGGATCGTGTTTTGTTCCCCACCCTGCAGTCTCACCCGTTTCGAATGCCTTCCGGGCAATCTCCATTTGCCGGACCACATCTTTGACAAACACTAGAGACGGGTCACCGCAGGCCGTCTTCAATCTTTTATCCTCTTCAGGCAGCAGCACGACCGCGTGGGAATTGAAGATTTCCGAAAAGTATTCCACGGCGATCCGCAGTGTTTTTTCAACACCTCTGGCGGCGGCGAGTTGCCTGCTAAGACCATGCATGGCGGATGCCTGCCTCTCCTGCAAACGGGCCGTTTGGGTCTGTTTGCGCATGAGCCCCGTCAGGTGGCTTATAGCAAGGGCAACCGCAAACATTACGACGAAAGTTACGATATATTGAGCGTCATCCACGGTGAACGAAAAACGTGGGGGGACAAAGAAGAAATCAAACGCCAGTACGCTTAACAGAGAAACAGCAACAGCCGGTCCGCGTCCACATTCTATCGCCGTCACTAAAACCGCCAGCAGATAGACCATTATGAGATTGCTCAGATCGAAATACCGATACATCAAAAAGCAAAGACCTGTGGCCAACGCAAGGAAAAGAATGCCGGTCCCATAATCCGACCATGGAAATTCCTGAGGTCGAATCCGATACGGCGTCTCGACCGGTTCGCCGGAATCACCTGAAATAATTTCGATTTCTATTTCTTCGCAGATTCTTATCAGACGGTCCATCGGACCACCCTGGAGAATGCTCTTCAGACGTGAACGCCCCGGTTTTCCCGCAATTATCCTGGTTATACTTCGCAGGCGCGCAAACCTCACTATTTCCTCCGCGATGTCGCGGCCCGTCAGGGTTGCGGTCTCGGCACCAAGCTGCTCGGCCAGCCACAAATTGTCAATAACGCGGTCGCGCTCCTTTTCAGGTAACAGCACGGACCGAGGGACCTCGACGTAAACTGCAAACAGCTTGACGCCTTCGCTCTCGGCCCTTCTTGCAGCGAACCTTATTACACCCGCGGAAGAGGGACCGGGACCAACACAGACTAAAATCTTGTCCACAGCTCCATTTGAACCGGACATCTTTTATCTCCAACATCCCCCGGTGCCGCCCAGCCGGAAGCAAACCCACCGGTCTACAAAGTTTCCACCGCTCAAGCCCCTCTACCTGGATCCTCTACAACTATTTTTACATGATGCCACCGGTCTAGAACCTTGTAGGAGAATTAGCAGTAGAGCCAGTTTATGCTGATAGGGCTCCATTATCGAAACGACCTTCAAATCCCGCGACCGAAAACAAATGCTGCTGTTTGAACAGGCTGCTTAGCAACCTATCTTCTGCGGAATTTGCGATTAAACGGGAGCAGTGCGTCATGTAGAGTCCCCAAAAGGGTCAATAACGAGCAGATTACCCCGGAAACAGTCGTTTGAAGTTCGACCGCAGCATAATTCCCAGGCAAGTTGCTGAAGGCTGCTATCGTACTTCTGCAAACACCTATGTTTCCGGATGGACGCTAACCGAGGACTAGCTCATGCCACCTGAACGCTTACCCAATCAGAAGTTATAGTGTTTTAAAATTAATTCCAGGCGGGCACAATATAAATCTGGCGATTGCGCAGGTGGAGAGATTTTGTTCCAACGAGACTGCCATGAAGATGTTCGCCCTTGCTCCCAGGCATTCCATCAACGATGCGGGGCCGAATTATTTATCACCAAACCACCGACTTTCGATGAATGGGTCCAAATGATGAAGTCTATGGCCGAAAAATGGCTGAGGCTGGATAAATCATAAGTCGGGCAGAAGGGGAAATAAGACCCGTCGGTGCTGTCGCTGTACGTAACAAATCCTTTAAGCAGCCGCCAGATAAGGCTCAGCGAAAGTTCACACTCCTTGCCACCTTGTGAACTTCTGAACCTCTTAAAATATGATTCGGGAATAGAAACGATTTCGGGGCACCATTTCTCAACTACAAGGAGAGATACATTAACTTCTCAAGCGACTTGGCATGAGTCACTACATGGGAGAGCGGAAGATCCTGAAACTGCCAAACCGTTCCCTTTGAAAGATGTATCACTTGCATGTTCGATTGGCAACCCGTATGATTTTGCCGTCTACCGGGTTGTTCAAGGATTCTTTCCGGGCGGAATCCGCTCAAAAAAATGAGGTTCGACATCGCAGATAGTCAAGTTGATGAATTATTCAGGTTAAAAGAGGAGGGTTAAGTTGAGAGTCTTTCAAATTGAGGATAACTGGTCTATGGAAAACGTTCGCATAGGCACCCGCCGTGACCCGCAAGCCGGCCCGGGGCAAGTGCGGCTCAAAATGAAAGCTTCCGCCCTTAATTACCGAGACCTCCTTGTGCCTGTGCGCGGCTGTGGATCGAGGATGAAAACTCTGCCGCTAGTTATGCTTTGCGATGGGCTGGGAGTCATCGAATCGGTGGGCGAGGGAGTGAAGCAGTTAAGAGTCGGGGATCGGGTTTGTCCACTTTTCTTTCAGAGTTGGATAAATGGAGGAAGGCCGAATAGAAAAAGGCGTTCAATGAGCTTGGGCTGTGAGATGTATGGAACGATGGCCGAGTTCATTGTGTTGCCGGAGGAAGGCGTGGCGATTGTCCCCGAACATTTGGACGACATTGAAGCGTCGTCCCTTCCCACTGCGGCGGTGACCGCATGGCGAGCATTGGTTACGGAAGGTGGCACCAAGCCTGGTGACAAGGTATTAGTGCTAGGGACAGGCGGCGTTTCGCTCTTTGCTCTTCAGTTCGCAAAGACGTTGGGAGCGTTTGTTATTGTGACTTCGTCGAGTGATGACAAGTTGTCGCGGGTAAGGTCCATGGGCGCCGACGAAACCATCAACTATCGTGCGGTCCCGGAATGGGGCAATCGAGCGCGTGAAATCGCGGGTGGCGATGGTGTTGACCATGTGGTCGAAGTCGGCGGGCAAGGTACGCTGCCGCAATCGCTTCGGGCTGTCCGGGCGGGAGGGACGATAAGTCTGATCGGTGTGCTTGCCGGTCGAAATATGGACGTACCCTTGGGACCCATTGTAACCCGACATATTCGAATGCAGGGAATCACTGTCGGCAACGGAGATGATTTTGCCAAAATGAGTTCAGCAATTACCCTGCACATGCTTCGCCCGGCGATTGACCGAGTGTTCGCGTTTGAGGAATTGCTCCTTGCGCTTGAATATCTAAAGAGCGGCAAGCATTTTGGCAAGATCTGCATCATGCACTGAATTGCGCCGCATCAGACTGTCACACGCTGTGCGATTTGGAAGACGGCGGTTTCTCCACTTATGAATTAACTACCGCAGGAAGACCTGTCCATGAGGTCCGACTCGGGCTGCAGGGCAGCAAGGAGCTTTTAGAAGCGATTTCTCATATCCTTTTGAATCCGACTCAGGTGATCGTCTGTCCGCCATCGATGTAGATCGCCGAACCGGTCATAAATGATGGACAGTTCGCAAGATAGAGCGCCAGAGACTTTAGTTCGCCGACGTCCCCGACCCTGTTTATGGGGATCATGGTTTTTATGAAAACCTCCCCTTCTTCGGACTCAAGAAAACTCCTGGTCATATCGGTCAGGAAGAAACCGGGACATATCGCGTTTACCTGTATATTGTCAGGTATCAATTCGAGCGCCATTGTGCGGGTCAACTGAAGGACGGCCGCCTTGCTGGCGCAGTAGTCTGTCACGGTGCCGAACGCGATTTTTCCGAGAATGGATGCAATATTGATGATCTTGCCTTTTTTCTGTTCGACCATGATCGGGGCTACAGCCCTGGAGACCAGGAAAGTGCCGCGGAAATTGGTATTCATAACCTCGCCAAGGTCTTCGTCGGTCATGAGACTGACCGGTTTCGCAGTGCTGCCGATTCCTGCACAATTGACCAGGATGTCTATTTTCCCGAACTCGTCCGAGATTTCCTTGACAACGCTCTCCACGGACTCGGGTTGGCGCACGTCCATCGACCTGGCCATGGCCTTTATACCGAATGTATTTTCGAGTCTTTCCGCCTCCTCCCGGCACCCTTCCAGGTTCCTCGCAACAATGGCGAGATTTGCACCTGCTTCAGCGTACATTTCGGCTATGGCCAGTCCTATCCCTTTATATCCACCGGTAATGAGGGATACTTTGCCCTCCATGGAAAACAACTTTTCAAAACAATCTCTTGCCATCTCCGCTTCCTCCCCTCGACAATTACGTTCCGAGATACGCTCTCACCCTTAAATTAAATGCAAAAAAGACCTGCCTGTGACGAAACGATAAAGGACCTGAACCGCAAACTTTAAACCATATTGTTAAGAAGCCTCCAATCGTCCATCTTGCCAAATGCGTATGGAAGAAAGTCATTCGCAGGAATAGTGGCTATCCGTTCAGAGTTGGCATCTAAATTGACATTGCCATAAAACAAACCGACTGGGTTTATACATTCCAGTTCGTAAAGGAAATCATGATCTGAAGGAAGATATGTAATATTTCCCAGGCCTTGCTCCAGCGAGTTATAATGTGTCTTAAAATGAGCTTTCAACAGAATTGGGTCAAACTCTAAGCCGGAACCGTTACAGGCAGGGAGGAACTTAAAGTAAAACACATCTGAGTCCTTCGGCATTTCGTCTATATTTGCAGGTCCACTCAGATCTCCATGAATAGTTAAGTATTCTTTACCAAATCTCTCCACACGGGCTTCCACACGGTCCCCCTGCCTGACAAGAGAAGGTTTACCGTATTTTTTCGGTTCGCCCATGAGTTCGCGGCCAAATATGATCGCCTGATCGGTGTTCATGACCATGTGGACACAATGTGCGCCCGGCAACTCGTTATATCTGCAGGAAATCCATACACCGCAGCCATCAAACGCAGCCACACAGTTACTCCGCGCAGCTAACACGATTTGCACTGTTACCATTGGAGGATCCACTGGCTGTAGAGGGGGAGGCAGCATTGCAGCAATCACTTCGGGTTTAGTTTCATACAAAAATAATAGTGTGTCCACATCGTAAAATTTTGGGTTTGCGTAAATTGACAGGTATTCCTTAATTTCCTGCTCGGTTTTGACATACCTGCTTCTCGCCATTTATACTCTCCTTTCCAGTCAGTGTCATTGCAGAGAACCTCTATTGTACTGAACTGAAAGACGGAATCGTTCTGTTTTCTTGCATTTACTTTCCTCATTTCTTTTTCCCGGAAAGTTTGAATCAATTTTCCCAATGGCCCCGGGTTTTCGGCTAAACTGGTATTTTCCCCTCCTTGGTCCTGTTACGATTTTGACCTCGTTGTCCGAAGGTAATCGTGAATGACTTCTCCGTAATCCAGGGTGAAATCCGAATTCACATAAACGCCACCCAAAACCTCCCGAATGGGGATCCTATGAAAAGGATCTGCAGGTGAAACACCGAATTCCAACGTTGCTTTACCTTTATATACATTGCGGAACTTCATGTTTTGCAGTGTTGTGGAATTGAGCTGATGAACTTCGGGTAACGCCCCCTTTTTTACGGAAGGAATTAATTTGGCGCTGATAATCACAGGGCTGCTGGCAGCATCTTCAGGCGTTCCATACTCCTCCAACTGCATAGCGCCCCTAATAAACGAAATCCCGCCACGCTCTCCGTTGCCTGTCATTACTCCATCCTTATCTTTCAGCTCGACTCGGCCATACTTCTTCGGGAATCCCCAAATCTCCCGGCCGGCGCAGAGGGCGATATCATTGTCCAAAATCAGATAGATGCAGAAGTTGCCTTCTTTCCCATCGAATGTCACCGGGGCCGCCACAAGTAACTCGTGGTAACTGCCAAAGCCGCTTACGAAAAAACGACTAAATGTTATAGACATAATGTCCTCATCGTTGGGAACAAGGGGCTCAGGGACCAGTTCTTTCAGAACATTGGAAGTTGTTTTGAACAGGATAGTCATTGATCTGTTATCACGGAATTCAAATGGCGGAGTCCCATACAAGGAACACCATTCAGGAGTACTATAGGCAGGCTTATCGATGAACATCTTATTGTCTGTCATTGTATTTTTCTCCTTTTAATACCGGCTAAACACGATTTGTGAGACATTATTGTGAACAAAGTAATATTACAAATGATATATGAATATTAAACCATATTAATTCGTAAAGGAAATCATGATGTGAAGGAAGATATGTAATATTTCCAAGGCCTTGCTCCAGCGAGTCATAATGTGTCTTAAAATGAGCTTTCAACAGAATTGGGTCAAACTCTAAGCCGTAACCGTTACAGGCAGGGAGGAACTTAAAGTAAAAAGGTTAAACAGATTTGGCCACACACCTTCACACCGCCGTCATTCCACCGTCAACCATGTAAAAGGAGCCACTGCAGTATCTGCTGTCGTCACTGGCCAGAAACAACATGAGCCTTGAGACGTCTTCCGTGGTCGCATACCGTTTCATGGGGATTTTGGACGCAATATCGTCATGGACTCCTTGCCGGTCGAGTTGAGTTCCACTAAGGGCGAGAGAGAACGGAACGTAACCTTCTTCGACAGAACGCATCAATTGGCTTTCAACACATCCAGGATTGATGCAATTCACGCGTATGTTGTAAGCCCCGTACTCGACGGCAGCCGTCCGCGCCAACCCTATGAGGGCGTGTTTGCTCGTTACATAGGCACACATGGCAGGCGATCCTTTAAGGCCTGCAATAGAGGAAGTTAGAATACAACTTCCGCCTCCTCGCTCTATCATCGCCGGAATCACGTACTTCAACCCAAGGAATACTCCTATTATGTTTACATCGATCACCTTTTGAAAGACGTCTACAGGGTATTCGTGGATGGTCGATACGACCCCATCGATGCCGGCATTGCCAACGAAGACATCAATCCCACCGTATCGATCGACGGCTGTTTGTACGTAGGCCTGCACTTGATCGGGCTTGGTAACGTCCGCCACACAACAGCTCGCCGCGCTGCTTCCGATCTCTTTGATCACCTTTTGGCACGCCTCTTCGTTGATGTCTACGAGCAAGACGGTTGCACCCTCCTTGACGAAAAGCTTTGCCGTCTCGGCGCCGATATCTCCGCCACCACCCGTGATCACTGCTATTTTCCCTGAGAGTCTTGCCATACAGCCCTCCCGTTCATTTGGCTAAAGGTCATCAAGAATTTTGCCGGTTCGGGCCTTTTCGATGGTCTCATCAAGACTGTGTCCCAGATCGACGCCCAACTCTTTGACTCTCTTCTTGGCCCAAAGGCCAACGTTACGTTCATCCTTGTAAAAGGAGTCATCCGGACGCTTTCGGGTATCGAATTCAGCCAGGCGCTGTGATTCTGTTTTAATGACCACCACACGGGATATTACCCGAACGAGACGATTCCCGCCGCAGCGGCCGCACAACACCTTTTCTTCCTCTTTCGGTTTGAGGATTAGAACAGGGGTAATTTCTCCACATGACTCACACTGGTATTCATAGATAGGCATAGTATTTTCTTTCTTTACTTTTTTTCTCTTGTCTCATTTATTTTTGCGGTCAGTCTGGGGAGGAAGTCCAGAATATCGGCCACCACTGCTACATCGGCGATCTGAAAAAAGGGTGCTTGCGGATTTTTATTTATTGCGACAATAAAGGGATTTCCCTTTATCCCGGCAATATGCTGAAAGGAACCGCTTATGCCTAAGGCCATATAGACCTTGGGTTTAACAGTCTTGCCCGAGTTTCCCACTTGCCTTTCCCGAGGAAGCCATTTCGCATCGACAATCGGTCTGGAACAGGACACGTCCCCCCCGACGGCTCTGGCAAGACCGAATATTATCTCGAGGTTTTCCTGATCCTGTATCCCTCGGCCTACTGAAACCAGTATCTCCGATTGTGTAATATCGACTTCCCCTGCTTCCGCCTTGATAATCTCCAGGAAACGGCGTCTTGTTTCGGGTATCCAGTCTTTGAAGGTTTCCTCCGTTTTATCGATGACCAAGCCGTTTACTCCCTGCCCCTCTTCTTTCTTAAAAATTCCAGGACGCACGTTAATGACGGCCCCATTGGACAAGTCACAATCCACATGCGTGCTTACCGATCCGTTGTATTCCTGCCGCACGGCTCTGATCCGGTCATCTTTGGCAGCTTCAAAATCAACTACATCGGAGAGGTAGGCCGTCTCGAGCAGGATCGAAAGTCCGGGGGAAAGATCCATGCCGAAATGTTCATGAGGAATAAGAACAATCGCTCCTTTCGGGAGGATACGGACAAGCACACGTCTAATCACCTCCGCATCAGGATGGGTAAGTTTTTCGTGCTCGATTTTCCAGACCTCCCGATAATATTGGGCAGCTTGCCGGCAGGCGGCAGCGAGATCGTCGCCGAACCCAAATGCAACGGCCGTGACGGAGATGTCGGGATCGATCCTGGAAGCTGCTGAAATCATCTCCAGAGCCGAATCATCGATTGTCCCATCGTGGTGAGTCAAATAAACATAAATCGGCCGGGACATCATCTAATCCCTCCTTTTGATTTCAGAAGGCCGATCAGTCTTTCAATGATTTCCTCAGCGGTCCCTTTAAGGATCTCAGCCCCTTCACCCATGACGGGAAGAAAATAGTCCTGCCGCTTTACCCTCGCTCTTGATCCGCCAGCGGTGTCCGCTGTAAGGCCCAGGTCGGATGCCTTGTGAATCGGGATATCCAGGCTGGACGCTTTCAGAATGCCACGTATCGGGACATATCGCGGCTCATTAATGCCGGTCTGGATTGAAAGCACGCCGGGCAGATCCATTTCGTAGACCTCCTGGTTACCCCCGGCAACTTCGCGGTGGATCCTGATTTTTTGCTCATCTAACACCTCAAGGTGACTCACTATGGAAGCGAAAGGCCAATCGAGCATAGCAGCCAGCATACCCCCGACCTGCGCCGACCCGGCGTCCGCCTGGACACCGGTGAAAACGAGATCGTATCGGCCTTTTTCGATCTCCGCCTTTAATATACGGGCCAGCCCCTCACCGTCGGCCCCCTCAAAAAGCTTGTCCTGGACGTGAATGGCCCTATCCGCACCCATGGCCAATTCCCTCCTCAGCACTTCATCCCCTTCTTCATTGTCGACGGTTACGACAGTAACGCTCCCCCCCGTGCGATCCCGAATGCGGATTGCCTCCTCCACGGCATAATTGTCCCATTCGTTGACGGAGTAAACGAGGTTGTCCCGTTCGATGTCAGTGCCGTCAGCGTTCAATCGGATCTCGTTTTCAGCAGGGTCTGGAACTCTTTTTACACAAACCAGGATATCCACAGTTTCCTCCAGCGTTTCTATTCTCGACATACCAGGTGATCATTGATCAGTTCGACTAGATCGATGACCTCCATTTCTCCTTCCAGTCCGCTGGTCTTGATCCCGTCTTCAATTTGGACAAGACAAAAGGGACAGGCCGTTACAATGACATTGGCCCCGGCCTGCCTGGCCATATCGACCCTGACCTGTCCCATCCTCTTTTCTTCAGTTGGCTCGTAGAACATAGCCAATCCTCCGCCACCACAACAAAACGATCGGTCCCGGCAGCGGGCCATCTCCACCCTTTTCAGCCCCGGGATGGCGTCGATCACAGTTCTTGGCGCCTCGTAGATTCCATTATGTCGGCCGAGATAGCAGGAATCGTGGTAGGTGTAGATATTGCCGGAATTTTCCACATTCTTTAATTGAATATCCCCCGACTTAATCTTTCTTTCCATAAGCTGGGAAATATGTTCAACAGGCGGAATACCCTGGTAATCATGTCTCAGGGCATTGAAGGCATGGGGATCGGAAGTAACGATGTTTCTGACTCCTGTGTTAAGGATCGCCTTGGTATTTTTCCCCTTTAGTGCAAGAAAAAGCATTTCCTCACCAAATCTTTTCACTTCGTGGCCACTGTCCCTCTCATCGGCACCAAGAATTCCAAAGTCCATCTTAGCCGCATCGAGAACGCGGGCCATCGATCTCGCGATCTTCTGCGCCCGGTCGTCAAAACAAGTTATACTGTCCACGAAATAGAGCGTTTTACAGTTTTCCCCCTGCCCGAGGACCTTTACAGGCAGACCTTGAATCCAATCAGCCCTTTTTGTCTCTAATTTTCCATACGGGTTTCCTCTTTTTTCGATAGACTTGAGCGGCTTTTGCAGGGATTGAGGAACCAGCCCGTCGTCTATCAACCCTCTTCTCAAATCCACTATCTTATCGACATATTCGATCATAAGCGGACATTCGTTCTCACAGGCGCCGCAAGTCGTGCAGGACCAAATCTCATCCTCCTCCAGCACCTGGCCGACCAGTGGCGTTTTCTCTTTCGCAGCCCTGCCGAACAGGGGGTATCTTTTGAAGGCATGGTCGCGACACTTGAGCGAAATGAATCTGGGGGACAGAGGACGGCCTACCGAATTTGCCGGGCACTGATCGGAACACCTTCCGCAGTCGGCGCAGGAATAAAAATCGAGAATATGCTTCCAGGTCAGGTCCTCTAAATTCTTTGCCCCCACGCTTTGGAGATCCACAATCTTAGATTCATCGAGGTCCCATTTGACTGGTTTTACAGTGCCCTTATCCAGTTTCATCAGAAAAACATTGGGCAGAGAGGTAACCACGTGAAAATGCTTTCCCAAGGGCAGAAAACAGAGAAAGAGAAAGAAGATGAGATCATGTAAAAAATACGCTACCAGGTGAATACTCTGTAACGATGAGACGGGCAGCGGGTTAAACGCCCTTGTTGTCAGCCATGTCCCGGTACCGGGAATGAGCAGACCGGTCTGAAATCCTTTCTGGAAGTTGGCCGAGAACTGACTGGCCTCAAAGGTCATGTCACATAGCATCAATCCTGAAATGAGCGTAAGTACGGCCAATGCCTCAGCGGTGTGCGCCTTTCCGTATTTAGCCGGCACCGCGTAACGCTTCGGCCGGAAAAGCCCTCTTCGAACCATGGCGGCCAGGCAAACCACCAGAACTGCAGTGGCCGACACCTCCTTGAGACACGTGTAGAACCTGCCTCCGGACCCGGGCAGAGTGAATCCATCGACTATGCCGGACAGAATTAGAGTAACGGACCGTAAAGACAGAATCATGAAGCCGGCGAAGATGATGATATGAAGGATACCGGCAAGTCGATACCTGGGTTGACGATACTGAAGGATGCCGTACTTGAGAAGCCTGACAAGTCTCTCCGGGATTCGATCCAAACGAGGATCGGCGCCTGCTTTGAGTAAAGGCGTCAAACGCCTCGCTACGAAGTAGGCGAACAGTGACAAGCCGATTACCAGGATCGATATCGACCATCCCACGCCTGAAATACCCAGGATGGTTGCTTCCGCCGGAGAGATCAAAGCTGTTTGCATAGCGTAAACGCCTTTGACGGCAATTCTTGTGCCGGCATCCTTCGCAGATTGCTATGTTCAGGAATCCATTTCCAGACCATTTGCCCCGGGCCGAATCCAACCAACTGGTCTGGATTGTCTGGCTACAAGACCTTCCTGTTTGAATTTTGGATATCCCAGTGCTAAAACCGCCTGTATCCGCCACGGCTCCTCGAGGCCAAGCTGTTGCTTGATCTCGGCGACCAGTTCGGCGCACGACCCGAAACCGGTCCAGCAAGCTCCAAGTCCCAGCGCTTTAGCTGCAAGGTTCATGTTCTGTCCACAGATTCCGGCATGAAGCTGGGGGCTCTGGAGTCGATCGTTGCAGGCCAGGAAAATCACCGCAGGCGCCCCCAAAAAGATCGGCAGCTCTTTATTGAGCAAGGCGGCCATTCCGCCCTGGATCCGCGGGTCGAATACGCCCATCGGGGTGGGTTGACCAAGTGAAGCCACCAGGGACATAACCATGGTATCGTTATGGTACATGGTGTTCATCACGTTCAGCAGACCGTATACGCCTTCTTCCATCTTGCTGATGAAATCCCTGTCAGTCACCACGACAAATTTCCAAGGCTGGTGGTTGCCTGCGCTCGGGGCGAAGCGGCCGGCCTCCAGAACCCGTCGAATGAGAGGTTCGGGTACTGGGTCAGGTTTGAAATTACGAACGCTTCTGCGTTCCAGAATGTTTTTTTCCACTTCAGTCCACTCAGTGGATTTTCCTTCTGCGTTAAGAGGTGGAAGAGGCATTTTGACCTCCGGAAATCCCACATCAAAGAAGGCGCCCTCGTCGACGTGATACGATTCCACAACGGATATAGCGGCCACCGGGCAAGCCACCATGCAGTTGAAGCAGGAAAAGCATGAATTTCCCTCTCTCATCCTGGGCACTTTGTTTTCGTCCATTTCCCAGCACTTGAAAGGACAGTTCGATAGACATAGCCCGCAAGACGTGCACGTCTCAGGGTCGGCTTTCATAAGACCTGCATGCACCCCAGTCGGACGCAGAATGGGTTTGAACTCTTCAAAGGTCGGACCGGTCGCTTCGCCATTTGGATCCATTGCTAACGGGGCAGTGCCCAGCTTGACATCCAGGATCAGCCGGCCTTTTCCCAGCTTTTCCGCGCCATCAAGGGACAAAGTCTCGTTGGTGCCGTCTTCGATCATCGCTGCCCGGGCATCCCGGAAGAGCTTTTCGATGTGATATTCCTTCGACAGTCCGTAGCCGCCAAAAATCTGAATTCCTTCGCTGGCCGCTCTGAAGGCCGTCTCGGTGGAAAGGACCTTCGAAGCCATGGCATAATGGACAGCCATGGGCTCTCCTTTCAAAAAGAGATCGGTGTTATAGATGGCAACGCGGCGGGCCAGAGACCGCGCCGCTTCTATAGATACGAACATGTCAAAGAGTTTGAGTCTGATATTTTGATGTTCATAGATAACCTTACCACCCTGCACCCTCGACTTGGCGTAGGCCAGGGATTCCTCGAGGGCGGCCTGGGCCAGGCCTACAAAGCACAAGCCCATCCAACCGTTGGCAATACCCAACTGCATATTTGAAAACATTTTGAAGGTAGCCGGATCGGCAGCGACCATGTATTTTTTGGGGATTCTGACATTATCGAAAAAAATCTCCCCCTGGTTTAACGCCCTTTGACCGAGCTTATTTAAGGGTTTTCCACGGGAAATGCCGGGCAGGTTAAGAGGCAGGACTGCGATTCCTCCGCCCTCGTTGCCGCGGGAAGGGTCCAAACTCAGCCACAGAGCCGCATAGGTGGCCATGGTCCCATTGCTTACCCAAGACGACTTCTGGCCGTTGATCACATAGTCGTCACCATCTGGAACGGCACGAACCTCGTTGGCCATGCTTGGAACGGCAGCGTATTCTCCGTCAAAACGCAATGAATCCGAACCATGATTTGGTTCCGTGATGGCCCAACACCCGGTCATCGTCCCTTTATCTTCCATAAATTGTCGAGCCAGGTCCTGCATTTCCGGGTCCGGAGACATGGTGGCCCAAAAATATGGAGTGGTGCAGCATCCAAAACTGACAGCAAGGTCACTTGCCCCCCAACCCATTACTTCCGTGATCAGAGCAAAGCTCAGGGGATCGACCTCCATTCCCCCTAACGCTTTGGGAAATAACAGCCCGTGGTAGCCGATCTCATAGGCCTGGCGTAGGAAATCCCACAAGACGGAACCCTCAGCGATCACATCGGCCGGGTCGGCCAGCTTATCCAGCTCTATAGCCGCAGGGCGCATGACCTTCTGAGCGAATTCTTTGCTGGATTTCCACAGAGCAACATGTTGTTTGTTTAAATCAATGTTTAGATCGCGTAATCCCATAGCCAGTCTCCTTCTTGATTTTAATTTTCCTGCCTCTCGGGGCCGATGCCGTTAACCTCATCTTTTCTTCAAAATAGTTACAGCCAGGGCAGCCTCGGAACCGCCCACGCTCCCGCCGGCATTCTGGGCAAGAGCCGCCTTCGCGCCAACCACCTGCCGTTTTCCGGCTCGCCCGCCGCCGGCCAGATGCCGATAAAGCTCTACTATCTGGCGCACTCCCGTTGCTCCGATCGGATGCCCCTGGCACTCCAAACCACCGGAGACATTGATCGGAAGTTTTCCACCTAAAGTACTGTGGCCGGCTTCGGCGAATAGCCCGCCTTCACCCAGCGCGCAGAAACCCAATTCTTCAGCTGCGTATAATTCTCCGATAGCAGTGGCATCGTGGACTTCGGCGACATCGATCTCTTCCGGACCGATGCCGGCCTGTTCGTAAGCCTTTTTAGCTAACCAGGCCAAGGTGCTCTCTTCGGCTTCTTTGGATGGGTCCTCTCCACTGCCCAATTTGCAGGCCGCTAACTCTACAGCATGGCCGGCACCGATCTTTCGAGCAAACTCTTCGGAACAGATGACCGCAGCTGCGGCGCCATCGCCCAGAGGCGAGCACATGGGCCTTGTCAGGGGCCAGGCCACTTCCGGGGCCTGGAGCACTTCCTCAACCGTGTAGAGGTCCTGATATTGAGCCAAAGGATTTAAAGAGGAATGATAATGGTTCTTAGAAGCTATCACGGCCAACTGCCGCTGCGTGGAGCCATATTTCTTCATATGACTTCTGGCCATCAACGCATAAACATCCATGAAGATTGTGCGCTGCCCTGATTTTTGTTTGCCGCTCTCACCGCGAGCCTCCTGATCTTTCTTGATTTTTGCCTCCTGCTCGGCGAAAAGTCTCATAAGCTCGGGCAGAATCTCCACGTCCAGGCAACCGACAAAAGCCGGCAGAACCTTACCTCGATCTTCGAAGTACAATTTTTCCATGCCCACGGCCAGGGCCACTTCCATCTCACCGAGAGCCACCATTGCCCTGGCGCCGTGAACCGCAGTGGCAGATGAGGCACAGGCATTCTCGACATTGATCACCGGGATGCGGCCAATGCCCATGGCCCTCATGACCACTTGTCCGCGAATGGATTCCTGTCCGGTCAAAACGCCTTGAGAGGCGTTGCCGACCCAAACCCCTTCTATATGTTCCTTAGTTATACCGGCGTCTTCCATGGCCTCCGTAACCGCCTCGGCCACCAGGGACTTCAAATTGCGATCCATGTGGCGGCCAAATTTTGTTATGCCGCCGCCGATTATGCAGACTTTGCGCATGGGATCTTTCTCCTCTCCACCCAATTAACGGAAATCCGTGAAGCAGTAGACATTTTCGGACTCGGGGCTGAACAGTTCCCTCAGCAGACGGTCCAGGTTTTTCTCCGAAGCTGTCTTCGGAATTTCCTGCAACATCTGAATGAAGGTCGGCACGCTATTGCGATCCAACGAGTTCATGCAGAGCTCGAAGATACTTTTGATATCCACACTTTGCCCTGCTACGGGTACTACGGCTGCCACCAAATCGCTTTCACCGGGCGCGCCGGAAGCAGCCGAAACCCCGAAAACGCAGATATCCGACACCTGAGGATGCTGTGCGATCACGCCTTCTATATATTCGGGCATAATAAATTCACCCTGGCGTCTCAGGCCCCCGCCTTTGCGGAAGTCAAAATAAAGCCACCCATCTTTATCCTTGTGGACCATGTCACCCGTGCGAAGCCATCCTCCGCGGGTCTTGGCCACGGAGACGTCCCTTTTGCCGTGGTATTCCACCTCCGTTTCCCCGGTTATCAAACGGCCGATGAGTTCACCGATCTCTCCAGGCTCGCACTCCGTCTCATCTTCGCGAACGACTTTCATTTCCATAATTCCTTCCAGGGGTTTGCCGAACGAACCGATAGGGCCGACCCCGGGCGGTTTGTGGGCAAAACCGCCTTCAACTGCCCCGTACCATTCGTGTATCTTTACGTTGAAGCGTCTTTCAAAGGCTTCCCAGATGCCTCTCGGCGTGCCTGCGCTGAGAACGACCCTGACCGGATTGTCACCGTCATCGGGCCGGACCGGTTCAGAGAAAATCCCCATCATCATTCCCCCCAGCAGGGAAAAAGTCGTGCAGCCATAGCTACGGCAAAGGTCCCAGATGCGGCTTTTGGTGAACTTGCGGGAGATCACCGCCGGAATGGAGCGGTAAAGAGCTGGATTTAGAGTGACGGTTTGAGCGTTTCCATGAGTCAATGACAGTCCCGTGTAGAGCTTATCATCCGGTGTGTAATGCCAGACCAGGTCAGCCAGCAGGATATAGCCCTGTGTTCGATCTGCCCGTATTCGAACCCCCTTGGGGTTCCCCGTTGTACCGGAGGTGTAAATGATCTGGCAATAGTCCTTCGGCGTATGGAAGCTGGGGTCGAACGTCTTCGATTCGGAGTCCTCCAGAACTTCTTTGAGGTCCGGATATCCGGGCAACTCTGAGACGCCGAACTCCGGATTGTACATACACCCGATGGTCTTTACATCAGATTGCCCGGAAAGAGCTTCGTCCACAGATTCCAAAAATTCAGCCGAAAAAATTACCCCTTTACTTCCCGAGTCCTGGATCTGATACCTCAATTTCTCCCCTTTCGACCTTGGATCGATGGGTACCAGAACAGCCCCCAGTGCAGAAGCGGCATACATGGACAAAACCACTTCCGGATGATTGCGCATCACGATGGAAAAAGTGTCTCCACGTCCAAACCCTATTCTCTCCATGGCTCTGGCCAATCGGTTGCCCTTTAGGACAAGATCGGAATAGGTGAGTACCTCGTCCGGGCAAGGGCGATTCTCAAAGGTCAGGACAGGAAAGTCAGGGAAATCTTCAGCCTTGGCTGTCATGTCGAAAGCCAAGACCCCCGGAACTTTACTTTCGGCCATTTTCCCTCCTAAATTCTTGGGCGCTTGGTTAAGTGATCGGAACTGCTACTTATCTTTATCTTCAAACAAAAGCGAGAAGGCTGTTTCTATGAACAAAAAGTCTTCGCAGTTTCATTTTTCCCATGCTTGACACAATGAACGATGGAGAGAAGTAGCTTGGAATGAGCGCGATGGAATTGACAGTTATCCCATACGGCGTGTTGAAATAATCGTCAATGTTTAAAAGTGTTTCATCAATAATACCATTTTATTTTGAAACATTTCACGTTTCAAGCCGCAGAAATCAGGCAGAATTTGTGTCGAAACATTGGTTTCAGTCTCGCTCAGGTGCCCCGGGCGCCTTGTAAATGGCCCCGGTCTTCCGCAGGGCTTCTTTGCTCCATTCTCCACCCACCTGGTCGACCAGCCACTCGATAAACGACCACAGATCCAGGTCGATCTTCGTGGGGTCCACCGGAGAATCGGAGTTTTTTCTCACGTTGATTCCTATCCCTTGAAGGCCCCGGCTGTTGTCCTTGACCGGTGAGACTGAATAGGCCAAGCCTGAAGGGCCGCGGAATAAGAGTTGTCCGGCCCGCACATCCATTTCTTTACGAATGAAAACCTCGAACTCAGGGTAAAAACCGGGGGACTGCTCCAACAGCACAAGCTCCTCGAACTTTCCTGCAGCTTCAGCCTCTTCCAAACTGATCAGTTCGATATCCATCAGTTGCTCCTTTGTCCTGTTCGTGCGCATAATTTCAGGATCTCCTCGGCGATCTCCTCAGGGGCGTCTTCCTGGATGAAATGGGCGCCGTCATGGATCATCCTGGGGGCTGAACAATCAGGGATCAGTTTCTGAAATCGGTGGGCGTTGGAGGGCGGAAACACGATATCCTTTTCACCCCACAGAAGCGAGCAGGGCAATGTCAACCGGCTCAACCCCTTTTCCATTTGCCGCATCCTTTCCCAGTTCAAGTCCCCGTCTCTCCTCGGAATATTGCGAGGAAAGGCCAGCATGGCGATGCGGCTCTCCACAGAAGGAAAGGGAAGTCGGTAGCCCTCCAGGACCGGTCCTCCCTTCAGCCTGTGTCGACTCCTGAACGTGGCAAGGTAGAGGCCCCGCTCCACCAGGACGTTTTGCCGCAGGAAAAAGTTGGCGCCGGCGAATGGAGCATGAAGCATGCGCCACGGCGCGACCGCATCGTGAAAGTCCGACGGATCGGGCCATGCCCAGGTATTCATGATGAGTATGCCTGCCACGTTCCCCGGATGAGCCTGAGCATATCCAAGTCCTATGGGCCCACCCCAATCCTGGACCACCAGGATGATGTTTCTGATACCGAGTCGCTCTATGAACTCCGTGATGACCCGCGTGTGGTTTTCGAGCGTGTAGAACCTTTCGTCTGCCGGTTTGTCCGAGAGGCCCATCCCCAAATAGTCCGGGGCCACAGCCCGACAGGATCGAATGAGCGGAATGACCTCCCTGTAAAGAAAAGACCAGGTGGGATTTCCATGAAGCAGGACCACCGTCGGCGCGCCTGATCTTTCGCCTTCATCCAGGTAGTGCATCCTATAGCCCTGTACGTCCATCCAGCGGCTCTCAAAGGGATAGATTTCCCTTACTGCATTGGGTATTTGAATCTCCTGCTTATCTACCTTCATATCGATGCCACAATCCTTTCCACGACTACTGCGTATTAGTCGATCAGCACCCTCGCATCCAAAGCCAAAGCCCCCTTCCCGCCATCGTCCAGGCTGACCGGGTTCAAATCCATCTCGCGGATTTGGGGGAAGCAGTGAATGAGCAGGGAAACTTGAACAAGAATGCGGGCCGCCGCCTGGATGTCCGCCTCTCCCATACCTCGGAAGCTCCCGAGTATACGTTTTCCGCAAATCTCTCCGAGCATCTCCAGGGCCGTATCGGTATCGACGGGAGCAAGACGAATACTCACATCTTTCATCACCTCGACCATGATCCCTCCCAGGCCGGTGAGCACAACCGGCCCGAAGGAAGGGTCTCTTTTTCCCCCGATCACAAGTTCCCGTGAGGACGGGGCCATCTTTTGCGCTACGATGCCCAAAATGTCATCGGAGATTTTCTGCAACCGGTGCCATTCACCCCGAAGCGATTCGGCGTCAGGAACATTCAGCGAGATCGCGCCCCTGTCGCTTTTGTGCAGAAGCGCAGGAGAAACGGCTTTTAGCGCCAATGGGAACCCCAGTTCTTCAGATGCCTCAATGAGTTCATCAAGACTTTTTGCCATGCGCCACGGCACGACCGGTATGCCCGTCAGATCCATCAAATCAAGGGCTTCATGAAGGAGCGGCTGTCGATTTTGACTCCCGATATAACCGAACCACTGGTCGATTATTTTAACGGGTATATCGAATGGTGCGGCAGTCACTTCGGATTCGGACCTTAAACGGTGTGCTGCTGCGGTTTTGCCCCATTTCAAATTGACCGAGAGGGCCTGCACGGCTTCCACGGAGTCCAGAAAAATGGGACAACCCAGGTTTTCAAGGCTCACCCGCTCTTCAAAAGGAACGTCCACCACCGTCGCAATGGGCTTTCCTGAGTCCACGGAAAGTGTGAACAACCTTTCCACCAGTCTCCGTGAGGCCTCCAGTTCAAAAGACATGTTGGACACATGGATGAATACAATGCCGTCGACATCGTTCTGAGAAAGAATCTTTTTAATTATCCTGACCCAGGAGCCAAAGGTGAAAATATCCCCAAGATCCAGTGGATTGCCCAACCGGATAACGCCGGCATGACTTCGGCTTTGAGCTTCATCGAGAACGTCTCCGTCCAAAGGAGGCAGATGGAAGCCGCAGACGGCGCAAGTGTCTGCGGCTATAACAGCGTGTCCGCCGGACCGTGACAAGACGGCAAGATGTTTGCCTTTAAGCGGTGGCAGGCTCAAACCCTTCGCCGTGTTTATCGCTTCGGAGACGGAATGGACCCTCAGGATGCCGGTCTCACGGCACACGGAATCGACTATTTGATCGTCTGCAGCCAGAGCAGCCGTGTGAGATTGAGCAATAGCCGAACTCACAGCGCTTGTGTTCGACTTGTGCAGGATCATAGGTTTCATACATCTTCTCGCCAGGTCGGCAAAAGAACGGGCTCTTTTAAAATCTTCAAGATAGAAATATATGATCTCGGTTTCCGGATCGTCTATGAGGTAGGCGAGATAATCTGCCTCGCAGGTATCCAGCTTGTTGCCCATGCTCACGACCTTGCTTATGCCAACCCCGGAGGTGGATAATTTTTCGGCAAGGCCAATCCCAACTCCGCCGCTTTGAGCAAATACAGCCGTTTTGCCCCTTCTAAACGGGTTCGCGAAGGTAGTGAACTGAGTGTAAAGGCAGTTCGCAGTATTTATAATGCCCACGCAGTTTGGGCCGACAATGCGGATGTCACACCTTTTGCTTGTTTTCAATATTTCCTGTTCGAGCATTTCTCCTTCTGTACCGAGCTCTCTAAAGCCTGCGGTGCTGATAACGGCCCAGCGTGTCCCTTTCACGCAACACTGAGCGAGCGTATCGCGGACAAAACGCGCAGGCGTGAGAATAACGGCTAATTCGGCATCTCCAGGCAATTCGGAGATGGATCGATAGATCGGAATTCCAAAAACTTCTCCACCTCGATGACCAACCGCGTAGATTTTGCCCGTGTATCCGAGGTTAACTAGATTCGAGATAACATTCTTGGCGAGGTTGTCTATGGAGTCGGAAACTCCAGCCACCACAACAGATTCGGCATTGAATAGACCATCCACGATTCTTCTCCTTTAACGTCCCGGGAAAAAGACAAAAACCTTTGGCGGTTATTCATGTCCTCATATGAGCCTCTTCCCAATTTGTCTGGTTTGAGGTCTTCGTCTTTGAAATGAAAGGCTTTGAAATTTCAGTCATAAGTCTGATTGTTTTAATACACTAATCTTTAAGGTCTTGAGGGCATGCGTTAAACAAGCTCCTGTCGGCGATTTCTCTCAAAACACCTCTCCAGCTCTTTTGCTTTGACTTGCAACGCATTTTATGCCTTCTTATTCCGCACTGATGTGGCTGTCAACTTTTTAAGACGTTTCAGCAAAAGCTCTGTTTTACTGAAACACCAGATTGGTGAGATCGCGGAGGTACTTGCAGATGGAGAAGAAAAATATAAAAAAAGCGCAACAGGCTCTGTCGGCACTCCTGGCTGTTTTCCCGACCACTGAGAACTTGGCCCTGTTCTCTGGAAACACGGCCAATAAGAATATAGTGGAGTCATTTTTGGCTTTTGCGCTCAGACACGGTCTTATCAAAAAAAATGAAGTGAAAAGCCTGCACGACCTTATCCGGCAGCATTCCCGACCGTATCAGGACCTGATACCACCCAATCTTAGTTTTGAAGAATTGCTCGAAAAGAAGCAAGAAGTCCTCAAGATGAAATTATCAGGACGAGCTCTAACGGACCGGATCAATTCACTGCTCGACGAACACCGGATCGAATTGCCCAAGGTCAGCAACTCCATGCTGACCAGACTAAAAAGAGAACCGGCCAACACGATTTATAAGCAGCACGTGCTGAGAAGCCTGTCCTTCTGGCTGGGGTATGAGCGAGGGCAACTGGGCCCTCAATGGAACTTTGAAGCCCTGGTCAAACTATGCAGGGACAGTAGACCAATGAAACAGTATAAGGAAGGGGCCCGCATCGGGTTTGCTCTTTGCAGCCGGGGAGATGTTGTCGATCAGGACATTGTCGATTGGCTCAAAACGGCCGTGAAAAATTATATCGAACAATCGGCGCTCCACTTTCTTTACGGCCGGTGGGGTAAAGTCCGTTCACATGATATGACCACTTTGCATGTGGATTTTCCCAAGGAAGACGAATCAGATGACCCGGTATTTTATCATGAGTGTCTCAGGAGCGCCATCTCCCTGGCGCATCATATAGCAATTCGCTGGGCCTTATCAAAGCATAATACCAAGAACCGTTTTTTGTCCATCGGGATCGTCGCGGGGGATTTTGGCGACCTGGTTAATTATTTGCTTCCGGTTTTAAACGCTAAACTACCCGGCGATCCGGTTATCCGGGTAACCGACTATGTCCGCCAATGCCTGCTGATCAACGATATTCGGGTCATATTATGCGGACGCCCCTCCGAAACCACCCTCTTTAACGGCGAACCCCTGACCCTTTGGTGGGTAATGGCCCTTTGGAGTACTCTCTATTTCGATTTTGTCCCTGATTTGCTCGAGGACCCTATTCTCAAAAACGATCCTGCTTCTGTGGAAACCTTGACTCGGGTGCTCTGGCCGGCGCTGGACAATCGCCCCAGGTCTGTCGGAATGAAAGAACTGAATGCAGTCACGATTTTCCTCAAATTTCCTCTTAACTCACTTCTGGGGGTCGAAATTGCCAAAACATTTTTTTTCGGCGCCGCTTCTGGGAAGCCGTGGAAGTGCTTCGTATCGTCCTTTCAATCGATCCGACCCATCTGGTCGCGAGAACTTTGAGACTGGTGCTTTTTCACAACCTGGCCATCGAAGCGCCTGCTTATGAGGCAGCAGAGGCCTTATTCGAACGAGCCGAATATGAGGCGCTGTTCATACAGGAGAATTGTGACAGTCTGTCCGAAGATTTTTATTGCGACTATGGGTTGTGTCACCAGGGCCGGGCCATGTTGATGCTGCGCCACATGCGCCAGGGGCAAAGGTTCTTTTCCGGCTTGCAGGATGCGAAGCAATCAAGGAAGACTATTTTTGAGGCATTAGGCAAGGCCGAAAATCTTTTTCAAAAAGGAATGACCGTATCGCCATCCAGCGTCAGGTCAGCGTTTCTGCTGTGCTCCGTCAGATTACTTAAGTCTATTTTGAAAAGTGATAATGATATCTTCAGTAATCCTGATAAATCTATCGACGCCAAACCTGAAATCGTCAGACAGGCAGCCAGAAACTTCTATTTGCAGCGTGGCTTTTTAAGACATGGATTTTCGCCGCAGCAGGAGTACGCATTTCTGCTTCAATCCATATACAGCAAAGCTAAAATTCATTCGGATTCTATATCTTCAAAAGCCTATAGGCCAACAAATTATTTTTGTTCCGCTGTAACTTTGTGGGACTTCATACCATTTGCCAGGACTGCATCCATCGCAAAAAGGGCTGTTAGTTTGTTAGAAACTGCCAAAAATATAGCTCAATCTGAGGTGCTATATGATCTATATATATATTCTAATTGCAGAACTTCAATTGAAATGGTCCATGCTAATGAATTTGCCATGTATATAGACAAGGCGCTTAAAATGATAAAGGACTACGTCGGTCGAGATTTATCAACTATGGATGACCAGGAAATTATTGAATCTGACGGAAATCTTTCATCGATGCTGATGACCCTTAACTTCTAGTGCCCTTAGTATCGAAACCATAAAATAAGGGGGTATAGTCGTATATGCTGGAGCAATCTTAACGAGGGGAGCATATGCGAAAATAGCGACCGGAAATCGAAACTTGTATCGGCCTTGTTGGTCTGGTGGTAAATAACGAAATAGGATAATGTCTTCTTTTTGTTCAGGCGGTATCCACTGTTCATGGCTTGCACGCACAGTGCCTCCAAGCGGTACTGTGCATTGTAACTGTTGGGCTTCGAGGCTTGGCGCTTTTTAACAAGCGCCATTGCAATCAAGAACGGTTGGTCATTCTAATACAAAGATGGAAAAAATTACGACGGATAAGTTGTGCTGCTCACGGCGCGCCCTGACCAGAGTATAAATTTTCTGAAAGTTATTCTATCTTGCAACAGGTGGAGTGGGCCTGGTCTCAAGATATGCTTCGAAAATGGCAAGGATTTTGGCGTTCTATTTCTCAACAACGAGGAGAGCTACCCTAACTTTCCCCAAGCCAGCACTGGTGACTGCTTCAAGGGTTTGTTACGTACAGCGCAAGTTAACGGAGAAAAATGTCCAGGTTGCCGAGATGTCGAAATTTCTTCCTCCATATGCCAAAAGCAACCAGGCAGGCACCCACCAGCAGCAGGCTAGGCGGTTCGGGAACATTAACATTTGCAAATTCACCGTGTTCCCCATCAGCTTCCTGCCCATTTCCTTGAAATTCTGCTTCTATGGCAAACATGTAGCCGGCGGCGTTAGGATCCTCAAATTGTGAGGCAGATGTGATAGCCGAATTTAAGACTGTGAAAGTCAGAGGATACTGAGCATTCCCGGGGCCTAGGGGATTGTCCGGATCTTGTAATTGCCATGTGAACGTTCCGAAGTTGCTGCCATCCGGGGATGTGCCTTTCGACGTGCCCCAGTCGGTTGGTTTGCCGGTAATTGTTGTGGTTGATGTACCCAGAGTAGTGTTAAAATAAAAGTCTGTTAATAGCGGGGTTCCCAAATTCGTAAGGCCGCTATTCATGGTTACTGTAAACACAGCTTGTCCTGACGATACGTCGATTTCGACGGTTGCATAATCCTGCACAGTTAGAGTGAGCTTTGGCGCCTCGGTGTAGGGTACTCCCAATTCAAAGTATACTATTTGATCCGCCCAGGTCTGGGTAACCGCAAAACCCAGGGCCAGGAAAATCGCACAACAACAAATTGCACTCAACCTCATGATTTTCATTTTTCTCTCCTCCTTGTCTCGGGCGTGCAACAGTGCCTTTTTTGCCTGCCGGTACTGCAACTGTCCGGGCACTACCGCATAGGTCCTTCACGCACAAAGTGGGCAAATAATACGCCATAAATTTGGACTAAGTTCTTTACTACTAAGCTATGGAGAACCGGTATCTCGCAAATTATGCACTTATTTTTTAGGCAAAGATCATGCCTATCCTGAGGATACCACTATAAGTAACTGTTTTGACGGATATATTTTAGGCATCCGGTAGGGATCGCGGAGTGAACCATCGTCTCGAAAGTGTAAACTATTCCTACAACTTTATAGAGAGTCAATATCCACCCGCAGCTAATAAACTTATTTCATTTGCCTTCTCTCATTAGGTGCATATTGTAAAGAGTCTTTACAAAAGCAAGGCAACAGGTCACTTTGGCTAGAAAATCGTCTTTGGGGTCAACACTGCATTTTAGAGGTAGGTGTTGATGTATTTTGCTGGTAGGGACCTTGTATGGAGGAAGATTTCTTTTCGCCTTCGTCCAAAGGTGACATCAAGAACATTGGACAATTGAGTGCATTCTGTCCTTATTCTGGCAATAACCCTCATATCCAAACTTAAGTATGCTTGCCAACTTGTTAACCTCGCAGAAAATAAATGTATGATTCTGGAAGGTTACGTTTTTCCGCGCCCCATTTTTTCAAGCTTCAGGAGAGCTGTAGAAACTACGGTAGAACTAAGACCACAACGGCTTGTGAAGATTGGAGCCAGAGCCTGCCATGCGAGGAGACGGTACGCCCATGTTGCTACAACTTTTCATCTTGCCCGTTACTATCGTCTTATTTTTCGGGGTCGGACCACACTAAATCCGCTACAGCCAAAGATCGATGCGCAAAAAACAGCCGATTGGCAAGCTTAGACCAACATTTTCGACGTCAAAATCATCGCTCTAAACACATGCTCACAGTGTAATTAAGAGGGACGACTGGGCTAACTGAGGCCCGGGAGAATTGATGCGCCGTCGGATTTCTGCCTTTAGAAGATTTTGGCGCCCCATTTCTCAAGGTGGAGGAGAGACGTCCTGACTTTCGAATGTTTTGCGCTGCACTTCGACGGAAATGAGACTGACACCTTACCTGGACTGGCTGGAAGCACGCCATCAACTGGGGGATGGTGGTATGTTTTCAAATTGCCTGATTTGGTGAGATCGGAACTTGTTCTTGCAGGTTTTGATTGCAAATCGTATGATTTATGGACACTCGCCATTCCAAGAGCTTTTTAGGATGGAAGCCTACCCAGAAATGCAGTCCGGCGCCCGTTGGGGGTCAAGTTGATACATTATTGCGGATTAAATCAGGGAAGGAGGTGATCCTGAAACTGCCAAAACTGTTCTTACCGGCATTTTTCTTGCGGGTTTTGACGGCGATTTTGTATTGATCCGCCGAGTTGTCACATCTTAGGGGGATTTTCGAGTTGAGTCTGAACCGAAAATGCGGTCGGCATCGGTGGACAGTCAAGTTGCAGAATTATTCAGACTTAAGTCAAAGGAGAACAGGACCATGAATAAAGGGTGGTTTCAAATGAAAAGGATTAGTAAAAGTTTTTTTATTTTACTGATGGTTTCCATGATGGCTTACATCCCGTCAATTGTCACGGCCGCAGAAGGCCAGGCAGACCCGGCGGATAAATTGGCCAAGGCAAATGCGGCCTTTGACGGCGATAAGATGGGTGATATGTCGGACTACGATCCGGCGACCTGGGTCAGTCCGACGGGCGACACCATCAAGATCGCGATTGTGGCGTCGTTTTCCGGACCATCGGCCATGAATGGCCAGTATTACTGGGGCTCCGTTACCTGGGTTGCCCACGATATAAACAAACGGGGCGGCATCTTTGTCGATGGCAAGAAGAAACTTGTCGAAGTGATCAAGGCCGATACCATGGGCAAGGTGGACCAGGCCAAGAAAATTTGTGAACGAATGGTCCTCCAGGAAAAGGTCAATGTCCTCTGGGGCACCGACGGCAGCAACATCCAGAAGGTCATCAACGAAGTTGCCAACAAGTACAAGGTCATCGCCCAAAATGGCGCCAGCAACTCCGATGATCTCCAAAACGCTGAAAATTTCGGAACTTACTCATTCCACACAGGCCCTTCCACTGACCAGGTTGCCCGCGGCCTGGCCTACTACTACGGTCAGATCCAAAAACAAGATAAGAAATTCTACATTCTTTGTCAGGATTATTCGTTCGGCCATAATTTCGCCGCTGGCTTTAAAAGAGGCTTGGCTCAGTACTATCCCGATGCGCAGATTGTCGGTGAGGATTACCATAAACTCTTCCTGACCGATTTTGCCCCTTACCTCGAGAAGATCAAAGCTTCCGGCGCCGAGGTCATCTTCACCGGCGACTGGATGCCAGATGCATCCAATCTTGCCAAGCAGTCCAGGCAGATGGGGGTCAACCTGCCCTTCGCTCATATCTACATGACGGAGACCAACACGCTCCACGAATTGGGGATAGAAGGGTCGAGAGGTTGGGTCAATGTATTCTCGAATCACTCGCCTGTACCTTTCAGCGCAGCGCCCGGATGGTTGAAATTATACGAGGCCTATAACAATCAATGGAAGAAGTGGCCTACCGCACCTTATAATACTCGCACCTGGGAATACGGGACCGCCGCGGTTGGAGGCAGCTGGATGACTCAAACCTACTGGCTTTTAAGCGTTATAGAACGCGCAAAGACCACCGATGCCGATAAAATCGTTCAGGTCTGGGAAGGAGACACCTATCGCGGGCCGGACGGCAAGGTCTTGAAAATGCGGGCCTGTGATCACAAGGCCATCCAGGACCTGTCGGCCACGGTATACGGCACGCCGGAAGAGCAAAAGGCCACCTTTACGATTCCTCCTTACTATTGGTTCCAGAATGCGTCTTATGCATCGAAAATATTCACATTGCCGGCCGATAAGGTCCTTCCTTGGATGGATCAGGATCTGGACCGGTGCAAGGGGAAAAACGACTGGGGTGAGTAAAAAATAATCGGTATTACGAAAAAAACACGGGGTGCGGTGCTTTCACCGCGCTCCGTGTGCTTTTCATTCCAGGAGGATGGACACGGCGAAAGTGCCTTCGGGATGAAAATTCCAGATTCATCCAATAGGGATATCGCCAAACTGGAATGGTATGGTTGACAAGTTAGTCTCATTCATCTTTGATCAAATGCTGCCTTCTGAACCTGCGCGTCTGGAGTTAAAAAAGTAATAACGAAAGGACTTCAATCCACGCCCGTTCACTCAGAGAGGCCGGGGAATGCTCTGAGGATCAAACCTTTCGTAGCCTAACATGGGGTTGATTGAACAACGAACCGGAAGTTGATCGAGGTTAGAACTTCGGATACAAGTGTAGCACCGAATACATCGATTAATAGTTTCTTCCACTCCATCTTTAATCTTCTGTGGCCAAAATGGATCGCAAAGCAATGGACGAGACAAGGCAACAAAGTCTACCTTCCTGCTGAAAACGGCCTCAGCGGCGGTATCAGGCGTCTGAAAGTTTGCACAAATGACGGGTATGGAGACTGCGGCTTTGATTATGGAAGCATCCTCCACGAAAGAACCTTCTTCACGGGGAATGGTCCGCGTGGTAGCCCCATAGCACCCCCCACTTACGGAAAGGTAATCCACTCCCGCTTTTTCCAACGCTCGGGCCATCTGTGTGGATTCCTCCAGATCCAGACCGTCCTGAATCCATTCCCGTGCGCTGAATCGGTACCCAACAACGAATCTGTCCCCGGCCCTTTCCCTTATTTCACGAATCAACTCCAAGGAAAGCTTCCACCTCTTTTGGGGAGAACCACCGTACTCATCAGATCTTCGGTTATAATAAGGAGAAGTAAACTGGCCGAGGAGATAGCCATGGGCCCCATGAATTTCCACCCCGTCAAACCCCGCCTTCTTTGCTCGCATGGATGCAAGAGCCATGGCCTCCCTGAGGTATTCAATTTCCTTGATCTCAAGGGGACGCGGGGGTTCAGCCTCCTTGAGCGAAAATGACTTGAGTGAAACCGGAAGGCCTTCCTTCTGAACCAATGCCGGGATGTCCGAAGGGGCGACCAGGTCCCTCTGCCCGTAAGGATGGAGCGCCTGCGCACCCTGCCCCATCATGATCTGCACAATGGCTTTCGCTCCCCCCCAGTGTATCACAGTGCCTAAGTCTCTGAATCCCGGGATGTAACCGTCACCGGCCAGTGAGAGTCCATAATTGGGAGCAAAGGCATACTTTCCCGTCACCCCGGTACCTTCTACAATGATAAGGGAGCAGCCGCCCTTGGCTCGCGCGTAGTAGTAGCACAAAGTCTGATCGGTTACCCTTCCCTTCGAGTCAGCCATTCCCACATAGGTCGGCGCGAGAGCAATTCGGTTGGACAGCTGCAATTCACCCAGCGTACAGGGTTCAAATAGTGGACGATATTTTTCCTGCATATCCCTCTCCTTACCAGCTTGATCGCTCATTTTTCAAAAATCTCCGTCCGGCAAATCACAGACCTTTCAACATCAAGATCAAACAGGCCGCTGCGGAAACCAGGCCCCAACCGACAAGATACAGCAGCCCACCGACATAGCTTCCCGTCACACCTATTAAAAAACCGATTACCACAGGGGCCAATGCGGATATGCCGTTGGCAACCCCGTTCATCATGCCCGCCCCGGCTCCGACGGCTTTAGCAGGCACAATCTGCTGGAGAAGCGACCAGCCAGCCGGCGTGGCGATCGCCAGCGAGCCGATGCCTGCGGAAATCAACAGCGCAGCGGCCAGGTTGCTCTCGGCGTAAGCGCCAAGGTAAATGCACACGGAAGCACCCAACAATCCGACCATCGTGAAAGGCGCCCGTCGTCCAGCTTTATCCGAAGCGTGGCCCGAAAAAATGGTGATAATAAAAACGATGATGTAGGGTAGGGACGCAAGCGCACCCATAGCCGCCCAGTTGAAACCGCGGGCGTTTTTTAGATACGACGGCAGCCACGCCATCGTACCCCACCAGATGGAAGTCACACCGCTGTAATAAATCACGACAAGCCAGAAACGATAGTCTCTTATGAATACCTTCATGTTTTCCCAAAGACTTGCCTGTGCGAGTTTCCCCTCGGCTTCCATTTCCGTCTTCAGCGCCGCTTCGATATAGTTTCTTTCGGCGGCGTTGATCCTCCGGTGCAGATGCGGGTGATCTGCCGTAAAAAACCAGACCAAAATAAGAGGAATCACGCCCAGCGCAGCAAGGAAGAAGAAATTGCCCCGCCAACCCAGGGCCGGTATCATCCATGCAAATAAGGGCATCGATATCATCGGGGCAAGACTCAGGCCGATGAGCCACGTGGAATTCGCTTTGCCCCGTTCATCGGTCGGAAACCAGTTTTTCACAAACTTGCTTTGCATCGGCCAATGCAGCGATTCGCCAAACCCCAAAAGAGCGCGGGACGAAATCATTACCAGGAATGTCCCCGCAAGACCTCCGAAAATGCAGGCTGCCGCCCACAATACGATGGATACCAGCATGGCCCTGCGCGGCCCGAGCCAATCTCCTATCGGACTGAATATTACATTACCCAGGCCGTAACAGACCAGGAACACCGTCATTAAGGAACCTTTGGCCACGGCATCGCTTGCAATTCCCATTGCATCGAGAAAAGACTTGTCGGCAATCAAAACCGAGACATTCACGCGGTCGATGTATGCCACAAGCAATGTTACCAGAAGTATCAGCGCAAGTTGATGCCTCACGTGCGTTGGCTCTGCAATTGCTTGAGCTGCTATCGCTGCATCACTCATTGTTCCCTCCTGTTTTTCGATGCGTTTCATTGAAATGACTGATCGGACACGCGGTTTTTCTCGATTCGGTTACTTGCCTCCCGTATGCTTCTGCTGCGACCTGAGCTGCTCGATTTCCTGCTTTTCCAGTTCCGTATAAGCGACCTTCCCCACCCTGGTAAGCGGGAGGGATTCGCGGAATTCCACCTCCCTTGGACAGGACCACTTGATCAGGTTTTCACGGCAGTGATCGATCAAGACATTCGCTTCATCCGGCCCGGCCTTCTTATTGTCCTTCAGCACGACGAAGGCCTTGACCCGCTGCACCTGCGTCTCGTCCGGAACGCCGATCACGCAGGCATCCCGGACGTCCGGATGATCGTAGAGAACAGCCTCGACCTGGGCAGGATAGACATTCATGCCCGACGACTTGATCATCCTTTTCAGCCTCAGCTTGAAATAGAAATACCCGTCCTCGTCCATCGTGAAGATATCACCGGTATGGAGCCAGGTCCTTCCGTCGTCATGCTTCTGAAGTGTCTTCGCCGTCTCTTCCGGCTGATCCAGGTACCCGAGCATGACCGGTGGGCCGTTGAGGCACAGCTCCCCTTCTTCTCCCGGAGGCACTTCCTCCCGGGTCCCTACCCTGACCACCTTGGCCAGCATGTCCGGATAGGGAACGCCGACGCTCTTTTCCCGGTAACCATCCATGGGGGTTACCATAATTCCCGTCACGGCCTCAGTCAGCCCATAGCCTTCCAGCAACTGGACTGTGCCTCCTTGTCTTTTAACGCTTTCCTCGAAACGATCCTTGACAGTCTTCGGCAGCGTGTCTGCTCCGACGGTAGCCGACTGTAAACAGCTGAGGTCCGCGTTCTGTAAAACGGGACTGCGGGTAAGGGCGTCATAGAGGGTCGGTACGCCGGTGATCGTATTGGGCCGCTTACGGATGATGAGGTCTGCCAGGACGTCCGGCGTAAAGATCGGAACGAGGATGCTGGTCCCGCCATTCATGAATACGGCATTGCAGCAGATCCCCAGGCCAAACCCGTGAAAGATGGGAAGGCCCGCCACAATAATTATCGGCTGCTCCCTTTGCGACGGCGTCCGGAAGGCGAACGCCATGATCCCTTCGGTGATGAAGTTGTAGTTCGAGAGCATAATTCCTTTGGGGTGCCCCGTCGTACCGCCGCTATAGAGAATGGCGGCCATTTCATCGGTTCCCATCGGAACCTTGGGGACTGCCGGGTAGGGTCCGTTTAAGAGGGCCTTCCAGCTCACGATTTTGAATCCCTGAGAGGCTCCGGGAAGTTCAGGTTTCGAGGAGCCGGGAAGTTGATCGTTTAGCCCCGTAAGGATGATCGTCTTAAGCGGTGTGTTTTCCTTGACCTCGTTGAACTTGTCGAAATGATCGGTCAGGCACAGCGCCACGGTGCTCTTGCTTACGTTCAGGTAAAACTCGATCTCCCTGGCGGTCGACAGGGGATGGATCATGCTGGCCACCACCCCGAGTTTGTTGGCCGCATAGAAACAGATGATCCCCTGAGGGCAGGTCGGCATGGCGACTGTGATCCGGTCACCCTTTTTCATCCCGAGCGCGGCCAGGGCATTGGCGAGCGAATCGATCTGATCGGCGAACTGCCTGTAAGTGACCTCGTGATCCAGGAAGTCATAGGCTATCCGGTCCGGAAACTGCTCCACAGTCTGCATGACGGCCTCATACATCGTCACACGAGGATAATCGATCGTCCTCGGCGTATCACCGTAAAACTCCAGCCATGGTTTTTTTTCAAACATAATAGGCTCCTTGAATTTATCCTGAATAATGCATCAAGCAATGTGCTATGCATCCGAACCACGTTTTCAGGTCGGATTCCATCCAAAAAAGCTCTTAAAATGCCTAATGTCAGTGAACCATACGATATTGCAATCAAAGCACGCAAGAAAAAATGCCAATCAGATTAATTTGAGCAATTTCAGGACATACCACCATCCCCGCGGTTAGCAGCCCTTTCTCGCCCTTCATCGTGTTAAAGGAGGCAGGAGAATAAGTATGTTATGTGGAAGGCAGGAAGATAACATGGAGAAGGGAAGAACGCACGAGATTCCTGGCGCAGGAATGTCGATATCCCTCACCTGTATTTCCGACAGTCTCTGACACTATACGTAATAAATTCTGGAAATCAGCTTCAATTCAATATCTTGGGAAGGTACTCCATCTTGCCAAAACTGAAAATTCCCTATTCTCTGCGGCTACTTGCACAATGATTCGGAAATGGCAAGGATTTCCGATCTTCAATTCTCAAGATCCAGGAGAGCTATACGTAACAAAGCCTATTTTTCTTAGTGATTGTAGAGTGTTATGGTGACTTAGCGCATCTATCTCCCTTTTGATATATTGACTTGTTTTTGTCAACTAAAAAACAATCTGT
>JBEKPW010000055.1:0-36652 GCA_049520315.1 Syntrophobacteraceae bacterium
ATCTTTATTGGAAATCCGACCCCGGGACAGGAAGCTTTTTGGGCAAAGAATTAATTTTGGCGCTCGAAGAGCTTGGACTGGTAAGTCATACGGTATGGATTGAACAGGAGGAGCTTGATATTCCGAAGTACGTTGAGAGGAGGGCGAATTTGAGATCACAGATCCAGTAGATTTTGTGCCTCTAAATAGAATGGAAGCACGGGAATTGCCACACTCAATTCCGGAAATATTGTTGCCCCTTCCATGGCGGCACTCCTTCGGAGAATTTTGTGAATGAGTCTCATTTTTTTATTGCACGGGTCAAATTCGTGGATATTTATTAACCAGAGGTCAATAAACTCATCCAAATGAGTTTCAGCCTGCAGAGCCCCGTTTTCAAGTGTTCAACTGGTCTGCAGCGACTTAGGGAGTCCATGTTGCCGTCGGGCCGCCGGTGTCACGGTCGAGATCAAAGAGTAAGGTTTCACCAGGAACAACCGGTATGTCCTGTATTTATTCAAACATCTTGCAAGACTGGAGAATACCATGGCAAAGGAAATCACCCCCCCTTCTGCTTCCGCAGATGCTTCAGCCACGGCATCAAAGAATCTTTTTTGGCAATGGCCGACCTCCGACCTCGCCAGCCAGGCCCTTTCATACCTAGTTGACTCCTGGCAGCGCAGTCTACTGTATTGGGATGTGATGCGACGACGCGGCAATATCTCTATCGAACATGAGAAACAAGGACAGCCGCCCATCCTCACGTTCAAGTATGAAATGGTTGTGGATGGACGCACTCTGGAACAGCCCGCCAACTATGCGCTTGTTCGAATCGTTCCTCCAGCCGAGTATCCCACCGACCCTGCGAAGCGCCCTCTTGTGGTGATCGACCCCAGGGCCGGGCATGGACCGGGCATCGGCGGATCCAAGATAGACAGTGAAATCGGTATAGCCCTTCGTTCAGGGCACCCTTGTTATTTCATATTCTTTTTCCCTAAACCGTGCAAGGGACAGACCATAGAATCGGTTGCAAGGGCCGAGGCCGTGTTCCTGGAGAAGGTTAACGAACTGCATCCCCATGCCGAAGGCAAGCCGTTCGTGATCGGCAACTGCCAGGGCGGCTGGGCGCTGATGATGCTCGCGGCTGCGGCGCCGGAACTGTTCGGCCCGATTCTGCTCGCCGGATCCCCGCTCTCATACTGGGCGGGTGTGGAAGGCAAAAATCCCATGCGCTACTCCGGGGGGCTCCTTGGCGGGTCATGGCTTTCTTCTTTTGCAAGCGATATTGGAAACGGCATCTATGACGGCAGCTACCTCGTCCGGAATTTCGAAAACCTTAATCCCTCGAACACCCTTTGGGGCAAACAATACAATCTTTACTCGAAAATAGACACCGAGACCGAGCGCTTTCTCGATTTCGAAAAATGGTGGGGCGGATACTTTCTCCTCAATAAGCAGGAAATCGAATGGATTGTCCAGAACCTCTTCGTGGGCAACAAGCTCTCCGCAAACCAGATTACTTCGGCCGATGGGAAGACCACCATCAATCCTTACAACGTTCGCTCGCCGATTGTCGTATTCGCTTCCTGGGGCGACAACATCACCCCGCCGCCACAGGCTCTATACTGGATTCCGGACCTCTACAAGAGTGTGGACGAGATCCGCGCACACGAGCAGACAATCATCTATTGCCTGCATGACAAAGTCGGCCATCTCGGGATTTTCGTTTCAGCCAAAGTAGCCGACCGGGAGCATAGGGAGTTAATAAGCGTAATCGATTTGATAGATGCACTGCCGCCGGGGCTCTATGAAGCCCAAATAGAGGATACCAGACCCGACATGCTGCATCTTGAGTTGACCGATGGACGATATTTGATCAAATTCGAGATGCGCAATATCGAGGACATCCTCGCCCTTGGCGATGGCCGCGCTCACGAACGCCCCTTCGAGGTCGTGAAAAGAGTCGCCGAAATAAACCAGGGCCTCTACGACACTTTCCTCTCGCCCTGGGTTCAGGCGATGTCAAATGAACTGACCGCCGAATGGTCGCGCATGCTGGAGCCGGATCGCCTGCAGCGCCACATGTGTTCCGACATGAATCCTGCGATGTGGCCGTTCAAGACTATTGCGGAAACTGTTCGTGCACAGCGAAAACCTGTTTGTTCCGATAATCCCTTCCTCAAACTCGAAGGGCAAGTCTCGGAAAGAATTATGAGCTTACTCGACACCTACCGTGATCTTCGAGACGCATGGTACGAGCGCATCTTTAAATCGATTTACGAATCGCCCTGGGTAGCGGCGATGGTGGGGATTACCGGTAAAGCCGATCAGAAAGAGGCTCCAAGACCCGACAACTGGTTCCAGGATGAATTGAAGCGTCTGAAGAATCTTGAGCACGAGTTATACATCGAGCAGGGAACGCCGCTTGACGGGGCTGTCCGCATGCTCCTCTACCAGGGTCGTGATACCAAGGTGGTCGACGAGCGCCCTTTTCGGTTGATCCAGCATTATATTCGCGAAGCCCCCGAGGACAAGCGCCCGACGATAGAGCAGTTGAAGCAAGCCTTCAAGCGTCAGCTCTTCATATTGCTCCTCGACGAAAGAAGGGCGGTCAATGCACTGCCAAAGCTTCTACCAGAAATGGAACTGCGCCATAAGGCACTTGAACTCGTACGCCGGATCGCAACTGCAGGTGACGGGAAATTGACCGAATCACAAGAGAATAGATTTCGAGAAATTGAGGAGATTCTTGGAGTTACAGCCTCCGGCGATAAAGACAAGGAACCGGGAGAAAACACGAAGCCGCTGCGGACACAAAAGTCCAAATAATAGGCCGTTGGCTTATAATTATAGACGAGGCTTAACTGAAGAGAGGCAATATAACTGAATGAGCAATCTAAACGTCATGAAAAATGTGACTTTCGATGAAATCGAGGTCGGCGCCTCTGCAACCTTCTCTCGCACGCTATCTCTACCCGAGATTGAATTGCTTGCTCTCGTTTCGGGAGACGTCGATCCGTTTCATATCGAACAGGCGGGAAGCGCTGATAGCCGGGCTGGTTCAAATACCATTCACGGCGCGTCGGCAGCGGCTCTTATCTCAATTGCCATTGGAACCAAACTGCCGGGACCGGGCATGTACATACGCAGGCTGGACTTGAGCTTTCAGGGAGAAATCTCGACCGGTGACACCCTGGAAGCTACTGTGGTCGTTGCCAAAAAGATCGAGGAGAACAGCGAGGTTATTTTGGATTGCCGATGTGCCAACCAGGACGGCCTTGAGCTTGTAACAGGGAATGTAAGTGTGACAGCGCCTCGCCTCAGCACTACCTACTCCGACATGGTCCCTCCTCAAATCACCGTTCGCCGAAGTGATGAATTCGTTAAGCTTCTCAAAGCCTGTGAAAAGGTTCCGCCTGTTCCATGCGCCATAGCCTATCCTTGCGACCACGATTCACTTTTGGGACCCATCGAAGCTGCTGAGCGAAAAATCATCCAACCCGTCCTGGTTGGTCCTGAGGATCGCATACGCGAGGTTGCTCGGGCCGCTGGTATTGACATCGGTCCGTATCGGATAGTCTCTGTTCCCAACAGCCATGAGGCCGCCGAAAAGGCCGTGGAAATGGCCCGTAACGGCGAGGTAGAAGCATTAATGAAAGGAAGCCTGCATACGGACGAACTCATGGGCGCGGCCGTGAAATCCGATACCGGTCTTCGAACTGCCAAACGCATCAGTCATGTTTTTGTAATGGATGTGCCTGCATATCCCCGTCCAATACTTATTACCGACGCTGCAATAAACATCTTTCCAAAGCTTGAGGATAAGGCTGGAATTGTACAAAACGCGGTGGACCTTGCCCATGTCCTTGGAATCGAACGGCCCAGGGTGGCTATCCTTTGTGCGGTTGAGACTATTAATCCGAAAATGCCGTCCACTCTCGATGCGGCTGCCCTGTGTAAGATGGCGGACCGTGGCCAGATCAGCGGCGCGGTCCTGGACGGACCTCTTGCTTTCGACAACGCAATAAGTTTGGCTGCGGCTCAAACCAAGGGCATCTCTTCTCCGGTCGCGGGTCAGGCTGATATTCTTCTTGTTCCAGACCTGGAGGCCGGCAACATGCTTGCCAAACAGCTTTCTTACCTCGCGGGGGCGGATGGTGCAGGCATCGTGCTGGGCGCCCGAGTTCCCATAGTGCTGACGAGCCGCGCCGATTCGGTCAGATCCCGCCTCGCCTCGATCGCGGTCATGGCTTTGGTGGCCTCTGCGTCTGTAAGCCCAAAGGCAAAGTGAGGTAATGTCATGGACGATGTAATCGCGGTGGTGAATGCCGGATCTTCAAGCCTCAAGTTTTCGCTCTTTATCGAAAAGAAACAAGGACTTGAACTTTGGCTGCATGGTCAAATCGGAGGACTTTATACCCACCCCAGGTTCGAAGTCCACAAGGCCGGGAAATTAACCGATTCAAAAGCTTGGCCTGAATCGGAGCACTTTGGCCATAAGGAGGCAATTGAGTTTCTCTTCGACTGGGCTACGTATGGGCCATTGCACACTCGTCACCGTGCTGCGGCAGTCGGCCATCGCGTGGTCCACGGCGGTCTGGACTTCACTGAACCGGTAAAGGTTGATGAAGAAGTCATGGGTAAACTCGAAAAGCTGATTCCACTTGCTCCCCTTCACCAGCCCTATAACCTGGCAGCTATCCAGGCCATTTCAGAACATCGGCCGGACTTGCTCCAGGCAGCATGCTTCGATACGTCTTTCCATCGAACCATGCCTGCCGTTGCAGGGGAGTTTGCCCTGCCGCGCGAGTATTCGGAAAAAGGCGTAAAGCGTTATGGTTTTCATGGCTTGTCTTATGAGTACATCTCTACGGTTTTACCCAGGTTCGATGCTGGTGCGGCAATGGGAAGAACGATCGTCGCTCACCTCGGGAACGGCGCCAGTATGTGCGCCATGCAAGGGTGTAAGAGCATCGCCAGCACAATGGGTTTCAGTGCCGTGGAAGGGTTGCCGATGGGGACCCGTTGTGGCTCGATTGACCCGGGGGTTCTTATCTACCTGATGGATAACCATGGGTTGGACGCCAGGGCACTGGACGAACTTATCTACAAGCAGTCCGGGCTTCTTGGTATTTCCGGGATCTCAAGCGACATGCATGAACTGCTTTCAAGCCCGGACCCGCGCGCATCCGAGGCAATTGACCTGTTTGTCTACAGAATTGTGCGCGAGATGGGCTCGCTGGCTGCAGCTCTTGGCGGTCTCGATGCAGTCGTGTTTACCGGGGGAATCGGGGAACATGCCGCGGAAATTCGCTCCCGCGTATGCAGGGATTCAGGCTGGTTGGGCGTCGTCCTTGACGAAGAAGCCAATAACAAAGGTGGACCAAGAATAAGCCGCACGGACAGCCCCGTATCGGCATGGGTGATTCCGACAGACGAGGAACTGATGATCGCACGGCACACGTTCTCACTCATGGATACACTAAAAACAAGTTTAACCTGATTTCCAAGACGGCTTTTGCCTCATTTCGCAAGGTTAAGCTCATGACCTTGTCGATATTGAAGACGTTGGTTCCGCTGCAGCCTATCTGGCAACTCAGTATTCAAGGAGACTGACAGGATTAACTTTTTATGTCGATGCCGGTCTCAATATCATGGCATAATCCGGCGCCTGGACCTCCAGCGAAAGAGCAGTTGGAGCCAGGGCCGGTCCTGCCATCGATCCAATCAGGAAGTGAGAATGGCATTCAGAAGTCCTGCCAATGCGGTGGAGTAAAAGAAAAATGAGATTAGGCTGTGGATGAGAACGGTGCGCCTCATCAGCGGGTTTTCTACGACGACATCACTCATTGAGTAGGTCAGAGCGACGGTAAAAGAAACATAAAGAAAATCGATATAGTTCGGGTTTTCCGTTCCTGGAAAGTGAAAGCCGCTGCGTCTGCCTTCTTTGAAAGGGCGACCATGGATATCTTTGGCTTCATAATACAACCGGGCGTAATGCACTCCAAAGGTAGTGTGCAATACGGCCCAGGCCAGCAGCACGGCTGCTACGCTAAGGATGAGCAGGATGCGAGCCTGTCCCTGCGGGTGTTTGCCAACCGCGGTGAGAACCTGACCCACTGTCCCGGTGGCAAGAATCGATAATAAGATGATCGACACCATCAAGGTCTTTCGGTTGGGCTCGTCCTGGGAGACCCGCTCTCGCGTCATGGGGCCGTCTGCACTGAAAAAAATGACGCCTCGGAGAATTAGATCGCTCCCCATTGCCACAATTAAACCGCACAGAAACGAAAGTTGCCAGGTCCAACCCAGGAGCCTGTTGACTAAAAGCGCCGTCGCGACTCCTAAGGAGATGCAGATTGCCCCCCGCTGTCTATCATGCAAGTTCCACGCAAAGTCAAATAAGGATTTCCTTGCTTTGCCCCTAGCTATTCTCATTTGGCAGTACCGTGAATAAGTGTCCACACATTTGGCGCACCCGATAGCTCCTGCAAATAACCCAGACTTCTTGGGTATATAGTATAGCAAGAATGGTCGGCGAGTTGAAGTGAGCAGGATAAACCCGGCAGCCTTATTGTTTGACTAATCCAGGCAGGAGCTTGCCTAAACCACCGGCAACTATTTCTACGGCAATAGCAGCTAGAAGCAAGCTCATCAACCGCGTCACGATGTTAATACCGGTTTTTCCAAGCCGTGCGCCTATGGGTATTGCCATGCGAAGGCTGATCCATACGGTTATGGCAACCATCACGCAGGTTACGATAAGACATCCTTTATGCGCCCAAGCCGAAGACTGGTCGGCAAAAATGATCACCGTACTAATAGCGCCGGGGCCGGCCAAAAGCGGTATGGCAAGCGGCACGACTGCCACGTCTGCCTTTTGCTCCGCTTCTTTGGTTTCTTCAGGTGTCGCTTTACTCCAGCTGAGCTGGGCATGGAACATGGCAATAGCGATAAGCATGACAAGGATACCGCCTCCTACCCGAAACGAGGCCATGCTAACACCAAAAAAACGCAGCAACGATTCTCCAAACACGCACGCAGCGACCAGAACAATGGCCACCGAAAACGCAGCGAGTCTTGCGATCCCGCAGCGCTCCTGTTGCGACTGGCTGCCGGCCATGGTCACAAACACAGGCACTGCCCCTATTGGATTCACGATGACCAGTATGGCGGTGAAGATCTTTACATACTCGACCAATGCCAGCATTTTCAAACCATAGTCGGTGTGAGCGGTTCACAACTGGATAAAGATCTAGATAAATATGCTATCATGTCCAAGCTTTCCAGTCGAAGGAAAAGCTCATATTTTTCCCTCTCATAGTCATAAGAAGCCTCGCTCAAAGCGCATTGATCAACTCCAATGCAAAGGCTTTTCTATTGCCAACCACATAGCCGGCATAAATGCCCAAATCGAGCTCCACGCTGCAGGTAAATTGCCGGCCCTCTAGCCCCCGCCTTCACTGGCCGCATCGAGAATCTTCTGTATCGCAGCCTCTTCCTCTTTGCTCACCGAGTTCACCAGCACCTTGCCGCCAAAGCCGAGAAATTCTTCTGCCATCCGCTCCGGATCGGCTTTTCGCACCAGAGTGAATAGAGCAGAGCATCCAGGCTCGAATTTTTTCGACAGTTCTTTTATGAATTGGTCGTCGATTCCCACATCGAAGAGAGAGGCGGAGGCCGCTCCCATGACCGCGCCAAAAACTACTCCTATCAGGGGATGGAGGAGGATGCTGCCTACTATGACCCCCGTGATGCTCCCGGCAAACCCTCCCTTCCCTGCCGTTCTGTGCATCTGGTGGTACCTGGCCGTGCCATCCTGTTCCTTCACTACAACCACTGCGTCTTCCAACTCGATGAATCCTTCGTGCTCGAGCTTTAGGAGCTTGAGGCGTGCTTCCTCAGCCTTCAATTCATCATCGAAGACAACGACGGTAAGGTTGCTCGTATTCTTTTCCCTGAGCCTGATTCTCAAAAGCTCCGGTTCGATCCACTCATCGAAGCTGTCTGCGATCTTGTTCGTGGCCCCAAAACTATCAACTGCAAGCACGCCCCCGTCCCTGGTATCCAGCATCAGGTATTCGTCGATTTCCTCCGATACCTTGGCGACGACGATTGTCTTGATGCCCACATATCCAATCAGCACATTCTCCTTTCGGAAATTGGATATCTTGGTGCGAAATGCGAGGGTGGTCCCAATGACGAAATCAGGGGACCCAAGTCCTCGAACCCAGCTCTCCTCGTGGATGGGATCGTCCGACAACCTTTTCCCATTGCTTTCCATGAAGCCTGCGTGCTCTTCAGGAAGCCTTACCCCGAGCTCCTGTGAAACGAGAGCTGCAAAACTTCCCATTTCAGTAATCCTCTCTGCTAAATTAGATAGTTTTATCCGCCAAAAAATCAAGTTGCCATTCCGGCGTAGGCCAGAATCCACAGGGGTCGGCTCACCCTCTGGATCCGGCTTCCGCCGGCATGACGGTGAATCGCTCGATTTAGGTCTCTGTGTAACTAAGCAACTTGGGATCAGATCACAAATATCCGCTTGTCCGACTCGAAGACTGGCAGCCCGTTCCATTTCCGAGGCGCTCTTTAAATCTCTTTGAATTACAGGGGCACTCGCAACCCCACCTCGCCATCATCGCGGGCGAGAGCCAGGATCAGACGTGAGCGTCCTCGATCGAGTCAAGGTAAGCCCAGCCTATCCTGCCTTCATTATCCTTTAGTATCTTGATCGTCTGAAGGATTTGCATTTTTCACCGCTCCAGCACCACGATCGAGCGTGCCTTCACCAGATACTGGAGACTGGAAATGGGATATCCTTTACCTGCCTCCGCAACATCATCAGGGCTGGCAAGGCTGGTATCTGCAACGCGGCGCCACTCATCGGCCTGACCTTCCTGTATGGTAAAAGCCAGGTCCTCCCAGTATGCATTGATCATCACGTAGAGGTCGTTGTCTTTAAGACGCGACCGCAGAAAGTAGGCGAGAGCGCGGGAATCCTCGGAAAGGTCCACCCCGGCAGATGTTCCATACCATTGGACATCTTCACGCCAGTAGCGGCCCCGCCCGATGGAATGATGGGTTTTCCGGAAAGCGATCATCAATTTAAAAAAACGAAACATATCCCTGTTGTGATCGAGAAGATCCCAATCGAGCCAGGTGATTTCGTTGTCCTGGTTATGAGGGTTATTGTTCCCTCTCTGGGTGTTCATGAATTCATCGCCGGCGCAGAACATGGGAGTTCCGTTGGCAAGCATTAAAAGACAAAAGAAGTTTTTAACCTGTTGCCGCCGCAGCGCCATGACCTCCCGGGAAACTCCCAAATCGCCTTCCCAGCCGCAATTCCAGCTTAAGTTGTCGTTTGTCCCGTCCGTGTTGTTGTGGCCGTTGGCTTCGTTATGCTTTTTGTTGTATGCCACCAGGTCGTAGAGGCAGAAACCGTCGTGGGCAGTGATGAAATTCACGCTCTGGTACGGGCGGTAGACCTCAACGGGACCTTCCGGAAACAGGTCATCACTACCGTACAGTCGTTGCATCAAAGCTCCGACCAGTCCGGCGTCTCCTTTCACGAAAGCACGGATGTCGTCTCGGAATTTCCCATTCCACTGATGCCACATTGGACCCGGAAAGCTTCGACCGAGCAGATAACTGCCGATATCCCATGCCTCGGCGACGAGCCTCATGTCACGTAAGTATCCCAACAGACCGATCTCTGCAACCAGCGGAGGGTCCAGAGTGTTGACAGATCCATCGAGAGTACGGGTAAATATCGATGCTAGATCGAACCGAAACCCGTCTACGTGCATGTTTTCCGCCCAGTGGTTCAGGCTGGACAGTATCAGTGCTCGAACAATGGGATGAGCGCAGTTCGTTGTGTTGCCACAACCCGTATCGTTAACGTATTCACCTGTCCTCTGCCTGATAAGGTAGTAATCCTTGTTGTCAATGCCTCGGTAGCTGTAGGTCGGACCATCTTCGCCATTCTCACTGGTATGATTGTATACAACGTCGAGCCACACTTCGATTCCGGCAGCGTGAAAAGCTTTAACCATATCACGAAATTCCCTAGTGGGCTCGCCGCAGGCAAATTGCCTGTTGGGAGCAAAAAAATTAAGAGTCATGTAGCCCCAGTAGTTGCCCTCTTGAGGATCGAACTGATGGACCGGCAGTAACTCCACCGCCGTTATTCCAAGGTCCTGGAGATAGGGAATTTTCTCGATGAGCCCGGCAAATGTGCCCCGCTTTTCCGGGCTGACCCCGGAATTAGGTCTCGCGGTAAAGCCCTTTACGTGCAGTTCGTAGACTATGAGATCATGACCATGGCGAGGTCGAGGATCTGTTTCCCAGTCAAAGGATGTCGGATCTTTGACGAGCACTCCGAGAGGCGCCTTGCCGTCTGTGGGACCAGGCTTCGAGGCCGACAGGCGACTGTATCCAGGCGGGAAATGTACGGCAAAAGCGAATGGATCGATAAGCAGTTTCTGCACATCGAATCGGTGTCCATTTGACGGGTCATACGGGCCATCAGCGCGATAAGCATAAAGTGTTGCGCCATGGAGTTCTTCCTCATGCACCATGCAATGCCATATCAGGCCGGTTTTGTTTAAAATCGGGTCAAAAACATATTTATGGACCGGACTGATCGTATCTTGTTTAGTGTAAAGAAGCAGAGTAAGACTTGTGGCGTGACGCGAGTACAGAGCGAAGTTGTACGCCCTGCGCGATTCAATCCACGTTACGCCCATAGGCCATGGGGTTCCTTCGGACTTCTCGCCTTCACAGGCGGCACAAGGATTTCCCGTTCTTTCTGTCATTGTTCAACGATCTCCGTGCCTTGCGTTTGTCCTTCTCACATGCTTCTAAAGCCACGTCACGATCCCGCATTTCGGTTTGGCGGGATCCAAATAGACTTTCTCTGTTGGGCCTGCCTTCTCAAAGAAATGCGGGGCTTGCTTGCCTCAAGATATTCCTGGATTATCCGCAGGTTGTCATAAAGTACGCAGTCATCTTCATCGACGAAGGGCATACTGGGCATAAAAGAAAGAATTCGACACTTTCCCAATCCGCTTAATTGGTTTTCCTGCATCGCCACTCCATGTGGTCCTCCTAATGAAATCCCCTAATATTTCCCGGGCTTAAAAATATACTGACAATAAGCTAAGATGGTCTGGTAGTGGGCGTCAAGCTGGGGGCCACAAGTTGAGGAACTCGCGAAATTGCGATGCGACCGTCCCGTCTGTGCGCCCCCAAGCGTGATCTGCAGGACCTCGACATTGCCAAACCGTCTTCTTAGACGCGAAATTTGTCTTCTGGGCGTCTGTTAGCCGTCATAGGTCCCACTATAAGCTTTCGATTCGTATTCGAGAGTCCGTGCCTCATTTGCTCGAACTATTATGACTGGGCTTGACTTTGTCGGCGTTTTCGATTTGTGAGTTCATCCGCCTTTGACATCCCTTTGCCCAGTTCCACACCCATTGGTCAAAGGAATCGGCGTTTTACTGGAACGTAAGCATCATCCTGAATGCGTCAAATTGATCATTTGGGGATTGATGGTGACGAACATTTTGAACACTGACTGCACCCGAAAAATCTTCAGGAACGCCCCCAAAATTTACCTTGAAGTCCGACCTTGACTTCCCTTTGCCTGTGATTATCCAAAAGTGCAGGGAAATGATTCCTTTTAACCACTGTCAGCTCGCTACCTACTACGCCACAATCTCCTTTTCGGAAGGCTCGTTTGGTCTGACCTGATGAGCAGGAAGGCCGGTTGAGTAGACTGGCGAAAAAGTTGGGCATGAGTGGCAGAAGAACCCAGACATAAAAAGGAGGACGAGTTTATGACAACTTCCGCCAAGCAACCGCCGGCAGTCCACGCGGACGAAAGCATCAGCGCTTACGGGCCGGCTCGCTCGACGATTAAAGGAACCCCACTGAGCACGGATGAGCTGCGCAAGATCGACGCGTACTGGCAGGCCAGCCTCTACCTGTGCCTTGGGATGTTGTACCTTAAGAACAACCCTTTGCTCAGGGAGCCGCTCAAACTGGAACATATAAAAGCCAGGCTGCTGGGCCACTGGGGATCGGACGCCGGTCAGTGCTTCACCTACATTCAATTTAACCGCCTGATCAACAAGTACGACCTGAACGCGATCTATATCTCCGGCCCCGGTCACGGGGCGCCTGCGGTCCTGTCCCAGGCGTACCTTGAGGGGACCTATTCGGAAGTGTACCCGGGCAAAAGTGAAAACTTGACAGGGATGCAGAGCTTCTTCAAGCAGTTCTCCTTCCCCGGGGGCATCGGCAGCCATGCAACCCCGGAAACTCCGGGCAGTATCCACGAAGGCGGCGAATTAGGTTACAGCCTTTCCCACGCATTTGGGACGGTCTTCGACCACCCGGATCTGATCACCCTCGTGATGGTGGGCGACGGCGAGTCTGAGACCGGGCCGCTTGCCACGAGCTGGCACAGTAACAAATTTCTCAACCCGATCACCGATGGGGCGGTGCTGCCGGTCCTGCACCTCAACGGCTATAAGATCAATAACCCCACCATTTTGGCCCGCATCAGCCACGAGGAATTGGAGGCCCTGTTCGTCGGATATGGGTACACCCCTTACTTTGTGGAGGGCAGCGAACCCGAGAGCATGCATCAGGCGATGGCCGCCACCATGGAACACTGCATATTGGATATCCGAAAGTTCCAGAAGGAGGCGCGGCAGACCGGCAAGGCCTTCCGGCCGCGCTGGCCGATGATCATCCTTCGGAGCCCCAAAGGCTGGACCGCACCCCGTAAGGTGGACGAGCACTACCTGGAAGGGTTCTGGCGGGCGCACCAAATCCCCATCACGGACATCGCCACCAACCCTGCTCACCTGAAAGTGCTGGAATCGTGGATGCGCAGCTACAAGCCGGAGGTTCATTTTGACGAGCAGGGGCGGCTGGTCCCCGAGTTGAAGTCCCTGGCCCCCAAAGGGAACCGGCGCATGAGCGCCAATCCCGTAGCAAACGGCGGCTTGCTGCGTCGGCCTCTGGACATGCCTGACTTCCGCAAGTTTGCCGTAGAGGTCAAAAAACCCGGAGGGACCATGGCCGGGAACGTCCCCACCCTGGGCAACTTCCTTCGGGATGTCATGCGAATGAATATGCAGAACTTCCGCGTCTTCGGGCCGGACGAGACCCAATCCAACAAGCTCGATGCCATTTACGAAGTCGGCAAGAAGGTCTGGCTGGGGGAGTATTTTCCTGAGGACTCCGATGGAGGAGAGCTGGCCCCGGATGGCCGGGTCATGGAGATGCTCAGCGAGCACACGGTGGAAGGATGGCTGGAAGGCTACCTTCTGAGCGGCCGGCACGGTTTCATCAACAGCTATGAGCCGTTCATACACGTAATCGACTCGATGTTCAACCAGCATGCCAAGTGGTTGGAAAAGTGCAACGAGCTTTCCTGGCGGGCTAAGGTGGCGTCACTCAACCTGCTGATCACAGGACTGGTCTGGCGGCAGGACCACAACGGTTTCACTCATCAGGACCCCGGGTTTCTCGACGTGGTCGCCAACAAAAGCCCCAACGTGGTGCGCATCTACCTGCCGCCCGACGCCAACTCCCTGCTTTCGGTAGCCGACCACTGCCTGCAAAGCACTAACTACGTCAACGTCATCGTAGCGGACAAACAGGTACACCTGCAATACCTGGACATGGATGCGGCTGTCGCGCACTGCACGAAAGGCGCGGGTATTTGGAACTGGGCAAGTAATGACCAGGGGGCCGAGCCCGATGTGGTCATGGCGAGCTGCGGCGACTTGCCGACTATGGAGTCCCTGGCAGCTACCGCGTTGCTCCGCCAGCACCTGCCCGATATAAAAGTTCGGTTCGTTAATGTGGTGGACATGTTCAAGCTGGCGCCGCACACCGAACACCCCCACGGGATGACTGACCGGGAGTTCGAGTCCCTCTTCACTTCAACCAAACCGGTGATCTTCAATTTCCACTCTTATCCGTGGCTGATCCACCGGTTGACTTACCGCAGACCCGGCCAGCACCATATTCACGTGCGCGGCTACAAGGAGATGGGAAACATCAATACACCCCTGGAACTGGCTATACGCAATCAAACCGACCGCTTCAGCCTGGCCATTGACGCTATCGACCGGATGCCCCGCTTCTGTGAGACGGGCTCCAGCGTTCGAGAGGCCCTGTTAGACCAGCAGATCGCGTGTATGAATTATGCCTACGAGTTTGGCGTGGATCGACAGGATGCCACTGACTGGAAGTGGCCCTTTTAATGGAGGCTAAAGATATGGGAGTGAGTGAACAGGAGCTTGCAACCACGGTTCGAGCGATGATGCAGGCAAGCAAGGGCCTTCTGGCCATGGACGAGAGTAACTCGACCTGTCACAAGCGTTTTGCCCCGCTGGGGATTCCGCAAACTGTGGAGGCCCGCCGAGCTTGGCGGGAATTGATCTTGACCACACCCGGGCTGGGAGAGTTCATCAGTGGGGCTATTTTGTATGATGAGACCATACGTCAGTCCAAAAATGACGGCACGTCTTTTCTTAAGCTCCTGACTGAAAGCGGAATTGTCCCGGGCATTAAGGTGGACGCCGGCGCCAAGGATCTGGCCGGTCATCCAAGGGAGAAAATTACCGAAGGCCTGGATGGTCTGCGGGAGCGCTTACTGGAATACCGGCAGATGGGGGCCAGGTTTGCCAAATGGCGGGCGGTGATCACCATCGGCGAGGGCATTCCCAGCCGGGGGTGCCTGGAGGCCAACGCCCAGGCACTGGCGCGCTATGCCGCCTTGTGCCAGGAAGCCGGTCTGGTTCCCATAGTAGAGCCGGAGGTTCTCATGGATGGCGACCACACCCTGGAGCAGTGCGCCCGCGTGACTGAAGCAGCACTGCACGCGGTGTTTCGCCAACTCTACCGGCAGCGGGTGCTTTTTGAAGGAATGATCTTAAAGCCCAACATGGTGCTCCCGGGTAAAGATTGTCCCACGCAGGCCAGTGTTGAAGAGGTGGCTGACGCCACGGTATCTTGTCTGCTCCGGGCGGTACCTGGGGCTGTCCCCGGCGTCGCCTTCCTGTCCGGTGGTCAAGCCCCTGAACTGGCTTCAGCTCGCCTGAATGCCATGAATATCAGGTGGCGGTCCAAAATGCCCTGGGTTCTGACGTTTTCCTACTCGAGGGCCATCCAGCAGCCGGCCCTGGATACCTGGAAGGGTGAGGAAATCAATGTGGTTGCCGCCCAAAAGGCCCTGTATCACCGGGCTAAGTGCAACAGCATGGCGCGCGGGGGGGAGTATCGCGACGAGATGGAGAAACCTTAGACCCCGTTTAAAAGGAAACAAATTCTCATGGGCCTTATTCTCTACTTTCTTCGACATGGGGAAACCACCGCCAGCCAGACAGGAGGCTATTGCGGCAGCCTTGATCCGGACTTGACCCCGGAAGGGAATGAAATGGCCCGGGATTTTGCCGCTGCCTATAGAGACCTTGCCTGGGAAGGCGTCTTTTGCAGTCCCCTGAAACGCGCCGTGGCCACGGCCCAACCTTTGTGCGAAGCCGTGGGCTTAAACCCGCACCTGAGGGATGGGCTCAAAGAGATCGCCTACGGCCAGTGGGAGGGCAAGACCCCGGAGGAAGTGAACCGCCAGTTCCATGATGAATATGTGAGCTGGCTGGCCGACCCGGGTTGGTATTCGCCCACCGCGGGGGAACGGGGGATCGACATAGCCCGCCGCAGTTCCGTAGTGTTGGATGAGATTGAACAGAAGCATCCCACGGGGAATGTCCTTGTAGTATCCCACAAAGCCACGACGCGCATTATGCTGTGTTCCTTGCTGGGCATCGATGTGGGCCGCTACCGCGATCGCATCAGCCTATCGGTGGCCGCGTTAAGCATCGTGGAAATGACCAAACAGGGACCATTATTAAAAGTGCTGGGGGACCGCACGCACTTGCAGGAAAGCCTGCGCCTGCGGCCAGGCACGTAAGGGCTGGTTTTCCGTAAGATTAGTGATTTTGCTTGGCTCGGTTGGTATTTACGGAGATCCACAGAGTGTGGCTGAACTAACTATCAAGAAGAGAATTTCGCCAAAGCCGGCATTGACATCGACGCCCAGGCGCTCAGCTCCAGGACGATGGGACACCCTATTCGTGGTGTATCCCTTTGGCTTCATCACCCCCATTCATTGGCGAACCGCCGGGATCGTCTGCGCCTACTGCCTCGTTTGGCCCTTCATGGGCGAATTGGCTAAGTTGGCGGTACAGAGACACTTGGAAATGGGCAGCCGGCGGCACAAGACCTTTCTGAGGGTGCTGAAGTACTGCACGCATCCTTTTGCTCGGTAGAGAAAAGGGTGCCGGAACCGGAAAACAAAGAGACAAAAACATGAAAAACAATCCTTTGAAACAATTGGGAACGCTCGGCCAATCCATCTGGCTGGACTACATCCGGCGAGATCTGATCGCCGGCGGCGGGCTCCGGCGTCTGATCGAGGAGGATGGACTGCGGGGGATGACCTCGAATCCATCCATCTTCGAGAAGGCGATTGTGGATAGCCACGATTACGACGAGGACATTCGGGCCATGGCGCTTGAAGGGAAAAGTGCCGAGGCAATTTATGAAACCCTCAGTCAGCGCGACGTGCAGAGCGCCGCCGACGAGTTCCGGCCTCTCTACGACAGGACTGAGGGCAAAGATGGATATGTCAGCCTGGAGGTCAATCCCCACCTGGCGCACGACACCAACGGGACGATGGACGAAGCCCGCCGGTTGTGGGCCGCGCTGAACCGGCCCAATGTCTTCATCAAGGTCCCGGCGACGGCCGATGGGCTGCCCGCAATCCAGCAACTTATCAGCGAAGGAATCAGCGTCAACGTGACGCTGCTCTTTGGATTGCCTCGTTATCGGCAAGTGGTGGAAGCTTACATCGCAGGCATCGAAGCGCGCGCGGCCCAAGGGAAGCCCGTGAAGCATTTAGCATCGGTGGCCAGCTTCTTCATAAGCCGCATTGATGCGCTGGTGGACCCGCTGCTGGAAAAACTCGTTACACAAAGCGGCAAGGAGGCAGACCTCGCGAAAACGGTGCGCGGGCAAGTTGCCATCGCGAGCGCGAAGATTGCCTACCAAATCTACAAAGAGATCTTCGGCAACGACCGATTCAAGAAGCTGGCTGCTCAGGGCGCTCGTGTCCAGCGGCTGCTCTGGGCCAGCACCAGCACCAAGAACCCGGACTACAGCGATGTGAAATACATCGAAGCCCTCATCGGACCGGACACGGTCAATACGGCCCCGCTGGAAACCCTTGACGCCTACCGCGATCACGGAGAGCCGAAAGCCCGGCTTGAACAAGATGTCAAGGAAGCCCGCTGGGTGTTGGAGCGACTGCCGGAACTGGGCATCAGCATCGACAATGTGACGCGGCAACTTGAGGACGAAGGAGTCGAAAAATTCAACAAACCGTTCGACAAGCTGATGGAGACCTTGACGCAAAGGTCACAGCGGCATTTGACGAGGGAGTCATGAAAGTAAGTCCTTATGCAGGAAAGCCGGCCGAAGCATCGATGCTGGTGAATGTACCTAGACTCGTCACGGCCTACTATACGCAGGCGCCTGACCCTTCAGTGCCGGAACAACGGGTTGCCTTCGGGACCTCCGGGCATCGCGGCTCTTCGCTGGACCACGCCTTCAATGAGGAACATATTCTGGCAATCACCCAGGCTATCTGTCTCTACCGCAAGCAGCAGAGTATCGACGGGCCGTTGTTCATGGGCATGGATACCCATGCCCTGTCCGTGCCGGCCTTTGCCAGCGCGCTCGAGGTTCTGGCGGCAAACGGGGTGGAAGTCATGATCACGCAGGGGGACGAATATACCCCAACCCCTGCCGTTTCCCACGCGATTCTCACATACAACAGCGGGCGCACGACAGGACTTGCCGACGGAATCGTCATCACACCCTCACACAATCCGCCGCCTGACGGCGGGTTCAAATACGATCCTCCAAACGGCGGGCCGGCCGAAGCCGCCGTCACCGGCTGGATCGAGGCTAAGGCAAACGAGTTTCTCGAAAATGGCCTTCAGGGTTTGAAAAGGGTTTCTTTCGAGAAAGCTCTTCGCGCCCCCACGACGCACCGGCACGACTATCTCGGTGCTTACGTTAGCGATCTCGCCAACGTGATCGACATGGACGTCATTCGCGCAGGGAAGATCCGCATGGGAGTCGATCCGCTGGGCGGCGCCGGGGTCCACTACTGGGGGCCGATTGCCGAACGCTACGGTTTGAACCTCACGGTCGTGAACGAGGCCGTCGATCCGACCTTCCGTTTTATGACTGTTGATTGGGACGGCCGGATCCGCATGGACCCATCCTCACCCTATGCGATGCAAAGGCTGATCGGCCTCAAGGATCGCTTCGATATCGCTTTTGCCTGCGACACCGACCACGACCGGCACGGGATCGTAACCAGGAGCGGGGGGTTGCTTGCTCCCAATCACTACCTTTCGGTCGCCATTTTCTACCTTTTCCAACACCGGCCGAAATGGCGCAAGGAGGCGGCAGTCGGAAAAACTGTGGTGAGCAGCCAGATGATCGATCTTGTCACCGCCAAGCTTGGCCGTAAGCTCGTTGAGGTTCCGGTCGGATTCAAGTGGTTCGTCGATGGCCTGCTCGACGGCTCACTTGCCTTCGGGGGCGAAGAGAGCGCGGGGGCGTCTTTTGTCCGTCTGGACGGCAGCGTCTGGACGACGGACAAAGACGCAATCGTCCCGGCTTTGCTCGCAGCAGAGATGACTGTGCGGATGGACCGTGATCCCGGCGAGATTTACACCGAACTCACACGCGAGTTCGGTGAGCCGATTTACGATCGCGTTGAGGCATCGGCCACCCCGGAGCAAAAGAAGTTGCTGGAGAGACTCTCGCCGCAACAGGTTCGGCTCACGGACCTGGCCGGTGAGAAAATAGAGACTATCCTCACCTGCGCGCCTGGCAATGGCGCGCCCATCGGCGGGTTAAAGGTAATAGCAGAAAGCGGATGGTTCGCGGCGCGTCCGTCAGGGACCGAGGACATCTACAAAATTTATGCAGAGAGCTTCCGTGGGGCCGATCACCTGCGCCGCATCCTCGAGGAAGCACAGACGATTGTCAGCGATACTCTGACGTCGGCGCCGAGCCAAAACTGAAGGAGAAACCATGAGCAAACAAACCCGCGCCAGCCACCCCATTCACAATTTTCTACCCATGGATATCGAGGGGTTCGATTCCCTGGTCGAGTTGGCCTTGAATCTACGCTCGTCGTGGCATCATGCCACCGACGAATTGTGGCGGCAGATTGATCCCGAACTGTGGGAAATCACTCATAACCCCTGGGTTGTCCTGCAGACGGCCTCGCGTGATCGGATCGAGCGCGTATTGGCCGATTCCGTTTTTCGGAAAAACGTCGGTGACATGGTGCAGATCAGGCGGCAAGTGCTGGAGGCGCCCGCGTGGTTTCAGCAGAATCATTCGCAGGCGCCCCTGACCTGCGCCGCTTATTTCAGCATGGAATTTATGTTGAGCGAAGCTTTGCCCATCTACTCCGGGGGACTTGGCAACGTGGCCGGCGATCAGCTCAAGGCCGCCAGCGACCTGGGCGTGCCGGTAGTCGGAGTGGGGCTGCTCTACCAGCAAGGCTATTTTCGCCAGGTGATCGACAAGGACGGAGCCCAGCAGGCCCTCTTCCCGTACAACGACCCGGGACAGTTGCCGATCACGCCTGTGCGCCAGGAAAACGGCGAGTGGCTGCGGGTGGAGATCCACCTGCCCGGGTACTCGGTCTGGCTGCGCGCCTGGCAGGTCCAGGTCGGCAGAGTGAAACTTTATCTGCTGGACAGCAATGACGCGGCGAACTTCCCCGCACATCGAGGGATTACCAGCGAGCTGTATGGCGGAGGACCGGAGTTGCGCCTCATCCAGGAAGCGATCCTTGGGATCGGCGGATGGCGGCTGCTTGTTGCGCTTGGCCTCCGGCCGGAGGTCTGTCATCTGAATGAAGGGCATGCAGCCTTTGCCGTGTTGGAACGCGCCCGCAGTTTCATGCAGGAGACCGCGCAACCCTTCGAAGTCGCGCTGGCCGCCACTCGATCGGGGAACCTCTTCACCACGCACACGGCAGTGCCCGCCGGCTTTGACCGTTTCACTCCGGCCCTCATCGAACAATACCTCGGTGGTTATGCCGAGTCTCTCCTCGGCATAACACTAAACGATCTGCTGGCCCTTGGCCGCCAGAACCCGGACGACTCGTCGGAAAGTTTCAACATGGCCTATCTGGCAATCCGGGGGAGCGGGGCGGTCAATGGCGTGAGTCGCTTGCATGGGAAAGTCAGCCGGTATCTCTTCGAGCCCCTCTTTCCCCATTGGTCGGCGATTGAGGTGCCCGTTGGACATGTGACCAACGGAGTCCACATGCCGACCTGGGACTCGGCGGCGGCCGATGATCTTTGGACTGAAGCCTGTGGAAAGGACAGATGGCTGGGGACGACCGAACCCCTGGCGCGGGACATTCGCAGCGTCTCCGACGCCAGGCTCTGGCAATTTCGCACCGCCTCCACTAAGTCTCTTGTTGAATACGCTCGAGAGCGATTGTCAGGGCAACTGGCCGTCTCCGGCGCGCCGCCCGAGGAGGTTGACGCGGCCAAACATTTATTTGATCCCAGCGCTTTGACACTGGGCTTTGCGCGGCGCTTCGCGACCTACAAGAGGCCGAACCTGCTCCTGCACAACCCGGAGCGGCTGCTTCGTCTGTTAACAAATTCCGGGCGCCCGGTGCAACTCATCGTCGCCGGCAAGGCCCATCCGGAGGACCATGCAGGGCAGGCTTTGATCCATGAATGGATAAATTTCATCCGCCGGCCCGAGGCCCGCCCCCATGTGATCTTTCTAAGTGACTACGACATGCACTTGACCGAACAACTGGTGCAGGGGGTGGACGTCTGGATCAACACGCCGCGGCGGCCCTGGGAGGCGTGCGGAACGAGCGGAATGAAGGTGCTCGTAAATGGAGGCATCAATCTCTCTGAATTGGACGGCTGGTGGGCGGAAGCCTACGCGCCGGAAGTTGGGTGGGCTCTGGGGGACGGCCTGGAGCATGGCGACGATCCGGCCTGGGACGCTGCCGAAGCCGACGCGCTTTACGACCTGCTTGAGCGGGAGGTGATCCGGGAGTTCTATACCCGCGACGATAGGGGCATTCCCACCGCCTGGATCGCGCGGATGCGTGAAAGCATGGCTCGTTTGACGCCCCTCTTCTCCGCCAGCCGTGCGGTGCGCGAATACACCGAGCAACACTACCTCCCGGCTGCCGCCGCCTACCTTGAGCGCGCGGCGAACAAAGGCGAAGTGGGCAGGCAAGTGGTCAATTGGCAGCACGAGGTGGACCGGAAGTGGGACTCGTTGCGCTTCGGAGACTTGCGGGTCGAAACCAAGGCAGACAACCACGTCTTTGAAGTCGAAATCTTTCTGAACGATCTCGACCCGAATGCGGTCCGAGTTGAGCTTTATGCTGACGGAATCAACGGCGGCGATCTCGTACGTGAGGAAATGAAGTGCATTCGCCAACCGGCCGGCGCATCGGGCGGCTACGTTTACACCGGGGCTGTGCCTGCGGCCCGCCCGGCGACGGACTACACGGCGCGGGTGATACCTCAGCGCTCCGGGGTGGCGGTCCCGTTGGAATCCGCTCGAATCCTGTGGCACCGATGATGAAAACGCCCAAATGCGAGTTGCACGATTATATCCCCGAGATCTCCGAGCGCACTGACGTTCGGCTGGGCTTTCCTCTGCCTTTGGAGACCCGGGAAATGGGAGAAGGGGTTAATTTCTCCATTTTCAGCCGTAACGCCAGCCGCGTTCGACTGGAGTTGTTCGATCATCCTGAAGACGCGGCGCCCTCCCCCTGGGATTTTGCATCGAGCATTCTTCACACGGATTACAGGTCCACAAGCGCGAAACTGGCTTCGTTAGAATTTAAGAATGACGAAGGAGTCATCCATGAAACCGGCTAATCCACACATCCTCACGATCAATGGTGGCTCGTCGAGCATCAAGTTTGCGCTGTTCGAGGCAGGGGACTCGCTCCGACGGATTCTGGAGGGCGAGATCGAGCGGATTGGACTGCCGGAGGCTACCTTTCGGGTGAAAGGCTTGGACCGGGCGGACAACTTTTCGCGGTTAGTGGCGGCGCCAGACCACACGGCGGCGGTGGGTCATCTGATGGATTGGATCGAGGAACGCAGCGGGCGTGATGCATTGACCGCTGTGGGGCATCGCGTGGTGCATGGTGGGCCGAAGTATGGAAAGCCGCAGCGAGTCACTGCGGAAATGGTTGAGGATCTGCACCGGCTCACTCCGTTCGATCCTGAGCACCTGCCGGAGGAGATCCTGTTGACCAGGGCGTTTCATCGCCGATTTTCCCACCTGCCCCAGGTGGCGTGTTTCGACACGGCTTTTCACCATGACCTGCCGCGTGTGGCCCGGTTGTTGCCTATCCCTCGCCGCTACGAAGCGCACGGGGTGCGGCGGTACGGGTTTCACGGGCTGTCGTATGCGTTTCTAATGGGAGAACTGGCGCGCCTGGCCGGAACGGAAGCGGCACAAGGTCGGATCATGCTGGCCCACCTCGGCAATGGCGCGAGCCTTGCGGCAGTGCGTGAGGGCAAAACCCGTGGACACAAGCATGAGTTTCACCCCGACAGCCGGTGTGCCGATGAGCACCCGCTCAGGCGATCTCGATCCCGGACTGCTTTGGTTTCTGGCGCGCACCGAGGGCTTCAATGCAAAACGATTCAATGAGATGGTCAATTTCCAGTCCGGGCTGCTCGGCGTATCGGAGACCAGTCCCGACATGCGTGACCTGCTCAACCATGAAACACAGGACGTGCGGGCGGCTGAAGCGGTCGCGCTGTTTTGCTACCAGGTCAAGAAATGGATCGGCGCATTCGCGGCGGCCTTGGGCGGACTGGACACGCTGGTTTTCTCTGGCGGCATCGGAGAGAATGCGCCCACGGTCCGTGCCCGGATTTGCGATGGGCTGGGATTCCTTGGAATCGAACTCGAAGAAAAACAAAACATGGCCAACGCGGGCGTAATTTCCACGGCAGCCGGCCGGGTCCCTGTCCGCGTCATTCGCACCGATGAGGAATGGATGATCGCGAACACAGTTTGCCGCGTTCTAGGCCTGAGCTGTGAAAGCGACGCCATTGTGTATGAAGCATCCGGCGGGTTGTTATAACGCTTTGGAGACGTTTTAGCCTGACCGGGAGCACCGGGGGGGATCGGCAATGAGCGACGACAGTGGATGTCCTGACAGGACGAAAGGAGCACGAACATGACAACGGTCACGGCGCCACTCACCGAGCGACCGGCCTGGAAGGCCCTGGAGGCCCACTATCAAAAGGTTTGGAAGCTGCATCTCAGGGAACTCTTTGCGGACGATCCAGGTCGCGGCGAGCGGATGACCGCCGAGGCCGTGGGCCTTTACCTGGATTACTCCAAGAATCGCATCACCGATGAAACCCTCAGGCTGCTTGTGCAACTGGCCGAAGAATTCGGCCTGCGAACCCGGATTGACGCCATGTTCCGGGGTGAAAAGCTAAACCTTACGGAGAAACGAGCCGTCCTGCACGTCGCCCTTCGCGCCCCGAAGGGAGCAGTCATCGTCGTAGACGGCGAAAACGTGGTGCCGCAGGTCAACGCCGTGCTGGAGAGGATGGCCGACTTTTGCGGCCGTGTCCGGAGCGGCGCATGGCTGGGCCACACCGGCAAACGTATTCGAAACGTGATAAACATAGGCATCGGGGGCTCCGACCTGGGGCCGGTGATGGCCTACGAGGCGCTAAAGCACTACAGCGAGCGTGCCATGACCTTCCGATTCGTTTCCAATGTCGATGGCACCGACTTCGCGGAGGCGGTCCAGGATCTTGATCCGTCGGAAACCCTCTTCATCATTTCTTCCAAAACCTTTACTACGCTGGAGACGATGACCAACGCCCACACGGCCCGCAACTGGTCGCTGGCGGGTCTCGGGGGCAACGAAAAATCGGTGGCCAGGCATTTTGTCGCGGTCTCGACGAACGCTGAGGAAGTGGCGAAATTCGGCATCGATACTGCCAACATGTTCGAGTTCTGGGATTGGGTCGGCGGGCGCTACTCCATGGACTCGGCCATCGGCCTCTCCACCATGCTGGCCATCGGCCCGGACAATTTCCGGGCCATGTTGGACGGCTTCCATCAGATGGACGAGCACTTCCGCACCACCCCGTTCGTGGGCAACCTGCCGGTGCTCATGGGCCTCCTGGCCTTCTGGTACAACAACTTCTTCGGCGCCCAGACCGTGGCGGTCCTGCCCTACGAGCAATATTTGAAGCGATTCCCGGCCTATCTGCAGCAGCTCACCATGGAGAGCAACGGCAAAAACGTCACCCTGGATGGAACCGAGATCGCATACCAAACTGGTCCCATCTATTGGGGCGAGCCGGGGACCAACGGCCAGCATTCTTTTTACCAGTTGATTCATCAGGGAACCAGACTCATTCCTGGTGATTTCATTGCCTTTGTCCAGCCGCTCAACCCCCTGGGCCGGCACCACGACATACTCCTCGCCAATGTCTTCGCCCAAACCGAGGCGCTGGCTTTCGGCAAGGCGGCCGAGCAAGTGAAAGCCGAGGGCACGCCGGGTTGGCTCGTGCCCCACCGAGTCTTCCAGGGCAACCGCCCCTCCAACACGATCCTCGCCGAGCGCCTTTCCCCGGAAACGCTTGGCAAACTCGTGGCTCTCTACGAGCACAGCGTCTTCACCCAGGGGACCATCTGGAGCATCAACTCGTTCGACCAGTGGGGTGTCGAGCTGGGCAAGGCTCTGGCCCAGCGCATTATCCCGGAACTGGAGAGCCGGGAGGAGCCCCGGCTCGGCCATGATAGTTCAACGAACACCCTTATCCGGCGCTACCGGAAGCTCAAGGAGACCTCCTAATGACTCTCGGCTTGCCCAAGCGGGTGGGAATCGCCACCGATCACGGTGGGTTTGGTTTGAAGGAAGAACTGGTAGCCCAGCTCCGCGCTGCAGGCTATGAGGTGGTCGACTTCGGTGCTCATGGTCTAAACCCTGGCGACGACTATCCCGATTTCGTCATTCCCCTGGCCCAGGCAGTGGCCGCGGGGAAGGTGGAACGCGGAATAGCCATCTGCGGCAGCGGTGTCGGCGCTTCAGTCTGCGCCAACAAGGTTCCGGGCATCCGCGCCGGCCTGGTTCACGACCACTTCTCCGCCAGGCAGGGGGTCGAGGACGATCACATGAACATTATCTGCATGGGCGGCCGGACCGTAGGACCGGCGGTAGCCTGGGACCTGGTGGAAACCTTCCTGGCGGCCGAATTCAGTGGAGCCGCGCGGCATCTGCGGCGCCTTAGCAAAGTAGCTTCTCTGGAAGCGTAGCCGATCTGCGACCGGCAAGGGGTCTGAACCGCTTTCCACGAGCCCTGATGAATGCTGCCAAATCTTGAGATCGCGACGACCCCGGGCCTTCTAACCGGCAGAAACAAACCTGGAGACTTTGCAACCCGAAAGGAATAACCCATGACGGACGAGCAAATGGCTCAATTGGCGATTAACACCATCCGTACCCTTTCTATAGACGCGGTCCAACAGGCCAAGTCTGGACACCCGGGCACGCCCATGGCGCTGGCGCCTCTGGTCTACACGATCTGGAACCGCGTCATGCGTTTCGATCCCCAAGACCCCATCTGGCCCAACCGAGACCGGTTCGTGCTCTCCAACGGTCACGCCTCGATGCTGCTCTGGTCCATGCTTTACCTCACCGGGGTTCAGGCGGTGAACGCCGATTACGAAATATTGGGACAGCCTGCGGTGAGCCTGGACGACATCCGCCGTTTCCGCCAGCTCGACAGCAAAGCCCCTGGGCATCCCGAATACCACTGGACCTCGGGGGTCGAGACCACCAGCGGGCCTCTTGGGCAGGGCATCGCCACCAGCGTCGGCATGGCCATCGGCCGGAAGTGGCTCGCCCAGCGGTACAACCAACCGGGATTCGACATCTTCGACTACGACATCTATGCCATTTGCGGGGACGGCTGCATGATGGAGGGCGTCGGGTCAGAGACGGCGTCACTCGCCGGCCATTTGGGCCTGGACAACCTCTGTTGGGTCTACGACAATAACCATATCACCATTGAGGGGAACACCCGCATTACCTTTACGGAAGACATCGCGGCCTTGTTCTTGGGTTATGGGTGGAATGTCCTGCGCGTTGGCGACGCCAACGACATTGACCGCATCCAAAATGCCCTGGAGACATTCCGACAGACGAAGGGCCGCCCAACATTTATTATCCTGGATAGCCACATCGGCTATGGTTCTCCTCACAAGCAGGACACCGCCGAGGCTCACGGCGAGCCCCTGGGCGACGAGGAGGTCCGCCTCTGCAAGCGATTCTACTGCTGGCCAGAGGATGCGCAGTTCTTAGTCCCCGAGGGCGTCCAGGAGCATTTCGCGGCCGGGATAGGGGCCCGGGGGGAGGAGGCCCGCCGCCGGTGGACGGAACTCTTCGGGGCCTACCGAGGCAAGTACCCGGATCTCGCCGCCGAAATCGACCATATGCAGCGCCGCGAGCTGCCCTCCGGATGGGACCGCAATCTTCCCGTGTTTCCGACCGACCCAAAAGGCTTGGCCGGGAGGGATGCCTCGGGCAAGATGCTGAACGTGCTCGCGCAGAACATTCCCTGGTTCCTCGGGGGGTCGGCGGATCTGGGGCCGTCGAACCGGACCACCCTTACGTTCGAAGGCGCAGGAGATTTCCAGGCCGGCAGCCCAGCGGGGAAAAACCTGCATTTCGGAATCCGCGAACACGCGATGGCTGCGATCGTCAACGGGCTCTCGCTGTCAAAGATTCGAGCTTTTGGCGCGACCTTTTTCATCTTCAGCGACTATGCCCGGCCGGCCATGCGGCTTTCGGCTTTGATGGAACTGCCCACCATCTTCATTTTCACTCACGATGCCATGGGAGACGGAGAAGATGGACCGACTCACCAGCCGGTGGAGCAACTCGCGTCGCTGCGGGCCATCCCAGGGCTGATCACGTTGCGGCCCTGCGACGCCAACGAAGTCGTCGAGGCATACCGCTACATCATGCAACTGCGCCACCAGCCTGCCGTGCTGGCGCTGTCCCGCCAACCCTTGCCGACCCTGGATCGGAGCAAATTCGCGCCGGCTGCTGGAGTTGCGCGTGGCGCCTACGTGCTGGCCGACGCCCCCGAAGGGAAACCGGAGGTGATCCTCATAGCCACAGGCAGTGAAGTCTATCTGGCCGTGGAGGCCCACGAGGAGCTTACGGCCGAGGGCATCCGCTCCAGGGTAGTCTCGATGCCGTCCTGGGAAATCTTCGATCAGCAGACGAAGGAATACCGAGAAAGCGTCCTGCCACCTAATGTGACGGCCCGGGTCGCGGTGGAGCAGGCCTCAACCTTCGGATGGGAGCGCTACGTCGGCTGTTCTGGCCACATCATCGGTATGAAGACGTTCGGGGCCTCGGCGCCCCTCAAGGAACTCCAGCGTAAGTTCGGGTTCGAGCCAGAACGAATAGTAGAGGCGGCGAAAGAGCAACTGGGGAGGAAGTAGCCGGGACCTGCTAAGCCAACGGTCACACCAACACTGACGGCACTAACGACGACTTGAGTTGGAACTGTGGTTGGGAAGGAGCGATGAACCATTTAGTCAAAACGATCAATGTTGGAAGGTAACCCTTTGATTCAGTCCTGGCGCGAGCTGCAAAGCAGAGCTGTGAAGGAAGTCCCGGGGTTACCTTCCTTTATCTTCAGCTATCGCTAATCCTGAAAAGGAGGAGTAAGATGAGATCTCCTGTGGAAAAAGTGGCAAAGACCCTGGGAGTCAAACTTCCAGAAGAATATGTGAGGTTCATGGAAAAATATGGAAAAAAGTTGCTCACCGATCCCATTAGCCGGCAAAGCTGGGTTTTAGGGCTGGGGGACGCTAATTTTGTTGAAGGTACAACGCTGGCATTTCGTTCCAAGTTACCAAACTTCGCACCAGAAAATGTGGTGATCGGGTACTCAGGCCTTAAAAAGATAATGATAGACAAGATCGAGGAAGAAATAGATGATTATGTGATGTTGAACACGCAGGACGGGAAGATTCTGTCTGTCGATTCTCTTGGAGCGACGAAAATAATCGCAGATGGTTTTGAAGATTGGGCGGGTTCAGAGATTCTGGCTGCTGAGCTTAGAGACAAATACGAGAGCACTCTAACTGTTATCCTGTTCGATGATGTTCTGAAGGCCGAAGAAGCTCGTGCAAATTTGCTGAAATTGCAGCACCAAGGCTACATCGATCTTGAGGATATTGTTGTAGTGGTGAAAGAAGCGGATGGAACAGCTAGACATCACCAAACTAACAAAATGACAAAAAAGGTGGCAGCAGTTGGAAGTTTAACAGGACTGATTGCCGGTGCACTTGTGTTGCATCCGCTACTGGGAGCAGCCATGGGTGCGGTTGCAGGAGCAATAACTGCTTCGTTTGAAGATGCAGGGATAGAAGATGATTTTATCATGGATTTGGCTGCGAATTTTAAGCCCGGATCGAGTGCATTGTTTACACTGGTGATCAGAGTGCAGCCAGAGACAGTGCTCGAGACTTTCCGTGGCTTTGGGGGCAAAATCCTGGTGACCTCAATGAATAAAGAGGAAGCGGCCAGACTGCAGGCAGATCTGGATGGGATCCAGGAGAACATATACAAGAACCAGGAATCTAAGCTGGATAGAATTAAATAGCTTGGCATCATTTCAGATGGATTTTAAAGGAATACCGCTGGCCGAGCACTCCAATCTATGATGTGACACATTATAACCTATTCGATAAGAGTCTACGGGTCAAATTTATACTACCAGTGACCTTTCAGTTGGCACGCCTGCGGAGAATTTTGTGGATGAGACCCTCATTTTTTTATTGACCAAGGGGTCAAATTTGCGGATAGTCATTGACCATAGGTCAATAAACTCTTTCGAAGGAAATTCGGACCGCCGTGCATTGTTTACAAGTGCTCAACCAGTCCCCTTGGGAGCGTCAGGGATAGTGGCAAAGGGAACGGAGACGCATACCGCTCTCTGGGGAACATCAGGAGCGGAACTTAAATGGCTAGACCCGCATTAAGTAAGGAAGAACGCTTCAGCCGACGCGCGGCTCTGCTGGACGCAGCCCTTCGTCTTTATCGTGAGCAAGAGACGTTCCCCACCGTGGCTAATATCGCGAAATCCGCGGGGGTCGCGAAGGGAGCTGTCTATCTGTGGTTCCGGAGTAAAGAAGAGATTTTTGTCGCGATTCTCGAAGACGCCTTCTTGGAGCTTATCGCCCGACTGATGCCTATTATCGAATACCTCGATCCTTGCCCGGAATTTGCGCCTGACTCTTTTGCGACTCAATACGTGAGACTTCTTGCTGAAGTACCGGATGTGGTGCCGCTCTCATCTGTTCTCAACAACATGTTAAAAGAAAACCTGCCAATCGAGTGTTTCTCGCGTCTGGACAGGAATGTCGGAGCCAGTCTATCCAAGGCTGGATCTTTGCTTGAGCAGCGCTTCGGCTGCCTGATGCGAAGCAAAGGAGCCGATCTCTTGCTCCATACATGGACTTTGACCATAGGTCTTTGGATAATGATGGACATTCCGGATGAAATGAAAAAGGTCCTAGACGACCCCACCCTGGCAACTTTTCGCCGCGGCTTCAGCACGGAACTCAAGACAGCAATCGCGCAATTATGGCGGGGGGCCATGATTCGCCAGTGAGCGGCGGCGCTAAGAGTTGCTCGGGAAAGTCGAAGTGGTGTAAATCCAGTGAAAGGACTCTTGCAATGCGATTTTTATCGGCCGTACGTTTCGTTTTGATCCTTTTTGTGCTGACTTCCTGCTCCCAGGGCAAAAATGCCGAACAGCCCGCCGCTAATGCGGTACCGATCAAGACGGGAAAGGTGCGGCACGTGCAAGGGCGCGAATTCGTATCGGTGAGCGGTACGGTGACATCGCCTGACTCATCGGTCCCGGTTTCTTTTCTGGTCTCGGGGAAGGTGATCCAGGTGGGGCCTCGGGAGGGCGATTACATTGAAAAGGGACAACTTCTGGCGGTAATAGACCCAATTGACTATAAACTGTCGCTTCTGGCCGCATCCGCGCAGGCCGGGCAGGCAAAGGTCTCCCTTGATCGAAGTAAAGACGAATACGCCAGGATGAAATTCCTCTACGACTCCAGGAGCCTTGCGGAAAATGACTTTGAAAAATTCAAGGCGGCCTATCTAAGCGCCAGACAGCAGGTGGATCAGGCAATCGCAAACGAAAAGCTGGCCAGAAAACGCCTGAACGATGCATCCCTTTACGCACCTGTAAGCGGTTTCATCTCGAAGCGTTCCATCGAACCGGGCCAGACTGCAAGCCCCGGGATTCCTGTCTTCGAAATCTCTAAGCTCGATCCAGTGGAGATCAATGTAGGCGTGCCGGAAACCGACATTCATCTCGTCAGGGTCGGCCAGACAGCGACCGTCACGATCCCGGCTTTGCCGGGTGAATCGTTCGAAGGGAAAGTTCGGGTCATCAACGTCTCGGCGGACTCGAATACACGAACGTACATGACGCGGATCGTGGTGCCCAATCCAGCCCATATCCTCCGGATCGGGATGGTTGCCGAGGCCAGGATTCAGGGAGACAGGGACATCAACCTGATAATGCTGCCCGCCGAGACCATTTTGCGGGACCCGCAGGGGGCCACGATTGTTTTTGTATACTACCCCGAGCAGGGGCGCGTCTATGCGAAGCGGGTCGAAACGGGAGTCGTTTACGGACGGGAGATTGCGATCAAAAGCGGCCTTTCAGGCGATGAGGCCGTGGTCTTTGCAGGCCAGGACAAGCTGCGGGACGGAACCATCGTCTCGTTAACGGGGGAAAGCGCCCCTGGAGGGCCACAAAACCCGCCTGATAAAAAAGAGGTGCTGTGATGGACCCGGTAAAGTTTTCTCTTCGCTACCCGACAGTTACCTTGATCCTTACCGCCATGGCCGTAGCAGTCGGACTTTATTCCTTCCTGTACATGCCGCGCACCGAAGACCCGACAGTCACCATTCGCACCGGCCTGGTAATCGCACTCTATCCGGGCGCAACCTCCGAGCAGGTCGAAAAGCAGGTAACAAAAACCCTGGAAAAACACATTTTCAAGTTTCCGGAAGTCCGCAAGGACAAAACCTATTCAACCAGCCGCCCGGGTCTGCTCATCATTAACGTGGAACTTGAAAGCAACGTGAAAAACTCGGACGTCATCTGGGCCAAAATTCGCCACGAGATGAACGAGGCCCGCCTAGCCGAGCTGCCCGAGGGTGTCCGAGGCCCTATCGTAAACTCGGACTTCGGCGACACCGTGGCAATGCTTCTCGCGATACACGGAAAGCGGTATGGCTACCGCGAGTTGCGAGACTACGTGGACACAATTCAGGATGAGCTGCGAACGATTCGTGAAGTGGGCAAGCTGGCCATGTATGGCGAGCAAGGCGAGCAAATCTGGATAACCGGCGACCTGCAGCGCATGTCGCAGTATTTCGCGGACCCGCTTAACGTGTTCCAGGCCCTCAGGCAGCGGAATATTATCGAGAGCTCCGGCCATTTTGAAGCTGATCGGACGAAAATTCCCCTGCGCACCACCGGCCTGTTCAATACGGAAGAACAGATCAGGAATGTTCTGGTGGACGTCTCCCGCACGGGCCAACCTGTCTATATCCGCGACTTTGCCGAGGTGGAGCGGCGATACCAGGACCCGACGTTCATGGTGCGCTACGACGGCGAGCCGAGCCTGCTGTTGTCCGTTGAAATGCAGAAGGGAAAAAATATCGTCGAGCTCGGCGACAGTGTTCGGGATATCTTTAACCGCCTCAACGCTCTGCTGCCGCCGGATGTCCGGATCGATCTCATCGCCAATCAGCCTGAGGTCGTCAAGGAAAGCATCACGCATCTGAGCCATGAATTCATGGTGGCCATAGCATCTGTTATTTTCGTCACGATAATACTGCTGCCCATCCGGGTGGCAGTGATCGCGGCGCTCGCCATTCCAATAAGCATCCTCATGACCCTCGGGGCAATGAACGCCATCGGCGTCGCGCTGCATCAGGTCTCCATCGCTGCGCTCATAGTGGTCCTCGGGATCGTCGTGGACAATGCCATTGTCATTGTAGACAATTACGTCGATCTGCTCGACCGCAAGGTCCCGATAGAGGAGGCGGCCTGGCGCTGTGTCTCCGAAGTGATCGTTCCGGTCCTTGCCGCAACCGCGGCCATCATCTTTTCTTTCCTGCCCCTGCTGATCCTTACGGGATCGGCCGGCGAGTTTATCCAAGCTCTTCCGATAACCGTCGCCATTGCCCTGGTTGTGTCGACCATTGTGGCCGTCATGCCGACACCGATTTTTTGCCGGTCCTTGGTCAAAAAAGGGCTCCACGATCACGAAAAAGACCCAGTCACCCCGGCTAAAGAGAAGTTCAACTTCTTAAACCTTCTCCAGGCCGGCTACAGGGTGGTTATTGCCGTTTTCATGCGCTATAAGGTCCCGGCCATGGTTTTTGGGGCAGGCGCCATCGTGATCGGGGTAGTCCTCTTCAGAATAGTGCCTCAGCAGTTTTTTCCTTCGGCAGAGCGCAACCAGTTCGTGGTCGACGTATGGATGGCCCAGGGCACGCGAATCGAGGAGACGGACGCGGTGATGCACCGGATAGAAGCGTACATGAAGGGGAGAAAGGAAATCGAGCATTTTGCAGCCTTTATCGGCCAGAGTGCACCGAGGTTTTACTACAATGTCAACCCCCAGCAGCCGGATGCCGCCTACGGGCAGTACATCGTAAACACCCATTCAGCGAAGCAAACCCCGGCATTGGTGAACGATCTCCGGAAATCCTTTACCTTGGTGGCCCCCGAAGCGATGGTCATCGTGAAGGAAATGCAGCAGGGGATGTCCTTGGAGGCCCCTGTCGAGGTGCGGATCGTGGGTGAGGATATCCGGGAATTAGAGCGCATCGGCTCGCAGGTGGAGGGACTGCTCGTTCAAGTCCCTTTTTCGGATTTCGTACACCGTGACTACTTCAACGAATCCTGCATGGTGGACTTAAAGGTCAATGAGGAACTGGCAAACAGACTCGGAATAACCAATTCTTCAATATCGAAGATGGTGGACGGGGGATTCGATGGGCTTCCGGCGAGCACGTTCTGGGAAGGCGACAGGTCGGTCACCATCCTGCTCCGTCTTGCACAGGCGTCCCGCTCCTCTTTCAGCGACGTGGGTGATGCCTACATCAGCTCTCAGTTGACCAAGGCCAGGGTGCCGCTTCGCGCCGTCTCCACGCTGGAGCCGGAATGGCAGACCAGCAGGCTCGTGCGCCGCAACGGCGTGAGGACCCTGACTGTTCGAGCCTTCGTGGACAGCGGCCATTATGCATCGGAGCTCCTCGATGCGGCACGGCCGGCCATTGAAAAGCTGCCGCTCCCGCCGGGGTACAGGATTGAATACGGAGGGGATAAGCAAAACACCGACGAGACAATGCCCGAGATGCTGACTGCGCTCAGCATAAGCCTTGTCGCCATCTTCCTCACCTTGCTTATCCAGTTCAAAAGCGTATCGGAGACCCTGGTCGTCATGTCCTCGATTCCTCTCGCGCTGCCCGGCGCCGTCCTGGGACTGATAATTACACACAACCCGTTCGGGTTTACCGCTTTCATGGGACTAATCGCCCTCTGCGGGATCGTGGTGCGAAACGCAATAATTCTCATCGACTACACTAACGAGAGGATGCGAGAGGGACACTCGCTTGAGCACGCTGCAATGGAGGCGGGCGAGCGCCGCCTTCGGCCGATCTTTCTGACCACAATGGCCGCAGCCGCCGGAGTACTGCCGATGATCCTTTCCAAGTCAAGCTTATGGAGTCCCCTGGCGAGCGTTCTCGCCGTTGGACTGATCTGGTCCATGTTCATCACCCTGCTCGTGGTCCCGGTGCTGTTCGTAGTAGTCAAGTCGCGCATGATCAAGCCTTCTTCGGCTGCCGTGGCGACAATGCTCATCGCGGGGTTGATCTTGGTTGCGAATCCGGCTTGTGCGGAAACAAAGCGCCTCACCCTGCCCGAAGCTGTCGATCTCGCCCTCAAAGGGAACTCCGCGCTCAAGATTGCCCGCTTCAAAGTGGACGAGAAAGGGAAGAAGGTGGCTTCCACCTCGGCCGACAACTTTCCGCACCTGTCCAATTTTTCCTTGTACCAGGGCACTTCCGAATCACAACTCGTAACCCTGCCGTTGCCGGGTATAGGTACAATTCCTGTCAGCCAGAGCCTTACAAAGGGTTCTTCTACGTTTTTTCTCAACGGTACGGTCCTTGGCCAGCCCGTGACGCAGCTCCTGAAAATCCACGAAGCCACCGTAATTGCGCGATCCGACCAGAAGGTGGCGGAGGCGGACGTAAAAAAGGGGGAAAATGATGTCATTTATGTCGTGCACCAACTCTACTACGGCCTTCTTACGGCCAGTAAACAAAAGGATGCGGCGGAGGCCGGGCTAAAGGCGGCCGAGGAAAGCCTGCGCGAGGCCGAGAAAGCGGTCCGTGCCAGGAACCTTCTTGAAGTTGGCCTCAACGAGGCACGGACGGTCGTTTTGCAAAACAAACAATCTCTTATAGCGGCGAATATCCAGATTTCAGACCTTAATGCGGAACTGAACCAGCTTTTGGGGCTGCCCCTCGCTACACAGTTGGAGCTATCCGACCCCGGTCCTTCCGAGGTGCCTGTTGAAAGTCGTGATTACTACCTGCAGGCCGCGCTTTCAGGAAACCCGGAGATTGAATCAGCAAAAGCCACGGTGGTAAAGGCCCAGGGCGGAGTGAGAGCGGCCCGGGACGAATACATCCCCGATGTAACTCTTTTCGCCGCCAATACGTACCAGGAAGGTGCGTCGTTTCTCAAAAACAATGTCGGCACATTTGGGGTCATGATGTCATGGGATATCTGGGACTGGGGCAAACGCGACGCCGTCATAGGCGAACGCTGTGCACAGCTTTCGCAGGCCCGGGAAAACGTCCACAGGATAAATGACGAAGTAACGGTCGGACTGGACAATGCGTACAGGAAGCTTGAGAATACAAAAAGCATGATGGATGTTGCCAGGGAGGCGCTCGCATTACAGCGGGAAAGGCTGCGCCTGGTTTCCGACCAGATCAAAACCTCTACTGCCAGCTACGCAAAATATAACGAGGCGGTCGCGGCCGTCAAAAAGGCTGAATCAGACGAACTCCAGGCGCGCTTGGGATATGAGCTTGCCGTAGCGGAACTCGATCGCATTGCAGGAACATACGGGCGTAGAGAATGAGGAGCGGATCGCCCATTTCTCCACACGCGAACGTTTTAGGTAATTGGAGAACGCCGTGACAGTGGAAAACCAAGTCCTGGATCATGGCGGTCCCAGGAATAACGGCTTCCATCCCTGAGACGCAGGCCCGGTTGATGGTGGCGGCGGTAACCGTTTCCGGCCGTCAATGCCCTTACACGGGCCACATTCATGCTGTCTTCAGGTTCGACGCAATCCGTAACAGACGTCATCGATCAGGGCGGGATCGATGACGGCCCGTAGCTGCATCGAGATCGCGCAGAGTTCCTCCAAAGCTACCAATGGCCGTGCGGCAGGCCGAAACGATAACAACGTCTTTCACTCTTTTATCCCCTTCGCTGTTGGATACTAAACTACTTCGCACGTTCAGCGAGAACGTTTTTGGGTAAGCGTTGATAAGATCTTTGCCGATTTCCCTGCGCCTGATGAAATCCAGCGCCGCTATATCGAGTTCGTCCTGGAGAGGACTGGGGGTCGTATCGGGGGGGGATTAGAGGGGCAGCCGAAATCCCAGGAATGAAACGAACCTGCTCAACAGCCGCATGGAAAAACTTGGAATGCGCAAGACATCTTAAGTATTATGTTTCGCTGTAGGAGTCCTCGCCAATCTTAGCCTGCAAATCGGACAGTTTCTAAGAACACCCTCGAAACGCTCCTTGTGACTCACTGGGCTCATTATATCGATCAGATTCAGGCCGTCGGCCGGAAAAGATTTCCCTTCAGAAGCAGTGACTTGGGTCTGCAGCGACCAAAAGAGGTGGTGAGGGATGATTGGTGAAAACTGGAGCAGAGAGCATCAGGATCAGAATAACATTTCCTGCTTGTTCTTGAAGTAGTAATAGAGCAGGGAGTTTCGACAGGGATGCTTATGTCTCAGTTCTCTGATCTATTAAGAATACGAACGTATATTATTTTTAACTCAAGTATAAGGAATTGCTTGTTAAATAGACTGAGATATCCTATATATAAATTATTAAATTAGGGTTTTCGTATTATTCATAGGTGCTTACAAGAAGGAGGCGTATTAAATGCGAGTAATCGGCTATCTCAGAGTTTCCAGCACTGATCAGGATTTGTCGAATTGCAAAAATCAAATCCTCCACTTTGCCAACGAGAAGCGCCTTGGTAGCGTGACCTGGATTGAAGAAACTGTGAGTGGTACCGTCGATTGGAAACAAAGGGAGCTGGGAAAGGTACTCCAGCAACTCAGTCCTGGTGA
>JBEKPW010000056.1:0-54187 GCA_049520315.1 Syntrophobacteraceae bacterium
TTAAGGTAGCGTTCGATGGACACGGCTGCCTCCCGCCCTTCCCGCATGGCATCTACCATGAAGCCCACTCTTCTGACGTCACCACCAAGGAAAACCCATTCTTTAGTGTGGCTCTGGAGGGTGAGGGGATCTACAGCCAGCCGTCTCTGATTATCCAATAGACCTTCTCGCTGGAGAAAGGCCCAATCAGGTCCCTGGCCGACAGTGATGATAAGTACATCGCCATTTACGGTAATGGCGTCTTCACTGTCGAATTGGGGATTGAACCTCCCCTCTTTGTCAAAGACGCTAGTACACTTGGGGGAAACAATACCGGTAAAGCGACCTTCTTCACCCAATATCTTGCTTACGCCTCGGGAGTAGACGATCCTGATGCCCTCCTCCCATGCACCTCGGATCTCCTCGTAGTCAGCCGGAATGCAGTCCTTCGACGACTTGTCGCTGCATTCTAGGGCCACCAAGGTTACATCGCCCCCGAGCCTCCTGGCCGATCGCGCCACATCAAAGGCCACGTTGCCGCCGCCTATTACGGTAACCATCTTGCCGCCGACGTAATCATTCGCGAGGATCCCTCGACTTACCTCGTACAGGAATGTCTGCCCATACATGACGCCCTCAAGGTCGAGGTTGTCCACCAGGTCCCGGCCGAAGGTGAGCACTCTCGGGGATGGAGTCCCCTTAGCGATGAACACGGACTTATACCCGTCTTTCCTGAGTTTATCGAGAGACAGATTGCCTTCGCCGAGCTTGGAATTGTATTTCACCTCTACACCGGCAACTCTCAACATATTCTCAATGACTCTCTGGAGGACTATTTTGGGCAAACGGTAGTGCGGGATGAGCCAGAGCGCGCCGCCCAGCCTACCTGATGCCTCAAAGATAGTCACCTTGTAGCCTTTCTTGCTAAGATGAAAAGCGCACATTAACCCGCCCGGGCCGCCGCCAACCACGGCTACATTCCCCGCATCCTTAACAACGTCGTATTCTTGTTTCTTATCGAGGTGGTCCAGGTAATAGTCTGATACAAAGCGTTTCAGCAGCCTGCGCCTGATGGAACCACCCTTGCTCTGATAATTACAGCCCAGCTCACAGATACCACAGACATAGCCGCATACCGGGAAAAAGGGGTTGTTTTCAAACAGATAGTCCCCGATCTGGGTTAAGCCCTCTTTGGCCTGTTCCAGATCTTTGGGTAACAAGGAGATAAGGACGTTGGTGCGCTGGATATCCTCATTGATCGGACATCGCTCCTGGCAGGGTGCTAGAAACTGCTTGATCGCAGGTTCTACACACGCCTCTCCAAAGCTTATGGTATTCCACATCTCGTTTCCTCCTCAGTTTCTGTTCAGAATAGACGACGTGTATTCTTATTAACTGTTTAGTCACTCGAACACGGATTCAGCAACATGGATGCCATATGGTATTTATTAAATAATTATAATGAGATAGCATTTACTTCGGTTCCAGCAAGGGGGTATATTGCCCCCTCAGTGGGGTCTTATTCCCCTTGATGACATTTTGGAAGAACGGGGGCTGGAGTCGTTTGTTTTCAGGGGCTCGTCGACCTGAGATCTCTCAGTCAGTCACGGAAATCTCGCCTGAGGTCATGGAGATCTTCTTATGCTATGGCCAGCCCGGAAACATGCGGGGACAACACCTGTGTAAGGGCCTCCCTATCCACCGCTTCCGTCTGGTGTTAAGGGCCATGGTTTTGTATTATCAAGAAGATAGTCTTCGATATTCTCAACCATGCAGTTCCGGCACAGGTGAACAAGCTTCATACTTGCGACGTGTCGAAGGATCAGCAACCTTTCCGAGTTTTGACTGCAGGCGAAACACCTGTCCACTCTGTCTTTCTCGTGAAACTGGTAAGACTTTTCATCATTGTACATTACGCATTATCTCGTGTGGCTTTTCGTACTAAGAGTCTTTTATGAGTTTTGCATAGCTATCGATCTCAGGAGGAGTTGGAGAAGCAGTTCCAGTTGATGAAAAATGAGTGGGAAATTTCAGCACAAAGGTTGTGCCTTCTCCTTCCTTTGATGTAGCGCATATCATCCCACAGTGAGAGTCCATGATTTTCTTGCAGTAGGTGAGTCCGAGACCGGAGCCTCTATGGCGCTCCTCCCTTCCCTTTACTCTGAAAAACGGATCAAAGATAAAGGGAATTTTATCGTGGGGGATGCCAATCCCCGTATCCGAAATACTCACAACAACATAGCACTCATCATCAGTCGCTGAGACCGATATCTTGCCGCCCGGCGGTGTATATTTAGTAGCATTGCTGATGATATTAGTAAATACTCGTACCAGGCTTTCCTCATCCCCGACGATTGTGAGCTGATCTTTAGGGACAGTTATTTCCAGTGAAATCGCCGTTTTTTCGCAAAGGGGAGCCATTTCTTCCGCACATTTGGCAATAATGTGGGATAAGCTCAATGTCTCTTGCTTTTGTGCGAAGGTACCGTTTTCTATTCGGCTTAAATCCAACCAGTGTTCAATCAGTCGTTCAAGTCTCTGAATGCATATGCTGCACCTTCCTATGATGTCCGCAACCTCCTTATTAAAGCGATTACCTGTAATCGCTTTAAGGGATTCTATATATTGCCGAATGACGACGAGGGGAGAACGCATTTCGTGACTCACGAAGGTAATAAAACCCTTCTCCATCTGCTCCTTCTCTTCTCGCAATCGTCTTGTTTCAATCTTGAGGTTCCGATGATTGAGGGCTCGCCGGGCGACAGCTCTCAACTCGTCAGGGCTGAAGGGTTTGGGGAGGTAGTCGAAGGCTCCTTTCTGCGTGGCTTCCACTGCGGAAGCTACGGTTGCGTAGCCGGTAATAACGATGAGGACAGTGTCAGGTATATCTTTGGAAAGGGTTTCTATGACTACCATGCCCGATATACCTGGCATTTTGAGATCGATAAAAGCTACGTCTGGTTTACCCTCCCGAGCAATCTTGATGCCTTCGACTCCCTCTGCCGCAGTTAAAACCCTGTACCCGGATTTTTCCAGCGTCTGCTCGCAGCCGTCCCGCAAGGATTGCTCATCATCGATGATCAAAAAGAGCGGTTTTTGAGTGTTCATCATGTCTACTTGTGACCGATTGCCTCGGCGACATATCGGAGAAGATCATCGGCCTTCACAGGTTTGTGCAACACCATGTTAACCTTTGGAAAATCCGCCGGTGGTCCGAACGATTGGTATGGTCCCTGCAAATCAACCGCAGTCAAGATGAATAAAGGTGTATCCTTTCCTGTTTCCGTGGCGCGGATTTTTGACAACACTGAAAAGCCTTCACCCCATGTCTCCATCATCATATCGATAATGGCCAGATCGGGGGTCACCGACTTGCACATTTCCACACCTGTTTTCCCGTTTTCCGCCAGGAACACCTCATACCCCCCCGTCTCGAGAATCACTCTCGTTGCATAAAGGAAATCTTTGTCATCGTCAATTACGAGAATCTTTTGTTTTGCTGACATGGTCTTTCACCTCCTTCTCTGGTTGTCTTGCGCCTGTATGAGCAAGGATGATGCCAAATTTCAACATATTGATTTGTAAGTGTATAATACGGAGGGCGGGAGAAAAAAGGTGAGTTGAAGGGGCAAAACTCCCCATATGTGAGGCAGATAACCCCTGAGCATATTGATGTCCTTAATGATTTTCTATCTCTACACCATAATTGCGCATCTTTACCCTCAGGGTCTTCCTGTCAATACCGAGGAATTCGGCAGTTTTATTTATCTGGAAGTGAAAATGGCGCAGTGCTTTTAATATGTGTTCTTTTTCCACATCTAGCAGCGTTATCCTGCCCGTAGAAGAATCCAATACAGGGGCCTTTAGATTATCGTTTTGCCCATAGTAGAATATATCCGAAAGGTCGACGACCCCATGGTCGCAAAGGACACATAGACGCTCTACGGTGTTCTTCAGTTCTCTGACATTACCAGGCCATTTATATGATATGAGGGATTTATTTGCTTCTTCCGAAAGGCATTGGACCTTGCTTTCGTATCTATTCTTAAATATATTGAGATAATATTGGGCAATGGGTAGGATGTCTGATTTGTGTTCTCTCAATGGTTTTATATGGATTGGTATAACTGAAATCCTATAGAATAAATCTTCTCTGAATTTCCCTGCATCGATTTCTGAACGGATATCTTTATTGGTTGCCGCAAGGATCCTTACATCTATCTTCTCTGGTGACGATCTGCCGACCTTGGGTATCTCCTGCTCCTGAATTACCCGCAATAACTTGGCCTGAATGCTGAGGTTGATATTGGAAAGCTCGTCAAGAAACAATGTTCCCTTATCGGCCATCTCGAAACGGCCCTCGCGCGATTCGGTAGCTCCACTGAATGCCCCTCTCACATGTCCGAACAACTCGCTTTCCATGAGGGTTTCTACCAATGAGGAGCAGTCCACAGTGATAAAGGGTTGATCCGCCCTTTTGCTGAGTTTATGTATAGTGCGCGCTACCCATTCTTTTCCCGTTCCACTCTCTCCTGTAATGAGAACGGTACTGTCGGTCTGTGCTATCCGGCTGATACAATCCTTGAGCTCTTTCATATAATCGCTGGTGCCGATCAGCATGGGAAAATCCTTTTCCGCAATGCATACATCATCCTGCTGAAGGGCTTCTTCAACCGCCGTTCTGAGAGAGTGTGCGGAGTAGGGCTTCGTGAGGAAATTAAAGGCACCGTGTCTCATGGCCCCGACGGCCAAGGCAATAGTCCCATAACCGGTGATGATAATTATTTTTGCGGAGATGTTATTCTCGACTTTGAGCTTCTCGAGGATTTCCAATCCATCCAATTTAGGCATCCGGATATCTAATAGAATGATATCGTAGATATTGTTGAGAGCCATCTGAAGTCCCTGAAGTGCATCTCCGGTACTTTTGACCTGGTAGCCTGCGCGTGACAGAACCTGTGTACATCCATCCGTCATGGATTCCTCATCATCGATGATGAGTATCTTCTTATTCTTGGTTGTCACCATACCCTGGCTCCTCATACGAACCCTTTGAAGCATTTCATAATTGGTCATTGCGAGGCGCGAAGCGTGGCTACGATCTAATATGGATTATTATCAGTTCACGAAATTGCATCCCATCGTTCGCAATAGTAAAGCAGGTCTACCGGCTGGGCTTTGGACCCGCAAGCGAGGTGGACGAATTCCTTGGTGTAACTATTGAGTAAAATGGGCCTGAATAATGAGTCAACTTGACCGGCAACTGGAGCCGAACGCACCTCGGGGTCGGATTCCATTCGAAAAAGCTCTTGAAATGCCCAACATCGGTAAAATCATACAATATTCCAATCAAATCCCCCAATAAAAAATGCCGATCAGACTAATTGGGGCAGGCGGTCTTGAAGAGCGGCGTTCGAAGCAGGGACGTAAGTACAAAAAACCGTCCCCACTCCCTCAACCTGAAACGCTTAAGGACTTGAAAGGACCGATATTTCTCTTAAGTTAGCGGCATTAGGCCCGACCCGTATCCGACCCCTGAGACATTGCCGGCCTTTCGGGCTAGCCTCAAGGGGTGAGCTTTGCACCGCCCGTTATGCCTTTTCCCTGCCTTTGCTGCACCAGGGTTTCCGCCCGTTCCTTGATGCCCAGCATACATCGGCGCATCATCACAATGTCAAAAGTATCCACCAGTAGAAGTAACACGATCCACGGCGACCTCCAATTGTAACGGCCCCGTAAGCGCGTCACCAGCCGAGTCTGCCCATCACCGGACGGATATAACCCCCATGCCCATGTACCGGCCGTTGCGGAGCTATCGCCTCCTGCCCACAGCATACTTCGGTAGGGGTCCATTTGCTTTACGATTTCATAGGTCCACTTGCTCAAATGAATCTTGTCGCCAATCTTCAACTCTTGCCATTCAGGAACAATTCGTATGGCGCTGGGTTTGCCTAGATTATCTATCCAGTCGTAGCTGTACCAACCCGCGCGTCCGAAGCCAATTTGGACAATCCACGGCCAGATATTTTCCGGTCCGGCGTGGATTGTCACAGCGCGTGTGGCGTTAATGCTTGGGTGCCGGACAAGTTCATCGCCAGGCATAGCGCGTGCCACTTCTTCGTCCGTTGCTCCCCAGCGATGCTGCCAGGGACGAATGGATACCAGGTAGATAAGAATGGCTGTTGCTGCAATGCCTGAGGTGATAAGGGCTGGAATCATCCTCGAATCCTATGTCGTGAAATGACGCTGCATAAACTCCGTCACTTTCGCTCTGACCATGTTTCGGTGGGTAAAGATGGCCACATGCTCACCTCCATCAACGGGCAGAAGTTCGGCATTTGGCACACGAGCCTCGTACATTTTAGCATGCACTTCAAATTGTAGGAGTGGATCTCGGGTTCCATGGACAACCAGGACCGGCACATTCAGATTTTCTAATTGGTAGATCGCGGTACGGGTGATTCTAATGTCGTTTGCAGTACCTTCCAGGCGCTGCCCCATCCGGTCAAAAGTGCTGAGCAACATAGTTGAAAATAATGGCCATGTATCCGCGTCGTTGATCGTACAAGTCAGGATTTCGGGATCTCGAATGGAACGTTTGGCCACAGCTTCCAGGTCTCTTTCGGCTTTCTTGCGGAGCCGGTTAGCGAACCAGGGCCAGTGAGCGAGATGTTTCATTATCTTGAAGGAAAATGGAACAGGGGTATCGACCTTGCCGGCACAGGTTGATACTAATACAAGCCCTGTGCATCTGGCGGGATGTCTCAGCCCGAACTGCACGGCGCATGGTCCACCTGCGGACACGGCAATGCCGCCTGCCCGGACAATACCCAACGTGTCCAATAACGCCGCAATTAGATCGCCTTGCTGTTCAGGGCTTCTTCCACAACTGATCGGCGTGCCCAGGTATCCCGGGCGGCTCAGGGCAATGTAGCGATAGCCGGCATTGCCAATGGTTTGGGCAAGAATCAAACTTTGGTCGCAGCCGCCCATGGCGCCATGGAGGGCAACCACAACCGGGCCGTCGCCGATTTCAACATATTCCACAACTCCGAGTGCTGTTTTTGTCCTGGTTGGAACGAGCTTTTGGGACAATTGAGGGTCTTTGATATCATATGTCACAAATAAGTCCTCTGCTTGATTGGGGAAACTATCCTGCCCCGACAGTTTCGGCTTCGGCGGCATGGGTTACGACGAGGTCGTTGTCCTTAACGTCGATGGTTATAATGGACCCGTCGAGGATTGCCCCAGCTATTATGGCTCGGCCAATTCTGGTTTCAACCTCCCGCTGCATGTACCTCTTCAAGGGTCTTGCCCCGTAAACGGGATCATAACCTGCCGTGGCGATGAAGTCGCGAGCCTCCCCGGTCAGGCGGAGAGTGAGGCGCCTGGTCTTGAGCCTCCGGTTCAGGTCTTCAGTGAGCAGGTCGATTATCTTCTTTATCTCGTCTATCGTAAGCGGCTTAAACAGGATGATCTCATCGACCCGGTTCAGAAACTCGGGCATGAAATGCCGTCTCAGGGCGCTCATTACGCTCGTCCTTGCGGTTTCCCGGATCTCCCCGTCTTTGGTCACACCCTCCAGCAGGTATTCCGAACCGATATTGCTGGTCATAATTATTACCGTGTTTTTGAAGTCAACCGTTCGGCCCTGCGAGTCAGTCAGCCGTCCGTCGTCCAAGATCTGGAGCAGAGCGTTGAAAACGTCCCTGTGGGCCTTTTCTATTTCATCGAAAAGAATGACGGAATAAGGCTTCCTGCGAACGGCTTCAGTCAATTGACCCCCTTCTTCGTATCCGACGTATCCCGGGGGCGCTCCAATCAGGCGGGAAACGGTATGGCGCTCCTGGTATTCGCTCATATCGATCCGGACCAGGTTTTCCTCGGTATCGAAGAGAGCTTCCGCAAGGGTTTTGGCAAGTTCCGTTTTCCCGACGCCTGTCGGACCAAGGAATATGAACGATCCGATCGGCCGCCTCGGGTCCTTTATTCCCGAGCGGGCGCGTATGACCGCGTTGGCCACCAGTTGCACCGCCTCATCCTGCCCGATAACGCGCTCGTGAAGCACTTCATCTAGCCTGAGCAACTTTTCCCGCTCTCCTTCAACGAGCCTGGTCACCGGGATTCCGGTCCAGCGCGACACAATGTCGGCTATTTCCTCCTCGGTAACCATCTCACGGAGGAGCCGGGATCCCTCCTGCCTGTTTGAAAGCCGGTCCTCTTCCTCGCGCAGCTTCTTCTCGAGGTCCGGGAACACTCCGTATTTAAGCTCGGCCGTTTTCTCGAGATCGTATTTGCGTTCATAAGATTCGATTTCGTGACGGACCTTCTCGATATCCCCTCTAAGCGCCTGGACTTTTTTGATCGACTCTTTTTCGGCCTCCCACTGGGCTTTCATCGAATCGGCCTTCGCTCGAAGCTCCGCCAGTTCCTTTCGCAGGGCCTTAAGCCTTTCCAGGCTGGCCCTGTCGTGTTCTTTGCCAAGGGCCACTTCTTCGATTTCAAGCTGCCGGCTCCGCCTTTCCACTTCGTCGAGCTCGGAAGGCATCGAATCTATTTCCGTTCTGATCATTGCGCAGGCTTCATCAACGAGGTCGATCGCCTTGTCGGGCAAAAAGCGGTCGGTGATGTAGCGGTTGGAGAGCACCGAGGCGGCCACTAGAGCACTGTCCTGGATTTTGACGCCATGGTGCACCTCGAAACGCTCTTTGAGGCCGCGCAGGATCGAGATCGTGTCCTCGACCGAAGGCTGATCGACGACCACAGGTTGAAAACGCCTCTCCAGGGCGGCGTCCTTTTCGATGTTCTTGCGGTATTCATCGAGCGTGGTCGCCCCTATGCAATGCAGCTCGCCCCTGGCAAGCATGGGTTTTAGCATGTTGCCGGCGTCTATCGAGCCTTCGGCCCGCCCGGCGCCGACAATGGTGTGCAGCTCGTCGATAAAGAGCAAAATCCTGCCCTGGGCTTCTTTTATCTCGTTAAGGACCGCTTTGAGCCTCTCTTCGAATTCGCCGCGGTACTTGGCCCCGGCGACCAGGGACCCCATATCCAGTGAGAAAATGGTCTTGTCTTTGAGGCCTTCCGGAACGTCTCCCCGGACGATCCGGTGAGCCAGACCCTCCACGATGGCCGTTTTGCCTACGCCCGGCTCACCGATGAGGACCGGATTGTTTTTCGTCTTCCGGCTCAGAATCCGGATTACCCGCCGTATTTCAGAATCACGGCCGATAACCGGATCGAGTTTTTGGCTCCGCGCCTCCTCGACAAGATCGCGCCCGTATTTCTGAAGGGCCTCATAGGCCGATTCCGGGGTGGCGCTGGTTACCCGCTGGCTTCCGCGGATCGAAGTGAGCGTCTTTAGAAGCGAATCCCGTGTGACACCGAATTCCTGGAGCACCTGGCCCGATGGGTTGCTCGTCCCCTCCTGCAAGAAAGCGAGCAGGATGTGCTCGGCCGAGACATATTCGTCCTTGAGTCTTTGGGCCTGCTCCTGCGCATCGGTAAGCAGCCTGTTCAAGCGGTTGGTTATATATATTTTGCCTGGTTCGACCCCCGGACCGCTGACGCGCGGCTTCCTGCTCAACTCCTGCTCCAGCCGCTCCCGCATTCTGTCCACCGGTATGTCCATTTTCTTGAAAAGCCTCGCGGCAAGTCCGTCGGGCTGTTCGAGCATGGCCAGCAGAAGATGCTCTCCGTCAACCTCGATATGGCCGAAGCGGATTGCCTTGGTTTCGGCGGCCTGCATGGCCTCCTGCGACGTGATAGTAAATTTGTTCATATCCATGGAGAAAAAATCCTCACTCAAAAGCGCTGGCCCCCTGCTTTCGCCGGGGTGACGATTCCTTGCAACATGTCATTACCTTGCTGACGTTGCATTACAGAGCTACGTTTTCCTGCTCGCGAATCCTGGCTTCCAGGGCTTCAATCCTGGACATAAGCTCCAGGATCACCCCGATCCCTGCATAATTGACTCCGAGTTCGTTGCGAAGCCTTAGAATTCGCCATAGAAGAGGGATTACTTCCGAGTCGAAGAGCAACTCACCATCATTAGTCCGGTCGGTAAACTCGACAAGACCCAGACGGATGAATCTGTCGATCAGCTCAGGGTGCAGTCCTGCCCGATATGCGACTTCAGTAAGAGTATACCTGGGGGAAAACTCACTGTCTGTTTTCACCTGAAGCATGAAAAACCCTGTCTCAGCCATCGCAAGCTCCCGGGCGGTGGGACCGCCGACCTGCCTGGCCACTGCCTTCGGCGGTGGCTTGACAGGATCACGACGCTATCCCCGGCCTGCCCATGACCAGAGGCGGTACAGGTGTACGCCTCCGGCCTAAAGTCCCCCTGCCCCCCTTTAGGAAAGGGAGGCAAAATTCCTTGCCAGGAAGAAAAATACCTTTCCTTTAATTCAAAAAATCCAGATCGGAAACTGCCGGTGTTTCCGGGTCGACAATCGGCTACCCTCTCGGGTTAAAATCGGAGTTTTTTCTCAACTCTTCAAACAGTTCCCGCTCCTTATCCGAAGGATGGGCCGGGACTTTGACAACCACTGTCACGTACAGATCGCCGGGCGTCCCTTTCGGGTTTGGCATTCCCTTGCCGCGCAGCCGCAGTTTCTGTCCGCTCTGTGTACCGGGAGGAATTTTCAAGTCTATGTTGCCGGAGAGCGTAACCAGTCTCACTTCAGCACCAAGAACGGCTTCCCAGGGTGAAACGGGCGCCTCCATGTATAGCTCGCGTTCCTTGAGCGTAAAAACCGGGTGCGGTTCAATTTCCACTTTCAAATATAGATCGCCCCTGGGGCCGCCGCCTGTTCCCTCTGCGCCCTGGCCGGTGAGGCGAACCCTTTGGCCCGACAGAATGCCGGGCGGGATTTTTACGTCGTAGCGTCTTTCCTGAACCTCCAATTGGCCCTTGGGATTTATCACCTGGCTCTGGAGTAAAATAGGTTTGGTTCCCCCTCGAAAGGCTTCCTCAAGCGAGATTCGAATCGTCGTTTCCTGGTCGGCGCCGGCCTGGCGCCAGACAGCTCCTTGCCCGAAGCCTCCCGGCGCCCCACCGCCGCGGGCCTGTCTGAAACCACCGCCGCCAAACAGTGATTCGAAGAAATCGCTGAACCCACCGGTTCCACCCCACTGGAACTCCGACTGGGCGCCGCCGCCCCTCCCGAAATCAAACCGGGTCTCCCATCCGGGGGGAGGCCTGAACTCCTGTCCCGATCTCCAGTCTGGCCCCAACTGGTCGTACATTTTCCTTTTTTCGGGGTCCTTCAGCACCTCGTAGGCCTCATTTATTTCCTTGAATTTTTCTTCTGCGTTGGAGGCCTTGTTGACGTCCGGATGGTATTTGCGCGCAAGTTTCCGGTATGCCCGCTGCACTTCGTTCTGGCCGACTCCCCTTTTAATTCCCAGTATCTCGTAGTAGTCCCTGTATTTGACAGCCATAAGATATTGTCATATCCCTTCGAAATGCGTTGAAGTGCAATGAGCAGATGAGTTTTTAGCTTTTAGTTTTAAGTTTTGAGTTGCCGGAAACTGACAACCAAAAACCGGCAACTATTTGACTTCCCGCTTCTTGCTTCTCGCTTTACACTTGCTCAATGCTCGGTGAACTCAGCGTCAACTACATCCTCGCCGCCGCGCGGGGGTGGTCTGTATTGCCCTCCGTAATCAGTCCCCTGTTCAGCTCCGGCCTCCTGGCCGGCGCTTGCTCCCGTCTGTTGGTAGGCAGCGGATGCGATCATCTGGGAGGCCTGTTGGAGATCGCTTGCAAGCTGCTGAAATCGCTCTTTTGTCGTGCTCTCATCCTGAATGGCCTTTCTCGTCTCCTCGATTAGAGCTTCGGAGCGGGCTTTTTCATTTACCGCAACCTTACCGCCCAGGTCGCGCAGGGTGCGCTCGAGTTGGTAAGCCTGAGTGTCGGCGACGTTACGCGCCTCGATCGTTTCACGGCGGCGCTTGTCTTCGGCGGCGTTAGCCTGAGCGTCCGTGACCATTTTCTCGACGTCCAGTTTCGAAAGGTTGGTGGACTCGGAAATCGTAATGGCCTGCTCTTTGCCGGTTTCCTCATCTCGCGCGGTAACGCTGAGGATTCCGTTTGCGTCAATGTCGAAAGTTACCTTGACTTGCGGCGCTCCCCGCAGCCCCGGTCGGATTCCCTCCAGACGGAATCTCCCAAGCACCCGGTTGTCTTTGGCCAACTCGCGCTCTCCCTGGAGCACCACGACATCGACTGCGCTTTGATTGTCTTCGGCGGTCGAAAAGATTTCTTCGCGCCTCGCCGGTATTGTCGTGTTTCTGTCGATCAGCCTGGTCATGACTCCACCCAGCGTTTCGACGCCAACGGAAAGCGGGGTTACGTCGAGAAGAACGACGTCTTCGACCTCGCCCTTCAGCACCGCTGCCTGCACTGCGGCGCCAACGGCCACCACTTCATCGGGGTTGACGCTCATATTAGGCTCTTTGCCGCCTGTAAGCTTCTTGACCAGTTCCTGAACGGCTGGAATGCGAGTCGATCCTCCGACCAGGATCAGCTCATCGAGGTCCTTTGAGCTGAGGCGCGCGTCTGAAAGGGCCTGCTGCACAGGTCCCATGCAGCGCTCTACCAGGTCGTGTGTCAAATCCTCGAATTTTGCGCGCGTAAGCTTCTGGACCAAATGCTTCGGCCCGGTCGCGTCAGCGGTAATAAAGGGCAGATTAATCTGAGTCTCGGCGGTGCTTGAAAGCTCGATCTTGGCCTTTTCCGCCGCCTCATAGAGCCGCTGAAGCGCCTGCCGGTCGTTTCGCAGGTCTATCCCCCCGTACTCTTTACGGAAATCGTCCGCGATATAGTCTACGATCCGCTTGTCGAAATCGTCTCCGCCAAGGTGCGTATCACCTGACGTGGAACGGACTTCAGCCACTCCGTCTCCTACGTCGAGGATTGACACATCGAAGGTGCCGCCACCCAGGTCGAAAACCATGATAGTCTCGCTCTTCTTTTTTTCAAGCCCGTATGCCAGTGCCGCAGCGGTCGGTTCGTTGATTACCCGAAGGACCTTCAGGCCGGCAATCTCCCCGGCGTTCTTCGTCGCCTGGCGTTGGGCGTCATTGAAATACGCGGGGCAGGTTATGACCGCCTCCCTTATTTTCTCTCCAAGGTACTTGGAAGCATCGTCCACCAGTTTTCGCAGTACCTGGGCGGAGACTTCTTCGGGCGAGACGGCCTTGCCTCGAATTTCAAAGCGGACCGCTTCATTTGGACCCTTCACGACTTTGTAGGAGACCATTTTGGACTCTTCGTCCACTTCGCCCCACTTGCGGCCTATGAACCGCTTGGCAGAATATATAGTGGCAGTCGGATTGAGTATCGCCTGGCGCCTGGCTACCTGGCCGACAAGCCGCTGAGCGTCTTCGGTGTAGGCTACCACCGATGGGGTCAGGCGCGATCCCTCCGAATTTGTAATAACCGTGGCTTTACCTTCTTCCCAGATTGCCACCACAGAGTTTGTAGTGCCTAAATCTATTCCTACTGCTTTAGCCATTTGCATCCCTCCTTAGAAAGGATAAGTGCTCGATATATCGAACCCGCCCCTGGGGATTGACACCCATTGGAAGCGCGCAATGCTTTGGGGATCGGGATTTTACCTAAGATAATCATGGAGACGGTGGGTAACAAGATTCTTGTCAGCAATTAAATGAGGCGAGTGCTAATTGTCCGGGGATGGCGTTTTGGTCCCTCAACTCAGAAATTATCTTTTTCAATACTAACCGAGCAAATGCCAAAAACAGGCAGACAGCGCTTTCGAGTGCTCGAAGGAAATGTCTCATATGAACAACCGGGGGAACGACCTCCTGAAACTTTCTTGCCGGAGTCGTAGTTCCCGCCCCCTTCTTCCCCGTCAATCAAGGGAAACTGCAATCCTCACTTTGCTTTGCACAGAATCTCCTGAGGTTGGAAACCTGTTCGGGATTCCCAATGACGATTATTACTGATTGCGGCGTCAGGACTTCATCCTGGGATAGATTATATATGAACTCGGAATCTTCCGGGCGCTTCAAAGAAACCGGGGTCAGGCCCGTCCTGCGCTGAATGTCGATTTCGCGAAGCGACTGGCCGATCCACGGCGACCTTTCGCCAATTGTAACCTCCTCGACGCGAATCGCGTCATTTCCTCTAAGCATGCGGTCGAGGAATGAAACGACATTAGGACGGATCATCTCGCTGGCCATACGCATGCCGCCGATGAAAGACGGATTCACAACATAATTAGCTCCAGCCCTGAAGAACTTTTCAGCCAGATTGTTTTCATGGCATCGCGCCACGATCTTGATTTCAGGGTTTATGAAGCGTGCCTGGACCGTTATCATAAGGTTGTGGCCGTCTTCTCCCAACACTGCCAGCACACCCGAAGCCCGCTCAATCCCGGCGCGGAGCAGTACCTCTTCCTCAGTTGCGTCGCCCTGAATGTAATAGTGGCCCGGGAATTGGTTGGAGATCCATTCAACGCGCTCGGGTTTTAGTTCTATGCACACGCAGGACCGCTTCGACATGATCAGCTCTCGTAAAACATTGACAGCCGTGTGGCCGCCCCCGCAGACAATAAAATGGTTTTTGAGCGCGGCAATGCTTCTTTCCATCTTTCGCTCCCTCAATATCCGGGAAAATCTACGCTCGACTACAAACCCGGTGATAGTCGACACTGCATAGAGAGCCACCCCCATCCCGCACCACATAAGAATCATGGCAAAAAGACGGCCGTCTGTACCAAAGTCCTCGAGTATCTCTCCATAGCCGACGGTGGTAAGTGTGATGCTCGTCATGTAGGCGCAATCGAACAAAGTCCACTTGCCCCCGCCCAAAATGAAAAATCCCAGCGTGCCGAATATGAACACAACCAGAAGCAGCGCCGCAGGGAAAACCAGTTGATGCAGGAATGCACGGCTCAGGGCACGTTTTGATGCTGTGGACTGTGAACTCTGAGCCTTGTCCATGAAGTCTTTCAGAACTCCTCTTTTAAGCGCCGGGACGCGAAAAAAGATGGGTCACTCCGGGCGGGCGCAAACATTGTAAACCTTATTCGCCGGAAATTCTTCTACAGGCGGGGATTATTCAGCAAAAAGAGTTTCTTGTCCATAATTTCATGAAATCTTCACTCTTCTTTGTGGCGTCAGGATTTGCGGAAGACAAAGACGTATTCCTCATCATTGACGTCGATGGCCAGATCGGCGCTCTTGGCAAGAGCATACGCCAGCCAGTTGGGTTCACCCTCCACGCAGCATTCATCATTGGGGTAGTAAACCTGCCTCTTTCTATCATACCAACTCAAAAGCTCGAGCGAACCGGCAAAGGCCATTGCTTTTGAAACGGCCTTCCGCTTCACACACTCGAAATCGCACGCCTCATCGGTGATCCTTATCGTGATCGGATTGGGCAGCATGCTTAATGTCGGAATTTGACAATTTTCCATTTTTTCACCTCAAAATGAAATAATTTCATCTACTGTAATATAATCACTCTGAGGGACGCCTGATTGCGGATAGTTTGATCGTGTATACTGACGGCAGGTAGATGATACCGTTTTGCAGGTCTCAAAATACATGATTCACCGGATTCTTTTTTTCCTGAAATATGGCTATGTTTATAACCGCTTAGCTAATATCATCCCATGTTTCTCTCTTAGGAAAAGCCAGGACCTCCCACCTGGCTTTTTTCTTTTTGGGGAGCGTCCGGCAGAGCGCAACTGCCGGGAGGTGCAGGTCTTCGCTCAAAGTTGCCAATCATCGGGCCTGGTTGCTCAGGAATTGAACAAAAATCTTCCGCGTTCTCGGGCCGTCGAACTCCAGGAGGAATATTCTCTCCCAGGTACCGAGAACCAGCTTTCCCGAGTCGACAATTGCGTGCACGCTTCCCCCGACAAGGATCGCTTTAATGTGGGCGGCAGAGTTGCCTTCGGTGTGCTTGTAGGCTCCGCGCCATGGAACGATAGTCTCGAGCGTTCTTAAAACGTCATCCATAACATTCGGATCGGCCCCTTCGTTTATCGTAAGGCCGGCCGTAGTATGCGGAGTGTAAATCAGGCAGACGCCGTTTTCGGCTGATTTTTCCCTTAATAGGGCCGCTACATGGTCAGTGATGTCAACAGCGCATGAATGGGCAGCGGTTCTGATCTGTGAGATTTCCATATCGATCTCCCCGTTCAGGGCAGAATGATTCCCGATTCGGTTCGGCGCTCCCGCTCCGGCGTTTCCTCAGTCTTCCGGGCAGAGGTAAAATCTTCGTTCCAATGGAAACTGAGCGAATACCTTAGCAATTGCAACACGGCAGGATTTTTTCCCACAGAGGATTGGTCCGCTAGATTGCGGGCAATTATCCATGCCCAATGCGCCTTGTCTTCGGCGCCCGATAGTTTGAAGGCCATTGCCTGCTCTTCAAAAAACCTCTCGTAGAGGAATCGCTTTGCCCCTGTGCACAGGCTTTCAGCAGCATCATGAAGCAGATCCACGCCTCGCTCGATCTGGACTTCCCGGGGGACCACAAGAAGAGGACTGTCAAGGGCTTTTATCTTTTCGTGATAGGGCGAAAGTTCCTCTTTGCCAAATCTAAGCCAGGAAAGGTCCATTCCTTCCAGCAATTTTTCGATTTCCAATTCGGAAAAATGCCGTTCGGGATGTTCGATTTCCGGCATCAGGTCGTAGACGTATGGTTTTCTGTCCGGCTCATGGTAGCTCTTAAGAAGATCGCGGGCCCTTTCCAGTTGGGCATATGATTCTTGGGCTGTCCAAAAATCGAGCATTTCGAAAAAGAGCCGCGCTGCGTGCCAGGGTGGTATTTCATGATATCTGCTGTCAATCGCGTGGGCCGAGAGTTCCTGGAGATAATCCCTGTACAGTTTCTGAGTGCGGCTTTCGGCAACTCGCACATTGAAAGTGGCAAAATCGTCTTCAAGGAACGCGGTTACAAGAGCATAACCTCCCTGTAGCGTCTCCGGAATAAAAGCGGAAACGATCCACATGGTCCCCTTGACCATGAACAGGTGAGCGGTGGCCTTTCTGTGCTCACCCTGGATAAGGACGACTTTTTCCGGAGCCAAGATCTGTTCGGCAGCCTTGAAACCCTTCTGTGAAAACCGGTAGGCTGCCTGCTTCAGGTTCCTTTTATAAGCCGAGGCCTCAATGGTTTTATGCAGAGCCTGAAATGTGCGAAAGCCGGTTCGGCTGGGATTGCGGCTCAGCCTGTCGATGAGTACGGCCGCCAGAAGCGGCCTTTCGGAAAGAGAGTTGCCAAGCGAGTGCAGGTAGCCCTCGAAACTCTCACCTTCGGGGTCCTGGACAGCGAGGCGGTCAAGAATCATTTGCAGTTCGTGGGATTCTCTCGGAGTTAGCGCAAAGTGCTCTTTCCCTTTTTTAGTTATATCTTGTTTTCTGCTCATATTACTCCAGTACCAAATGAGACTTCGCGGAGCGTTGAGTTCTTTCCCCATTGAATGTGGACGTTACAGGCCTAAAATAGAAAAGCCCCATGCACACGTCAACGTGATTCCGGGGCTGTTTCAGCGGGAGTGAGAAAAATCTGCTATTCCTCTTCGGGTTCCACCTCACGCGGTTCAATAATCAGAGAGTCGGCTACAAGCTCCCAGAGGTACTTTACTTCGACATCCATGAAGTCGTATTCCTTCCGGAGGCTCTTCATGATCTGATCGCGGCAGTTATGGCAGGGCGCAATGAGCAGCTTGGCCCCGGTGTCCTTTATCTGTTTCGCTTTTACGCGGCCGTAGAAGATTCTCTCCTCCACGTAGGGCGCCGCCCACGCGCCGCCGCCGGCGCCGCAGCAGAAATTGTTGGCCCGGTTGGGATACATCTCCACGAAGTTCTCGCAGCACTGCTGAGTAATCCACCTGGGTTCGTCGTAATATGCCTGGCCGAAAGTGCGTTCACTTTTTCGGCCGTAATTACACGGATCGTGATAGGTGGTAAGATGGGTGTGCACCGATTTATCTAACTTGATGCGCCCCTCTACGATGTATTTCTTCAAAAGATCGTGGACCGAGAGAAACTTGATGTTTTCGTCGGCAAACCATTTGCGCAGACTAAGCCTAGTCGCGAAGTATGCGTGCCCTCACTCGGGCAGGACAAGGTACTCGCATCCGAGTTCCTTGTAGTTCTTGACAATTCGCCCGGCGACCTCTTTCATCGATTCGTCATCACCGGTGAAAAGACCCCAGTTTACCCCTTCCCAGTTTTCGGAAGTAACGGTCCAGGACTCGTTGGCGGCGTAAAGAATTCGCCACCAGTACATCATGTCCTCTGGTTCCCCGAAAGGCTCCTTGGAATTGATGGTAAAGAGGTACTTTGCCCCTTTCTTGTCGACAGGCACCTCGAAGCCGGGAAGCTCTTCGGCCAGTTCATTGCCCAGATCCTCGAGCAGGAACAGGAAGTCTTCCTTGGGTATGCCAACATTGTTTCCCGTCTTGAGGCACATCGCGACGCCCTTGTGGAGGACGCCGGGGACTTTGTCCCTTGCCCTCTTCCCGCGTGCGGAACGAAGCATTGCCACCAGATCGATGCCCATGGGGCAGGCATGTTCGCAACGGCCGCAAAGGGTGCAGACCCAGGGAAATCTGGAATCGATCAGTTCCTGTTCCATCCCCAGCAGGACCATTCGCACAGCCTTGCGCACGTCCAGACCGTCGACGCCCGTGACCGGGCACCCGCCTGCGCACGTGCCGCAGGTGAGGCACAAGTCTGCGTACTGGGTCGCAAGCTTGTGCTTTTCACGCTTTGTTAGTATCAGTGGATCCATTCTGTTCTTCTCCTAAGTGTGCTCCGTCCGGAGCTTGTTTCAATTCAAGCCCTTGCGCAGGGGGACAACGACTGTTCAAGTTGCACGGGGGAGTTCTGTCACAAATGCGGCAGATGGGAAACGAGGTCAACTTTAGCCGTGGCGTACTAAGATAACTCGAATCCCACGCGAATGCAACTGGTTCTTGCATATTCTACGATCACTCTCCGCTCACAGGGTTGAAAAAAACAGGAAGTAAAAAGAACAAAAAACCGGCAGGAATAACTCGCCGATTTTTGTCCCTAACAATTGTAAACAAATACTTTCCCGCTGCACAGCATAAATTTTTTTCAATACAATTTGTTATGAGTTGACGGCTATTTGCCCTGATCGGCTCCATCGGTTATGGCTTGACTTAATTCCGGTTCAGGAGTCCGGGATAACCCGGTCCGCTCCCCTGCTTTCCTGATTTGTCTGCCTCCGGTGAGAAAAAGAAAAAACCATAGAAGCAAGGTAAATGCCGACGCCAGGGCGGCAATCACGGCTAACAGGTATCCTCGTACCTGAACTACAAAATTCCCGAAACTGCCAAGCGCCATCTGCAGATCTTCCGGCAGCGCAGGCGCGCCCGGTCCGGTTAAAGGCGAAACCCACTCATTGAAGGCTTCCAGGATTCTGTCCGCCATAAAACATATGACTGCCGCAAAAACCATGTTGAAAAGGAAACATAAAAAAAAGGATTGAATCGCCCAAGCTGTTTTGATTTTCATCCGCGCTCCGGTAAACTCTTTGCCTTTCCACGATTGAGGCTCCGCAGCAACCGTTTGGAGACCATAAGCACCTTGTCCTGCAGGTCCTTGCCGATGCAACCCTTCCGAGCAAGCACGTCGAGCTTTTCCTGATCTATCGGGAACGCTTTTTCACCCGCCCTTTGGATCACGTCCACTTCGAGGTCAACATACCTTGCCCCGTATGGGTAGAGCTCCGTGGGGGTATTTACGTTGAAGTATTCGCCTATACGAAGATGTTCTTTCGAGAAATAGCTGTGTCTGATATGCCATTCGCCTTCCCTGACTTCAGTCAGGCAGTAGTCGCCCTTGCTGATTGGCAGATCCAACCCGTCATAGCGGCCCTTCGAGAATTCGCGTTTAAAAACCACCCTGTTTTCGCGTACGGATTGAAGAATCCCAAACCTCGGACGCATCGGCTTGCCCGATGGCCTTATGTGCTCGAGCCTGACCATGCCTCCTTTGATCAACGGGTCCAGAATTGCTTCCCTGAAAAGCCTCTTTTCCAGGCCCGTTCCGTCTTCGGGATGCCGGGAGAATTCTATTTCCGCCGGTTCGAGCAGGTCAGGGTTTACTATCTTTAACCGGTGGTGATTCTTTAGAGTCGGGACCACACTCGATCTGACCCTGTCCAGTTGCTCCTTGGCCCCTCCGGGCAACTCCAGATTTGCGACCACCAACGGTTCGCTGTCATCTGTCGGGAGAAAACCGACGATGATCGCGTCCAAAAGGGTTTCCTGCAAACGTATCAGCAGCTCGCACACATGGTCGGCTTCACCTTTGACCTCTATCCCCTGACGGTCCTCCCTGTCCTGTATCAGAATTTCATATTTTCCATGATCGGGAAATTCCATATGAATCCGTTGTCTGATTCTTTCGGAAGGATCGACGATCTGAAACCCGGAATCGAGCGCGAGTTTAGTCAGCGCTGTGCTGTAGATTCCTCGAATCTTTATACGGGGTAGCATCGCGAATCCCCTTGAGTTGAAACCCGAACAAAGCGGCGCTAAACCGCTCACTTCACACACAAGATTATTTTCTCAAAAATCCGATCCCGTCAATGGAAATCAGGTTTTCTTTAACTTCAGTTCCAGCCCCCAGGATTTTCTCAATCAGCCACAAGTTGGATTCTATGTGATCTGTCAGGCGCGGAACGATATATCGGCTTTGTCCGCGTGCAAGGGCCGCGAACAAAATCAACTGGTCGGCAGCAAACCTGTCCACCGTGGCCCCGGTTGATATATCCGTTAAAAGGCCTTCCACTGCGCTCTGCGCAATTGACTCCGAGCTGCGGCCGCGCTTTCCGGCCCTGTCGAATCCAAGCAGGCAGCCGTTTGTACTTTCGGCCCAAAGCAACAGGGCCGCGCCGCTTTGGACGGCAGAGGCGTCCTCGATAATATCGATGCAGGGATTACAGCCTTTTTGCATGAGAAGTTCACGGCTCCTCTGGGCCATGCGCCGGGCAACCGACTTTTCTGCCAGGTGCGAGGCGAGCGATATTCCTTGAATCCTGCTTATTTCTCCTCTTTGCGTCTTGGCAAAGGCTTTCAGAGGAACCTTCGCCGGTTCGACTGAAACATCCAGTTCCCCATTTCCCTTTGGCACATACCCCGGACGGATCATCTTCAGGCTTACCGTGGCGCCCATCTGCCCCAGAAGCGGCAGCAAGACTTTCTCCATGTGAAACGCCGTTGGCGCATAATCCTGAAACAGACCGCCCCTTATCGTAAAACGAGTTTTCTTGCCCGCAAAAAGAGCGAGTGGAATCAGGGTAAAGGCCATCATGGTGGCCGAACCGGCTGTTCCGATATCCCATTGCCATACACCTGCGCTTATGCTTCCCCCCGGATAGTAAGTGATCTCTTTGGACCCGACCTCGGCCCCCTCCAACCGCCCGGACGAAAGCTGAGCACACGCCTTGACGACAACCATGTGCTGGGGGCGCAGGCCCTGCTTTTCCCGCTTCTCTCTTATCCGGACCATATGCAGCGGTTGGTTGGTAAGCGTACAGAGCGCAACGGCCAATCTCACCAGCGTTCCGCTGCCGGATTTTTGTGCGCCGTCAATTTCAATCAACGAAACTCTCTTTCATTGCTGGAATCAGGCAATGTAACCTTCACTCTTGTTTCCATGTGACATAACGCACCCTTTTTTCTCCCTTAAATAAACATCTTCCCGGCTATTGAAAGGCTGTCGCCGCACCTATTTCGTCTAAAACAACCCGGATTTCATTTTTGACTATTTTGAGTTGATAATTATTTTCTGATGAATCCGTAATCTGAGATTTTAGTATTTCTTGCCCGCCTGACTCAGGCTTTCTCTAAAACTTTTTGCAAAAGGAGATTGCAATGACCCGCTCGAACTTGAAGTCGTGGCTCCTGGCATGCCTTATCGTCATTTTCACCGCATCTTTGGCCGCCGGAGCTGAAGGAATTACCATCATCAACAAGGATCAACTGAAGGCGGAACTGACGAAACCGGATGAAATCGTTGTTGACGTGCGGACACCGCATGACTGGGATTCTTCTCAGTGGAAAATTCAGGGCGCGCGGCGGCTGTCGCCTGCCGAAGCCGGGCGATCGATATCCGCATACCCGAAGGACAAGACTCTCGTTTTCTACTGCGCCTGACCCAACGAGGCTACCAGCGCCCGTGTGGCGCGCCAGTTCGCAAGCGCAGGTTTCAAGAACGTCGAAGTGCTCAAAGGCGGCTGGAACGAATGGTATGAGGCCAAGTATCCAGTAGAGAAAAAATAGCAGGTCCCTTATACAAGCCGGATGTCGGAGAGCCTCTTTCTATTTTGGATTTCCGATATCCGGTTGTCCGTGGAGCTTCCGAGCCTGGCCCTCGTCAGGCTTCGGAAACCTTCATGATCGGGCCCTAAATCGATTCCGATTTCGGCGATGCAGACCGCATCCCTGTATGGAAGCGGTATGCGGACGGCATCCTTTGCCGTTGTGATGATCACCTCGGCGCCGTGTTCGGAGGCGGCGTGAAAAATCCTCGAAAAATCCCCGGCCGTGTATCTGTGATGGTCCGGAAAGGCAAATGACGCGCAAATCCTTATCCCGGCCCCTCGAATGTCATTAAAAAAACCCTCTGGCCCGGCAATGCCGGCGAAAACGACAGCCATGCGGTCCAAGAGCGCATTTAGATCGATGACCGGCTCGCCTTTTGTCAGGCTGATTCCTCTCACCTTGTGACGGCAGGTAAAAACCGGTATGCCGGGGAAAAGGCGTCCGAGCTTGGCTCTTAGCGGCGCGGCATCGGCATCTCTATCTACGTGGGTAATCACAAGGGCATCAGCCCTTTTAAGGTTCGAAGCGGGTTCCCGGAGGGGGCCGGCAGGCAGGACAAATCCGTTTCCGAAGGGGCTGCGGCAGTCGAGCAGAACGATATCCAGGTCGCGGTCAAGCGCAAGGTGCTGAAAACCATCATCGAGCACAAAGACATCCACTGCACTGCGGGCCAGCGCTGCCTTGCCCGAAGCCGCCCGGTCCCTTCCAACCCAGACGGGCGTCAATGGCAGGTGCTCCGATATCATAACGGGCTCGTCGCCGAAAAGATCGGAAAGTTCTGCAGGGTTACCGGAAAGGGGTACACGTCCGGGGCTGTTCCCCCTTCCTCCGTATCCCCTAGTCAAAACGGCGGGTCGAAGCCCCATTTCGAGAAGAAACTCGCACATCCAGATCGTAACCGGCGTCTTTCCGGTCCCTCCGGTCGAGAGATTCCCAATGCTGATCACGGGCGCCGGCAGCTTGACCCGTTTTTTTCGGCGCATTGCCTGATCTTTTTGGAGTGCTTTTTCATACAGCCTGGAAGCAACTTTAAGGAGCGCCGGGGGGCCTTCTGAGAACGCTGCCCGGTTGACGCCGCTCGGAAGTTGACCTGCAGGGTACCACAAGCTGAATACTCGCCGGCTTATCGCTTTGTAAAGATTTGCTTTGAAACCGTAAATAATCTTCATCAATCCCCTGTTTTCTTATTTCCGTCCTCCGTTCTCCGTCTTCTGCCCTGCGGCTTCCGCCGTGGCCCTTATTTCGGTTGCCCGTTCCCTGATCTCGGTAAGGCAGCTCTGCATCGGGGCCCAGCCATGCCAGAAGGAATAATCCGGACTGCCGTGAAACGCCCCCTGGAATGTTCTCATCCTGTATTCATGAAACATCGAGAAGAGCTTTTGCTCGATGACCGTCGGCGCATTATGCATGGTGAGAAGGTCGGGGAACGCGTACGAGTAGCTGTCCGGCTTTTTAAGCAGCCCATCCCGATAAAGAGCGGCAACTGTGCGTATCCCTTCGCCCATCAACGCGTCCGCCTCCCGGATCATCTGATCGCCTTTATCCAGTTCAGCCCTCGCGAAGTTAACAGAATGACAGTCATTGCAGGTCTTGAGAGCTTTTTCCCGTTCAGCCTGCCAATCTTCTTCTTTAAAACTCATAAAGTTATAGGTCTCAAAAACAGCGAGCCTGGGAGTCGGCTTGCCAGTTGGGTCAAAAATTCCCAGGGCCTGGAAAATGGCCGCTCGATCCCTTGCCCACTGGGCGTCCTCAGGATAGGGCAGGCGCAATCCCAGGTATCCCCATGCTGTAATGTTCGCATGGTCTCCGTCCTGCATATGGCAACTCTGGCAAGTGGGGGCCGCTGCGTCTTCCGGGAGCATTCTGCTCTGTTTGAGTAAAAACCGCACACCGTGCTTCGATGATGCGTACATCTCCCACTCAGGAGATTCCACTCCCGTATGGCAGGTTCTGCATGCTTGCGGAGACCTGGCTTCATCGACCGAGAAAAGATGCCTCGTATGGCAGGCGTCGCACGAACTGGCCCCAAAGCCCGATCCTTTCTCCATCAAATCTTTCACCTCCCCTTCGGTTTTGAGGCCAACGCTATGGCAGGCCCCGCAACCCTGCAGCCCCTCCACCTGGGCCATCGGCTGCCAGTGAAGAGTAGGCATGGCTTTCATTGCGCCCCAGGCAAGAGCGTGCTTTCCCTTGCCGAACTGCTCGGCCTGGAGGGCATGACAGTTCGCGCACACCTCCGGACCCGCGAGCCCGGCGTTAGCTGCATCAGTCATGGAATTGTGCCGGTCGCCATGGCACTTGGAACAGCCTACATCGTTGGCGCTGTGCTTGCTCAATTGCCAGTCCACCACAATGCCGGGAGTGATGCGGGTATGGCATTCAGCGCACGGGTCATTTACCTGCACCGGCGGTTGAGTCAGCGCCTCGACTTGACTGTTTTCTTTTGGCTGCTGAGAACACACCGTCCGCAGACCGAAAAAAATTAAAATAATGACCGGGAATGAGACAAGAAAAAGCCGCCGCATCAAAACCTCCACCTCGCGGGTGGGTGAGCGGGTTGTGAAGTTAGCCCCGCGAAAGCCCTCCGCCCAACGAGAAAATTGTCCGGCAGTGAATCCGGGTGGTCCATATCACCATGTCGTTACTGAGGCGTTTATACCATAAGCTCAGCGGAAGCCGGTAGCCGGATCTCGGAGGTAAGGAGCCCATGCTCGATATAGCCGCCAAACGCCGCATCGGCCCGCTCGCGGCATCCTCGCCCAGCTCTGTCAGATCGTGATAATTATTCAACGATAATGTTTGCTTTTTTTTGGTCAGGTTCCATGCATTTTTTGCCGACTTAAACAACTGGAACGACGTGTACCTGTACTTTTTGTCGGAAGTTTTGTGGACTCTGAGCACGAGGAAGGCAATGATGAAAAAGATGGGTCTTGGGAGAAAGCTGATGTTCGGAGGGGCTATCATTGTATCAGTACCAATGCTGGTGCTCGGTTCATTCCTGATTCTGAAAAGTACTTCGATGTTGAGCAACTTCTCACAAAAAATGACCTTACAGACCGTCGACAAATTAACAGCCATGGTGCGCACCGTCATAGACAAAGAAGTTGTCCAGGTGCGAGGCTTATCGGCATCGAGCCGCATAGTCGAAATAAGCGCAAAGGCTAAAACGAACGGGCGGGAAAGTGTCAAGGAAGAAGGGAAAGCACTGGATAATGAATTCCACAACATCCTCAAGCAGCTCGGCGATCAGTATTCCGGGATGTTCGTAAGCGATACGAACGGGCTTACCCTGGCAGGAACATCGAGTAACGGAGACACCAAAGCATATGAGGCCATGGATATCTCTGATAGAGAATATTTTAAGGAGGCCAAGAACGGTGGAAAAGCCTATGTCGCGCCGATCTCGAAGTCAAAAGTTACCAATCAGCCGGTTATGGTCGTCTATTCACCCATCAGGTCAGAGACCGGCGATTTCCTGGGAATCCTCTGTCTCACGTCCAAGGCGGACCTGCTTGTCAATTTAGTGGCCGACACAAAGGTGGGTGAGACTGGCTATGCCTTCATGATTGACGAAAAGGGTCTTATCATTGCTCATCCAAGGCGTGAATTCATCCTTGACCTGAATATTTGCAGTGCGAAGGGGACCGAAGAGCTTGGCCGGAATATGACAGCTCAGAAAAGAGGAATTATATGGTATAGTTTTGAAGGAAAAGAAAAGATTGGCGCCTTTGCCCCGGTTGGCGTGAGAGCTTGGAGCGTCGGCGTCGTTCAGCCCAGGGCGGAACTCCTTAGCCAGGCCAACGCCTTTAGAAACCAGGGAATAACAATCGGAGTGGCGTTGCTTGGAGTTGCACTCATTCTGATCCTGCTTTTCGGCAGAAGTATATCCAAACCAATCACTCGTATTGTTGAAGGACTTTCTGAAAACGGTGACCGGGTCAGCGCTGCATCCGGCCAGGTTTCATCCTCGAGTCAGCAACTGGCGGAAGGGACATCCGAGCAGGCCGCCTCCATTGAGGAGACGTCCGCGTCTCTTGAGCAAATGTCCTCGATGACCAGGCAGAACGCGGATAACGCAAAGCAGGCCGACCAGTTGATGGCAAACACAAAAGGGTCGGTTTCCCGCTCCAGTCAGATGATGAATGAACTTACCGCCTCAATGGGTGAGATTTCCGCAGCAAGCGAGGAGACCTCGAAGATTATCAAGACAATCGATGAAATTGCTTTCCAGACAAATCTGCTTGCTCTCAATGCGGCAGTAGAGGCGGCGCGTGCGGGGGAAGCCGGTGCCGGTTTTGCCGTTGTCGCCGATGAAGTTAGAAATCTTGCAATGAGAGCGGCCGAGGCGGCAAAGAATACTGCCAGTCTCATCGAAGGGACAGTCGGGAGAGTCAAGGATGGTTCTGAACTGGTAGGAAAGACCGAAAAGGAATTCCGCGAGGTAGCCATAAATGTTGAACAGTCCAGCGGACTGGTCGGTCAAATCTCTGTGGCATCCCTGGAACAGGCTCAGGGTATAGAGCAAGTTAGGAAAGCGGTGAGTGAAATGGACGGGGTCGTCCAGCAAAATGCCGCCAATGCCGAGGAATCCGCCTCGGCCTCTGAGGAAATGAAGACCCAGGCCGCTCAAATGAAGGAATATGTAGGCGAACTAAAAATGCTGGTTGACGGCTCAAAAGGCTACGGTGCTCTAAGACGCACAGAATCAAAAGACTACAAACCGGTGGCAAACAGGGCCACCAGGGATCAGCCGCGAATTTTCCCGGCGCATCAGAGCAAAAGGAACGGCCATGCTGCAAGAGGTGATGGGAAAGACCTTGCGCAACGTGGGAAGGGAGAAGCTCGACCGGAACAGTTGATTCCCTTTGATGATTCAGATTTCTGAAACCGGCAATCAAACCGGAGGGGCAAAACATGTAAATTTTGTCCCTCTTGTTCTAAGATTTGGAAAGATCGTCGAGCAGCATGTGCCGCAACTCCTCTCGGGACTCGGGGGCATCAGAAGTGCTCTCGAGACTTGACCCCGAAGAGGGGGATCAAAACCTGCGCTCGGCCGCCGCCGGCCTGCTTGACCGCCAGATCGCCTGCCAAGGCGGCAATCTTTGAAACCGAGGGTGGTTTTACCGAACGCCTCTACCGCGTGCGCCCCTAAAAAACGCTCACTGCGCCCTTCGTCCACTCCATCCACTCCATCTACTCCGTCCATTCCGTCCACTACCGATTAAGGAGCCCCATTGTTCTTTCTATCCTGTTTCTCGCGGCTGCTTCAGTCACATTCTGCGGAAGCGGGAAGCTTTTGCTCCCTGCTCCTTGCTCCTCGCTTCCTGCTCCATGTTCTCCGCTCCTTGCTTCCTGCTCCCTATGTGCTATTCTTAAAAAACAACTTTTGTTTCCGGAGGTACCTTCCGTTTGAAATCCTCGAATCCAGGCGCCGTACTGAGTCTTGCCCATGATGCCGGCTCCGGTCTCAACGACGGCGAGATAATGGGACTGGCCCTTGAAGAGCTTTACAGCCATTACAATCGTTTCGAGCATATCCACCCCGATCCTTTGGAATTCGTCTACCTCTATGACAAAAAACTCGACAGGGAGCTGATCGCATTCATCGCCTCGGCGCTTGCATACGGCCGGGTGGGACAGATACTGCGGAGCGTGCGGTCTGTTCTTGACATCATGGGTCCAAGCCCATCCTCGTTCCTGGCTGAAAACCGGCCTGCCGCCATCAGGAAGAAATTCCGTTTTTTCAAGCACCGCTTCACCACGGGCGAGATTCTATCCAACCTGCTGGTAGCCCTTAAAGAACTGACCCTGGAATATGGGTCTTTGGAGTCCTGCTTCCGGGCTGGATTTAGCGAAAATGACCCAAACATTCTCCCGGCCCTTACAGGATTGGTAAAAAAACTCGAGAAAGCATGTGGACGAATGCTGCCGACGTTTTTACCTTCACCGGATGGGGGCAGCGCATGCAAGAGGCTGAACCTCTTTTTGCGATGGATGGTGAGAAGTGACAACGTCGATCCGGGAATATGGCAAAGCATTCCCGCCTCTCACCTGATAGTCCCGCTCGACACTCATATGCACAGGATCGCCGCAGCCATGGGACTAACATCACGAAAACAGGCGGACATTCGTTGCGCCGTAGAAATTACTGAGGTTTTCAGCGCAATCCGCCCCGACGATCCGGTCCGCTACGATTTTGCCCTTACCCGGCTGGGCATAAAACCAGGGACGCCGCCAACTAAATTTTTTTCCTCTCTACTGTCGATTGGAGGGCAAGGATGAAAGAAAATGACATAAAGCTTTACGCGCTCACTACCTGCATCCACTGCAAAGATACAAAGGAATATCTGGATAAATGCGGTGTAGATTACGATTGTGTGAACGTCGATAAGCTCGATGGCGACGAAAGGCGCCTACTGATCGAGGAGATCAAAAAAGCCAACCCGGGGTGTGCCTTCCCCATGCTTTTGATCGGCTCCAAGGTCATCATCGGATTCAAAAGAGATGAGATAAAGGAGGCGCTGAATCTGGAATGAATGTCACGCAGCTCTACGATTTCCTGAAAAAGAAGCAGGAAGCGAAAGGTTATTTCTTCAATAAGGACATGACCAGGGTTTTCTATCTCCTGCAAGCGCTGCTCGATAACAGGGAGCGGTACGGCTATATGTGCTGCCCGTGCAGGCTGGCGGCCCATGACCGCGACTGGGACCGCGATATAATCTGCCCCTGCGCGTACAGGGAACCCGATGTCGCGCAGTACGGGAGCTGTTACTGCGCGCTCTATGTTTCAAAAGAGTGGAATGAAGAGACGATCCCGCATTCATACGTAAGCGAAAGGCGGCCGCCGGAGAAGAGCTTCCCAAACTCCGGATAGAGGGAAATCGGAGCACATATCCAGCGCTTATATCCTTTGACAACACCCCGCAAAGCACGATCCCGCCCCGGGTTCGCTGAAAACCTTTTGTTTGCAGCAAGTTCATTGGTTTGCACACCAACCATAAATTAACTTGCGCAAAGGTGGAAACTCTGTAAACTAAATGAGTTTATAAGTTGTTATTCCCCTTGAAATCAATTTGCCGGATTAACCATGCAGCGTAATGAAGTGAAACCTAAAGAATTGAAAGCAGAAAATCCAGGGGCCAGCCGGAGCCTGCCACGGAGTCGATCCGAAATATCAGGCGCCGGACATCCTGTATCGGCGCAGATTATAGCCGTTGCACGCCGGGTCTTTTTTGCCAACGGCTTCCGCGCGGTGACCATGGATGATCTGGCCCACGAACTCGGGATTAGTAAAAAGACTCTCTATGAGCATTTCCCAAGTAAGACCGCACTTGTTGAAGCAGCTATATTCGATAAGTTCCGAGGCATCAACTCCGAACTGGAACGAATTACATCCGAGAGTTCATCCGCTTTTGCCGGGAGGCTGCATCGGCTGCTTGCTTACATACAACAGCAAACGGGAGAAATTCAGCCGCCTTTTCTGCGGGACCTCAGGCGGCAGCCCGAAATCTTTCGCCATGTGGATAACAAACGCAGGGAACTGGTCCGGCGCCATTTTGGGAAGCTCATTGACCAGGGGCGCAAGGCTGGGACTATCCGCAAGGATGTTCCAGCCGAACTGATAACCGAAATTATCCTCGGCGCTTTAGAAAAGATTATGAATCCGGCGAAGCTGGCTGAACTGGAAATCACTCCGAATGTCGGATATTCCGCCATCATTGCCGTGATTCTGGAAGGCATCATCACTGAAAAAGGAAGATCGAAATTATGACCCTGTCCCGGCCAGGTTTTCTAAGAGCGTTTTTCCACCTGAGCTGCGCACTCGCGGTGCTTTGCAACCTTATGGGTTGCGCTCGATCTGAAGCTAACAGGGTGCAGGGCTATGTGGAGGGGGAGTATGTGTATGTCGCCTCGCCGCTCTCAGGTACCCTCCAATCATTGTACGTGCAGCGCGGCAATCAGGTGAAAGAGGGAGATGCCCTGTTTGTACTGGACAGCACGCCGGAAAAAGCAGCCCTGGACGAAGCCGAACGGCGTGTTTCCCAAGCCGGAGCAAACCTGCAGGACGCGAAAAAAGGCAAACGGCCATCGGAAATTGAATCCCTGAAGGAGCAGATGAAGCAGGCCCTGGCAGCGCTGGTGCTTTCGGAAAAAGAACTTGCCCGCCGTGAACAGCTCTTGGCCGCCAGGGCTGTTTCGACAGAGGCACTCGATCTTGCGCGCTCAACCAATGATCAGAACCGCCATCGGATATCACAGTTGGAAGCAGATATAACAACGGCGCAGCTTGGCTCGCGCATCGATCAGATTTCGGCCGCCGATGCCGCCACGAAGGCACAGGAGGCAGCCTTGGCAAGGGCGCAATGGGAACTCTCACAAAAGAGCCGGTCTGCGCCTCGGGACGCCCTGGTTTTTGACACTCTCTACCGGGAGGGGGAATGGGTTGCCGCAGGGAGGCCGGTTGTCACTTTATTGCCGCCGCAGAACATAAAGGTTCGTGCGTTTGTTCCGGAAACCAGGATCGGTGCAATTCACACCGGCGATAGCGTCCGGATCATGGTAGACGGCGTGCGGGAGCCTTTTGCGGGGAAGGTTAGTTACATTTCGCCCAAGGCGGAATACACTCCCCCGGTCATTTACAGCAGAGAAGCCCGCAGCAAGATGGTGTTCATGATCGAGGCGGTTTTTGACCCGAAGACGGCGGCAAACCTTCATCCAGGCCAACCAGTTGATGTAGATTACGGTTTCTGATCCATGACCGGCGATTTTGTCATTGATGTGAGCGGAATGACCAAACGGTTTGACAACCGCGCAGTCGTAAACAATGTGGACCTTCAAGTCCGCACAGGAGAAGTCTGCGGCTTTCTCGGTCCCAACGGCAGCGGAAAGACCTCGTTTATTCGCATGCTTTGCGGGCTGCTCCGGCCGGATGCGGGTCGCGGCACGTGCCTTGGCTATGACGTGATTACTGAAAGTGAAGAGATCAAAACCCGTGTCGGCTATATGACCCAGCAGTTCAGCCTGTACGAAGACCTGACGATTTCGGAGAACCTTGATTTCGTTGCCCGCATGTATTCCGTGAAAAACCGGCGCAAAGTAGTGAGCGACAGCCTTGAACGGCTCGGACTTGAGGAACGGAGGCGCCAGCTTGCCGGAGAGCTTTCCGGGGGATGGAAACAGCGCCTGGCTCTGGCGGCCTGTTTGATCCACGAGCCGAAACTGCTTTTGCTCGATGAGCCTACAGCCGGCGTCGACCCGCAGGCGCGCCGGGAGTTCTGGGAACAAATCCATCAGCTTGCCGGCCAGGGGCTGACCTTTTTGATTTCTACGCACTACATGGATGAGGCCGAGCGCTGCCATCGGCTGGCTTATATTCTGAATGGCATTTTGCTTGCCCATGGCACTGTGGCCGAGATCATTGCAGAAACGAATCTGACGACCTGGGAGGCCAGCGGGCCCAATTTGCTGGAACTGGCCGAAGTGCTCCGCAATAAACCGGGGGTGGAGCAGGCTGTTGCCTTCGGCAGCCAACTCCGCGTTAGCGGGACTGATGCTGCGGCGCTCCGGGAAACAATCGCTCCGTTTCATACCGGGCAATATCAATGGCGCACGATCGCTCCAGGTATGGAGGAGGTTTTCGTTCACCTCATGAAAAAATCGGAGGGTGAGGTTTTGCCATGACCTTTGCCCCAAGAAAAAGGCCCGCATTTTCTCTGGCCCGCTTTTGGGCAGTGGTGTTTAAGGAGTTCGTCCAGATGCGCCGGGACCGGCTGACTTTCGGCATGATGATAGCTATCCCGCTGAGTCAGATTATCCTCTTTGGCTATGCCATCAATGTGGACCCCAAGCACCTGCCTGCATCCGTGCTCCTGGCCGACAACGGCCCGCAGGGCCGCACTTTGTTGTATGCGATCAAAAATTGCTCTTATCTTGATTTCGTTCGTGAGCTGAAGTCTGAGAGCGAAGCCAACGAGGTGCTGGATCGCGGTGAGGTTCAGTTTGTCATAAATATCCCAGAGAATTTCACTCGCGATCTGCTCAGGGGAGACAGGCCCTCCATCCTCGTCGAAGCGGATGCCACCGACCCGGCGGCTACCAGCAACGCAATAGGCTCCTTGCGCATTCTGCTGACTACCGCCCTGCAGAACGATCTCAAAGGTCCATTCGCATTTCTCGCCGCTGCGGATAGCGCTGTCGATCTTCGCATCCACGCCCGTTATAATCCTGAATCCATTACGCCATATAACATCGTGCCGGGCCTGATGGGGGTCGTGCTTCAGATGACGATGACCGTGGTAACAGGGTTGGCGATTACCCGCGAGCGGGAACGCGGCACCATGGAGACCCTGCTCTCCATGCCCACGCGTCCGATCGAAGTCATGGCGGGGAAAATCATTCCTTACATTTTGGTGGGCTACATCCAGGTGTCGCTTATCCTGTCCATCTCTAATTTTCTATTTCGCGTGCCGGTGGAAGGCAGCCTCTGGTTGTTGTTCGCGGCTGCCCTGGTATTCATCATCGCTACACTGGCCGTGGGCATCACCTTTTCAACTATTGCAAAAAACCAGCTCCAGGCTGTGCAGATGGGATACTTTTTCTTTTTACCGTCGCTGTTGCTTTCAGGGTTCATGTTTCCCTTCCGCGGGATGCCGCACTGGGCTCAGATCGTTGGTGAATTATTGCCGCTGACTCACTTTCTCCGCATCGCCCGGGGTATCCTGCTGAAAGGCAACGGGGTGCAGGATGTTCTCCCGCAGATCTGGCCAATCGTGCTCTTCATCGCCGTCGCAATGACGGTCGCCGTAAAGCGATACCGGCGTACGCTCGACTGATCCCCACGCTCCCCGAGGTGTCTCAGGTAGCAGGGATATCCTGATGTAAACTGCTTGCTTGAACAAATTGTGGTTTGGTTCTCTTTACAAATGCGACTTCAATAAGCATATTTGGGAATAGCTTTTTGCCCTGACGACGCACTACATCTGTACCCTCCTTTGAAGGAATGGTCCGAATGGAAAAAAAGTTACTCGAATTAGCGGTCGAAATCGTCCATGCCCAGGCTTCCATGAGCAAAATGACAGCCGAGGACATCGAGCAGGCGTTGGTAAGAGTCTATAACGCGCTCCAAAAAATGAGACTGGCCGAAGAGCAAGGTCAATCCATCCTGCAGGCGGAGCAGGGATTTCAGGCTTCCAGCGTTACAATTGCCGCCGATCCGCTCTCCTCCATTCAGGAAGACAAAGTTACCTGTATGGAATGCAAGGCTGAGCTCCGGCAGCTCACGGCAAACCATCTTCGTATCCATCACCTCACTCCGAGGGAGTACAAAAAAAAGTGGGGTTTCCCGCTCAAACAGCCCCTTTCCGCAAAAATGCTGACCAAACTCCGCAGCCGCTCGGCCAAAAAACGCGGGTTGCCCGAAAATCTCAGGATCTACCTCGACCGGAAACGGGAAAACAAAAGTTCATCAGGACACGAATTGCCAACCTCAGGACCAGCCTCCGGGAAAAGATCGTTCCACGCTACTTTTTGAAACGCGGCCTGCTTTATACGATTACCAAAAAGATTTCCTCTCGTCCCGGAAGGAACCGGTAGCTCAGGGAAACCTGTCCCGGCGAAGTCCCAAAAATAAATCATCAAATTATGGATAGCGCCGCGTTCCACGGCGGCGTTCTGTTTTCCCCGAACGGAAAGGCGTGCATCCATTAGGATCTCGCATGCTTCCTTCGATTCGAAGGAATCGATCTCATTTCCCCAAAAATGATGAAAAATTCATGTGCCTCTGCCTACCCTTGAAGGAGAATGAATTTGCCGTGAAACCGGTAGTACGTAGTGCAGTTTTTTTTGATAACGCCCGTTAACAGTTGGCGCGGGCGGTAATAGAGGAATTTGGCCCGTAAAGGGTTTCTACCTTCCAAATACAGTCTTTCACCCATTGAAGATTTCTTAGCCTGACTTAAAATGGCGGGCAGCTAGTTCATCTTTTCACGGAAGTAAAATCATCACCTGACCGTTTGAAAATTGCACTACTCACATTGCAAGACATTGAATTCGCAGGGATTTGCACACCAGTTTTTCAATAGAAGGGCTCGACTGCTGGAAATGAAAAAGTCAGTTATTTTTTCGACTGGGAGCCATCTGCCCGAATCGGTCGTGCCTAACGAGGCTTTGACCCATTTTCCGGCCTCTTCCATAAAGCTCATAGCCGAAAAAACCGGGGTTCTGTCCAGAAGAATCGCCCCGGAAGAAGAATGCACTTCAGATTTGGCCATCAAAGCTGCGCGTTGCTGCCTGCAAAAAGTTGATTTCCCGGCTGAACGCATCCAGGGCATAGTGCTGTCCACATCATCGCCCGACCGCATGCAGCCTGCAACCGCCACCCGGGTGCAACATGAACTGGGAGCAACCAACGCTTTTGCCTTCGACATCAATTCGGTTTGCTCCGGCAGCACTTTCGGCATTTGTATGTCGGATGCCTTGATTACATCGGGCAAATTCGAGAACATTCTCTTCATAGCGTCCGAGATGTACTCAAAAATACTTTACAAACGGGATTTTTGCACATTCCCTCTCTTTGGCGACGGCGCCGGCGCCATTCTTTTCCGGGCCGGAAATTCGGGCCGGGGGGTCTATCATTCCTGCCTCAGGACCGACGGAAGCAGCAGCAATGCCATCTGCGTTCCTGCGGGCGGCACTATGCTGCCCTTCCATAAGATGAGCAGTCCTCGTATGGCCTATTTCAAGATGAACGGAACCGCTGTATTCGAGTTCGCCACTAACCAGGGTACGAAAATCATCCTTCAGCTCCTCAAGGAAGCAGGTGTGGCCCTGCAGGACGTTGACTGGTTCATTAGTCACCAGGCCAATATCAACATTATCGAAACGATAGCCGCCCGATTAGGCGTTTCTAAAGACAAGTTCGTGGTCAATGTCGACAGGTATGGAAACACTGCCAGCGCCTCGGTTCTGGTGGCTCTGGACGAGGCAATTTCAGCCAATATGATTCGCGAAGGCGACCTGGTCGTAACGTCGGCCTTCGGTGGTGGTTTGTCCTGGGGAGCGAATCTTATTCGGGTCTAGGACGGATTACTTGTTTGCTCAATTTTTGATTAACAGGAGGAACACCATGTTAGAGGTACTTGGAACTATCAGAGAAGGCATCCCGGATCTTTTCCCTGGTGCGCTAAGCTTCGAGATCCAAACGGATACTTTGCTGAACGATATCCCGGAATGGGACTCGATGACAGCGGTCAATTTCAAAGTTTTTTTGGAAGAGACATTCGGGGTAAGTATTCCCGATGACTTGCTCGAAGGAGGAATTACCATAGGCGAGGTAATTTCTTTCATCAGAAGGGCGGACTAATGAACCCACCAAGCATGCCCTCCGATCCGTTTGGAATCGCGAGTTCGTTTCTTAAAATCTATCAGTCCTGGATGTGTAACAGCGCTGAGTTGTTCAGCATTACCTCCAAGTTCAGTTCGGACATCCAGTCTGTAGCCGCTGAACAGCTAAACTCAACGCTATCCGGAAACCGAAGTTCAAAGGCAAAGGTGGATGATCCCGAAGCTGTCTTGTTGGACGCGGTCAAAAGCAGTTCCAGGCTGGCCAACAAGCTCTACGGGGCCTACGCAGGCTGGCTTAGAGACTACGTAAGCAAAGCCCCGGATATCCCGGATAAGGAAAGGCAACGGTCGATATTCTGGGTCAATCAACTTATAAATGCTGTCTCTCCTGCAAACTTCTTCTGGACAAATCCATCTGTCGTGCAGAAGTTCCTGCGAACGAAAGGCGAGAGCGTGGTCAACGGCTACGAGAACTGGCTGGAAGACGTCCAGCGAGGTGATAATCTCATATCGATAGCCGATGGGATTCGTGGTCTTTCGAAACAGGCTTATGGAACTCATCCAGTATTCGCCAAAGACCGAGACCGCTTTCGAAACCCCTGTCGTTTTCATTCAGCCGTGGATAAACAAGTACTACATACTGGATATAACTGAAGAAAAAAGCCTCGTGGCCTATCTGCTCAATCAAGGCTTCACTGTGTTCATGGTAAGCTGGAAGAATCCGTCCCCGGAGATGCGCAACGTAGCTTTTGAAGACTATATGCTTCAGGGCGCCCTGAAAGCCGTCGAAGTGGCCAGGGAAATCTGCAGGGCGAAACAGGTTCATGCAGTAGGCTACTGCATTGGCGGAACTGTTCTGGCTTCGCTGATGGCCTACCTGAACCGGGGTCCCAAAGATGTTGCGATGCCGATCCGGGATTTTACCATGTTTGCCTCCCTGGTCGATTACTCTTCTCCCGGTGAGCTGGGAGTCTTTGTCACCGAAGAGGCCGTCAGTGCCATCGAGGAAGTGATTGAAAAGGAAGGATACCTCGACAAAAAATATTTGGCGGCGACTTTCCGTTCGCTGCGCTCCAATAATCTCATCTGGCACTACTACGTCCACAACTACCTTCAGGGCGAGGTGCCTCCCAAATCCGATTTTCTTTTCTGGAACGGCGATTCAACCAGATTACCCGCAGCAATGTGCTCTTATTATCTGCGTGAGTTCTATCTGAACAACAACCTGGTCAAAAAGGACAAGCTGGTGTTGGGCAAGCGTCCCATAGACCTGGGGCGCATCAGGCAGCCTCTCTACCTGGTGGGGACTGAACAGGATCACATCTGTCCATGGAAAGAGGCCTTCAAGATATGCAACCTGGTCAAAGGCCCGAAAAGGTTTGCGCTTTCTGATGAAGGGCACATTACGGGGATCGTTAATCCTCCATCGGCGAGGTCCAGGAGAAAATATTGGATCAGTGACGTAAAAGAAACTCTTACATCGGACGAGTGGCTCTCCAGGCAACAGGAGCAACGGGGCACATGGTGGGTGGACTGGGTAGCGTGGTTGTCTGAAAAATCCGATACCAGAGTTGAACCACCCGGGATGGGTAATGACAAATACCCCGTACTGCAGAAAGCCCCCGGAAGTTACGTGATGGAACAGTAGGCCAAAGATCGCATCTCACCCTTACACAACATTTGCACGGAGGTAGAGCATGTACCAGCCATCGGCAACAATCGCCAAACAGATGATCGATATGCAGCGGGCCGGCGTTGAGGGCATGATCAGTAACGTAATGATGTTCTGGGACCAGACCGGCAGCGTATGGAACTCGCTTCTCAATCAGGCCGCCTGGGTCCCGGAGGAAGGAAAGAAGGCATTCCGTGAATGGATAGACAGTAACAAGAAGGGCTGTGAAACGTTCAAAGACGCTGTTAACAACGGCTACGCCAGCCTTGAAAAGTTTCTTGAAAAGGGCGTATAAGGCGCAATCTGAACAGTCCTTGCCTGGCAGGGTGCTGAAAAAGGGTGAGAGTTCCCGCATCAGGGCGAAAAACCCTGTAGACGTCACCCCGGCGGAGCCTGCCCCGGAAGAGTATAGTCCGGGCGCCCGTGGCTTTCGCTTTAATATCAGTTAGTTGTGGAAAAGCCCTGGATTCCGGATTTCGCCGTGATGACGAAATCATTAGCCATTTTCAGCCGTTTATCCCATCAGAGGACCCTTTTTCATCACCCTGCCGGAGCCGTCGTCCTTTCGTTGGATACCCGGGAGGTCCCGATCTGCATACCGCCTAGGTTTTTTACAAAGGAACCGGCGTCTGGCAAACGGATTTCTCCTTTTCCGTATATCATGACACGGCCTGTGACCTCGTGTAGGCTTGCGGTGAATTTCCCTGCATTCAACCGCAGCAGACGCAGGGGTGCGTAGTGAGGTTTTTTTTCTGACACTAATGTTCAGCCTGAATTTCTCCATTGGGAGCTTGAAGCGGCATGTTGGAAATCACGAATTCAGTTGCGGTAATTACCGGAGGCGGTGGAGGCATTGGACTGGCCTTGGCCCGATACTGGGTCGCCAATGGCGGGAAGGTGTTGCTGGCGGACGTGGCCGAACCCCTTTTGGCCTCCGCTGAAGCCGGGTTAAAAGAGATGAATGGAGACGTACGAACAATCGTTTGCAACGTCACTAATGAGGATGATTGCTCCAGGATGGCCGATTTCGCCATCGAACAGTTCGGACGGATCAATCTTGTGGCTCCTTTTGCCGGAATAATCAAAGACGGGCTGATGGTGTCTACGGATGCGGCTACAGGTAAAGTCAACAGGAAAATGACCCTCGATCAGTTCCAGTCGGTGATGAATATAAACCTGACGGGAGTTTTTCTGACGGTGCGGGAATGCGCCGAGCGCATGATAAATAACAACTGCAAAGGACTGATTTGCCTGATCTCTTCTACCGGGTCGCTTGGAACGGCGGGCCAGATTAATTACTCTTCCTCCAAGGCGGCAATGTCGATATTTCCGAAGGTGCTTACCGCTGAGTTCTTTCGCCGGGGTCTTGCGGACAAAATCCGTTGCGTGGCGGTTGCTCCGGGATATGTGGGAACACCGATGATCAAGAAGATCAGCCCGGCTGTGCTGGGTAAAATAATCGAACAGATTCCCATTGGCCGGTTGATCGAACCAGAAGAAGTCGCCTCACTGATCGGTGAACTCTATCGCAACGAATCGTTGGCCGGAGACGTCTACTTCATACACGGCGGCCTGCGCCTCGGTTCGAAAGGATAAATGCAGAAGCGGGAAGCATGAAGCGGGCAACCGATTTTCTTCTTGCTTCCCGCTTCTCCCTCACGCCGTCGCCGTCCGAAACTGTTTCTCCTCCGTGGAGCCCTTCAGGGCGCTTGTAGATAACTCATCGCCACTAATCGCCTGCGCCACAGCGTCGAAGTAGCCCGCTCCGACGAAGGACTGATGTTTCACGGCCTTGTACCCGCGCTTCTCCCATGCGAACTCGTTATCCTGAAAATTCGCATAGGCGCTCATCCCTTTCTCTTCGAATTCCCGGGCCATCTCATACATCCCGAAATTAATCGAGTGAAAACCGGCAAGCGTTACGAATTGAAACCTGTACCCGTAGGAAGCGAGCTTTTTTTGAAATTCGGCTATGGCTGATTTATCCAGCTTTGCGCTCCAGTTGAATGAGGGTGAAAGATTATAGGCCAGCAGCTTGCCCGGATATGAGGCATGGACCGCTTCTGCAAACCTTCCGGCCTCTTCGAGATCGGGTTCGGATGTTTCGCACCAGAGAATGTCCGCATAAGGAGCGTAGGCTAACGCCCGTTCTATGGACGGTTCGATTCCGTTCCTGACGGTGTAAAAACCTTCAGCCGTTCTTGTACCCGTTATGAAAGGACGATCTCTTTCATCTACGTCATTGGCAAGCAGTGTCGCGGAATTGGCATCCGTCCTGCCGATGAGTATTGTCGGCACACCGCAGATATCGGCGGCAAGTCTTGCGGCTATAAGCTTCTTCACCGCCTCGGAGGTCGGTATTATTACTTTGCCTCCCAGGTGCCCGCACTTTTTGGCCGATGAAAGCTGGTCTTCGAGATGAACCGCCGCCGCGCCGGCCTCGATCATTGCTTTCATCAGCTCGAACGAGTTCAAAATCCCCCCGAAGCCGGCTTCTGCATCGGCAACAATGGGCGCAAACCAGTACGGCCCTTTTTTGCCATCCATATGGTCGATCTGGTCGGCTCTCATAAACGCATTATTGATTCTTCGCACCAGATTGGGGACGCTGTCTACGGGATAAAGGCTTTGATCGGGATAAGTATGGCCAATGCTGTTGTTATCGGCGGCAACCTGCCATCCGCTTACATATATGGCCTTCAATCCGGCCTGGACCTGCTGAACGGCCTGCGCGCCGGTCAAAGCGCCAAGGGCCGCAGTGAAAGGCTCTGCATGGAGCAGTCCCCAAAGTCGGCGGGCGCCTTCGTTTGCCAGGGTGTATTCGATTCGGATGGAGCCCCGCAGCCTTAGCACATCCTCGGCCGTATAGGGGCGCTCTATGCCCTTCCAGCGCTCATACTCGTTCCACTGCGGAATGGATTCTCGATTTTGATCATCAGCAATCATTTATTTATAACCTCCTGAGCGCACACTCATGCGCAATCACCTTTTTTTATCCGACTTTCATCCTCGGATGCCCGCTATGACGGGTTGAACCGATGTCGCACAATCATCTCCTGGCTTATCTGCCGGGCCTGCCGGTATTTTTCCATTTCGCTTTGTCCGCTTCCCGGCGGCAGCTCGTTGAGCAGACGGTCAAGTTGCTCGTCGAAAAGCCTGCTGACCAGTTCGGGTGTCAGTTCGACCGGATTGCCGTTGGTGTCGGCCAATTTGACCTCGTTCCTGTGAATGGTGCGCTGGGCAATCATCAAACGGTAGATGCGGTCAGTGGCGAGGTCTTCCATGTATCCGTCCAGCAGGCTCGCTCCCTTCTCGTTCAATACGCCGTTTCGATATCGGATTACGGTGCGCACAGCCGCTCGAGTGCCGTCCAGAGTAATTCTTCCGATCCCTGCCGGCGCAGGCCTCAGGTCAGGATAACGTTCGGCGGAACTCTTCCTGGCAAATTGCTGATTGGGATTCGGAAACTGCCGCACTGCGATCTCATTCTGGTCGGGGTGACCCGTCCAGGCCCCGTCCATCAGGCAATCAGCCTCGTTCTTCTTGTCCTCTGCAAGTATTTTGAGGGCGCGCTCATTGAGGTCAGGATCGGTCCTGCTAGGGTACAGGGCGGTCATACCGCCAATGGCGAGCAGTCCGTGTTTATGACAGATCTCGACCAGCAAATCGCGAAGCCTTTGAAAAAAGGCAACGTTATGGGGAATCGTGTTCCGGTCCGGCAAAACCCACTCCGGGGCATAGAGATTGAAATGGATCAGGCTTGCCATGTAATCCCAACGGCCAAGGTTCAACCCCAGAATATGGTCCCTGAGGTTAAATGCAAACTCCTCCATTTGATAGGCCAGGGGATGAGATTCAACGAGCGCCATGCACTTGATGTAATCTTCCGGCAGGCCCTTTGCCCTGGCGAGCGCCCGGAAAACATCCCGCCACCACAACCCCTCTTCGGCGGATTCGGTTTTCGGAATGTAGAACGATAGAGGATGTTTCAATTCATCAGGATTAATGCCGTAAACAATTGCGGCCATATCGAACAGGGACGCGGCAATCTTCTCGCCCCGGTCCGGCAAAACCCCTGCCTGGCTCATATGCAACCCGCGCGGCCTCAGCCATATGACCGTGCTGCTCGGATTGATCCCCATGGTCTTTTGGTGCTTTTGATCAAGGTAGGTCAGTTCGCCCCTGAGTGCCTCCAGGATGTTATTAACCCCCGCTTCCATTTTGCGCCACTCATTTGCCATGGAATCTTCAAGGTCCAGCATCACGCCCGGTGCGCCCGAATTCAGCATCTTGACCACCAGCTCGGCATCATCTGCCGGACCGGTCATCTGGTTTCTCTGGTCCTGACACCACGCTGGAAGTTCGATTCTCCATCTGCCGGTCGTGGCCTCTGAAGCTGTAAGGTGGTTTGGAAGCTTGCCTTGATGTGCTTCGGCCAGCACGCGGGCGCGCTTTGCGGCTAGAGCCTGCTGTAGCGGAGTGAACTCCTTGTGAAGAGGAACCAAAAATTCGAGAAAATCGCGGGAAACCTCAGCAGGCGGGCCTAAAAAGGGTGTCTTATAATGCAATTGAAGCCTTTTGGCTTCACTTTCTTGACTTTGTGTCTGCATTATCCATCTCCTCCGCTGCCTGGTGTTTCGTCACTCAAGGCAGCATGCCCGTGCTTGCGTGTGCACCTGGCCAAATTTTTAAACGCTGCCGTTATCCCGATAACAATTCGTAGACTCTAAATATTCATAGGCGAAAAGGTATGCTCTACGGCCGCCTTTGGCAAGTGGGCTCAACGCTGTTTGGTCCGCCTTTAGCGGGGTTGGAGATCGGTTGACGGGTTCAGGGCCGGAGGGCTGTACGGTTGAAACTTTCATCAAAAAAGGCTTCACTCACTTGACCGCGAGATTACAGCCATTAAAGTATGGACTACGTTTACTTGGAAAAAACACATACTAGAGGAAGGGAGCTCGAAATGAATCTCGACGATATCCAGCGATGCATCAGAGCATTCTGCCATGCCTGCGATGGAAGCGGTTACGACTGCTTCGAAGACCGACAGTGTGAAACCTGCTGGGGTGCGGGCGATTTCGAGATTTGCCAAGGCTGATCTCTTTGTCAGGCTGAAAAGAATGAGGTTTCATTTGATTGATTGAGAAGCGTTGAGGACCCTGGGGGCCCCCAATGCTTCTCTTTTTTTTTGCTCGTTCGGCAAACGAGTGCCTGTGATTTGGATTTTTGACCCGAAGGGGCTTGATAAGTCAGCCCCGGGTCAGTCCCGCGCCGAGCTTGCCCTCCTTCGGAAACTCAGGACAAGTTCGCCTGTTGAACGGGCGGGACGCCACCCTGGGTATGGATGCACACAAACCGGTTGATCACACTTATTAGGAGTATCCAGAATGGATTTCAGATTATCTGACGAGCAAGTCATGTTACGAGACACCATCAGGCGGATTGCCCTGGAGCGGTTTGCGACAAAGGCGGCGGAGATCGATGCCGCTGAGACATTCCCATGGGAGAACTTCGAAATCCTGAAAAACAACGGTCTGCTCGGTGTCAATGTTGCCGAGGAATATGGCGGAGCCGCCGCCGGACAACTGGCGCTTCTGCTTGCGGTGGAAGAAACGGCTCGTGCCTGTGCCTCCACCTCGGTGATCCTGACGAATCAGGCCCTCGCAAGCGAACCCCTCATGATCGCAGGCAGCGAAGAGCAGAAAAAAAAGTGGCTTTACCGGCTGGCCACCGGCGAGTGCCCCGGCTGCATGGCCATCACCGAGCCCGATGCCGGCTCCGATGTTGCCGGCATGAAGACTACGGCGACAAAGACCGATGGAGGCTGGCTCCTGAACGGCTCTAAAATTTTCATCACCGAGGCCGGCGTGGCGGGAATCATGGTGGTGATCTGCTATACGGACAAATCAAAAGGTAACAGGGGGATGAGCATATTCGTCCTGGAAAAAGACGCCCGGGGCATGACCATCGGCAAGCCGGAGCACAAGTTGGGCATCCGGGGCTCTGACACACGGCCGGTTTTTTTCGAGGACTGCTTCGTGCCCGACGAGCATATGATCGGTCCTGAGGGCAGTGGCTTCAAGACCCTCATGACCACCTTTAATTTCTCCAGGCCTAACATAGCCGCCCAGGCCCTCGGCATTGCACAGGGGGCCTTCGATGCCGCCGTCGCACACGCGAAGGAACGCGTTCAGTTTGGCAAGAGCCTGGCATCCTTCCAGGGCATGCAGTGGATGCTCGCTGAAATGGCTCTTGGCATTGAAACAGCTAGAACCATCGTCTATCGCTCCGGCGCAATGATTGACACCGAGCCAAACCATCCGGATATCCCGAAGATCGCCTCCATGGCGAAGTGGTATGCCTCGGATGTGGCGATGAAGGTTACCACGGATGCTGTGCAGATTTTAGGAGGTTATGGCTACACGAGAGAATATCCCGTCGAGAGAATGATGAGGGACGCGAAGATCACCCAGATCTATGAAGGGACGAATCAGGTTCAGCGGATCATCATCGCGAACCAGCTGCTTAGATAGTGTCCATCCGGAATCCCCGGATGCGACACTAGCAGTTTCCGATCCGGCTGCATCAACCTGAAAGCCACTGCCCGGCAATGGCCACGTAAGCTTCGCGGGCCTCGATGATTGCCGGGACGTGGCAATACTCATCGGTCTGATGCGCTTGGCGGGCCACGCCTGGGCCGTATATAAGAGTCGGCGGACTGCCCAGGGCGGAGTAAAGGATGGATGCGTCAGTGAAGTAACTGACTGTGCCCGGCGTCTGGGGGCTTCCCCTCAGCCGTTTCAGGACATCCAGCGCAGAAGCGATCCAGGGGTCGTCCTGAGGCGTTAGCACTGAAGGGACGTCTATCAGGCGGGTTAGCTTGGCCGCCGGTCCCAGGACCTCTTGAGCCGAGTTTTCCAGGTTCTGGTGGTCAAGTCCGGGGATGGTGCGCAGATCAATCTCGAGAAAAGCGGCGTCGGGCACCATGTTCACTTTTCCGCCGCCGCCGATTGTTCCCACATTGATGGTCGGATTGCCCAACTGAGGATGAGACGGGTAGGTCGCCAGGAAGTTTTCAAGAGCCAGGGCGGCTCTTGCGGCTTTATAGACAGCGTTGTCCCCGGCCTCGGGCATGGAGCCGTGGGCGCCCCGGCCGAAAAAGTCCGCCCGCAGCCACAACGCCCCCTTATGGCCCAGGAGCGGCCGGCAGTCCGTAGGTTCCCCGACCACCAGGGCGCCTGCCCCGGAGGGCAACAGCCCCGACTCGGCCAGATCTTTTGCACCCTCGCAACCCGTTTCCTCCCCCGCGGTGAAAATCAGGACCACGTCAGAGGCGCGGCGAGGTACCGGGGAGAGATCGATTCCTGCCGCGGCTATTGCCGCAAGTCCGGATTTCATGTCGCTGGCGCCTCGGCCGTAGAGCTTGCCTTCACGAATTTCGCCTCCGAATGGGTCGACTGTCCACGGGAGCTCACCCAACGGCACCGTGTCCATATGACCCGTGAAACACAGGGGGGGTCTGCCGCCCTCACCCTGTAGCACAGCCACCAGGTTGACCCCCTTGCCTGGAGTTTCCCTCCACGACAACCGGAACCCGGCGGGTTCGAGTGCCTCGGCCAAAACCTGCGCCACCATGCGGGTGTCCCCCGTGGGGTTGATGCTTTGGGCCCGCACCATACGCTGGGTCATCTCGATGACGTCAATGCTTTTAATCATAAATAAACCCTAATGGATGCTCGTCGATCTCTTCAGGGGACAAATCCCGAAGAACGGAGTTCTTCGGCAAAATCTTTAAATCTTCGAATTCCATACGGCTCATTGCCGCTGTTGTCTTACTATTGGCTTTCTTTGTCCATGGCTTCCAACTGCTTTACAAATTTCACCTCTTTTACAAACGCGTCGGCGTCCGGGATTACTCCGGCCTGGGTGAAGAGCACCTTGGCGTCCTCAGTCGAAACGACTAGAGTGATTGGAGTGTTTTTTACACCCATGGAGTTCATAATCTCACGGTTTGTGTCGAGCAGGACCGGAAAGGGCGGCTCGAACCGTGTCTTGAACGTCTCCAGGCTGGTTTTGTCATCGCCGACTGCTATTGCGATAACCTTTACGTCGGCCAGGCCTGAGTCTGCCTGGATCGTTTTGTAGATTTCGTTCATTATGGGGGCGTTGGCCTGGCAGGGAATGCAGAGCCCGCTCATGAACTCGATAACGACGATCTTCGCCCTTATGTCACTGACTTTAAACTGCTTCATCGCGTCCAGACCAAGATATGTCTGCGTCTGCGCAGAATCAGGGGGTGGGAGGTTGAACTTCACAGGCAGCTCTTTTTCACCAGCGCCGGCGCAAAAAGCACCGCTGGACTGCAAAAAAAAGGACGTACAGGCAACAACTAGAAAAACTCTAATCCATCGCGGCTTTTTCATTTCTTCTCTCCCTCGGATGCTGACTTTGTTTCCTGCACCATATCTGACTTTGGGCCGTCTGCCAATCCTTGTCTTTACGATTTATAAGCACGAATGTGGAGCATTTTAAGATCTCTTTTTAACCCTACGGATGTACCTCACACACTTTTCAAATTTGAAGATTCCCGCCAGGTCCCGGTCCTTCTTCGCTTCAAGACTTTTACATGGCCTGTTCGAGAATGTTCGACAGCTCCAACTCATTCACCTCGATCGGATTACCTTTCATACTGCTTGATCTCATGGCCTGGTTTGCGATAGCCGGAATCATTTGCCGGCTGAGTCCCTGCTGTGACAGGGTCGGGATTTCGAACTCCCTGCACAGGGACTGTAACCAGAGAACGCCATCCGCAGGGCCGGCTGCTTTTTCTCCGGTCAACAACCGGGCTACCGCAGAATACCTGGGCAATGCAGGTGAACCCGGCGCCCTTTTTTCAATGGATTTGAGATTGGTTTCCATAACGAAAGGAAGGAGCCTGGCGCAAATCGCGCCATGAGGCGCGGACAACACTCCGCCAAGGGGACCTGCCAGCCCGTGCACGGCCCCGAGTTTCGCATTTGCCAGGGCCATGCCGGAAAAAAGACTTGCGAGTGACATATCCATACGCGCGTTAAGGTCGTCACCATCGAGCCATGCCCGGCGAAGACTCGAGGACACGCGCCGGATTCCCTCACGGCAAAGCGCATCCGTCATTGGGTTCGGGCTGTTGCACACATAAGGTTCGATCAGTTGGGTAAGCGCGTCGAGTCCTGTAGCGGCGGTAACCGAAGGGGGCAGCGAGCGGGTTAATTCAGGATCTATCACTGCCGCACGCGGCAACATATACGGCCCCCTGAGGCTTACCTTCACCCTGTGCTCCGGAGATGCGAGCACCGCGTTTCGCGTGACTTCCGAGCCTGTGCCTGCGGTAGTTGGTATTGCTATGTAAGGCAGCGATGGTTCGGTAATCGGGCGCCCTTTTCCAATGACTTCAAGATAGTCGAGCAGCTTACCCTTGTTGGCCAGAAGGGCCGCTATGGCTTTGCCGGTATCGATGACGCTCCCGCCGCCAAATCCTACAATAAATTCGCTACCGTTTGCTCTTGCTTCAACGGCGCCGGATTGCACAGTTTCAAGGGTCGGCTCACTTCCTACATTGAAACTGGAGACTGATATCCCTTTAGACTCGAGTTGGCGAACCAGTGCGGACGCCCGGTCCGGGGAGCGGCCGGTTACAAGCAGCGCTCGATTCCCCAGATGTACGGCAATGGAAGCTACTTCGCGCAAGGTTCCCGGACCAAAAAGAATGCGATTTGCGGTCGCAAATTCGAAATTCATGCTCATCAGCCCCACCCCTGTTCATCCGGGAACACGTTGGCAAATTTGATGCTAGTGCGCGGTTCGGCCATCATGGCTTCGACGGCATCGCGCCAAGTCTTGTAGTGAGCAGTTTCCTTGTGCAGGGCAGGGTCTTCCCGCGTGCGATAAACCTCAACCAGTACGAAACGGGTCTGATCGTCTGTCTGCTGAATCACATCGAAACGGGCGATTCCCTTTTCCTCGACGCTGTTTCGGGCATTTTCGACTGTTGCTGCTTTAAAAGCTTCCACCAGGTCCTCTTTTACGTGGACAAAAACATGAACGATGAACATAGACGTCCTCCTCCTGACAGGAACTATCTAGTGAGGCGTTCATAGGCGCGCCGAGCTTGCCCTTAGCCTGCTGAACCGGTGGAGCGTCGAGGTCCTGCCAGTGCCACCGCCGAAGGCCAATTTCGACGCTATCCCTGATCTGTCCATCACCAGGGGCGGGTCCCACCGCCACCATATAACTCACAACTTAAGTGCGAACGGGCCGTTAGAAAAGTCGTTCTTTGGCAAAGGGCGGTGAATCGTGCGAGGTAGAATTGCAAGGAAGGGAAATGGTGGGTGTGCGTAGTGCGCTGCCGAAGGCTTAGTTCAATTAGCAAATTTGTTTGGAGTTGTGGTAAGCTCATGACAATTTCATCTTCGCAAGGAGTAGACCATGAACCCTTATGCCGACAAGCCCTGGTATCGCCGATGGCCCAAACGGGTTCCGGCCGTCTTTGAGGTTCCCGACGTCTCCTGCGCACAGGTGTTCGAGGAAAGTGCGCACCTGTTTCCACATCGCCCCGCCCTGATTTACTTCGATACGGTGTTTTCCTATGGCGAACTCGACGACCTGAGTTCCAGGTTTTTGGCGCTGCTGCAGGATTTCAAGATCGGTAAAGGGGACCGGGTGGCCCTGTACATGCAAAATGTCCCAGCCTACATCATCGCCGAATATGGATGCTGGAAAAACGGTTCGGTGGTTGTGCCCATGAATCCCATGTTGAAGGAAAGGGAGATTGAATATTTAATCAACGATTGTTCTCCCCGGCTCATCATCTGTGAAGAAGCTCTCTACCCGACAGTGCGAAACGTGCTTCCTCGAACCTCTTCTATCGAACAGGTCATGACCACCAGTCCTCTGGACTGGTATTCCCGGGCAGGGGAAACGCCCCTCTTCCTGCAAAATGTCGTAAAGCAGACTCCCGAAGCAACCCTCGATTTCAAGGAATCTTTGGATAAAATCTCGGCCGGGGGCCGGATGGAATCCGTCCAGGGCCGGGACCTGGCCGCCATATCCTACACGTCGGGAACCACCGGCGTTCCCAAAGGAGCATTGACCTCGCACACCAATCACATCGCCAATGCGCTCAATAATGCCTTGTGGTATTCGCTTGGGTGTTCGGATGTGTTTTTCGGTTTTGTGCCGTGGTTTCATATCACCGGCGCCAACATGCAGACGGTTTTACCCTTCTTTGTGGGCGGTACTGTCGTTGCCGGCTATCGGTTCGAACCGGGCCTTGCCCTCGAGGCCATCGAAAAGCACCGGATTACCCATGGCGTTGGCCCCATCACCATGTATATCGCCCTGCTAAATCACCCGGAATTCAAAAAATATGATCTCTCTTCTCTGCGCACTCCCATCAGCGGGGGGGCCCCGGTCCCCGAAGCAGTGATCAACCGCTGGCAGGATGAGGCGGGAAGCTATATCTACAATGTCATGGGGTTGACCGAGTCCACCGCGCCGCTCATCTTTACCCCGCCCGGCCAAAGGGCTCCGGTGGATCCCGAAACCGGTGCGCTTTCCATAGGCATCCCTTTACCCAACACGCAACTCATGGTGGTGGACCCCGTGGACAGCAGCCGTATCACACCCCTTGGCGAAACCGGAGAGATGTTGGTCCGGGGTCCCCAGATCGTGGAGGGATACTGGAATAAACCCGAAGAAACCCGGCAGACGTTCATCGATGGCTGGTGCTGCACCGGGGATATCGTGAAAGTGGATGAGGATGGTTGGGTCTACCTGGTGGACCGCAAAAAGGACATGATCATCTCCTCGGGCTTCAAAGTCTGGCCGCGCGAAGTGGAGGACGTGCTCTACGGTCATCCGGCGACCAAGGAGGCTGTTGTCGTCGGCGTGCCTGACGCTTACCGGGGAGAAACCCCAAAGGCTTTCATTTCCCTGAAAGAAGAATACAAGGGAGAGGTCTCCATAGAAGACTTTTCCCAGTTCTGTCAAAAGCTGTTGGCTGCATACAAGGTTCCGCGGCAATTCGAATTCCTGGACGAGATACCCAAAACCGCCAGCGGCAAAGTGTTGCGAAGGGTGCTGCGGGATGAGGAGTTGAAGAAGGGCGAACCCGCTCCTTGATGTAAGACTCGCCGGATTTCCCGGGAAATCTCGGAAATGGTGTGGATGTATTGCGGGTCTTGGATAGATCGATGGTATCCCAGCGGAAAGGAATGATAACGCTGTTGTAGGCCACTTCCGGCTTGTTTTGCTTACTCTGGAGGCTATCTCCGTAATACTCACATCATATGAAATAATTTGTTCCGAATCAGAGTTCCATCCCATTCTATCTCATTTCAACAGGTTAGCATTTCGAATCATTTCTTTACCGGATCGCCGTGAACTACACTCTTTACCTGATCATCTTGAATGATGAAAATTTTGCCGATTGGCGCTATCATGGGAATGAACAGACCCTTGATGAGATTGGACTGGATCGTTTCGCCATATACAGGCTCTGCATGTACTTCAGCGGAAAATTTTTCCGGCGCCGAAAAGAGAGGAAATGCAAAATGCATTTTGTGGTTATCGGTACAGGTGGGATTGGCGGCTATTATGGCGCGCGACTGCAAGCCAACGGCCAGTTAGTTACCTTTATTGCCAGGGGAGCCCATCTGCAAGTCCTGCAAACCCGGGGCTTGCGCGTTAACCATCCCGCATGGCGGTTTGACGCACCGGTAAGAGCTTGCTCGTTGGAACAGTTTCTCCAAAGCTCCTCACCATCCGAAGCGGACTTGATTATTCTCTGTGTCAAAGCTACTGACACCGAGGCAATCGCCCGTCATCTTGCAGACCGGCTCGGGGGGTTGTCCACACCGGTGCTGTCGTTACAAAACGGAGTCGACAACGAAGCCGTGCTGACCAGACACCTGGGCGCGGAGAAGGTTCTGGGAGGACTGGCCGTGCTGATCGGCTCGCACCTGACCGCGCCGGGCATCATCGACGCCGTCGGGCCGGCGCAGGTGGTAATGGGCCAATGGCCGACGGCTGCGGCGTCCTCTAACTCGACAAAACTGCTCGAGCGGCTGGCTGCTGTTTTCAACGAGGCCGGCATCCCCACCCGGGTGACCGATAATATTCAACTTGAACTCTGGCGTAAGCTGGTCATCAATAACGGCATGAACCCTTTATCCGCCCTCACCCTGCTGGATACCGGCACGCTCATGCACGACCCGGGGCTCTCGCAGATTGTCTACGGACTGATGGCCGAGGCCACGATCGCCGCAGCCGCCGATGGGGTGTCGCTGACCGAAACCGACTGCAGGGAAATGTTTGAGTTGGTCCGCCGCTTTGACCCGATAAAAACCTCGATGCTGGTGGATTTTGAGCACCACCGTCCATTGGAGTTGGAAGAAATCTGTGGGGCGGTGCTGTCTCGATCTAGGCAGTTGCAGCGCGAGGCGCCCTACACGTTTACCATCTACCAACTGCTGCGGTTGGCCGCCTCCCGCATGTCCTGATGTCGTGTCCGTAAAATAAACTTCATTGGAGCTACTGAGCGCCTGTTGCAAGCTACGCCATTTTTTCACTGATAACCTTCAAAACCATCTCGGGCGTGATTTCGCGGATACACCTCCAGTCGGGGCAGGGCTTTCTTGTGAAACATGGCGAACAGGGAAGCTCCAATCGTATGATCGAATGGATCTTACCGTAAGGGCCGGTTCGCAGGGGGGCTGTGGGTCCGAAGATCGCGAAAACGGGTACGTTCAGGGCCGCAGCCAGGTGCATCGTCCCTGTATCGGGGGATACCAGGAACTTTGCCCCCCGAACGATTGCGCCAAGCTCTTTGAGGCTTGTCTTTCCAGCAACAGAGACTGCGCGTGAGTTCGACCGGTGTGCAACTTCATCTGCAAGCGCCGCGTCCGATCTGCTTCCAACAATAATTGAAGGGAAGGGTAGAAGGGAAGCAAGACGTCCGAAATACTCGGCCGGCCACCTCTTCACCAGGGTCCCGGCCGAAGGGGCGATAACGGCGTAGTGCTGCATGCCCTTGATAATATCGGGAATTTCGCTCAGGGGCGGAAGCGCGAACACCGGGTCGGCCGGCTCGCAGCCGAGGAATTCGGCAAACCGAAGATTCTTTTCAACGGCGTGCAGTTCGGTGTCTGTCCTTACCAGGTACTTGTAGGAAAACTTCGCCCCCTCTCGGGCCTGCTCAAAGCCGACCCTGTCCCCTGTCCCGGTGAAAAGACCTATTGCCGCGCTCCTGAAAAGCCCCTGAAGATCTATCACCAGGTCGAATTTCTCCTTTCGCAAGTCCCGCCACAGCTTTCCAAGCTCCCAGCAGGTATTTGGCAGTTTCCCTGGGTTTTTCCAGGAATCTTTATCTATGATCCATAGCCTGTGAATGAGGGGATGCCCCTCCAGTATAGCGGCAAACCCTTTCGCCACGACCCAGTGAAGCTCGGCTTCCGGAAATCGGATGCTCAATGCATGCAGGACCGGCAGGCCGTGAATTACGTCGCCAAAAGAGCTCGGCTTTATGATGAGAATCTTGCGAAAGCCTGAAGGCGGAACGCGGAAGTTTTTCATCGCTCTCGGGCCCCTTTTGCAGTTGAGTGCCTCAAGTTCCGGCCCCCTCCACATTACCCCCTTCTTCCGGTCTCAACAAGGTCTCCACCGCGTAGAGGACGTCATTTACGGAAATATCGGCCATACACCGGTGGTCGGTTGGACATTGCCTCTTGAGGCAGGGGGCGCACTCGGTCTCCTTGCGCACCAATGAGAACCGGGAGCATAACGGAGACGTTGTAGTATGGTCTGTGGGGCCGAATAACGCGACTATCGGGCGGCCGAAAGCCGCAGCCACGTGCATCGGGCCTGAATCGTTGGTTATTACGAGTTGCACGGATGCGAGAAGCGCCATCAACTGCCGCACGGAAGTCCTGCCGATCAGGTTCAGGGGCTTCGAACGCATTCGGGACTCGATATCGGAGCCAATCTCGGCCTCCCCCGGCCCACCCACGAGCAGCGATTCATATCCAAAGTCAGAAGTAAGAGCGTCCGCAACCTGTGCGAACCTTTCCGGATACCATCTTTTTGCGGAGCCATATGCGGCTCCCGGGTTTATCGCGGCCCATTTCCCGGGGCCCAGGACATTGTCTGCCCAGCTCTTTTCTTCATCCGTGCATTGAAGGCGAAGCTCTTGTCCGGCGGGGGGAATCCCCAACCCCTCGAGCATATTCAGGTAATATTGAATATGATGAAGCCTGCGCGCCTCTTTCGAAGCCCGAACGGCATGGGTGAGCAGCATTCCGCGCCCGTCTGTACCATACCCGGCCCGCGTTTTTATCCGGGCCAGCTTAGCTATTATCGCAGCTTCAATGGCGTTTTGAAAAAGGATGGCCAGATCGAATCGCTCTTCGGCAAGGGAACGGCAAAACCTCCAAAGACCCCCGATCCCCCTGTGCGGGCCTCTTTTGTCATAGACGATTACGCGGTCGCAGAAAGGATGCGGGCTCATGAGTTCGGAGACAACGGGATTTGCGGCCAGTACGATCTCTGATGATGGGAAAGCAGCCCTGATCGCCCCCAGGGCCGGAGTGGCCATAACGGCGTCTCCGATCCAGTTTGTAGATCGCACCAGTATTTTCAAGATATGAGCGCTGTCGAGCTTCAGCATTTTATTCGAGCCTTGCGCAAACCGCTGTATCAATCGCCGGTTCTCCGGTTCAGAAGATTTCCTGAGGCGTTCTTTGACGAAAGCAATTCTCCATAACATAAACCCCGTAGAATTTCACCTGTTTGACAGCGGGGCAGGGGCTGTAATAATCTGAAGACGTTAAGAAATTTAGGGATATCGAAAAAAATTAACCCAAACGCTTAGGTTTATGCTAAAATGCCCACAGTTGACATGATTGGTGGTCTGCGTGTGGTGATCAACCCGAACGATCATAGGCCGACCCACGTTCATGTTATCGGCAATAGCTGCGAAGCCGTCTTTAAGCTCAATTGCCTTGAAGGTAAGCCGGAGTTAATTGAAAATTACAACTTTCCGGCAAGTGACCTTTCAAAAATCAGGGTGGCTCTTACCGCAAGAACCGCCCACTTATGCGCTGAATGGAGCAGGATTCATGGCCTACCATAAAGACGAATTCGAGGCAGCGAACGAGCGGGCAATAGCACGGCTGGAGAAGACGCCAACCGCCGTTGCGGCGCACTATGACCGCAGCACAGGTCGCTTGGTGATCGACCTTAGCACCGGCCTGTCAATCGCGTTTAAGCCACACGATGCTCAAGGACTCGAAGAAGCCGGGCCGGAACAGCTTGCCGAAATTGAGATTTCACCGTCGGGCTTCGGGATCCACTTCCCCGCACTTGATGTCGATCTTTACCTGCCCAGCCTTCTTGAGGGCTTTATGGGGTCGCGGAAATGGATGGCCTCGCGGTTGGGCAAGACAGGCGGCAGATCAACCTCAGAGGCCAAAGCTGCTGCCGCGCGGGCGAACGGCAAGCTGGGCGGACGACCGAAGAAATGTAGCATAGCCAAGACCTGCCAGCACTCCGCCTCGACCCGAGGAGATAAGCCGCACCCTGGACCTTGAACAGTTCGACAAATCGTGACCGTGTACCGAAAGTTCTGTAAATAAAATAACCCCGGGCTATTCCTGATCTGTCCATGGCCACAGGCGGAGGGGGTGCGGGGGGGCGCTGCTCCATAAGCGCTCAAATAAGATACTTGTACATTGGCCATTTTTATTATAGATTTGTTTTTCATGAATCCACTACAAGAGCTTGGCGACTGGGAAATCCTATTGAGCTTTTTGCCAGCAGG
>JBEKPW010000057.1:0-35697 GCA_049520315.1 Syntrophobacteraceae bacterium
GTGCCGGCCTCGTTCTTTGAAATGGCATTTTTCCCTCCTCCGTCTAAGTTTAACCTCCGGAGTGGGAAAATTACATGAAAAGCAAATTATTGCAACATTAATTTGGAATCACTCTACTAGTAAGGTGATTCTGCTTAGTATTTTGCAATCAACATCTCTCCTCTAACCTTAAGAAATAGAGCCCAAAAGAAGTCAGAGTTTTCGAATCATGTGTTCACCGATCGTTTTCGAAATCTCGTCCAATTGAAACTAATTAAAACGAATGGCAGGATAGAAGGCCTGAAGGGTCGAGCGACTCGGTCTTTCCCTGCACCGGACCGAGGATCAAGGAACTATGACAGGACTGAGGACTGAGGACTGAGGATTGAGGAAAAGCCCTATCACGCGAGGACGCAGAGAGAACAACGTCATGCTTTTTTCCGCTTCTATTGCCGTTTCTATTGCCGCTTCTCGTTGCCGCTTCTCGTTGCCGTTTTGCAGGGCCAAATCTATTTATGGTAGAATGTTAATCGGAACTGAGGAATTGACGAATTTGTGGACCGAGGGACTCATTGGATTCGGCGGCTGAGGGTTTGGTTTCTTTCTGCTCACTGCTCACTGTTCACTGATCACTGCGAAGCCGTTGCCGTTTTGCAGGGCCAAATGACTTAATGCTATAATTGAGGAACTGAATTGAGGAATTTGGGCATTGAGGGATTCAGGAATTGATGAATTTGGACATTGAGAAATTCAGGAATTGATGAAACTGGTTTTTGGATGATCGCTGATCACTGTTTACTGTTCACTGACCCACAGGGGTAGGGCGGATGTCCGTTTTTCGGTCGGAATTGAGGAGAGCGATTCGCTTCACCGCTCGGCTGCATTTTTTATTGTTTTCATTGAAAATAAAATTCCGGCTATCAATGAAATCAAGGAGTTGCGCCCTTTTCCATTGTATTTGCCCTGTATTTGCAACGAGAAGCTCCATTTGCAGTCTTCAATTAAGGAGTTGCGCCGGCCAATCCTGAATTCGCCCTGTATTTACAAAGAACTCAGGGATTTTGCGTTCCAGACACTGATTTTGTGGCCTTGGTTAACCTTCGTGTACGGCCATGGGATTAGAGCCTGCCCCGGAGGTGCCTCTGATCCGGGGTTCGTAAACAGACGATGGATCAGGCTGAACTTTTTTTTCTAATTTTTCTTCGCGGCTCTTCGCGATCTTCGTGGTGATAAAAACCATGCCTTGGTTCCGGGTCGTCGAGTTAGGTGTTCGAAGGATCGGGCTTCTTCCTCGCGGCTCTCCCTGACCTGTGCATGACCAGTCTCTCCATGACCTGTCTATCACCAGGTGGATTTCTTTGGTTACAGCTTCGCGGCTTCGCGTGATTCGTTCCACACGCAATTCGGGCGATCAAGGGGCCGATTGATTTTGACCTCCACGGACTCATATGTTAGAAATGATCGGTCGGAACCTGGTTCCTAAATTCCTAAATTCCTTAATTAAATTAATGTGTCTGTGGTGTCGTCGAGTCCGATGAAAAAGCGTAAAGTTAAAGCAGCTTCAAGGAGTACCTTTTACACCGTCTCGCCCAAAAGGCGTTTTCGCGGCCGGCATTTGTTCGCTATTTTGCTCATCCTGGGAACGGGCTTCGCCACTTACAGGAAGGTCTACAGGCCAAAGGCAAATCCATCCGGGCACATACCGGCAATCGAAGCGGCTGTTGCCCAACCAATTGAAGAGCCTCGTCCGGCGTCTCCGCCCGCACACAAGCCTGAGGCTTCCGGCAAGGTTGAAATCCGCCATCTGATACTTCATTCCGGCGATACACTGGCGGGGATTGTTGAGGCCTCCGGCATGCCTGTGTCGTATACGGACGACTGGCGCAAGGCCTGCTCGGCCCCACTCGACCGAATCAATGAAGATGACGAGCTGATTTTTATGCTGAGCCGAGCGGACGGTCTTCCTGCAGAGGTGGTTTACCTGCAGTCCGACGGGCCTTCGTATACGCTGAGGAAAAACTCAACGGGCTGGGAATGCAGGTCGGGTGAAACCTCCGCCGCACGGTCCGGCAAGATGGTGCGCGGCGTCTGGTCGGAGAACTTTTATGATTCCTGTATAGCAGGTGGACTGCCGGCGCCGCTTATTTCGAACCTCGCGGACATTTTCTCCTATGATTTCGACTTCGCCTCCGACCTGAAGGAGGGAGATTCGTTTTCGGTCTTTTTTCAGGAAGGTGCGATCAAATCGAGTGAAGGAAAACGGTTTCTCATCCTTGGCGCCGAAATGAGCGTTTCAGGGAAAGTCTACCAGGCTTTTGGATTTCAGCTTCCGGATGGATCGTGGGATTACTTCGACGCAAAAGGGGCATCGCTCAAACGGGCGTTTCTCAGGAGTCCCGTCTATCATCGGCTGTTGTTGTCTGCTAAAGCGGGCAGGACTATTAAATCGGTCCTTAAGATCTATCGTCCCCGCCTTGAAATAGATTATATCTGCCCCAGAGGGACTCAGGTTTGCGCGATCGGAGACGGGGTGGTCTCAGCCGTTCGCAAGGACGGCAAAAGAGGTATTTCTATCGAAATCCGGCACCGGGAAGGATACTCCAGTTGGTACGGAAACCTCTCATCCTGCAGCCGTGGGCTGACCCGCGGGTCGCCGGTTTCCCGTGCGGAGGCGATCGGCTCGATAGGGTCGGCCGGGGGTGGAAAATCTTATCTCAAGTTCCATTTTTACAAGGACGGAAAACCGGTCAACTTCCAGAGCGCAGATTTTAGCCGCGCGGTATCAGTACCTAAGACGATAGTCTCAGAATTTGAAAAATCGCGGGATTTTTGTGAGGCCGCCCTGCACGGTGGAATCCCCGATGGACAAAAGCATGAGATACTGTCCGGCAGTGACTGACAATGGCGGATTTGTTTGCGGAAGTCGTTATAATGGGATCGGCCCTGAATAAGGGTCTTCATTATTCGATTCCCAGCCGGCTTGCCGGAAATGTGCAGCCCGGGAGCAGGGTTTCGGTCGAACTGGGAAACAGGAAAGCGGCCGGGATCGTCCTGAGCGTTGTCAATTCCCTTCCGGAACTGCCGGAGGCGGTAAAGATCCGCCCAATCGGGGACACGATCGATGAACTGCCGGCCATACCGCCCGATCTTCTCGAGTTGTGCCTCTGGATATCTAATTATTATTTTTATCCGCTTGGCGAAGTGTTCGATCTCGTAATTCCGTACGGTAGATTCGAGCCGATAGGGCAGGCTCTGGGCGGTCGCGCCACAAAGGTCGTTCGCCTGGCCGATTGTCAATCCTGCGAAAGCCTTAAATCCGAAAAATCAAAGGAAATAGTTCGATTGCTTCGTTTGGCAGGCGGCTGCGCCGGCTTGCGGGACTTGCGCAAATTGTGTAAGAACCCGGATTATTCACTCAAAAAGCTCGTCAAGGACGGCATAATCGTCGTCGAAGAAGCGCAGACAAAGCCGGGGACTGACTATCCCGCCCCTTGTGAAGCGGGGACTGCAATCCCATTCTTGTCCGAAGTGGGGCAGGGGGGATTTTCGAACCTTTTCGCTCTGGAATTGACCGAGGATCAGGGCGCCGCCCTCGGTCAAACCTCTCCTTTTTTGGACAATCCCTGTTTTCAGCCCTTCGTCCTGTATGGAGTGACCGGCAGCGGGAAAACGGAAATCTACCTCCGTTTGATGGAAAAGGCTGCGCAATCGGGCAACGGGTCCCTTGTACTGGTGCCTGAGATCGGGATCAGCGCACAAATGGAGTCGATCTTCCGGGAACGATTCGGCCCCGGGCTTGCCGTGTGGCACAGCGCTCTACCCGAAAGAGAGCGCAAGCGCACATGGGCGGACATTCTGTCGGGGAGGAAGAAAATAGTGCTGGGCGCAAGGTCGGCGGTGCTCACGCCCGTACAAAACCTCAGGCTGATTATAGTAGACGAAGAACACGACACATCCTACAAGCAGGAAACCCACCTGCGCTACAATGCAAGGGATGTGGCCGTGATGAGGGCAAAGATCGTGGACGCGCCCGTGGTCCTCGGGTCGGCAACCCCGTCGATTCAAACGGTACACGGATGCAGCGAAAAACGCTATCGCTCGATTGCGCTCCCGAACCGGGTGATGAACAAGCCTCAGCCTGAATTCGAGGTTGTGGATATGAAACGGGAAGGGGGGCGACATGGAATTTTTTCGTTCAAGCTTTCGGAGGCAATCGGCCAGACGATGCGCAACGGCCGGCAGGCGCTCCTGTTTTTGAATAGAAGAGGCTATGATAAGTACTATCTTTGCAACGCATGCGGTCAGGCGCTCCAGTGCATGTCGTGCAGCGTAACTCTTACCTACCATAAGAAAGATAACCGCCTCCGCTGCCATTACTGCGGCTGGGAAACGTCTCTGCCCGAGAGGTGTCCGGTTTGCGCCCATGCAGCGCTGTTTCCTCATGGGTTCGGGACCGAAAAAGTGGAAAAGGAGGTAAAAAGACTTTTCCCCGCTGCGCGTGTAGTTAGAATGGACCGGGATACAATGAACAGCCACGAGCGGCTGGTAAGCGCGTTGGATGCGGTGCGATCGGGGAAAGCCGACGTGTTGCTGGGCACCCAGATGGTAGCCAAAGGTCATGATTTCCCTAACATAACGCTTGTGGGCATAATCAACGCCGACGCAGGTCTCCAGGCGCCGGACTTCCGGGCCGGAGAGGTCCTGGTTCAGCTTCTCATACAGGTTGCAGGACGCGCCGGACGGGGAGAAGAACCGGGGAGGGTCATCCTGCAAACCTTCAATCCATCGCATTTTACCATTGAATCGGCACTGAATCTTGACTATGACGGTTTCTGCCGGGAGGAGCTAAGGTCGAGAAAAACACTCCAATATCCACCGTTTACCCGACTGTTGAAGCTGCTGGTCACTTCCTCGAGTGAGCAATCGGCCCGCGAGGGGGCACGCCTGCTTGCCGCTGTTTGCCGTGAAAAGGCAGACTGCTTAAGGAATACGGGAAGAAGCGCAGCCGTCCTCGGCCCGTCGCCCGCAGCCCACGTAAAGCTCAGGAACAGGTTCAGGTGGCATCTGTTCATAAAGACCTGGACAAGCTCGGATATGCAGAGCTTCACTGAGGGCGTGCTCGAATCCATCAAAGGCGATCCCGCCTTCCGGTCCGTGCAGATAACTGTAGACCGCGATCCGGCGACCGAGATATGAAATCTCCATGCCGGACATAATCCTCATTCAGCCCCCGATCCGTGATTTCTATTTAACGGCAAAACGGACCGTCCCTTACGGGCTTGCCTGTATCGCCTCGCCGCTCCTGCGAGAAGGCTACTCGGTCGAAATCCTGGACGCGCTTGCCTCAAGCAGGTCAAAAAAGATGTTGCTTCCGCCCGAAATGTCGTACCTGCGCGATTTTTATTCAGGGCCGGATATTTCCCCTTTTTCCCTGTTCCATGATTTCAGGCGTTTCGGACTGAGTCAGGAAGACATCGGTGAGAGGGTCCAAAGCTCCGGTGCATTCCTGGCGGGAATATCGTCTCTTTTTACCGCATACAGCGCCGAGGCGGTGCGGACAGCAGAATTAGTGAAACACCGGCGCCCGGAGGCCTTGACTGTGCTTGGCGGTCATCATCCGACCGAGATGCCCGAAGAGGTGTTGAGGCACGATTGTGTAGATTTCATTATCCGAGGCGAGGGTGAGGCTTCCATGGCTCTTCTCGCCGAGGCAATTCACAGCGGGACATCGGTCGAATCCGTTCCAGGGATAGGGTTTCGTACCTCCGGTGGAAGGCTTTTTATAAGACCGCCCACTGTTTTGGCGGACCTCGACGACGTTCCCCTTCCGGCAATCGATCTGATCGACAATAACTTTTACCGGCGCAAAAAAAGGCCGTGCGCGGTGATTACAGCCGGAAGAGGCTGCCCGCTCGGCTGCAGCTACTGCTCAATCGGGAGATCCTCGTGGTGCGGTTTCCGCATGAAGAGCGTCCCACGGGTCATCGAAGAAATGAAACGCGCGGTCTTCGGCATCGGGGCGCGTTTCATAGATTTCGAAGATGAAAACATTTCGTACGTGCGGGAATGGTTTCTCGATCTCCTCAATGAAATAGAGGTTCAGTTTCGGGGCTGCGGCCTGGAGTTGAGGGCCATGAACGGCCTTTTTCCTCCGACCCTCGACGAGGAAGTGGTTTGCGCGATGAAAGCTGCAGGCTTTACAGCGCTTAATCTTTCGCTTTGTACGACCTGCCGCGAACAGTTGAAGAAATTCAGACGCCCCGACGTGCGCCAGGAGTTTGAAAGATCTTTGCAGTTCGCAGAAAAATATGGACTCGATGCTGTTGCATACATCATTGTGGGCGCGCCGGGGCAAGACCCGAAAGACTCCGTGGCCGACCTGGTCTACCTGGCCGATAAGACCGCGATTGCGGGAGTATCCGTTTTCTACCCGGCCCCCGGCAGCGCCGATTTCGAAAAATGCAGCGCCCAAAATCTGCTGCCTCCAACGCTCAGTCAATTGCGCTCAACGGCCCTCCCGATTTCCGGGGCTACTACCAGAAAGGATTCGATCACACTGCTCAGACTGGGGAGAATACTCAATTTTTTAAAATCTCTTGATTCAGCGGATAGAGAGGATGTTTTGAGTCTTGCGAAAGAGCATGCGACGCAAACGGTTCCGGCCAAAATACCTGTGTTGAAGGCGCCGCACAGCGTCGAAACTCATGCCGCCGGAAGGCGTGCGGTCGGCAAAAGACTGCTGGGTATTTTTCTGCGGGATGGAGCAATCTACGGTGTAAACCCGGAAGGGCATCTATTTCGCCACCGGACATCCGATGCACTTTGCCTGGAATTAAGAAGCGGCCTGATGAGGCTTTTTTCGTAGAGTAAGAGATCTGTGGAGGGAGCGGGGAGCGAGAAGCAACAGGGAAGAAAGAAGACGGACACGGAGGCGGCAAATCGCAAGAATCGCTCAATTTCGATATTGTATTTCAGGCTTGCCTACAGCGTCCATCCAGAACACCGCATAAGACATATGCTGAGATATGCTGGCCCGGTTTCGCCCCCACGGCCCCGGTGATTAACCCTCTAAAATGGTGAGAGCCGAGAAGGAAGGTGCCACAATGGCCCTACTCACGGCTCTCGGAGGAGGCATCAAACCTCCGGTGTTATTATCGGAAAGAAAGCCAAAGGTCTGAAGTAAAATTATCCACAGTTTCCCGGAATCCATTCGCCATGGGGTTTATGATGGCCTGGAATCCAGTGCCGATGATTCCAGTGAGGCTCAATCCATTTGTGGTGTTTGTTGTAGCGGCCCTCAACCCAGACCTTCGATAGGTCATAGAAAAAGGTACCCCTGCAGCGGACATCAGGTCTGGACCGATGCGCAAAGAATGCTGGTTAGTTTGGGTACCGGCAGGTCGTTTCGCGAAGGGGTAAAGTAGAGCGCTTCGGCCTTTTCCGGCGTCAGAAAATCGATGCCGGAAAACCCGGTCTCCCGCAATTTGGCCTCAATTTCCTCCGGTGTGAAAAAGCTGACGAAAGGCTCCCCAACGGCGGAAACCGTATTGGCAAGCGGTGATGAGGTAACGCTAAACCAGGAAAAGAAGGGCTTAAAAAAGCTGACCCAAGGCTCCCCAATGGCGGAAACCATAGCGGCAAGCGATGATGACGTAACGCTAAACCAGGAAAAAAACGGCTTATAAAAGATGACCCAAGGCTCCTCAATGGCGGAAACCATAGCGGCAAGCGGTGATGACATTTCACCCAAAGGCTGCATGAAGGTCAGGGTTACTCGGCTGCCGGGCGCAAATGCCGCTATCGCCCGCAATGTAGTGTCGATCGCCGCTTCTTCCAGGTACATGGTAACTCCAAGCCAGGAAAAGAACGCCGGTTCGCCGGGGCCTATGGCGCAACGGGCCAGAACCTCGCCGAGTTCTTCGCGTTCGAAATCAGCCGGGGCGAAGATCAGATTCTCCGGCTCCGATATGCCGGCCTTGGCGATCCGCTCTCGCTTGGCCGCCTGGGTGGCGGGGTGATCGACTTCGACGATTTTCAGGGCCCTCGCCCAGGAAGGCTGGCGTAGAGCGAAACTATCGAATCCGGCGCCGATCAGGATGTAGGAGGTAACGCCTTTTGCGGCGGCTTCTTCCAGCCTGTCCTCGGTAAAGCGCGAGCGCAGCACTATATGGGCCCGCAATGCCTTCCCCCGGGGCTTTGGTGGAGGGCAAGGGCGCCGCGTATGATTTTGGCGGCATGGGCGCCCAGCAAGGGCAGGGCGACCGGATCGCTCAACAACAGCGGCTTGTCATCCAGCAATTGGTGTGCGGCGCGAGTATAAGCGGTCCCCAGCGCGGTTTTACTGGCAGTTTGATCTTGCATATGCTGCACCTCGCATATAGGGGTTGATACAAGAACCTGCCTAAGTTTATCCTATAAGGACCTACGAAAACGTAGCTGCCATTTCGTTCCGTAGAAGTTATGTTTTTGTAAATGGAACCGGAACATCATTCAATCTTATACCAAATCGATAATCCACCATCCTAAAAATTTCTTGCGAAACCGAGATGTGACTGTAATATGATTTCAGCGCTGGTTTCGGTGCTTTGCCCCCTCCATTGATGTCAACCAGATCGAGGAGGCAGAAATGACAAGATTCAAAGATGAGAGGTAAATCCGGTTTTATGGACTTTATGGACTGGTTAAAAGAGTATTGTGCCGAGAAGGTGGTAATCTCCCAGCAGGCAATCTCGGCCATAAAGAAGGGCAACCGGGTTTTTATCGGCACCGGTTGCGGCGAACCTCAGCATCTCATCAGGTCTATGGTGAGCGACCTCGCCCTTCGGGACATCCTGGTCTACCAACTGCTTTCAGGTACGCTTTCTGAATACATCGAGGATGAATCGTTCCTAAATCGTTTTTCGCTCAAACTCTTCTCTATTAGCCTGGGCATGCGAAAGGCGGCTTTTGAAGGCAAGATAGACTATGTCCCTGCCTACCTTTCACAAATTCCGGGGCTTTTTTACGGTAAACATATCGGTCTGGATGTTGCCCTGATCCAGGTGAGTCCCCCTGACCAGTTCGGGTATTGCAGCTTAGGCGTCTCTGTGGACATCACTCGTGCCGGAATGCAGAATTCCAGGGTGGTCATAGCACAGGTCAATCCGAGGATGCCAAGGACGTTGGGCGATAGTTTCGTTCACGTCGATGAAATCGATTACCTGGTCATTCAAGAAGAGCCCCTTGGAGAGTACCTGCCGGTAATGGCGGACAATGAAACAGCTAACCGGATCGGCCATTACGTTTCACAACTGGTCAATGACGGGGCTACCCTACAGATCGGCTACGGACAGCTCCTCTATGCTGTTTTGAAATACCTCGATGGGAAGAAGGACTTGGGAATACATACTCAAATAATCACGGATGGATTTTTGCCTCTCTTTGAAAAGAAGGTCATCACGAACAAGAAAAAGTCCTTGTTGCCCGGAAGAGCCGTCGCATCCCTTTGCATGGGATCTTCCAGGCTCTACGACTACGTCAACAATAATCCCATGTTCTATTTCCGCAGTTCCGAGTTTGTGAACGATCCGGCCGTTATTGCACGAAACGATAATCTAATTTCCATCAGCTCGGCGTTGGAAGTCGATCTCACAGGGCAGGTGTGCTCGGATTCCCTTGGCTACCTCTTCTACAGCGGGATTGGAGATCAGGTTGACTTCCTTCGAGGAAGCGCCATGTCCAAAGGCGGCTTTTCCATTATTGCCATGCCCTCAACGGCCGCCAAGGGGAAGGTGTCGCGCATCGTCTCACACCTCAGTGCGGGAGCCGGTGTGGCGACAACGCGGGCAGATGTCAACTTCGTCGTCACCGAGTACGGGATTGCGGAACTAAAGGGAAAAAGCATTTATCAGCGGGTCATGGAACTGGCTCAGATCGCTCATCCCAAGTTTCGTGAGGATTTGATCGATGAAGCCAAGAAACACCGCTATATTTTCTCCGACCAGCTCCCGCCACATCAGGAAGACCTGATCTTTCTTGAAGACTACAAGAGCTCTTTTCGGCTCATAAACGGGAAAACCATAGAGTTCCGTCCCTTGCTGCCCTCGGATGAGTTTGCTTTCCGTAATTTCTTCTATTCACTCAAGGCAGAATCCATCTACTATCGGTTCTTTTACCAAAAGAACCTTTTCTCACACCCAACGATCCAGAAAGAATGGGCGAATGTGGACTACCGCAAGAACATGTCCATCATTGGCCTCACTTCCAGGGGCGGGCACAAAGATATCATGGCCATTGCCTCGTACGTCCCGGCAGAACAAGGCCGGGCAGAGGTTGCCTTTGTGGTCCGTGATGATTTCCAGAAGCAGGGCGTCGGCTCTCATCTACTCGAAATCCTCGAAAAGATTGCGAGGCAGAACGATTACCAAGGCTTTACTGCCTCCGTATTGTTGGAGAACAGAGCAATGCTCCAGGTCTTTCGAAAGCGATATCCCAACATGAAGGTAAAGGCCATGAGCAACGAGGCCGTCATTGATATGGATTTTGAAGACCGGGGCCCGCGGGAGTGACCATGGCCTCGATCTCTGCGGGGGGAGTTTACCATAAGCGCTAACTTAATGACTTTGCCATGTTCAGTGCAGGTTGGGCGAGTAGCTTGAAGATTCACAAATTCCTTTTTCAATGGCTGCCCCTAGTTTCACGATTTCTTTTGCTCTCTGTTATTATTCGTTGACCGGATGATTAAAATGCGGATAGATATGAGTTGCGAGGGAACCAAAAATGAAGACGGTCAAAATCGTTTACTGGCAAGAAACGGATGGCATGTGGGTGGGCCACCTGGAATGTTACCCGGATTATATGACCCAGGGTGAGACCCTCGATGAGTTGAGAGAAAATCTCAAAGACATCCTCGGCGATCTGGAGAGCAAGGAGATTCCGCTCGTGCGAACTCATGAAGACATGGCGGTCTGATGAAGCGAATAGACCTCGTTAGAACTCTCGAAGAGCGGGGTTGCACACTGATTCGCCATGGAAGCAGACACGATTGGTATCAGAACCCCGAAACCCGCATGTGCCAACCACAGTACCCCGCCATCGGGAAATTAATGAGCGTCTCGCAAAACACATAATCAAAATGCTCTCGGATTAAGACGCCCTCTGGAGTACATTGAGAGTGGGTATGAAACAGTTTGGCCGGCAGACAAAGGGGAGATTCCTCCATCTGAAGCCTCGTCAAAACCAAATACATCTGACGTGCCGGGAAAACTGCAATCTGCGCACGTAATGCGTACGAAAAACAAAAGAGAGCTACAGCGCTGCTGCTGGAACCCCTTGATGTTACTAAAGCTGGCGATAGGAGTCGAACCTACAACCTGCTGATTACAAATCAGCTGCTCTGCCATTGAGCTACGCCAGCCCATTTTTGCGAATGCTTATATCACAAGGGTTTGCGGGAAACAAGAGGTTATCGGAAGAGTAATCAAGGGCCATTTAGATGCCGGGGTGCGCAGGCGAAGCGCCCGATCTCAAAATCATCATCCCCTGTGTCCTTATCCAACTTACTGCCGAAGAATCACGGTAATCGTCATCTTTTTCTTATCGCGCTCAACGAGGATTTTGCAATCGGGACCGCTCTGACCCAGCGCCTGCTGAACTTCCTCGACGGTTTTTACGGGCGAGCCGTTGACCGAGAGGATGATGTCTCCTTTGCGCAAATCGCTTTTGGCTGCGGGAGCGCCAGGTAAAACGCCGAGAATTTCAACCCCCCGGCCCGATGCCGCCGGCTGGATTGTAACTCCGAGCCGGGGCCGGTGGACCTGTTCGGATTTGTCTGTTATGACAATGTAGTCGGCCAGGTTCGGGTCGAGTGTGCTGAATGGATAATCTATTGGGACCGGGGCTATGGTCCTGTACTCGTGCGGCTTTCGCAGGCGGGTGAGATACGGGACCCCGAGGCGGCCGTTTATATGGCCTTGCCCGATAGCGACTACGATTTTGCATTTCCCTGCTGTGTGATCCAGGCGTTCGGCAAGGGTTTGAGCCATTGTCTCCTCCCAGGCTAGTTGCGCTTCGAAAAAGGATTCGAAATCCTTGATCGCATCCTTTTCGTGCGCTGTGTACTCTTTGCGGATACGGAGACGGTTGCCGGGATCGTCGAGATGAAATTCGCGGGCAACCCGGGAGCGTTCGTCAGGGGTGAGCGAATCGAGGCCGTTGCGGCCTATCTTTCTCACCACCTCAATCGGGGCGTTCAGGCCGAGAACGGGCATATGCTTTTCTTTCTGCCACTCGATAAGGCCCCGATAGAGAGAATAGGGAAATCCCCAGACATCCTGCCATCTGACCTCTTTAAGAAAGTCCTCCTCGTTCATTTGCCCACGCAGATAACGGTCCAGAACCGGTTGTGCCTCTGCCGGAAACATTTCCATTCCAAGCTCAACGCATCGTCCCCCCTGAGAGAGTTTCTTCAGGACCTCGAGCTGAACCTTGTGATCTTCTTCGCTCGTGTGCATTTCGCCAACGTAAACGATGGCTGCATCGGGAAGTCTAGATATCAGCTCGTCGAAGCCGATCACATTGCCTGTGGCAGTATCGACCACGTCTCCGACATGAAGCTCCACACGATTGGGCCGCGCGGAGGGAGGCTTAAGCAGTCCACCTGACGTAGAGCAGGCAGCCATAAGCAATAACACAGCGCAGATGGGGCATAGCGCGGCTATTGAGCACTGAGCGAGATTTACCCGTTTAGGGAGCTGAGTGCATAAGCGCCATCGATTTTTAGCCATAATCGGTCCTTGGAATTTACAGGCGCGTTTATTTCGCGCCGGTTTGCAAGCCGTGCTCCGGAATCCATTCTGCCAGGGGAGACCTCGCAAGCGATTCAAACTGTGCAATTGTAGGACAAACACCTACTCCATATAAAGAGGAAATCCTATAAAAAAATCAGACTCACCCTGACAGAGTTTAAAAGCCGCTTATGTAAGTGTATTTCCGGGCGAAAACAACAGAGTGAATAGTAGCGCGCCGGATTTGTTCTTGCCTTCAATTGAACGGACAAAGTATTTATATCAAAAACAAACGATCAATATCAGGAAATCCCTTTCAGGAGGTGAGTTTAACCGCAAACCCTATGGATACGGAGGTGATTAGGGGGAAGTGCGCACCTTTGTGCGGCCGGAGGCAGAGGATTGAAGAGTGCAAATTTTGCTAACATATATTCAAGGCTGAAAGGAGCATTCGTGAGAACTAAAAGCAGATTGGACGTATTGGCAGTTGCCCTTTTCGTGGCGTTTGCTTTTGTCACCTCTTTGGCGTTGGCCCAAGGACCCAGCAAGGACTGGTCGGAAAAAGAGCTCAAGGACTTTGCAAAGAAGCCCTGGACGCAGGACGAGCTCAATAAAATGGGCAGGCCGCCGCGTTATGTGATCAAAAAAGAGATCGAGCCACGTTTCGAGGGAACTAACCTTACTCCGGAGCAGCTCTATCGCAACGGTCAGCGTCAGCACAGAGCATGGATGCTCCAGTACGGCATAGGGATTTCATCCAAAGATTTCTATAAGTTGTGGATCGAGCAGGAAGCTTATAAAGACCCAAAAATCAAGCTCCTGGATGTTCGTCAGGAGTCGGAGTATACACAGGCGCGCGTGCCCGGCGCAATCCGGGTTGATACGGGTCTTGCGTACTGGCAGCTTCCCGGCAAGGCGCCGGACCCGACAATTACTTACTACCTGATGTGCAAGGGTGGGGACCCCGGCAACGGTGGAAGCCGCGGCGCTATGGTCAAGAAGTTCATGCTGGATATGGGCTATTCCGGCAAGATTATCAATATCACTGATGGTTTCAGAGGTTGGATGGAAAATGGATTTCCGGTAGTGAATGATCACGGCCTGTTTGTGTTGTTGCCCGGGACCTTCCAGATTCTCGATAAGGATGCACCTGGTAAGGCGAAAGAGGTCGGCACCGATTCCTCCACTGCTTCCATGGGCCTGGCACAGAAGTGGGGACTCAAAGATTGGTAGAAGGAGATGCCCCCAAAGCGGGAGACTGCGTTCACCGGGCGGGGTGATCTGTGCCGGTAGGGGGAAATCGGCGGTGCTGAGTCATTGGGACGGAGTACTGTGCATCGCCATGTGTAAAAGAATCCCCGTGCATGGCCCTGGTTTTTCCAATTGTGGAAAGCGCGGCTGGAAAGCAACAGGGTCTTCGCGGGGATTCTCTTTTTCTGAAAACATGGAAAGTGGTTTACCGTTGGCAATGAATGTGGGCCCCCGAAGCCGGCTTCTTCGGGCATGAAATCAGATTCATTTTCACGCTGCAAGCCATTGAGGAAAGCGAGGAACGGTGATGTCCAATAACCTGACAACAGTGGTAAAATCTTCAAAAAAAGAGGTGCGCATTTGTCGTGATACCGGGGTTGCAATCATTGGAGAGCGCATCAATCCGACCGGCCGAAAAGTGCTTCAGGCCGAACTAAGGGAAGGGAAATTCGACCTGGTGCGCAGGGATGCCGCTGCACAGGTCGCCGCGGGCGCCGCCGTATTGGATGTCAATGCGGGTCTGCCCGGTTCCGATGAACCCGCCCTGATGATCCGGATAATCGAGGAAGTAAGGGCGGTGACCGATGATTTCCCGTTGTGCATCGACTCTCCCAAGACCGCAACGCTCGAAGCTGCCCTGAGGCACTACTGTAAAGACGGCGCCCGGCCCTTGGTTAATTCGGTCAGCGCTGAAACAAAGCGGCTCAAGGAAGTCCTTCCGCTAATAAAAGAATACGGATGCTCCGTAATAGGACTTTGCAGCGGTGACGCCGGGATTCCAAAGACTGCCGAACAAAGATTCCAGTATGCTGCAACGATTATTGAAGAAGCCGACAGGCTGGGCATACCGGACGAAGACATTGTCATCGATCCTTTGGTGCTGACGCTTGGGACGGAATGGCGGGCCGGGAAAATGGTTTTGGACGCCATCCGCATGATCGTGGAAAAATTCGGTGTAAATATCACCATGGGAGCCAGCAACATTTCATTCGGCATGCCGGACCGTGAAAATCTGACGGCATTCTTTATGGCCATGTCGGTTGAGGCCGGCTTGAGCTGTCCGATCTGCAATCCTTTGAAAACGCATGAAACAGTGGCATTGCGAGCTGCCGACCTGGTTATGGGAAGAGACCGCAGCGGCATGAAATGGATAAAAGGCTTTAGGGCTCTGCAGAATTCCTCGAATTCGGGCGCAAAAGTTTAATGTCATCCACCGCGCGGAGAGCCAACAGAAAGGAAAGAAGTTAAAGGGCATTAGATGTGGAATCGGGGTCAGCGCAATTGAACCCGATCAAAATGGTTCCGAGTACGGAATCTTTGGTATCCCATCCGAATTTATTTTTGAGATATAGATCGGCGAGGCCCATAGGAGAAGCGGACAGGACATCCCGGACACCAGGAATGCCCTCTATTTCAGGGAAGGCAAGGGCACGGCAAATAAAAACCGGCGGTTGCCCGGAAGCGGCTTGTATTCTATCGTAATAGATAACAAAATTTTTGCCGATGACTTTAGTCTTCCCGGAGGTCTTGAGGAATTCCAGATGGTCTTTGTCAGTAATTTCTTCACCGATAACCACATCACCCATCATCCAGGACAGGCAAGGCTTGTCGGCATGCCTGAATTCGTTATTGTTGAGAACGGCACAGATGAAGCGCCTGGAAAGGACATAAGAGATCCCTTCATTGCAATACCTTCCGAGGCCCCCGAGTCCTCTTTCCTGGAGTTCCTTCTCGTAATGGTCCACAGTTTTCACATCCTCTTCGCCAACCCACCCCACGTCCAGGATTCCCCTGGTATTTCGCAGTGCGCCTTCGACCTTCTCTATAAAAGCTTCCATAGTTCACGTCCAAGCGTGAGTATTCGCAGACATCTTAAATATACGAATGACGGTTTTTGTCGCGTGGTCCGGATTTTTATCGGCGTAATAAATGCCGAACAGGTTTATCCTTCGACAGGGACGCAGGGTGAACGGACATGCTGTAGCAGTCCAAATATCCGGAGCGTAATTTTAGCGGGTTCGCCAATGATCCGCTTAACGGGATGATCGTAGCATGTCAGCACATGTGATTCAAATAACTTTTCTTGTTTTTGGAATTGCCCTGCTGGCCTGCATGGGAATACTGGCACAACGAAGGGTAAAGAAGCACGAAGACATGTCCGTTGGCGGAAGGTCGTTTAACTGCTGGAACATTTTCTTTTCTCTCTACGCTTTTTGGGGAGGCAACACCATAGCGGGGACCGTGGAGCTGGCTCATAGGGACGGCATTGCTTCCGCCTGGTTCGGGATAGTGAGAACGGTGGAGCTTATTATAATCGTCCTCGTAACGGGCAGCGCTTTTAGAAAGCTCGCGATGATCACTCTGCCCAACTTCATCGCGCAACGCTTCGGTTCTCCGGTTCTTAAACTCCTGGGCGGAATCATTACAGCGCTGAATTTCACTATATTTACGGTGAGCTCGGTTGTCGGCGCTGCAGCATTTTTTTCGGCAATACTTGGCTGGCCCCTTTGGGCAAGCGCCACTTTTACAGTGGGCTCCTTTGTGGTTTATACCCTTCTCGGGGGAATGCATGCTATTTCTTATAACGGCAAGATCCTGGTAACGGTGCAGATGTTGGCTCTTCTCATAGCTGCAGTTGCCGGTATTAAAATGGCGGGATGGCATAATATTATGAAGCTGGAACCCAAATACTTCGATATTATGCCGCCTTCCTATCCCGCCACCATAACGGCGTGGTTTTATGCTTTTGCCATCAACGCTTTCGTTGCACAAGCCGCGCTGCAGATTGTCATGTCGTGTGAAACGATCAATGCCGGCAGAAAGGGACTCTTATATGTTTTACTAGGTTATATTCCTATTGTAATACTTGCCCCGATTGCCGGAATGGCTGCAAAGGTCCTCTTTCCGACGATAAAATCCGTGCAGGCGATGCCGATGTTAGCCTCCAGCATGCCTTCCGTCGTGCTGTCCACAATAGTTGTTACAGGGTTGTATTTCACCACCCTGGGATGGGCCTCATCGTGCATCCTTTCCGGCGCAACGGTGGCCGCAAATGACATATACGGTTACTTTGTTCCGAATGCCTCCTCGACTGAACTAATAAGGGTTGGAAGGGTTGCCATTCTTATCCTGTCAGCACTGACGGTTGGTTTGGCCATAGTCATTCCCAGCGGTGTCGCATTTTGGACCGTAGCCGGTTTCGTGGTCAGAGATACGGCCCTTTTCCCTCTTATTGTGATCGGCCTTTTCTGGAATGCAATCTCACGAAGAGCCGCTCTGGCCGCCGCGATTGTCGGACCGTGTATCGGTATCGCCTGGTATATCGCAAGGTACCCCGATTTGCTTCTCGACGCCCACCCCATGTTCGTGGGTATGATAGCCTCCATTGTAGTCATTACGGTCTCAACGTTATTCGAAAATGGCGCTCGGATGAGATTTAAGCGATCCCGGAAAGGTGTGGTTTTTGCCCTGGTCGCGATGGCCGGAGTTCTGACGATAGCCGTCTGGGGGCCTGAGCTGTTAAAAGCGAAGCTGCTTCCTGCTGTGATCGGTTATACTATATCGCTTCTTTTTATTGCTGTTGTTTTCCTTATTCAGCGCACCGATGAAAAGGGATCTGCCCTGGAGGTCCCCTTAAGCACCGGGGAGTGTTGAAGAATGGCTGTGTTACCAGTTTTTGTCTTGATAAGATAAATGTTTTACATAAGCTGCACGGGCAGTGACCTGTCCGGGTGGATCACCGCGCAGCTTGCGGATGCAGATGGAGTTGCGGTGGGAGAAAGGCAGAATCGGCACGTGCTGGGGACAGTACTCTTCCCGATACTCGGCCTGGCCCTGATCGTGCTCATTTGCATTGCCATATCGCGAGAGGAGCGCCAGCAGTGGAAGGTCTACCAGAGGGCATACCTCGAAAATCGTGCAAAAATCCTGGCGTCCTCCTTGAAGGGCAACCTCCCCGAAGCAGAGCTGCGAAGCAGGGTGCAAGCCGCTGGACAGTTGCCGCTTCGAATAAAGGAAATGAGACCTGCGATAACCGGAAAGATAGAGCGTTGTCTGACCTGCCATGAAGGAATAGAGGAAATCAGTTCGTCACATCCGGTGGATTCGTTCGGATGTGTAATCTGCCATGGCGGTGATGGATTGGGGGTTACTGAGGATATTGCCCATCGGGGACTCATCGGCGGTCGGAATCCATCCGACCTGGCTGTCATCGATCAGACTTGCGCAAGGCCCGGGGGGCAATGTCACGCCGGGCGCAAGTTGGAGTCCCAGAACTCCGTTGACAGGGTTCGCAGGGGCGTTATGGCTACAATGAGCGGAGTAATAGCGAGCCTGAGATATTCATGGAATGCGCAACCTACTTCGGAACCCGGTTATGCATCCGTTGGAGTGAAAGGCCCGGTGAGGAGCGGAGGCGAGGAGACCGTGCTTTTGCCGATTCCTCTAATGGACCCTGTGCCGGGCACGAAACTCAAGGACCAAATGAGCCGGCCCATCACGATCTCAGGGCAGCCCGCCGATGATCAGTGGAGGAAGTTCTGTGCAAGGTGCCATATCTGGAGCGCACGCGAGGACGGGCTGTCAGCTCACTCGTCGGGTTGTGCCGCTTGCCATGCCTTATACAACCCGAAAGCCACTTATGAAGGACTTGACCCTACACTGCCGAAGGACAAGCCGGGTTATGCCCACCGGCATCAATTGACCACAGCGATACCAGTCGAGCAGTGCTTGCGCTGTCACAATCGTTCGGGGCGCATAGGACTCTCCTTTACTGGTCTTCAGGAGGCTGACGGCTATGGGACCCCATATAGCTCCGGCCGGCCGAATCTCTGGCAGCTTTCGGGTGAGAGGGATTCACGCCACCTCGTTGCGGACATTCACTTCGAGAAAGGCCTGGCCTGCACGGATTGCCATACGGGGAGCGAAATTATGGGGGACGGCCATATCTACGGGCACATGCGGGAACAAGTCGAAGTCCGTTGCATCGATTGTCACGGCGAACCAGGGCAGCCGCCCAGGACAAAAGTTTTGATGCCCGGGGATGAGGAAGCCCTCTGGAAGATAAGGGCATTGAAAATGCCTGATATGGTCTCTACCGAGGTGGGAATCACACAACGGGGGACGCCTGTTTTGAATCTGCGGAAGGAGGGCGGCAACACCATTCTCAGGAGTAAGCTGGATCAAAAAGATCACCTCTGTCCGGTTATCAGCGACGACAGATATCACCGTATCCCCGGACATGGTCCATCTCGTATGGAATGCTCTGCCTGCCACAGCCGCTGGGCCCCCCAGTGCTACGGCTGCCATGACTACCGGCGTCGTGGAGAAAGCATGACGGATTCAATGCTCGGGACGACAACCGATGGAGCGTGGCAGGAGACGAGGGATTTTTACCGTTATGAAAAACCGGCTTTGGGTATCAACTCACTGAATCGGGTGTCGGTAATTGTACCTGGCTGTCAGGTCGTCTATACCGAACTGGACGCTAATGGGAATGCTCTGCCCGGACTTGAAAATAAAATCTTTACAGGTCCGGGTTTTGCGCATGGCATTGTCTCTACGCCAATTTCGCCCCACACCACGCGCACAGAGGTGAGATCATGCGAGGAGTGCCATTCAGATCCAAAGGTGATGGGGATCGGGCAGGGACTTTTTCAGGCCGGAAGGACCTGGGAGGAGAATACGTTTATACCTCTGCTGAAGCCCGGGATAAATCCCGGGGGATTTGCGTGGGAAAGCCTTTCAGACTCCCGGGGACTTCCCTTGATGTCAACGACTCATCCCGGTGCACGCCCCTTCAACGGAGAGGAACTGAAACGGATACTCAGGGTGGCGCCGTGCCTGCCATGCCACGGCCGATATGACGATCCCATATGGACAGATCCAGCAGATCCATTCGTGCGGGCGAAACTTCCTGCCCACCAGGAGAAGGTTGCCCGTTTTCTGGAAGGCCGCAAATGAAGCGGCTTTCGTTCACTATCCTCACGATTGTTTCTATCCTGTTGCCTGGAGGGCCGGCCGGCTGGGCATCCTCCTGTTTGAAATGTCATCCTCAAGTGCAGATGATGTGTCATTCCACCTCATGTATCGACTGCCATCTGGGTCATGGGGATAACCCCGACAAGCCCGGGGCACATGAGGGAATGATTGCCAATCCATCCGACTTCACGAATCCTGCTTTTGCTTGCGGCCGTTGTCATGAGAGACAGACCCGTCAGGTAAATCGAACTCTTATGGCTACTGCGGCCGGCATTATTAACCAGACGCGTTTTCTGTGGGGAGCGCAGCAGGACGTGATGGCCCGATATGCGGTCAGAGAGGTTGATGGACTCAAGGCATTGCCCAGGGGAGATGAATCCGGGTCCCTGGTGGATGATCTGCTGCGCCGCCGCTGCCTTCGCTGTCATCTTGAGTCCAACGGCGTCATCGGCTCTGCCGGCCCTCAGAATGATGATACACCTGCCGGTGCCGGTTGCGCCGCGTGCCACGTCCTGAATGAGACAAACGGGATTGCGCCCAATGAGCAGCTTATTGCCCCGGGTACACCAGGGTCCTCCCAATCCCACCGGGTGTCCACAGCCATACCAACGTCCCAGTGCCTGAGGTGCCACAATGGAAACCGTGTAGGTGCGGACTATGCCGGGCTGTTCGAGCGGGACCACTCTTTTGCCTACAACTTCGAGGCCCTTGATCCCGATTCAGCTCCGCACCTGATGAAGCACTCTTACCATTATCTCCTTCCCGATGTTCATTATGAACGGGGGATGCATTGTATCGATTGCCATCCCGTAGAAGAACTCATGGGGGAAGGTAAAATCCACTCCCAGTCACAGGACCAGGTTGAAGTGCGATGCGCGGATTGCCATGGTCTTCCCGGAAAACTGCCAAGGACGCGACAGGTTCCGGCCTCCGATATTCGTGCTCTGCGGGCCGCACAATCTAATGGCCACTACGATCTCGAAGCCGGCCGGAGGGTTATCGAAACCTCCGGAGGACATCTGCTGACGAACACGGCGCAAAGGGATGGCGCTTTTTTTCTCACATCGAAAGTCGATGGTAAAGTGCACCGGATACCTGTTTTGGGGAGTGAACCCACCGGGACGGAGCCTCTGAACCATCGTATCCCGGGGCACCTTGAAAGGATGGAATGCAGCGCCTGTCATGCGGCGTGGACCTTCCAAGACCTGGGTCTGCATCTGGTACGGCTGGACTATCCCGATTATGGGCCTTGGGGCTGGTTGACAAGCCAGGGTGATGCTCAAGTCCGGGAGGTACTAGAAAGTAATTTTCTAAAGCCTCGCGAGCAGTGGGTTGCACCGAGATCCCGGGATTGGCTGACCGGGCGTTCCGAAATTGGAGTCTGGCTTGGGGGCTATTCGATGCGCCGTTGGGAGGGACGGATTCTGGGAATGGATTACCGTGGCCTCGTGAGCGCCATGAGACCTCAATACCAGTACTGGCTCAGTTGGGTTGATTCCCGGGGGAAGACGCTTCTGGATTCAACCATTCCTCGATTGAGCGACGGTCGCGCGGCACTGGCATGGAACCCCTATGCTCCTCACACGATAAGGACCCAAACTGCACATTGCTGGGATTGTCATGGAAATCCACGGGCTATGGGCTTGGGCCCGACGGTCATCCGGGCGAAAGACGGGCGGCGTGCCGGGTTAGGCAGATCACAAGCTGACGGTCTTGGAATCGATTTTGACCTGGATCAGGTAATCAACGACAGGGGGCAGCCTGTTCAGACTGTTTCACGGGTTGGAGCCGGTTTTCTGAATGCAGAACAGCTCGAGAGAATGTCGGCCCGTGATCCCATCTATATAAAGTACCTGCTTGAATTTTTCGAAGGCAAGGAGGCTTATGGAGATCCCGCTGGATTTACAGGCCCCAAAAAGTGAGGCACACGAGGACCGATGCCATTGCAATGAAGATGATCTGGTGAAAACCGAACTGGTAATGCTTCAAAGGGTCGTGCCCGCCGAACTGCGGAATCCAGGGCAGGCAGGCCACGATTATCAGTGCAACCATAGGAATGGTAAACCCGGCAATCAGGGGTGGGAAATGGCGGAGGAGAACCTGGAGCCAAATGATAAGCCAGGGAGCTTTGATGTCGCCGGGTGCGGGGCTGTCCGGCTCCGCAGCATTATAACCTGCGGGCATGGCCAGCGCGAGGCCGATGAGTATGAGGGTCAGGATCATGACCGTCAGGAACTCCCTTCCAAGGAGTTCACGGCGTACAATGAAGCTGTGATTGTTTTGAGGTTCGGTCATTTGCCCCATGACAGCCCTCTGGTAGTGTCCGCTCTTCCCGGCCGCGGTTTCGAACCACTTGCCGGTTCAGCAAAATACCTAATGAGCAAGGATTAATTCCGTTGGTCTATTGTACTATGAGTTAATATTCCTAACCGGTTGCAGGAGCATATGTCAAGGAATCCGGAAAACAATCTTTCCAATTCAACTGTGGGGCGCCGCAGGTTCTTTTCCTATTTTGGATGGGCTCTGGCGGGGCTGGCCTCGGCATCCATGAGCTGGATAACCTGCCGGTTTCTTGCCGGAAACCAGACACAGTCAGGGTTGGAGCCTTGCACTTTCGGGCCCCCCGGGGATTATCCGGTCGGCACAGTCGCAAAAAAGGGCAGGGTGGTACTCTTTCGGGACAAGGATGGGTTTTGGGCTGTCACTGACGTTTGTACTCATCTTGGTTGCCAGCCGGCTTTTCTTCAGGAGCAGAATATTTTCGTATGCCCCTGTCATGGCAGCCGGTTTGACAGCGAAGGCCGCCTGCTGGCCGGACCGGCGACTCATGGCATGACTTTAGCCGCACTGCGCCTTGGCGCTCAGGGCGCCCTTGTCGCGTTCCCCAAAGAAAAAGTCATGCCCGGATACAGGTTTGGGTGATGAAACTGGATAATTTCATAGGGCACATCCACCCCATAAAGGTCTCGGAAGAACGAGTCCGCATAGGAACCACGTTTTGCCTTGGAGGGGCCGCCTTTTTCCTGTTTATCGTTCTGGGGATAAGCGGGCTTCTTCTCGCCCTCTATTATCTTCCCACCGCGGAGGGGGCACGAGCGGGAATTCATGACCTCGACCACGTAATTCCTTTCGGCTGGCTAATGCGGTCCATCCACTTCTGGGCCGGCCAACTCATGGTAGCCGCAATGCTGCTTCATACAGCCAGGGTTGTTGCTGCGGGCGCGTATATGCCTCCAAAACATCTTAACTGGCTTGTCGGAATGACCCTGTTCATCCTGACTGCCGGACTTGATTTTTCGGGTTATGTTCTCAGATGGGATGCGCAGACCTTCTGGGCGGCCCAGGTTGTGTGCCAACTGCTGGGACAGGTACCGGTTATTGGAGGCGGGCTGCAGCAGATTTTTCTTGGCGGTTCTGAAATATCTGAAGTTGGCTTGTTGCGGTTTTATGTGATTCATTGTCTAATAGGACCAAGTCTCGCATTGGCCTTCATTATGTATCATTTTTGGCGAGTGAGAAGGGATGGAAGACTCGGCCAACTGCTCTGAATTCGAGAGCGCGAAGGGCGCCGGGATTTCGTTGCCCGGTGGAGGTGAACGACTGAGGGAAATGGTCGGGCGAGAAGGTGACCGGTAACGGCTTCATCGAGTCTGAAAGCCGGTTTAGATCCGAAATTAGCTTGACGATCAACCATTCTCAAATAGTGTTTTATTGGCGGTTGTCTCTTTCGAACCTACTCAAAATTATGATCACTATTCAAGGAGATTTCAAATGAGATGGAAGCGGATAGTTTTGATAGGGTTATGCCTGGTTTTGGCTTTGGGACTTTCAGTTTCTGCAGGCACGTGCCAGCAGACTAAAGAGACCGATACAAACAACTCAGCCCCTTCTTCGCCACAGACCAAATCCCCTGCGACCCAAGAGACGCAACCAGCGGAAAAGGCGAAAATGGAATCCGACAAGTCCTCCTCACCGAAACCATGGGAAGAAAGAGAATCAAAGGGTTCCGGCAGGTTTAATCCAAAGGAGGGGTGCTGACCCCAAGTGCCGGCGGACTGCTCGATACTTTGGCCGGAGCATTCGTGTAAAAAAACAAGATACAATTAAAATTCAGGGCCTGTTCGCACTTCACAACAGGCCCTGTCTTATTTAGGGGCATTTATGATCGCTCCGGGTAGGACTCAACCCTACAAGAAAACAGGAATATAGCCTACAGATGACTGCAATGCAGCCCTACAAAAAAATAGGATTCCAACCGACAGAAATTACCGCATGTTCCACTACAATCGGTTTGGATGCAGAGGGTCCGGCTTCGTACAAACCGTATTTTTACTGGAATGGGCAAAATTCATAGCAATATAGTAGAGAAATAATAATTGACGCCTAATAATGAAATGTTATTATCCCAAACTCGCACCTTGGCATGGTTTACAAGTCGTCAAGGATATCAACCGATGCTGATAGCCAAAGTATATATAGCCGCATCCATGAACGATAGCAGGCCGGCAGCGCTGTGCCACCGGTATTGAGGCTGGGATTCTTCCAAATGTTAGCAGGAGCAAGGATCATGGTTCCTAAAAAGAAGATGTTGATTTTGGTTTCAGCGGTACTGCTTTTTGCTGTGGTGTGGTTCGGTGCTTCTTTGCTCAACGGCAGCCCTTCCGGGGAATACGAAGGTAGAATATTCGTAGCCGGTGAGGGGGGGCACATTGCCGATGCAAGTGTAGTCATAAATCCTGCCGCTGAAGAACCTATCCAGATTCCCAAATATCTCATCTGGACCGGTGATAAGCTGCACTTCATACCGACCGGAGAGTCAGCCGACCATTCCCTTCACGATATCAGGATCGACAGCCAGGACCCCAACACGATTTTCTGGTCCACCTATGCGGCGAAAAAGCCCGCCGTCATCGTGGGAAAAGCCGACCTGAGAACCGACAGATGGGTTACCGAAAAACGGTTCGAGCTTCCAAAAGAGGTCCGGGACTTTGGAGAAACAGAGATCCAAACCCTTTACTGCGGGTCGGGACAAACTGAAAAAGAGTTTTTGCCCGTCTTTATGGGCTATCCCGGATTTATTGACGTAATCGATAAAAAAACCCTTAACTTGAATCACCGTGTAATGTTTGCGTCGAACCCCGAGCTTCCCGTGAACTACCGCTATGCTCACGGAACGACCAGCCCCGACAATAAGTATTTTTTTCTCGCCATGAACGACTCCCAAGCCCCTTTTTCCAAGGCTACGGGGAATCAGTCCTTTTTTATTTTCGATCTCCCCACTCTCGCAGAAAAGGGTGAGCTCAAGATTCTCAAGAAAAGCACCATGGATTTCCCGAAAGGGACAATAACTTTCAGATCGAGCTTTACGCCGGATGGGAAATTCATATTGCAGTCAGCTAGAACAAAAACACTTGTGCTCAAGGCGGATGACCTGTCCTTAGTCCAGCAGGCCCCTATACCGGAGGAATGGGAAAACCATGATATCATAGCGACTCCCGACGGCAGATATGGCATATCGACTGTGCGGACTCCCCTGACCTACGAGGGAGCCAAGGTTTATGACGGCCAGATCTGGCTTTACGATATTGCAAAAAATCAGTATCTTGGCAAACCGACATCGACTTGCAGGCATTGCCACGAGAAGTTTAAGAAGCATGCCCCTTTGACCTGGGGGCTGCAGATTGCAGGTTGTACCAGGTGCCACGAGTTCGAAAGAAATACTATGCACGTTCTTGGCGACAACTTCTTGTGTGGAGCAGACTCTCTTCTCATAAAGAAATAACCTTGAAACCAATTTACAGGCTGTGTCGCAATTCAAAATTCCGGCAGTTTTCTTATTCCGGGTTGGCACGTAATAGCGACACAGCCTAAACTATTCGGAGTGAGGAGTCCCCCCCTCTCCAGCCCGCCTCTCTTACCATCCGCCCTCTGAATTTCTTTGGAGAGCGGCAGAAGGTCGATTCGATGAAAGCACTCGCTCTATTTAGTATTTTGGTTTCGATGTGGCTTTCAGGCTGTACTGAAAAATTTGGGCAGTCAGTCGATTCAAACGCCCCCAGGGCTACCGTAATCAAGATCATCACGGACCAGTCCCTCAGCAGCAAAGTTATCAATATCGAGGGGACAATTCTTACTGAATGTGAAGCCGGGTGCTGGTTTTTCCTGAAAGACGATACCGGGCATATTCTGGTCGATCTAGCCCCGAGCCATTTTACGATACCGTCGAAGGTCGGGAAAAAGGCTTTGGTAACAGGAACCGTATCTCGTGAAAAGGATGACGTCAAAGTCATAGCAAAGGCGGTGGAAATTCATTGATTCAATTCCTTAAATTATCCTGGAATAATATTTTACGCTACAAAACGAGAAGCATCCTTACAATCTTCGCAGTCGCCTGCTCCGTCGGGGTATTGTTCTCCATCCTGTCATTCGACATCGGCTTTGAAAGAAATCTGGCGAAGGAAATCGAGAAGACCGGTATTGATTTCATGATCGTCTCGAAGGGGTGTTCGTTTGAGGTAGCATCTCTCGTGCTTTATGGCGCTGTCATGCCAAAGTACCTGGACGAAGGGCTTCTGGATAAGGTTAAACATGTTGAGGACGTGGAAATCGCATCACCCGTACTTATCAGCCAGCTCCCAAACCTGAAAAGTGGCAGGACAGACGTCTTGTACGGGATGGAGATGTCTGATATTTCGAAATTAAAACCGGAATGGCATGTGAATGGAAGACTCCCTCAGCGCGGCTATGAACTCATCCTGGGCTATTTGATCGCCGAGAAGTATCAGGTGAAGATCGGAGACGAGATGCCCTACCTCCGCGATGGAATCAACTTTAAGATCGTCGGGGTGCTCAACAGGCAAAACAGCCAGGAAGATAGCGCTATTTTCGTACCCATTCAAACACTGCAGGAACTTCTTGCCCGCCCCGGCGCCGTTACATCGATAGGGGTCAAAACAAACAATCCCATGATGATCGGATCGGTGCAGGACAAGTTATCGCTCAAGATACCGGGCATCCAGATCATAATGATGGACGAGGTAAGGAAAAATATATCGAGTGTGGCCTCTTCAGCCAGGGCGCTCACTCTCACCATAGCAATAGTGGTGGCGATGATCAGTATTATGGGGGTGGTTGATTCCATTCTGATCACCTTATTCGAGCGGAGGAGGGAAATCGGAATGATGAGGGCATTAGGCGCATCACGGAATGATATCTTCCGCTTGTCGCTCTATGAAACCGTTATTCTCGTTTCCTCTGGTGGGGGAGCAGGTATTTTTCTGGGCTTCGCAGGCTCCGGTATTGTTGAGGACCTTGTGAGGGAGGTCACCCCTTACGTGCCGCCGGGGAAAATAATAGCTTTCGAGCCGAAGCTTGGAATTCTGTTATTCTCGTGCTCGTTACTGGCGGGCGTGCTTGCAGGTCTTTATCCGGCGTGGAAGTCTTCAAGGGTGAGTCCGATAGAGGTGATAAATTGCTGAGCAATGGTCCGATAGCGCGGCTTCGTGGCGTTCAGAAGGTGTACAGGCGCGGCTCGGAGGAAATCCATGCGTTGAAAGATATCGATTTTGAACTCAATGAGGGAGATTTTGTGTCGGTTATCGGCCCGTCAGGTTCCGGGAAAACCACTCTTCTCAACATGATCGGATGCCTGGACAAACCATCCGCGGGTGTTGTGCTGATTGACGGCATTGAAGTCAACACGATGCAGGAAAACGAACTCGCGCGGATAAGAAGAGAGAAGATAGGATTCGTCTTCCAGCAGTTCTATTTGATTCCCGGTTTGAGCGTGAAGGAAAACGTCTCTCTGCCGCTCTTATTCAGCAGGAAGCGGGCTGATAATCAGCACCTGAAATCGATCCTCGAAGCAGTAGGGCTTTCCAACAGAAGCATGCATAAGCCGAACCAGTTGAGCGGCGGAGAAATGCAGCGAGTGGCCATCGCAAGGGCGCTTGTCAACAATCCACGTTTAATTCTGGCGGATGAACCCACGGGCAACCTGGACATAAAGAACCAGGAAAGGATATTCAATCTCCTCAAAGCTCTTAACCGGCAGGGGCTTACCATCATACTGGTCACTCATGACCCAAAGGCTGCGGAAGAGTCGGGGACCTCGTTTGCTATGACCGACGGGGTGTTGACGCGGATACAAAGCGTTGCCGATTACTTTTGCGGGATGAGAGTGTGATGTCATAAAGGACAGGAAGCATGAACTTATTAAAGCTGACGCTGGTAAATGTCCTGCGGTATAAAAAAAGAAGCTTTCTGTCCGTGTTGGCTATTGCTTCTTCAGTTGCGGTGTTCTTTTCGATTATTTCATTGAGCAAGGGCTTTGACCGGGAAATTGCCGGAGAGCGGGAAAGGACGGGCGTCGATTTTGTCGTGGCCCCGAGCAGTTGCCCTCATGAACTGGCGTCGCTCCTTTTCTACGGGGCCGTCCCGGTAAGCTTTCTGGACGAGTCTCTAGCGGTCGAAATAAGGAAGACCAAAGGGCTTGCTTTCGCCGCATCGATGATCGTAATCAATGTGCCCTCGGACAAAAAAGAGGACAAGATTCTCATTTATGGATATCAGATGCCGCTCCTGGAAAGGCTCAAGCCGGGGTGGCGCATAAAGGGTGAAATACCTGTCGGCTATGATGCCATAGCGGCAAATAATGTGCTTGTCGGCGCAGATTTCGCCGAAAAATACGGTTACAAAATCGGCGATGTCATTCAGTTGCCCAAGGCTGAGAAAAGTTTGCCCATAAGCGGCATTGTCGAAAGAACATATACCAAGGACGATGCTTTCATTTTTGCCCCTCTTGCGGTCGCTCAGGAGATAGCTCTCAGAGTGTCCGGAAAAGAAGTAGCCGGTGTTGAGGATATAACCTGCTCGCCGCGGGACAAGATTACGCCTGACCCCATTAGCGCTGTCGCGGTCAAGGTGGATGATCCTGCTATGATTACAGAGATTACTTCCGAACTCGGGAAAAAGATACCCGGCATTCAGATAGTCACCGTCTCACAGGCAACTGACAGTATTTCTCACCTGGTCGCCTCTGTAAATGCCCTCGGACTCTCGGTTGCAATCATTGCTTTCGTGGTTGCTGCTGCAGGAGTTATGAATTCTATTCTGCTGACCACCTTCGAGCTGACTTCGGAACTGGGAATGATGAGGGCGGTAGGTGCATCGAGGCCGGATATATTCAGTCTCGTCCTGCTCAGGGCGCTTATGTTGGCTGGCGTCGGAGGAGTGGCCGGAGTAGTTCTGGCATTATCAGGCGCTTCAGCTATCGAATGGATAATGCGGAAAATATTTACCTTCATGCCTGGTCCACATCTGATTGCTTTCGATCCGGCTACGGCGCTGTTGTGCATCGCCGTATCAATTGCCTTGGGAGCTTGTGCCGGACTCTTCCCGGCATGGATGGCCTCGCGAGTCAATCCGATCGAAGCGATTCGAAACGAATGAACAGTCCTGGCTGCAGTACCTGACGGACCTGACGGTTTTCAATTTATAAAATAAGAGAATGCTCTTGTGTTAAAGGTCATGGATGTCAAAGAAGAGCATCATGAACAGATCTCCAGAGCGGCTCTTCAGAATGAAACTGAGCCCTCACATGGTATTGGCGGGTGGTTTCATTGTAAGGCTTGTCGGGGTTTATGCCGTCAGCTAAGCAAGCTGAGCACTTTGCCGCCGGGATGATTTAAAGAAAAAGGCGGCACGGAATTCTGGATACCCGAGAATCTTCATTTTGTGGAAGGAGAACAATAAATGGTTTTCTGTCGAGGTGGAGAAGATCCTTTCTGTAGTTTTGTAACGGATGGTACTCACGAGTTGCGTTCCGATATTCCAGTCGACCGTGGAGGAAGGGACGATGGGTTTATGCCGTCTACGCTCATTGAGGGGGCACTGGCGGCCTGTGTCAACATCACATTGAGAAAGTACGCCCAGACCAGGGGAATCAAGCTGTCGGATGTCGTCGTCAGAGTTTCGATGAACAAGCACGATCCGAAAAAGATCTTAATGGAGCAACAAGTCCAGCTTATCGGAGATCTGACCGAAAAGGAAAGAGCAGATCTTCTCCAGGTTGCCGAACAATGCCCGGTCCAAAAGATCCTGTCCGGCGAATTCGTGTTTCACCTGAAGGAATCCCGCTCGGATATCAAGTTGGAGCCGGCGCCCAAAAAGATTTTTGCTTAGAGGGATGTATTAAATGAGTCCATCTGTACGCATTATCGGCAGGGAAAAGCCGGTTTTCGTGGAAGAAGGCTCAACCCTGCTCGACGTTATCCAGGCGGGAGGCTTTTCCGTTTCTGCCGATTGCGGAGGGACCGGCAAATGCGGCAGGTGCAGGATCAGGGTGGTTGAAGGGGCCGCGATGGTCCCTGCATCCACTGAAGAGGCGTCACATATTGAAAAAAAGGAAGTTGAATCGGGACTCCGTTTCGCTTGCCGCCATCAGGCTGCTGAGGGTCTCGTTCTGGAAGTCGTCGAGGAAGTCTATCGCCAGGAGGTATATAAGCGGCTCGGAATAGGTATCGGAAACCCCTTGCCGGTCAGTCCTTCATTCAGGTTTGTCCCGCTACCGGACAGTTCGGTCGAAGACGCCCTTGTGAAAGCAGGCCTTGCCGGTGACGTCGATTGGGCCTCTCTGCTCCCTGATTCCTGGGGGTCCGGCTTCTATTCGGATGAAAACCCTCTGAATTCAGATTCTTCGGGGCCCGCGGCGGTCCGCCAAGCCCTCAAATTTGATTCCGGACCGGTCATTGCCTTGTTGCACCCGCCGGTCTCACTTTTCGGAATTGGAATAGACCTCGGAACCACCACGATTGCCGCCTATATGTGTGATTTTCAAACCGGTGACATTCTGGGCGTTGAGACGGCACGCAATCCACAAGTCTCATTCGGTGCGGACGTAATGAGCCGAATCGTCGCTTCAAAAAATCCGAAAGATGCCCGAGTGCTTAAGAATCTTGCGTGTGAAACCATTTCTTCCTGCATACTCAACCTCTGCAAACGCTATGAAATCCCTAAGCAAAACCTTATTGAAGGCGTGGTGGTGGGCAATCCAACTATGATTCATCTCCTCCTTGGCGCTCCCGCAAGCGGGCTGGGCATTGCACCATACCGGCCCGTCTTTCACGTGGGGCTCGATCTGCTTGCAAGGGACTTTGGATTTCCGCTCCATCCCGGGGCAATCCTCCATACGCTTCCTCTTCCGTCCGCTTTTGTCGGCGCTGACACTGTGGCCGCATGGCTGTGGGCCGAGCGTACAATCGGAGAGAAGGATTCACCAACGCTTCTTCTGGACTTGGGTACCAATGGAGAAATGGTGCTTTCGGCTAATAGCCGTCTCTGGGCAACATCGTGTGCAACCGGGCCTGCATTCGAAGGAGCGACTCTTCGAAGTGGCATGGCCGGTATGCCTGGGGCCGTTGAAGGGGTTCGATTTGAGGGTGATAAGCTGATTTTGAACGTGATCGGCAGCTCCGTTGACCCGTACATTATCCCGAGAGGTATCTGCGGTTCCGGGGCAATGTCTGTGCTTGCAACTTTACTCGGAAAAGGAATCATTCTGCCTGACGGGAAGTTCGATGCAGATTCGAAGTGCGAGTATATTCGGAAAACTGAGGCCGGCATTGAGTTTGTGCTCTACCCTCAAGAAAAGAATGGGGGGAGCGCTGGTGGCGAAGTCGTCGTACTCCACCAGAAAGATGTGCGAGAGCTTCAGTTCGCGAAGGGGGCGGTCGCGGCAGGAATTCGATTTCTCTGTGATGCCGCTGGGATCGATGCGCCGGAAAGGATACTTCTTGCCGGAGCATTCGGGAATGTGATCAAGGCAAAGGATGCAATGACCATTGGATTGATTCCTGAGATAGGCGCCGCGAATATTGTCGGGCTTGGCAATGCGGCGGGACTGGGCGCCTGCCTTGCGCTACTTGACAGTCATGCTCGTGAGCGAGTGAGCACCCTCTTTCGCGAGATCCAGGTGATCGAACTCGGAGGTGCTCCCGGCTTTAAAGAGGTTTTTTTTGCCAGTCTGAGTTTTCCTGGAACGAGGAGATGGAATTGCGCCGATTATATAGTGAATAGTGAATAGTGAATTGTGAATAGTTAATGGCAGTGCAGCCTCCTTCGGATTGCGAGGAGTTGCCTGATAGCTCCGCGATTATAGGAAACGACCTCGAAAAGTTGACGTCATTCCGGCGGAGACCGGAATCCAGTGTCACTACTGTATGCCGGCCCTGGACTAGGCGCTTCCAGGGCAGGCTTCCCAGGCATGACGACTTACTTACGCCGGTTACCATAGTCCTCCCAAGAAGGAACGGTTATGCGGGCCTGGTCTGCTAAGCTGATGCATGGTAATATCATTTGCATCTTTTCAAATTCGCTCCCTGTAAATCTTGTTCTCTCAAGGAGAGAAGGATCGAAGAGTTTATGAGTTATTTTTCGCGCTTAAGCCTGCGCGGCCGCTTGATATGTCTTGTGCTCCTTGCCGCCCTTCCATTGCTTGGCCTGACCCTCTATGCGGCTAGTGAAGATCATCGAATGGAGAAGCTCCAGGTAGAAGCAAACACTCTTCGTGTCACAAGGCTTGCAGCGGGGGATATCGCTCAAGTTATCGAGGGAGCCCGTCAACTTCTCATCGGTCTTGCAGAATTACCCGAGGTGCGACAGGAAAACTCGGCTGTCTGCAGTGAGCTTTTCAGTCATCTTTTGAATCAATATCCTTACTACGTCAATCTTGGCACTATTGATTCAGACGGAAACATCATCTCCAGCGGATTGAAGTCTGAAGCACCCATCAATCTATCCCATCACGCCTATGTCCGGCGTGCTTTTGCTACACGCAGCTTTGTCATCAGCGGTTATCAGATTGAAGCAATAACCGGCACTCCAGTAATGAACTTTGTCCACCCGGTTCTCAATGGTTCAGGCCCTGTGAAATCTGCTGTCTTTGCCTCGCTGGACCTGGGCTGGTTCAGGAAGCTCGAGCTCGAGACCCAGTTGCCTTTGGGAGCTGAACTTCTCGTTCTTGACTATAACGGAGCGGTGCTTGCCCGTTATCCGTTCGCAAGAAAATGGGTCGGAGAATTGATGCCTGCAGAGCTTGTCATACTTGCCGCCATGGGCGAAGGCCAGGAATCACTCGTGAGGGTAGCCGGCCTGGATTCTACCAAGCGGTTATATGGAATCACCACGATACGGGCAGCTTATGAAACGGACCTATATGTCAGCCTTGGAGTCTCCGAGGAGGCTGTCTTAAACCGGCTGAGCTGGCTGTATATTAGAAGCATCGCTGGAGTTGGTGCGGTAACAGTACTTGCGCTGCTCGCAGCCTGGTTCGGTGGAGAGGTATTTATTCTGCGCACGGTGAAAAAGCTTGTGAACGCAACGCGGCAGTTGGCTTCAGGAGATCTAACCGTTCGCATAGGGCCGCTCAAAGAAAAGGACGAACTCAGCATGCTGGCCGGCTCTTTCGACGATATGGCTGAATCGCTCGAACAGCGAACCCGGCAGGCACAGAGGGCTGAGACATGGTATCGGACCCTGGTCGAGCAGATTCCGATGATCACCTATATAGCGCCTCAGGACAGGGCCAAGGGCTTTCTTTATGTAAGCCCTCAGATTGAAATGATTCTTGGGTTTTCGCCCGATGAATGGATACAGGACCCCGAACTCTGGATGAAACAACTCCATCATGGAGATTGCGAGCGGGTGCTGGCAAATGTCAATGAGAGTTACCCCAAGATTGTGGATGCAGGATTTATATGCGAATATAGAATTCGGGCCAAGGGTGGGCGTGTTGTTTGGTTGCGTGAAGAGGCCATTTTGGTGCAGGACGAACTCGACCAACCGTTTCTGCAGGGTATTATGCTGGATATAACGCAGAGCAAACATGCCGAGGAGCAACTGAAGAATTCTCACGAACAATTGCGTGGGTTTGCTGAGCACATTGAGGCTGTGCGTGAAGAGGAACGGACCTGGATTGCCCGCGAGATTCACGATGAACTTGGCCAGGTTCTTACCGGTTTAAAAATAGACATCTCCTGGCTGGATAAAAAGTTGACCAGTGTCTGCAGCGGGGATTCCAATCATGTTCTTTCAAAGAGAACGAGGTCAATGAAGGACCTGATTGACTCAACCATTCAAAGCGTAAGGAAAATCAGCACGAAATTGAGGCCCGGAATACTCAACGATCTGGGTCTCCTGGCGGCCGTTGAATGGCAGGCAACTGAGTATCAGACCCGGATGGGAATTAAATTCGAGGTTACATCCAATATAGATGGGATTGAGTTGGATGAGAGGCGATCATCCGCTGTCTTCCGGATTTTTCAAGAACTAATGACAAATATTGCCCGGCATGCGAACGCAACGAAGGTCTCAATAAACTTGAAAGAAAGGGATGGATACCTGATACTCAAGGTAAGAGACAATGGCAGGGGCATTACGGAACAAGAGAGTGATAATGTGAAGTCGCTAGGAATTTTGGGCATGCGGGAGCGTGCTTTGCTACTGGGCGGCAAGTTCAGCATCACAGGTATGCCGGGGCAGGGAACAAGGGCTACTGTTAAAATCCCCATAACCTGATTGGCGCCATGGAACCGGATGCATGCAGGGAATGTGCTGTGGCGTAGTTCCGGCCCCGGATGTTTTAATCGATAAAATGTCTCAGGTTTTTGGGGATTGAGAGAGCGAATCTTCGGAGAAGTACCATTATGAAAGTTCTCATTGCCGACGATCATGCCATCGTGCGACGAGGTTTGAAACTCATCCTTTCAGAAGAATTCAGCAGGATTATCTTCGGCGAAGCCCGCAACGGTCAGGAGGTGCTTGACCACGTCTGGAAGCAGGATTGGGATATCGTGGTGCTGGATATCACAATGCCGGGCAGAAGCGGGCTTGAGGTATTAAGAGAGTTGAAGCAGTTGCGCCCGAAACTGCCGGTTCTCATCTTGAGCATGCATTCGGAAGATCAGTTCGGGATGCGGGTGCTGAAAGCCGGCGCCGCCGGATACATGACCAAGGAGAATGTTCCGGAGGAACTCGTCAAGGCCATTAAGAAAGTACTGGCGGGTGGAAAATACATCAGCCCCGGCCTTGCCGAGCAGCTTGCGTTCAATCTGGATGAAGACACCGGAAGACCGCCGCATGAGAAACTCTCAGATCGCGAGTACCAGGTGATGTGCATGATTGCGTCCGGACGAACCGTAAAGGAGATCGCCGTTGAGCTGACCCTCAGCATTAAGACCATCAGCACTTACCGGACCCGGATTTTGGAAAAACTGAAAATGAAAAGCAGTGCGGAACTCACGTACTATGCGGTAAAGAACAAGCTGGTTGATTGTGAGGTGTGATTGAAATCAGCGGCGTCTAATCGATTGAGCCCTGTACGCAGGGTGGACACTTGAGTTTGTCAGTAGCAATCCACAGCTTTATATGTCTGATCTGATACGCCATACTTCAAGCCTGCGAACGGGGCCAACACTTACGTCACCCCGGCGAAAGACGGGTTCCAAAGTATTCTTGGGACGAAAAAGACGTCTGGATTCCCTTCGCCGGAATGACGGGATTAGGGCCTTCCATTGAAATTAAGCGCGCCAATTTACGCAAGTAAGTACTAGTAGAGTGATTCCAAATTAATGTTGCAATAATTTGCTTTTCATGTAATTTTCCCACTCCGGAGGTTAAACTTAGACGGAGGAGGGAAAAATGCCATTTCAAAGAACGAGGCCGGCAC
>JBEKPW010000058.1:0-35682 GCA_049520315.1 Syntrophobacteraceae bacterium
GAACCCCCTCCGTTCTATTTTGCCTTCACAAATCGGCAATGGCGCAGGGGTTTGCGTTGATCATGACATGGCCGATTGTATCACCGCCGTTTTTGGCAGGTTTGCTGGCCGCCCGCAATACCCTGGCCCCCGTTCACTTTGCCGCAGATTATTCTGACCTTTACGCCTCCATCCAGTGATCTCTCCGGTATTTGCTCATTTCGGACGTCACGATAGCGGGGCTCCATCATTTTCATGGACGCGGGAAGATTCGCCCAGAGCTGAAATCCACCCATACGGCCGGTTTTGTCTCCCTTGGGCATTTCCTGGTGGATTATGCCGCTTCCCGCGGTCATCCACTGCACGTCACCGACTGTAATGTCTCCCTTATTTCCCATGCTGTCGCCGTGTTCCACATCCCCCTGCAGGACGTACGTGATTGTCTCGATTCCCCGGTGAGGATGCCAGGGAAAGCCGGGGAGATACTTCGATGGATCATCGGAGCGAAAGTCATCGAGCAGAAGAAAAGGATCGAACTGTGGGACCTGGTAATAACCGAAAGCTCTTTTAAGATGAACGCCGGCACCCTCTATAGTGGGCTTGCTCTTTGAGACTGTCTTGATCTTTCTGAGCTTACGCATTGATCACCTCCCTCAGATAGGTTTCTTATTGGACTTGAGGCCGCATGGAGAGGTTGTTAAGACTGGCTCTGCCTTATGTGTCCATGCAGACGAAGGAAAATGGCCGGGGTCCTCCGGGGCTGATTATCACATTGGCTCCAGCCAGTTCTCAACACTCAGGGACTCCACTCTGGAAAAATGACGAGTATTCGCAGTAACCATGATGCACTTTTGGCTCAGGGCGGTTGATGCAATGAGAATATCCTCCATCCCGATGATCTGACCCGCCTTTTGAAAGGAGGCAAGAAGGTCTCCCGCGGTTACCGCTTCGAGAGAACCTATTAGCAAAATGGTCACCTTGGAAAGTATTTCTTCCGTGATTTTCTCCCAAAATATTTCAGCGTCACCGCGTAAGGCCGCACCGAAACGAAGTTCCATAACGCAAATGCATGACGTGAATAATGCCCCGGGCTGTTTTGAGCGCAGGCGCGCAATCAGGTGAGGATTTGGCCGCTTCTTCAACAATTCGCTCAGTATGTTTGTATCAAGGACATACCTCATTCCGCCACCTGCCCCTTAAAAACTGTCGGAATATGCTTATCGCGACCCTCAACGATGTGGTCAATAATCTCGAAGAAATCATCTTCGTCGTTCAGCCATCCTTTTGCTTCTGCAAGATGTTTGGACTCTTCGGTCGCCGGCACCAGTCTGGCCAATGGTTTCCCTCGCTTCGTGATCACGATCTGCTCCCCCCCATAGGCCACGCGCCCGAGTAGCTCGGACAGATGCTTCTTGGCTTCCGCCACGCTTATGGTTTTCCTGGTCATTGTTGCCTCCCCTTCTGATAAGATATGGTCATGTTGACCTGTTTCACTCGGAAAGTCAACACACACTCAGCCTATTTCCAGGCATAGCAATCCCCTGAAAAATATGCTATATATCTGTTTAAATCTTTGAGGCGCGGGGGAGAAATGTTCTTCCTGATCGGCGGAGTTCAGCCCAAGACAGTTACTCTGGACGAGACTCCGAGAATTTGCTCTGCTTGTGGCTTGGCACAAGCCAGATTGAAGCGGGTAGATCATTATCTGAGCCTGTTTTTTATTCCTCTTTTTCCTGTTAAAAAAGGTGACCCCGTTCTGATCTGTGATCGCTGCGGGGCGATTTCCTCCCCGGATGGTGATTTTCGGGAGGCCTCCCCTGAAGCTCACAAGGACAGGTGTCCCCAGTGCGGCTATCTCGTGGATCGCGATTTTCGCTATTGCCCTTCGTGCGGAAGGCGAATATAACGGGGTCGAGTATAAACGGTGACAAATATGAGCGAGAGCAAAAAAGTTTTACATTTTCCGACGGTTTCCCAGCCCAGCATCGACGAGGTGCTGGCGCTTTTTCTGAAGAATCAGCAAAAGCGGCTGAAGCCCCGGACCTTCAACAGGTATGAAGAGGTCATAGATCTTTTGCGCCATTGTCTGAACGGACATGGATATCATGACCTGGATACTTCGTCCGAAGTAGCTCTCTACGAAAAGCTCTATTTCCAGAAAAACCTCGAATTCTGTTTTATTTTCGGTCCTGAAAAAATTGTGTCTTCCCTGCCCAACTTTTTGAACTATTTCATGATACGAAAAGTCATGGCTTCCGAGGCCTTGCTTCAGGCAGCGGGAGTAGTTGCAAAAAAACTGGTGAAGTGGCTGGAAGAAAGCGGTTACATCGGAAAAGAAATAGCCGACCGGGTTACCAGGCTTGCCGCCGAAGCAGCAAAAGAGCTGCCTGCGGCCGAACGGCTTGCAAGATTGATATACGAATACGCCCAGAGCCATGCTCCCAGATACTGGACTGCAGAGCTGGACGACTACTTCGTAATCGACCAGATCCATCCCGGAATCTTGATCCTGTCCGGGATAGCGACTTCAGGAATAGTCGAAGTGCGTGTCCCTAAGGAGATAACCGACCACTGCCGGAAAGGTTGGCAGGTCAACCTGCTTCTGGGGAAAACCCGAAATGGGTGGTGTATTCTGGAAACTGGAAACGTTTACCCCAATTAACCTCGGGTAGAGTTATCAAGTAAAAGGCGGGCTGTTTGCCCGCCTTTTCCGTCTGCAGGTGTATATAAGTTTTTTCACGCTGCTGCGTGGCGCCTGCTGTTACTTAAGGCGCGAATTTACAAAATCCCAGTTGATCAGATTGTCGATAACGGCCTGTATGTAATCAGGTCTTCTGTTCTGGTAGTCAAGGTAGTAAGCGTGCTCCCAGACGTCTACGGTCAGCAGCGGTTTGATTCCGTGCGCGACCGGGGTATCGGCGTTTCCGGTTTTGGTCACCTCGAGTTTACCGTTTTTGGTTACCAGCCAGGCCCACCCGCTTCCGAACTGTGTAACTCCGGCGTTTTTCAGTTCTTCTGCAAATTTTTCGTAACTTCCGAAGTCTGCGTCGATCTTTTGCGCTATCTGGCCCGTGGGGCGACCCCCTCCCTTGGGTTTGAGGCAATTCCAGAAAAAGGAATGATTCCAGACTTGGGCGGCATTATTGAATATCCCGGCCTTGGAAGCGTCCCCGACAACTTTTTTGATTATGGACTCGGCGTCTTCTTTTTCCAGATCGGTCCCTGCAATGAGCTTATTCCCATTATCGACATAGGCCTTGTGGTGCTTGTCGTGGTGGAACTCCAGGGTTCTTGCGCTGAGATAGGGCTCGAGCGCGTTTTTCGCAAACGGCAGGTCGGGCAATGTGAGAGACATAAATTCTCCTCCTTTAAAGTTGCTCTGGTTGACGATTATTCACGATGGGTCATGTGGATTGCAAAACTGAATCGTTTGCAAATTAAGCATGCCTTTAATAATGCTCAAGTGTGGAGGCAATATCGGATTTCGCAGCGCCTTGCGAAGCGTGGAGATCGGCTTCGAATTGGAATGTCCGGCCTTCCGGCCTGAGATCTTCCTTCGTTAATCCAGTGGAGGGTTAAAATAGCCAAGCCTGAGATCCGGGAATTCATCCCGGATTTGCGAGATCAGGCGCTGGATGCCAATCTCCTTTTCGCTCAGGTCCGGTCTTAGCTCGTCCAGGTACCAGTCGGGGTCGATGTTTAGGTTTCGCATCTGAATCAAATCGAGACGGGTTTCGGATATTAGTTTCCTGAGGGCGTTCCATTCGCTTTTCTGATCTGTAAATCCAGGGAGAACGAAATAATTGATAGATGCGAAACCGCCGTTCATTTTGACAACGGAGATGGAGCGCCTCGCGTGCTCGAAGCTATAACCCTTCGGGCGGAAGTATTTTTCATAATACTCGGGACGCGCGCTGTTCATGCTGACTCGGATGCTCTGGAGACCGGCCCGGCAGAGCTTTTCCACAGCGTCCGGAAGACTTCCGTTTGTGTTCAGGTTAATGGTGCCTCGGCCTGTGGCTTTTCGCATGATACGTATTGAGGCTTCAAGGGTTTGAGCCTGCAGCAGCGGCTCGCCCTCGCAGCCCTGCCCGAAGCTGACCACCGCTCGAGGGGCCTTCTGAAGGTGCGGGATTGCAACGCCGCATATCTCATCAGGCGTAGGTACGAAGGTGATACGATCCTGGGTTGCGCACAGGCCTGTGCCATCCTGGCGGCTGATGCAACCGAGGCACCGGGCGTTGCACTCCGGGGAGGTGGGAAGGGGGGCCTCCCAGCGGTTCATGAACAGGTTTCTTGCTGCAGGGCAGCCGTAGGTAAGAGCGCACCGGCCCAGGTGCTGCAAGAGCCTGTTTTTATGCTCCGCTTTCATGCGTCCGCCGGCGTTTCGCTCGATTAGTTTTGGATCAAAATTGCGGAAATCCTGCCGCTGGTCGCTGTCGATTCTCATGGCAGGAACTACAAAGCCGCCGTTTAGCCAGCCCACGGCGGTGTAAGCGAAAAGAGGCAGAAGAGGCGCGCGGACAGCGGTCTTGTAAGCGGGGGAGTATAGTCGCGTGTAGGCAGGGGAAATGAATGCGGCTACAGCCCGGGCAGGTTTGGCCGGCTCGAAAGGGTCTGAGGACATAGGCTCGAACCTGCCCCCTTTCCGGTTGAAGCCAACGGGCAGACGCTCAGGGAGGAGGAACAGTTCGCTGCCTTCGGGGAGCGGAATCAGTTCAGCCGATCGAGGCCTTCGCCATTTGTTCGCGCTGGCTACCGCCATTTCCAGAGCTGGCCAGTCGTATATATTTCCATTTACGTCAGCGTAAACGAGCGCCGGCCGGTCTTTCATCGAGGCTTTTCAACATCTCCTTAAAGCTGCTAAATCGCGCTCCTATAACATATTTCAAATTATAAAGCATCCGATCGAGGAATTCGAAAGCAAAAGGGGTCATCTGCTGGTGGTGGATTATTATTCCGGTCAGCCCCTTCATTTTTGCGAGCCCGGAAAACTGATCGATCAACAGGGCAAAGTCAGCCGCAGGATTTTTGAGCTTCAGGGTATGAAGGGTGAGGCGGGCCGGAAAGTGTTTTATACCGTAAAGGGACTTTACGCCGGGCGAAAATGGCGCCGTCGCCGAAATGCCTTTGAAGTCAAGTTTGCGCAAGGCCCTTAGAGTAGCAGTGGAAAAATGGTTCCATGGAGGAGTAAAGACCGGAACGAAATTTGGACCGAAAATGCGCTCCATTTTAGTGCGGCCCTGAAGAATATCTTCGTAGATGCGCTCTGGGGCTCTGTCCGATCCGAATTCACTTCTGGCGCCCTCTTTTTGCCAGTTGATATGCCTCCAGCCATGCTGGTGCCAGTTCCAGAGATCCTCATCTATGGGCGCCGCCCGGAAAACTTTTTCCTGCCTGGTTTCGTTGAGCCATGCGGGAATGACCGCCATCGCCAGCGGGATCCGGTAGAGTCGAAAGAGCCTGCACAGAGCCTCAAAAGCCTTGCTGGAGGCTCCGATATCATCAGCTCGAAAAAAAATCGAGGGCAGTACGGCCGAGGTCATTTTGGCAGATGCTTCGTCAAGCATCTCCTTCCAGCCGGGCAAAGGCGCTTTCCAGGCCGGCGAGTACCTCCTAGGCATGTAGGAAGCGTCCAGGCCAAGGACATCAGGGCGGAAGCGGACTCCCCCTCCCATCGGGCCACTCCTCTGCGGAAGAAACCAAAAGCAGGCGATCTAAAATTAATGTGTTAGGAAAGATAAAGGTTGGATTTGAACCGACTTATCACCGCCTTGTAGTCTACAGCATGGTTCGCCCCCAAGTCAATTGCTTTTGAGCACTTCTGATTGAGTTCTGTTTGAATTCCCATCGGTTTTGACCCATGCCGGATTCTGCTATTAGGAAAGGCAAGCGGAGCGAACTGCGCGGAAATCGGAGCGTTGATCTTTCTGGCAATTTTGCTAGCATTAGAGCCCCTTGTAAAGTTATTCGTTGCTCAAACACCTCTTCGGGTAAAGTGTGACCGCGAATCAAACTCATACAGCGGGTTTTTCCCGCCGGATTAAAGCCCACGTCGTCGGGTCGGAGCATCGGTTCGCGATTGTGGTCCCGCCCGAACTTGCCCCCATATGTCTGAACGAGACCCGTTGGCTGGATATTCCGCAACCGGAGGTAAGCAATGCCGGGCTGGAATTTAGCGGCAGGTTGCAAGAGGCTTACACCTGCAATCTTTGGCTCAGGACCGCAAGCCGGGTGCTTTGCAGGTTTGCCCCATTTCGCGCAGGTGCTGCCGAAGAGCTCTTCAACAAAGCTTCGCGGATACCCTGGGAGCTTTGGCTGAATCAGGAGATAAAGCTCGATATCGAAGCTCGCGTGGAATATTCGCGGATAAGCCACGAGGGAAGGGTGGCCGAGATCATTGCCGAGAGTATCGAAAAAAGTCTGAGAAAAAAAGGACCTCTCAATCCCTCGGACACCCTTGTCAAAGAAAGGGAACATGGAGCACCGGGCGAATCGACCGCCGGCAGGCTGAAGTCTGAGGATTCCGAACTGAAGCAAAAAATCCTCGTTCGTCTTCTGGAGAACCACTGCCGGATCAGCATCGATATGTCGGGCGCCCATCTGCACCAAAGGGGATATCGGCTCCGGCACACGGGTGCCCCCCTGCGTGAGACGCTTGCGGCTGCCATCCTCTTAAAGTCGGATTGGACGGGCAATGAGCCACTCGTCGACGGGATGTGCGGTTCCGGCACTTTTCCGATAGAGGGGGCTTTGATGTCCCGGTGGATTGCTCCAGGGTTTGGCCGCAATTTTTTATTCCAGGGGTGGCCTTCATTTCAGAAAAAGACCTGGGAATATCTGCTGCGCAAGGCAAAGGAAACCTCGCTTGCCGAAGTGCCCCAGACGATCATCGGAATCGATATCGATCCGGAGGCTGTAGGAGTGTCGGCTGAAAATGCAGACCGCGCCGGAGTCGGTGCCGACATCCAGTGGGAAAAAATGGATTTTTTTGAGTTCAATCCTCGGAAAAGGGGGTTGAGAAAAGGTCTGCTTGTGTTGAACCCGCCCTACGGAGTGCGGTTGAGCGCGGGAGGTGCAGGCCTCTACGAGAGAATCGGCGCGCACCTGAGACTTAATTTCAAAGGGTGGAAATACGCCGTCCTCGCGGGGTCCAGGCTGGAAGCGGCTGCAATGGGTACGGGCAGGGTGCGCCTGTGGAATATCCGGCATGGGGGAATGTCCGTCACAGTCGTGCTTGGCAGGATTGCGGCCTGAAAAGCCTGAATTTGCACCGCAGGTAAAGACCGTTGCGGAGAGGGGAGATGGGGGGAAGGGGAGACGGTTGCCTCCCCGTGTCACCGTGTCTCCGTGTCAGTCTTTTTTCCCGCATCCTCGCAAGAACAGGGGCGGACTCTGGCCAAAAAAAATATTCTTCTTATCTTCCCACTTATCGGCCCGGTCATTTTCGGGTCGCTTACGATCTCTTGCTATTATCGGGAATCCACGTGTTGGTTGTCAAAAAAAGCCAATCAATGCCCTTTAGTCATCTTGAGGACAAATGCCCACCATGATTGTTGGCGTTTTAAGAGAAGTTCGCCATCGAGAGAGCCGCGTTGCAATTCTACCCGAACACGCCGCCAGATTGGCACATGCAGGGGCCGATATGGTGGTCGAAGCCGGTATCGGACGCTCCCTGGGCATTCCCGACGAGGCTTACGGCAAGGCTGGGGCTACGGTCATCGTTGACCGGAAGAGCTTGCTCAAAGGTGCCGACCTGGTGCTGAGCATCCGTGGACCTTCCCTCGAAGAGGTCGCCGACCTGAAACAGGATGCCATTTGCATCAATCTGATGGATCCGTTCCGCGAAAAAGCGATGGTCGAAATTCTGCGCGATCAGGGCGTCTCTGCTATCAGCCTTGAAATGATCCCCCGCATCACCCGTGCCCAGAAAATGGACGTTCTGAGCTCCCAGGCCAACTTGGCGGGATACGTAGCTGTGATCGTGGCTGCACGGCGGCTGGCCAAGATCTTTCCTATGATGATGACGGCAGCCGGTACGATTTCGCCGGCCCGGGTCTTTATTGTCGGGGCGGGAGTGGCTGGCCTTCAAGCCATAGCAACGGCAAAACGGCTGGGTGCGCGCGTAGAAGCCTTTGATACGCGGCCGGAGGTTGAGGAACAGGTTAAATCCCTGGGCGCCCGATTTGTCAAGATCGACCTGGGAGAAACCAGTCACACCCAGGGTGGTTATGCCGGGGCTTTGACCCAGGAGCAGCTTGCCATGCAGCGGGCGGCTATGGCCGGTGTGTGTGCCGCCTCAGACGTTGTGATTACCACCGCCCAGGTGTTCGGCCGCAGAGCGCCGCTCATCATTACCGAAGAGATGGTCAGGGGCATGTCCAGAGGGTCGGTGATCGTGGACGGTGCGGTAGAGTCCGGGGGCAATGTTGCCGGTTCGCGGCCGGACGAGGAAGTGGACGTGAACGGAGTCCTCATCATCGGTCTGGAAAATCTGCCGGGGAGCGTTGCCGTGCATGCCAGCCAGATGTTTTCGGCGAACATGTTTAACTTTGTAATTGAATACTGGGACCCTGGAGAACGGTGGTTCCGGATGAACTTCGATGACGAGATAATTGGAGGGTGCTTGATTACCCACCAGGGTAAAATCGTCAATGAGACTATTTCCAGGCATTATTCGGGTTAGATGCCCAACTTCCCTTATACCTTAAATCAGGAGAGCCGACATGGAATGCCAGAATTTCCTGATCCTGCTCTACATCTTTGCCCTGGCGGCTTTCGCTGGCTACAACGTGATTGCGAAGGTACCCCAGCTTCTTCATACGCCGCTCATGGCTTTTACCAATGCTATTTCAGGTATCTCCCTTGTGGCTTCGCTGATAATTGCCGGAGAGGGCCGTAATACGGCCAGTTCCATTCTCGGCGCTGTGGCTGTGGCGGCGGCATCCATAAATGTGGTGGGTGGTTTTCTCATTACGGACAGGATGCTCAAGATGTTCAAAAAGAAAGAGGCGTCTCACCCCTCGGCCCATCGCGAGCGATAGACGTTACGTTGTTTGCGCCGTAACTGGAATCGTGACGCTAGCGAGCGCCGGATGCACTTGATTGTGTGCGTTAGGTAACCAGGCCGTCCGCCGCATTTGAGTCTATCTTAGGAGAAGACCGAAGCATGAATGCCCATGACCTATTTGCAGGTATTGATTTGAGGCAGACTGGGTACCTCTTGACCCTTTTGATCGCATCGGTCCTCTTTCTTCTGGGATTGCGCGGCCTTTCGCATGCTGAGACGGCGCGCCGGGGGTTAAACCTTGCGGCATTCGGAATGTTGCTTGCCGTAGTGGGCACACTCCTGAACAATAGGATTGTGACCTATGAATGGATCGTTGGGGGATTAGTTGTGGGAACGGTTATCGGGATTCCGATGGGCCGATGGATCCCCATGACCAAGATGCCCGAGCGAATAGCGCTTTCCCATGCCTTCGGAGGCCTTGCGGTTGCTCTGGTCGGTGTGGCCGAATATTTCAATCATCATTTGGAACTCAGCCCTTTTGATATTGGGGCAATTGGCTTTGAAGTGTTGCTCGGAACTATTACGTTCACCGGAAGTTTGATGGCCTTCGGAAAATTGCTGGGCATCTTGCCGGGCCGGCCGCAAACTTTTCCGGGGCAAAACGCAATGAATATTGTCCTTCTAGCAGTAGCACTAACGCTGCTGGCCATTCTGGTGGCGAGACCGGATCAGTTGGCATTGTTCAACACTCTTCTTGCGATTGGGCTGCTTCTGGGAGTTTTAATGATCGTTCGCATCGGTGGGGCCGACATGCCTGTCGTCATCTGTCTGCTGAATTCCTACGCCGGTCTTGCTGCGGCGGCGACGGGTTTTGCCTTGAACGTTCCCGTGCTGATTGTCTGCGGAGCCCTGGACGGAGGCTCCGGATTTATTCTGGCGCTTCGCATGAGCAAAGCTATGAACCGTTCATTCCGCAATGTCATCTTCGGAGCTTTCGGGGCTAAGGTCCAACAAAAAACGACGGAGAAGGAAAGCGGCATGGTTCGCGAGGGTACGCCTGAGGATGCCGCTGAGCTGCTGAAGCTTGCCGGTTCGGTCATCGTGGTTCCGGGTTACGGGATGGCCGTTGCGCAGGCGCAGCATGCGGTGCGCGATCTGGCGGAGTTGCTCGAAAGAACCGGGGCTGTCGTAAGATATGCGATCCATCCTGTTGCGGGACGGATGCCCGGACATATGAACGTTCTTCTTGCCGAGGCGAATGTGCCCTACGATCAGCTTTACGAGCTTGATCTGATAAACGATGATTTTCGAAGGACCGATGTTTCCATCGTGGTCGGCGCCAATGACGTGGTCAATCCGGCCGCAAAGGACACGCCGGGCAGCCCGATCTACGGGATGCCGATTCTAAATGTGGATCAGTCGAAGGCCGTAATCGTTCTTAAACGAAGTATGAATCCCGGTTTTGCCGGTATTGAAAATGAACTTTTTGTGCGGCCTAACACAATGATGGTTTTTGGGGATGCAAAAAAAACTCTTGCACAGATTGCGGCCGCAGTGAAAAACGAGAGTTAACAGTCTCTCCGGTCAACGGAGCGCCGCAGCGATTGCTTTGCCAAGTTCTGTGGTGCGGGCGTTGCCTCCCATATCCGGTGTGCGCGGCCCGTCGACGATGGTTGCTTCAATGGCGTCGATGATGGAGTCGCGGGCCTCCGTGAACTTCTTTTCACCGTTGCCAAGGAAATCGAGCATCAAGGCCCCCGACCAGATAGCGGCGATGGGATTTGCGATGTTGCGTCCGGAGATATCAGGCGCCGAACCGTGCACCGGTTCGAACAACGAGGGGAATACCCGTTCCGGGTTGATGTTGGCCGATGGCGCTATGCCGATAGTGCCGGTGCATGCCGGCCCCAGATCGGAGAGAATATCCCCGAACAGGTTGGAAGCGACGACCACATCGAAGCGATCCGGGCTTAAAACGAATCGTGCGGCGAGAATATCGATATGGTACTGGTCCCATTTGACATCAGGATACTGCCTGGCAATCTCTCTGACTCTGTCATCCCAGTAGGGCATGCTGATGGCGATTCCGTTGGATTTGGTAGCGGAGGTCAGGTGTTTTTTGGGGCGACTTTGTGCCAATTCAAAGGCATATTTCAAGATCCGGTCCACACCTTTCCGGGTGAAGACAGATTGCTGGAGTACGACTTCCCGGTCGGTGTTCTCAAATATTTTCCCACCTATGCTCGAATACTCTCCCTCCGTGTTCTCACGCACCACGTAGAAGTCGATATCCCCCGGCTTGCGTCCGGCCAGCGGACAGGGAATACCCGCCATCAGTCTTACAGGACGCAGGTTTACGTACTGATCGAACTCCCGGCGGAACTTGAGTATGGAACCCCATAGGGAGACGTGATCGGGGACCACGTCCGGCCAGCCAACAGCGCCGAAAAAGATAGCGTCATAGGTCTTGAGTTGAGCGTGCCAGTCATGGGGCAGCATCTGACCGTGCTCTTGGTAATATTCCACGCACGACCAGTCGAAATGTGTGAACTCAATGTCTATTCCGTACTTACGGGCAGCGGATTCCACCACCCGTAGTCCCTCTGGTATCACTTCCCTGCCTATCCCATCTCCGGGGATGACTGCAATCCTTTGGCGTTTCATTTTTCCCTCATTTGCGTTGGCAGTTTATGACTTCTTTATTCTGTGGCCGGACTTGCGCTCGCCGTTCCTGTCGACTCCCCGGTCAGCTCCGCGAGGATTTCATCCACTCTAATAAAATCGATGGACCTGATTTCCCAGTCCAATGCTCCCGCATTTTCTTCGGCCTGCTTTGCGGTCCTCGCCCCGGCTATGACGCAGGTCACCCCCGGCTGGTGGATGGCCCATCTCAGGGCAAACTGCGCTGGGGTCTTTCCATATTCGGCTGCTACCGCTTTGATTTTATTGACGGCGTCTGCACATTTTTTGAAGCGGTCCGGCTTGAACATGGGATCGGCCCGGCGAAGGTCGCCTTTTGGAAAAGTTTCGTTTCCGGTGAATTTGCCGGTAAGGAGTCCACGGCACAGCCCGCCGTAAACGAGTGTGGGAATTTCGTTTTCAATGCAAAATGGAAGGACCTCTTTTTCAGCTTGCCGCTCAAATATATTGTACGGAGGTTGGATGCTATAAATGGGGCCCGTTCTCAGGGATTCCATGGCCTGTTCGCGGCTGAAATTGCTCAGGCCAAAGCAGCGAATTTTACCTTGTTCCTGCAGTTTTATCAGCGCATGCATGGAGTTTTCGAAAGGGACTTCCGGATCGGGCCAATGGACTTGGAGAAGGTCGATGCAGTCGACTCCGAGCCGTTGCAGGCTCTGCTCTGCTTCAAGCATAATGCGCTCAGGGCGGGAATTTCGGCGGATTCGCCGGCGCTGGTCCCATTCGAGACCGCATTTCGTCGCAACTGTGACTTTTTCACGCCCCCATTGGCCGATCGCGCGTCCGACGATCTCTTCCGATTTTCCGAACCCGTAAACGGGAGCAGTGTCGATGAAATTTATTCCAAGTTCGAGCGCCCGCAGGATGGCGAGCAGGGACTCTTTTTCATCAGAGCCACCCCACGCCCAGCCCCCGGTTACCCAGGTACCCTGCACAAGCCTCGAAACCTTAAAACTCGTTTTGCCGAACAATACCTGCTCAGCCATAAGCCCTCTTTAATGACAAAGTAGACGCAGGAACGCGGGGAAGCGGAGAAGCGAGGACGCGGGCAGATGGGTGTGCGGTTAAAGTCAATCCTGGAGGTCTCAAGTCGTTTGGCCGCCGGAAAGTCGGGAGTGTTCTATTTTCATGCACTTGTTCATCACAACGTTCAGGCCGGCGCGGCGCGCCTTTTGGGCCGCCTCTTCGTGTTCCAGACCAAGCTGCATCCATACCGTGCCGGCCCCAATTTCGATTGCCTCCTCAACAACGCCCGCTATAGCATCGAGGTTACGGAAAATATCCACCACGTCTACATGCCCCGGAACTGACTTCAAGTCCGGATAACATTTTCCCCCGAGAACTTCGTCGCACTTCGGATTGACCCCTATCACCTTAAAACCATGCTCGAGCAGATATTTTGCAACCTTGTGGCTGGGACTCTCCTCTTTGGCCGAAATGCCGACGACGGCTATCGTTTTCGAGCTGCACAGAATATTTCTCACATCCCGGTCCCCTGCTGCGGGGCCATCTTCTATTTTACATTCGATGCTCATTTTTCCACCTTATTCGAAAAACATCTATCCACGATTGAAAATAGTCAGGAGACTGAAACTGTCAAGAAAACAAAATTTTATTGAATTACAATGACTTTTGCAAATTATTTGACTCTCACAGGTGCAAAGGATACTAGAAAGAGCGCAATATGGAGACGCTTATAAACTACCCCCTTGCCCTCTCGGGGTAAGGACCAAAGACGGAGTAAAAGAATGCAGTTTTTGTTCGGCAACGCGGAGATTTTACAAACGGCTTTCTTAGCTGCCCTGGTAATCATAATCGTCTTGCTGGGCTTTAACGTCATTTGCGTCCTGATTCTGCTTCGCAGAAGGGCCGGCGATTTGACCTCTATCCCCCGCTTCGATTCGGTAGATAGGGGAGTGGAGCGATGCGAGCGCTCATTACGGGATGAAATCGCCAAAAATCGCGAAGAGGCCACACTGGTCGCCCGGCAGGGACGCGAGGAGACTGGAAACGCTCTGAAGTCTTTCGGAGACTCCCTTCAAACCAGCATGACCAATGTTGCCAACCTGCAGAAAAACCAGCTCGATATCTTTTCCGAAAGGCTCTCGAAGCTAACCGAAACGAACGAGCAGAAACTGGGCGCGGTCCGTGAAACATTAGAGCAGAGGCTTACTTTTCTTCAATCCGAAAACAGCAAAAAACTCGATCAACTGAGGGAAGAATCCAATTCCGGGTCAAGAATACTCAAAGAAGAGGTTTCTGCAACCCTGAAGAATACCAATGATTCGGTGCTTAAAGGAATGTCCGGGATGGCCACGCACCAGAAGGAACAAATCGAGGCGTTTACCGTCAGGCTGGGGAGGTTGACCGAATCCAACGAAACCCGGCTGGCTGACCTTCGAAACACAATAGACGATAAACTCAAACAGATTCAGGAAGACAACTCCAGGCAGCTCGAACAGATGCGGGCAACCGTTGATGAAAAACTTCAGGGGACCCTCGAAAAAAGACTGGGTGAATCGTTTAAGCAGGTCTCGGAAAGACTGGAGCAGGTTCATAAAGGCTTGGGTGAAATGCAAACCCTGGCGACAGGGGTTGGCGACCTGAAGCGGGTGCTGACCAATGTGAAAACCAGGGGCGTATGGGGGGAAACCCAGCTTGAAGCCCTCCTTGAACAAATCCTGTCGCCGGATCAATTCGAACGAAATGTCCGAACGAAGGAGAATTCCGAAGAAAGGGTGGAATTTGCCATCAAGCTACCGGGGCGGGGAGAGAACGACGGCATGGAAGTCGTCTGGCTTCCAATCGATGCAAAATTCCCGATCGAAGATTACCAGAGACTGCTTGACGCCCAGGACGATTGCGACCCCGCAGCCGCAGAACAGGCCGGAAAGATGCTGTCCGCTACGATAAAGAATTGTGCAAAAACGATTTGCGATAAATACCTCAACCCGCCCGCAACGACTGATTTTGGCATCATGTTTCTTCCTACAGAGGGTCTTTATGCCGAGGTATTAAGGAAGGCTTCCCTGGTTGAAAGTTTGCAGCGCGAATGCCGCGTGATCGTTGCGGGACCGACTACTCTGGCCGCTCTTTTGAACAGTCTTCAGATGGGGTTTAAAACGCTTGCCATGCAGAAGCGATCGAGCGAGGTCTGGAAGCTTCTAGGGGAGGTCAAGGCTGAATTCGGGAAATTCGGAACTACTCTCGACGGGGTCAAGAAGAAATTGGATCAGGCGGCCAATACCATGGATGACGTAGGAAAAAGATCTCGCGCAATAGTGCGGAAGCTGGCCAACGTGCCGGAGCCGGAGCTTCCGTCCGAAGAAGCCCGGGTGCTTCTGGGTGCAAACGATACGGAACCGGAGCCGGAGGAAATCAATTGATACCAAACCTGGCGGGGGCATGGAGATCCTGGCTATGGCCCAGCCGCGCGGTTCACAGCCTCCGGGCCAAAAACTTCGGTAAATCAACGAAATGAACAAACGAAAATATTGACATCCACTGAATTTAGCGATATAGGCAGGCGGCTTAATGAAGATCGGACTGCAAGGATTACCTTTTCGGAAAATGTGGTAGGGCAGCAAATTCCTGTTACAAACCGGGTGAAGTTCTCCGGAAATCGCCTTCTGCTTTCTCATTGTAAATCCTGCAACTCCGTTGAGCTCCCGGAAAAATAGGTCCACCATAGTTGAATATCTTAAGCACTTGATGGCCTCGAGTTGTTCATTTCATGGTTTTTCATCGAACCTGGTATCTTTTGGGATACGCAGTCGCCGCCAGAACGGCATTTCGGTTTACGTTCCCCCCGCTGAGTAACCGAATTGCTTCAAGGGGATTGCGCCCAATAGCTCGCGGGGTTCTCGATATTTGTTTTTATTAATCAGCTTAGGAGGATAAGCATGGTTGACGTAGAAACGCAGAGTATTCTGGTGGTCGGGGGCGGCATGAGCGGACTGACAGCCGCCATCGAAGCAGCAGAAGCAGGCCACGAGGTTTATCTCGTGGAGAAAAATCCTTATCTGGGAGGTCGTGTAGCCCAGCTTCACCAATACTTTCCGAAGCTGTGCCCCCCATATTGCGGCCTCGAGCTCAATTTCCGCAGGATAAAAAACAACAACAGGATCCGCTTCTTCACCATGGCTGAGGTTGAATCGGTTTCCGGCCAAAAAGGCGCGTGGAACGCCAAGATTAAAATCAATCCCCGTTATGTAAATGAGAAATGCACCGGCTGCGGCAAATGCTATGAGGCGTGCACAATGGAGATCGACAATCCGTTCAATTATGGAATGGATAAGATCAAGGCCGCATACCTGCCGCACGAAATGGCCTTCCCTCAGCGCTTTGTGATCGACCCGGCGCTTGCCAAAAGCCCGGAAGGACTGAAGGTGAAACAAGCGTGCGAGTATGATGCAATCGAACTGGACATGCAGGCCAAGACTGTTGAACTAAAGGTCGGAGCAGTGGTCTGGGCAACGGGCTGGAGCCCCTACGACGCCAAGAAGCTTGATACGCTGGGTTTCGGGACCTATCCGAATGTCATAACCAACGTTATGATGGAGCGCCTGGCGGCGGGCAACGGCCCCACAAATGGCAAGATCGTTCGTCCTTCGGACGGCAAGGAGCCCCAGACGGTTGCTTTCGTACAATGCGCGGGTTCGCGCGATGAGAACAACCTCCCGTTTTGCTCCTCCATCTGCTGCATGGCTTCCATGAAGCAGGCCACCTATGTGCGCGAGCAATATCCGGATGCGAAGATATTCATCTTCTTTATCGATATTCGCGCGATGGACCGGCTGGAGTCCTTCTACGCCAAGCTGAAGGAAGACGGCAATATTACTTTCTTCAAAGGCAAAGTCGCTAAAATCGAAGAGGATAGCGCGACAAAGAACCTGATCCTCAGGGTCGAGGATACCACTGCGGGCAGCCTGAACCAGATTAGTGTCGACCTGGCGGTGCTTGCCACCGGCATGCAGCCTAACACTTCCCTTTCGCCTGCGCCTGCTTTCGCTCAGCGCGATGACTACGGGTTCATCGCCTCCCTGGAAGTGACCCCGGGATTTTTCGCCGCAGGCTGTTCAAGAACCCCGGCAGGCGTTTCCGAATCAGTTCAGGACGGCACAGCCGCAGCGCTTAAAGCCATCCAATCCGTTGGCAGGAGGTAGACTCGATGGACAAAAAAATCGCGGTATATATCTGTACGGGCTGCGGTATCGGGGAAGCCCTCGACATAGAACAGCTCAGCAAGGTTGCAACGTCTGAATGCAAAGCGGCGGTGTGCAAAACTCACCCGAACCTTTGCAGCTCCGAAGGCGCACAGACGATCAGGGATGACATTGCAAACGAGGGTGTAAATACTCTGCTTGTCGCCGCCTGTTCGCAGCGCGTGATGTATGATGTCTTTAACTTCGAAGGGACTATCCTTGATCGTGTGAACCTGCGAGAGCAGGTAGTATGGTGCCATCCGGCAAACGATGAGGACACGCAGATGATGGCCGAAGATTACCTTCGGATGAGCGCCGCCAGGATGAAACAAATGCTGCCTCCCGAACCGTTCATACCCGAGCAGGAAATGTCCAAGGACATCCTTGTCGTGGGTGGCGGGACGACCGGCATGACGGCGGCCCTCGAAGTGGCCAAGGCGGGATACTCCGCCGTGCTGGTCGAGAAGGAAAACGAACTTGGCGGCTTTCAGAAAAACGTTTCAAAGAACGTTACCTTCCCGTTCAAGGACGTGCAGGCCAACGAAATCAACAAGTTGATCGCCGCTGTTAATAACAACGAAAAGATCAAGGTCCTGACCGGCTCCAAAGTTGAAAAGCTCTCCGGGGGTCCGTGTGTTTTCAACGCACAGGTCAAGCAGAACGGGTCCGCCAGCGAGCATAATATCGGCGCGGTCGTTCTGGCTGCGGGCTGGAAGCCCTACGACCCTGAAAAGCTGGACAAAAAGCTCGGGTACGGCGCATCTGCGAACGTCATCACAAACGTTCAGTTCGAAGAACGCGCAAAGTCGGGCAAAATTACACGACCGGCGGACGGAAAGGCCCTGAAGACTGTCGCCTTTATACAGTGCGCCGGTCAGCGCGACCCGCAACACCTGGCTTACTGCTCTTCGGTCTGCTGCTTTACGGCCCTTAAGCAGGCCATCCAGGTCAAGCAGCAGGACCAGAAGGCGAACGTGTTCGTCTTCTACCAGGAGATGCGTACCCCCGGCCAGGGCGAGGATTTCTTCAGAAAAGCCCAGCAGGAGGGCGTAATTTTCGTCAGGACCCAGGCGCCCGAGGTTCTTACCAGCGGAGGCAAACTCTCCGTGGAAGCTTTTGACGAGCTTTTCGGGGACAAGATCCTTCTGGACGACGTGGACATGGTTGTGCTCGCCACCGGTATGGTGCCCGCCACGGCGTTCGGGGAAGATTACAAGCTGAAGAAGGAAGAAGACGAAGAGAAAAAAGACGCAATGGTTGCCTCAGTCGACTCCATCTTTGTCTCTGACATCCTGAACCTCGAGTACCGCCAGGGCCCCGAGCTTCCCGAACTTCAGTACGGGTTCCCGGATTCACACTTCATCTGCTTCCCCTATGAGAGCCGCCGAACCGGTATTTATGCGGCCGGTCCCGTGCGCCGTCCAATGGGTATTTCAAACGCGATTGAAGACGCAACCGGCGCGGCGCTCAAGGCCATCCAGTGCGTCGAACTCACCAGCGAGGGCAAGGCCGTTCATCCCAGGGTCGGTGACTTGACTTACCCCGAATTCTTCATGCAGCGCTGTACTCAGTGCAAGCGCTGTACGGAAGAATGTCCGTTCGGAGCAATCAACGAGGACGAAAAAGGAAATCCTCTTCCTCAGCCGACCCGGTGCCGGCGCTGTTCAGTGTGCATGGGCGCCTGTCCCGAGCGCATCATCTCCTTCAAAAACTATTCGGTCGGAATGATCGGCGATATAATCAAGTCGATCAATGTTCCGGACGAATATGAGGAGAAGCCCCGCATCCTCCTGCTCTGCTGCGAAAACGACGCCTATCCTGCGCTGGATATGATCGGACTTCGAAGGATGAGCTACAACGCCTGGGTTCGCGTGATTCCCCTTCGCTGCCTCGGCTCGCTCAACCTGGTGTGGGTCGCCGACACTCTTTCCAAGGGTATCGATGGAATCATGCTGCTGGGGTGCCGCCACGGCGATAATTATCAGTGCCATATGGTCAAAGGCAGCGAACTGGCTAACATTCGGCTAAGCAAAGTCAAGGAAACTCTTGACCGCCTCGTGCTGGAGTCGGATCGTGTCCTGTTCGAGACAGTGTCCATTACCGATTACGATAAGCTTCCAGCTTTGCTGGATACATTTGCTGAAAGACTCGTCGAAATCGGTCCGAACCCCTACAAGGGATATTAATAACTGTTAGTGGGGGGTCCCCCGGTCGCAGGGTGCGGCCCTTCTGCTTCCTCTGCCGGGCTGAACAGTTCAGGAGGTTTAACGGATGAGCAACAAAGTCGATCCTAATTTGATCAGGGAACTGGAGGAATACGGGCTAAAGGATGCGAACAAGTGCTACAACTGCGGAAACTGCACGGCTATCTGCGACCTGGCGACCCCTGAGAACCCTATGCCGAGAAAACTGGTAAGGTACATTCAACTGGGGCAAAAAGAGAAAATCTTGAGATCGCCCGAACCCTGGCTGTGCTATTACTGCGGTGACTGTTCGACCAGGTGCCCCCGCGGGGCCGACCCCGGCGAGACAATGATGGTCTTGCGCAGATACCTCACCTCACTCTATGATTGGACTGGTTTTGCGCGCAAGTTCTATACTTCCGAGACATTCGAAATCATTGCCGTCGCAATAGTCGGTATTCTCGTAGGCATTGGACTGCTGGTTTTCCACAGCGGCCCGATAAACTGGACGCACACGGACCTTAACTCCGTATGGCCGTCGGGTGGAATCGAAAAGGCCGACCTGGTAATGGCCGCCATATTGTTGTTTTTCCTGCTGACCAATGTGTACCGCTGCATCAAGATCGTCATGGGGGAATACTTTACTAAGGTCCCCGTGGGTATGTATTTGAGCGAACTGAAGCTCTTTTTCATCAACCTTTTTACTCAGAAACAGTTCGGCAAATGCAAGGACAGGCAGCAGTGGATCGTACATCTTGCAATTATGACCGGATATTCCGCTATCTTCCTGATGGTGGTCGTTTTGGTGAACGGTCTGCCCCTCGGGATCGACTGGCTGAAGTTTCAGCGCGGCTGGGCTTCGCTTGGCGGAAAGACCGAGTACTCGATCTTTCACCCGATCCGGCTGATCGGCTATTACGCCACATTTGCAATCATGTACGGCACCACGTACGCGCTGATCGGGCGTCTCAGGAAGAGTAAGCCGCAATATAAGAGTTCGCATGGGACCGACTGGATGTTTCTGATCCTGCTCCAGTTGACCACCATGACCGGCATTTTCATCAACTTCACCCGCCTTCTGGATTGGCCGTTGGCCACCTATGGGATCTATGTCATCCACATGATGGTGGCAATCCCGATGCTCGTGCTCGAGGTGCCGTTCGCCAAATGGGCACACCTGGCCTACAGGCCGGTTGTTCTTATGCTGCTGAACGTAAAGCAAAAATATATTGCCGAATACGAGGCAAAAGGAGCGGTTCTCGAGGCAAAGCCCGCCGCCTGACAGAGGACGGAGGACAGATTTCCGTCTTCTGTAAGCACGTCTTCGGACGGGGACTGCATGTGAAAATTGCCATACCCGGTTGAGCGACCTCAATTGACATTACTAAATGGGAGTTGAGGTGCTTTTCCTGAGTTCAATGCTGGCTGGCGCCCTGGCGCATTGAGAAGCTGGAAGAGTGAAGGGTGCAGAGTGAAAATCTCACCCTTCTAACTTCACTCTTCACGATCTTGGGTCCCTCAGAATGAGTAACACTGGCCCCCGATGCAGAAAGGCTCATTCCTGTCAAAGGCGGTTCGCACGGCCAGCATTATCATGAGCAACGATACGCCGAAGAAGATCAGGTCGATTCCGACAATCAGGCCTATAGCCCAAAATGCCGTAAACGGCATTCCCAGCCAGATTATAGCGGCTAGAAACACCGATACCAGGCCGCTGAGAAGCACCCATCCCCATGTTGAAGACGGACGGATGCGGAATGCGCCTACTATCTTGAGTACTCCCACCGCGAAGTAGAATACGGCAAGCGCCATTGTGAGGGCCAGCATTCCTCTAAGCGGACTTGCGAGCAAGAATATGCCGAATGCGAAGTAGAGCAGTCCGAGTAGGACTGAGAAAAAGAATCTTTCGGATATTGTCCACCTAAACGCATGTATCACCAAAATGATTCCGCCGGCGGCAAAGGCGATTCCAGCCAGCGATTCGACTGCGAACGAGGCTGCAAACGGCGCAAGTATGGCGAAAACACCCAGTATTATTATTCCAATCGAAAGCGCTATATACCACCAAAGGTTTTTGTGCAGTTCATTTATGTCTAAACGGCCTATGTCACTGCCCATTTTCATCTCCTCCTCCCGAATCCGGATTTCGGGATTTATCCCAAAAATATCTTAAAGGCGTTAGCACATATCTTTAATGATTAAGATACTACCTCGTCACAAGTCCGGCAACGAAAGACGCGGGCCGAAACCGCATGGAGAAAACCGGGAACGGCAACCTCAAGGGGTTCTCTTTTTTAGAACTTCGGTTCGCCGCCGACCTGTTGTATTTTTTTTAGATGTTTAACTTATCTCTTGAAAATTCAAGCGGGTTGCAATTCGGAAGTTGGAGGGCGCAAGGCGCATAACGGAAGTCGGTGGAAGGGCGGAACGTCTGAGCGTCGAGATCGATTTTTTCCCGATCCGCTTTCCGGTCTCCCTAATAGCATTCACCTGAGTCGAGGATTAGCGAAAATGGCAAAGGAACCTCAGATCGTACACTCTTTCCCCAAGAATCCCCTGGAGGAAGTCAGATCGTCGGTAACGTATTACAAAGGAAAGCAGTACGTGGACTTACGCATCTATTACAAGGGGGATGACGGAGAGTTTCACCCTTCCAAGAAAGGGTTGACCATATCAGTGGAACTTTTCCCGGAGCTTGAGGCCGGCCTCCAGAAGCTTAAGGAAGCGTTGGATGAGCAGTAGGCGGCAATGCAAAATTGGGCGTGCGGTTTTAGCAAGCGTTCAGCATAAAATGGGCGCCGCTTAGCCCCCTCCAATCGGGGGGAAGAGAGCGACCCGCTCGTTTCCCGTAAGAACGGAATCCAAGCTGGCGGCAATGCCCTCGATCATGATCAACTTTACTTCCTTTTCAGGAATTGCAAGCTTTCGGCACAAATCTCGGACCGTCGACTCCGGCTTGACGCTCACTTCATATCCCGTCTCGCCGTCGTAGCCGGGGAGATATCTTCTCAAGTTAGCCGCGAGCATTAACCTGAGGGGCATTCTGCGCAAGCTCCACTCTTGGTAGTTTCCGTCCGGAAAGGTCCGGTGCACGCGTCGTTTCGCTCCAAGTCTGAAGTATCCAATTTCCGAGAGCCGTTGCATCAGATCGACGATGCGTGCCTGTAAACGCGCTTTACCTGCACGTTGGAGATCAGGGCCATGAAGTCTTTACCCTGTTGCAAATCGACCTTGATGGACCTGTTGTCTATTTCCATGTATCTCGAAAGTACTTTGATTATATCATTTTTAACCGCTTCCAACATGTCGGGCGTGATATCCACCCTATCGTGCATCAGAACGAACTGCATCCTTTTACGAGCGATGTGCCCGCTTGGTCTGTCTCCCAAAAGGCGCCGCAAAATACTCAGCATTGGCCTGTCTCCTTTCAGTTCCAGATAAGCCGTTTCATGCGGCCGAAAAATCCGTGGGACCCGTCCCCATCCAGTGGAAGGTTTTCTTCACCGTTGAGGCGAGCGGCCATGCGTCTGAAAGCGGCCCCGGCCTTGCTGCTCCTGTCGTGAACAAGCGGTACTCCGCGATTGGTCGACACCACCACCTCGTCGCTTTCCGGTACAACCCCCAGAAGCGGAACGGAAAGCAGGGAAATGATGTCTTCGGTAGACATCATATCACCTTTTTTGACCATTTTCGCGTTAAGCCTGTTGATAATGAGGCTGATGTGTTTGAGCATCGCGGCTTCGAGAAGCCCGATAACCCGGTCGGCGTCCCGTATGGCGGAGACTTCGGGCGTAGTGACAACCAGCGCGATTTCAGCTCCGGCGATTGCGTTTTTGAATCCCTGTTCTATCCCCGCAGGGCAGTCGATCATCACGTAGTCGAATTCGGCGGCGAGGGTGGAGCATAGTTCTTTCATCTGCTCCGGGTTTATCGAATTCTTTTCCCTGGTTTGAGCCGCCGGAATCATGAAAAGGTTTGGAATCTTTCTGTCCCGAATCATTGCCTGTTCCTTACGGCATTTACCTTCGATGATGTCTACCAGGTTGTAAACGATCCGGTTTTCCAGTCCCATCACGACATCAAGATTGCGCAAGCCTATGTCCGTGTCTACCATCACAACACTGTACTTCTTCTTGGCCAGTGTTGTCCCCAGGTTGGCCACGGTAGTAGTCTTGCCGACTCCCCCCTTGCCAGAAGTAACCACAATTGTTTTGCCAGCCATAGCTCACCTATAAGTAATTTCGTCAGAAACCGGTTGCCGTGCAGTACCCCTCTCCCCGACCTCAACCATTACGTTCTCACAGACAGTTAACCCGGATAACGTCATTTTCGATCTCAGCCACCTCGAACCTGGCCGGGGCAGGCTTTACCCCCTGTGGGGGAACCGCCATCAGGTCGGCGATCCTGATCTGATTAGGCTCAATGCTCAACGCCCAAATCCGAGCGGTCCGCTCGCCTCCGGCCCCGGCATGGGCGAGGCCCCGCAGAGCGCCGAAAACAACAACGTCACCCTGAGCAATAATTTCCGCACCCGGATTTACGTCTCCCAGGATGACACAGTCTGATGGAGAGACGATCCGCACGCCCGACCGGCATGTATTGCGGACAATGAGGGGAGCGTTGTTTTCGGGTCCAACGCAGGCCTCTTTTGAGACGAAACGGGGTGTTCTCCGCTCTGCCACCATTGAGAATGAAAGCTCATCACTAAGCCGTACCTCCACCACCTTAACCTTCGATTTTTCGTAGAGTTTCTCATAAAGCACGGAGATCTCGTCGGTGCGCATCGGCCTGGTCCTGAGATCCAGAGTCATCTCGGTTTTTTGGAAAAAATCACGGGACCGCTCCAACCGCTCATCCATGAAGGCCACAATGGCATCCAGGGAGGCGGCCGGGTCCGGGACCAGCGTGAAACCGTTACGGTCGGCTTTTACCTGTACGGGCGGCGGCACTTTATCACTCGTCTCATGTGCGCGTTCTTTCGCCAGGAGCCGTTGCCTTCCCTCTGCAGATGACACACCCTGGTGAACGTTTACCTTCGGCTAAGGACATAACATTTGCCCATCGAACCTTAAACTGAAACCGAAAAAGGCAATAAAATCCGCACGATGTGTGGTAAGGACAGTTGGTTCAAGACGGCTTCGGGAAGTTGGCCCCCTCCAAGTAAAAACACTTTACTCCAAATTTACATCGGAGGGCAATACCCAACTTTTCAGTTGAGTCCAGTTTTGAATCCGAATGAGACCATTGGCCGACTCATTGCGGTTCCAGGGCTGATCGAAAAGAAGAGGCTCAATTCCAGCCTCCTTCAAGTGCTTGCAGGTTTCGACCCTGTCATCGACAAAGTAGCGGATTTGGAGTTCGTTGAGGATGTCGAGCTTGGTTTCCGGAGCTCCGGAAGCTATTACAGTTATTTTTTCACGAGGCACACCGGGCAAAATGGTAAAAAGCCATTGTGTAATCGACTCCGACCAAACACGAGCCGTGATGAACCGAAGAGGCGCAACCCCGGCGAGTTCCATGAGCACTTCCGGTGCGCCTGGAACAGGGGGGATCTCCATGGTGTGCCGATCATCGAGCGTCAGGCGGATGAGGTCGTCTATAATCTCCCTTTGGAGGCCGAGGCACTCATAGAGGTTGTAACAGAGCATGTCCTGCTTGGAAAGATGAGTGAGTCCGTACTTCTCGTGGGCGAGTCTGACGAATATGGCCATCGTGTCGGCCACCACGCCGTCAATGTCGAAGGCAAGCAGGCAAGGATCTATCGGGCCGGTGAGTTGTGCTGTCATGTATATTCTTCCGTGCGGCAGGCCAATGCGGGTTGATCGAAGCGGAACGAGATTTCATATATGCCCTCATCCATAGTCGAATGCACTGCGTAACCAACGCTATTGAACGCTGAACGCATAGCCCTGTTGGCTGCGAGCACGAAGGCTATAAATCCTGTAATACCTTTGGTCTTTGCAATTTCGCACAGATAATTAACAAGGAAAGTCCCGATGCCCTTGTGCTGCCAGTCAGATGAGACCGCAAAATCCACCTCGGCGAAGTTCGTCTTCTGGTCCAGGATGTACCTGCCAATTCCGATGATCTTCTCGGCTCCGATTTCCCCGGTAACCGCAGCAATTGCCATAACATGCTCGTAATCGATATTGCACATGGCCTGGATGTTTCTATGCGGGAATGCCTTCATAGCGGAAAGGAAACGGTAATAAATGTCTTCAGAGGGAAGAGAATAAAAAAACTCCTGAAGCGCTCGCTCATCGGTCGGCTTGATTGGACGGAGAAAAAGCGTCTCGTTTGGCGGAAACACCTGGTGTGTTTCCCACTGGCCCGGGTAGAGGGGTTCGTAAATGGGAGGAAGGATTTGGTCTTCGTAGACATAATGGATGCTTTTGGCCTCAGCGAGCAACTGCTCGCGGAATCGCGGATGGGCAATGTTGATAAGGGCAAGCGCACGCTCGCGGATGGTCTTCCCATGTAGATAGGCGATTCCAAATTCTGTGACGATATAGCGTACGGTACTGCGTGGACTGACGACGCCGGCTCCGTTTGTCAGATGGCTTACAATTCGTGACTTGCGCCCATCGGGACTCGTGGATGGCAGCAGGATGATTGTCTTTCCTCCGCTCGCGCTCGATGCCCCATGCATAAAATCCACATAGCCCCCGATTCCGCTGTAAACCTTGTGGCCAATCGAATCGGCGCAAATCTGACCGCTGAGGTCTATTTCCAGGGCTGAATTGATGGCCACCATCCGATTAAAGCGGCTTATCAGCTTGCGGTCGTGTACATATTCTGTCCGGTAGATCTCAACTTCCGGATTGTTGTTCACAAAATCGTAGAGTTGCCTGCTTCCCATACAGCAGGTTGCCACGATTTTTCCCTTGTCTACGGTTTTGGCAAGGCCCGTTACGGCCCCGGAGCGAATGAGATGCAGGTGGGAGTCGGTAAGGATCTCCGTATGGATCCCAAGGTCCTTTTTGTCTTCCAGGTATCTCAGGACCAGACTGGGGATCCTTCCGATTCCCGTCTGAATTGTGGATCCGTCCTCGATCAGCGCGGATGCGTATTTGGCTATCCGTTCGGCGACCGCGCTGCGCTCCCGGAAAACGATCTCGAGCAGCGGTTCATCATATTCCACAAAATATTGAATCTGGGATAAATGAAGGAAGCTGTCCCCGAGGGTCCTCGGCACTTGGCGGTTTATCTGGGCAACAACTATACTGGCGGATTCGACGGCGCTTTTTTCCGTGCCTACCGATATTCCCATCGAACAGAAACCGTGTTTATCGGGGGGCGTTACCTGGACCATTGCAATGTCTAACCTCAACAGAGGTTCTTCTTTGAAAAGGCCGGGTATGGAAGAAAAATAAACGGGGATGTAGTCGGCCAGACCATCGTTGACAGCGTGTCTGGATCTAGGTCCGACAAAGAAGGTCTTGAGCCGCGCGTTTTGCTCAAAACGCTTCCAGTCTTCCGGAAGCGATCCCATGGAGATATTCTGGATTATTTCGATATCGCGGTGTCGGGGCAAAAGCTCGACCAAAGAACGCACCAAGTGCTGAGGTTCCCCGCAGCCGGTCCCAATATAGAGTCGGTTTCCGTCGCGCAATATTCCGCGCAATATCTCATCTGCACTGCTTTTTTTTTCTCGAGCCCGCGCCCTCCAGTGCTTCATAGACTCTACTTCTCCGCAAAACAAGAGATAACCGGGATATACCTTTTTTGATAACCCTGCCTCTGTAACAGGTAACCTTTTTCTATAGCATACAGATTTGAAAAAAGAGATTAATTAGTGCGGGAAGGGCGCGCACAATGCGCTAGTACCCTTACAACGTTTGCCGCATAGACTTCGAATTGAAGTATTTGTTTTCAAAGTATAGGATATAGGTGGCGGAGCGTGGATTTCGTTCACGCCTCCGCGCCGCGTTGATTTCCATGCCGGACGAAAAAGCCCTTTTTTTGTCAGACGCGGATACTAGCTGACGAGAAGGAACTGATGATGCGTATCGCAATGGGCCAGATCGATCCTTTTGTTGGGGACCTCGAGGGCAACACGCGCGAAATGTGTGAATTTATTGAAATAGCGAAAAGGGCTAACGCCGAGCTGGTCATTTTCCCCGAACTGTCCATAATGGGATACCCGCCTCGTGACCTGCTCGATAAACGCGGCTTTGTGGACGACAGTCTTAGTTACTGGGAGCGCATAGCAAACGCGGGCAAAGGTATTGGGGTCATTTTTGGAGCGGTTTCGCTAAATGAGGGGTGCGGCAAGCCGTACCACAATTCCGCTGTGTTTTATGAAGACGGCAAGCTGCGTTGCACAGCCCATAAGATGCTCCTGCCCTCCTATGATGTTTTCGATGAGGAGAGATATTTCGAACCCGGCAAAGCGGCTGAATGGGTCGATTTCAGGGGCAAGCGGATCGGCATTACGATTTGCGAAGACGCATGGAACGTTCCGGATTTTCTTCCGGGTCCTCTCTATAGTGTCGATCCGGTGTGTGAACTGGGGAAAGCCTCGGTCGATCTGATTGTAAATATTTCCGCGTCTCCCTATCACCTAGGTAAGCCGCACTGGGTCGGCCAACTGTTGAAGAGACAGGCCGCTTGCGCAGGCGTCCCAATAGTTTATGTAAACCAGGTTGGCGGCAACGACGAGCTGATTTTCCACGGCTACAGCATGGTGTGGGACGAAAAGGGGCGTCTTTGCGCTACGGGCGCCGATTTCGCAGAGGACCTGATCGTCTATGACACGGGCAGCAGCAATTGTGAACTGCATGCGGCCGACCATGACCACATCTCAGAGGTGATCGGTGCGCTCACCCTGGGGCTGCGCGACTATGCCCGCAAGTGCTCATTCAAACAGGCGGTGATCGGGCTCAGCGGCGGAGTGGATTCCGCGCTGACAGCTTGCCTGGCGGTAAATGCGCTGGGCGCCGGGAACGTTCTGGGGGTCTCAATGCCTGGGCCCTTTAACGCTCCCGAAAGTCTTGCCGATGCGCGTGAATTAGCTTCCCGGCTTCGAATCGGCTTTGAGGTGATTGCGATCGATGAGCTTTTTTCGACCGCACTGAAGTCCTTGAAACCGATTTTTGACGATTTGCCGCACGACTTTACCGAAGAAAATCTCCAGGCGCGTCTCAGGGGTATGGTGCTCATGTCGATTTCCAACAAGTTCGGCAGGCTGCTTCTGAGCACGGGCAACAAATCAGAAATCGCCGTCGGATATTGTACACTCTACGGTGACATGAACGGCGGGCTTGCCGTTTTGGGCGATGTTCCCAAAACTATGGTCTATGATCTTGCTCACAGGTTAAACGATGAACATGGGTGGATCCCGGGGCGCATACTCACGCGCGCTCCCTCTGCGGAGTTGCGGCCAAATCAGACAGACCAGGATACCCTTCCGCCTTACGAAATTCTGGACGCTATTCTGGCCGAATATGTAGAGAAGCGCCTTCCCGTAAAGCAGATAATGGCCAAAGGGTTTGATGCGGAAACCGTGAGATGGGTGGCAAGGCGCATCGAACTCAACGAATACAAACGCTGGCAGGCGCCCCCGATATTGAGGGTTACGACGAAAGCCTTCGGGATCGGCAGGCGGAATCCGATCGCGCAGGGGTATATCGAGAGATGAAGTACATTTTTGTTGTTTTTGTTCCGGCAAACTTTTTCGAAAACTCGTTTTCACTCCAAAGGTGGGACAAAAATGAAAAAAATCGAAGCGGTTATCAAGCCATTCAGGCTCGATGATGTGAAAGAAAGGCTGGCGAGCCTGGGAATCAAAGGAATGACGGTATCCGAAGTGAAGGGTTTCGGGCGGCAGAAGGGGCACACGGAAGTTTACCGAGGTGCTGAGTATGTGGTTGATTTCCTTCCAAAGATTAAAATAGAAGTGATAGTTCCCGACTGGCAGTTGGCAGAGGTTGCCCTCGCAATTCGTGAGTCGGCAAAAACGGGCAAGATCGGAGATGGCAAGATTTTTGTTATACCTGTTGAGGAATGTATTCGCATCAGGACCGGAGAGACCGGAGAAGACGCGCTTTAGAAGTGTCCGTCCAGCAAACGCCTGATTTAACACCGGCAGTTTGCGATTTGGATTTATAGAACAAATCATGGTCCATCGCTCAAATATAACTCGAAAACTCAAAGATCTGCGGGATCATTTCGTTCGGGAATGCCGCGCGGATGTTTCCGGGCTTCTGGCGGCGCGCACCTACTCCTCCAACCTGCAAGATGCCCTGTGTAATGCGTTCGGCGAACATTCCGCGCCCCGGGAAGGCTGGGCTCTGGTTGCTGTAGGGGGCTTTGGCCGTGGTGAACTCAGCTTCGCCTCCGACCTCGATCTTCTCTTCCTTTATAAAAAACGGCTTCCTCCATTTCTGCCGGAACTGGTTCACGATCTCGTGTACGGTTTGTGGGACAGCGCGTTCGAAGTCGGCCATGCCACTGCTTCTGTTTCTATGGTCCGCAATATGGTTCAGAATGATTTTTCCATTCTGACCAACTACCTTGAAGCTCGTCTGGTTGCAGGCGACACCGAGTTTTTCAATGATTGGAAAAGGTCTTTTCTCAAGCTATACGGCAATGCCAGCAGACGGCGGCGGTTTCTTCAGAATCTGACCGCGTATAGAGAGACAAGGCTCCACCAGTATGGTGAAAGCCCTTATCTGCTGGAGCCTAACGTCAAGGATGGGGTTGGAGGTCTTCGCGACCTGCATACAATCAGGTGGGCGGGAGTTGTTTACCTTCATGATCCGTCGCTGGAAGCAATGCTCAAGAATGGCTGGCTAACGGAGGCCGAAAAACTCTGGCTCGAGCAGTCATACGATTTCCTGTGGCGGGTAAGGCTTCAACTGCACCAGTTGAGTGGAAGAAGGCAGGACCGGCTGCTTTTTCCCGAACAGGAACAGATTGCCGGGCGAATGGGCTGCATGGCGGGTACGGAAGGTTCTGCCGTTGAGGCTTTCATGCGCCTGTATTATCGCTACACTTCACGGGTGCGCAGAACGACCTCCTTTTTTCTGGAAAGACTCGAAGAGTCCCAGAGGGGGTTTCGCTTTCATCTGCGCAGGCGAATCCTGCCGGGTCCATTTCTGCTGGAAGGCAAGCATCTTCACTTCATGGAACCGGAATGGGTAGGGAAAGACCCGCTGCTGCTCATGCGATTCTTCTGGCAAGCGGCGCGTTCCAAAGCTCATTTTCACCACAATGCGGGAAAAATAATCCGGGAAAATCTGGGCGGGTTTGGAGAGCGCGAGAGGCGAAATCCCGAGGCAATAAATCAGTTTTTCGACATTTTGCTGGACCGTGAATACTCGTTTCATGTCCTTAAGACCATGCTGGAAACGGCCTTTCTGCAGGTATTCATCCCGGAATTCTCCGAGGTGCGCTACAGGGTCCAAAATGATGTCTATCATGTCTATACCGTTGATGAGCACCTGCTGCGCGCGGTCCACGAACTTCATCTTATCGAAGCGGGTCAGGTCAATGACGAAGAGCCGCTGAAGAGCGCCGCAGAGCTGATAAGCCCGGAGGAGCGGCGTATTCTCTACCTGGCCGCGCTTCTCCACGACATTGGGAAGGGGCGGGGAAAAAATCACTCGATGCACGGCGCCATAATGGCCGGGGAAATCGCGGTAAGGATGGGCTTGGACGACGGGCAGGGAAATCTGCTTTGTTTTTTGATCGAACATCACCTTATTCTTGCCGAAACTGCGCTCAAGCGGGATTTGATGGACGAAAAGCCCATAGCGCAGTGCGCGGTAACCATCAAAGATCGCCGGCGCCTGCTTTTGCTCTATATGCTTACTGTGGCTGACAGCCGGGCGACCGGTACAGCGGCATGGAACACCTGGAAAGCGTCCCTGCTTAGAGAGCTTTTCTTCAAGGTTGACAGGCTGCTGGGGCGGGCGGACCTCGAACCGGAAGACATCGAGGCGCGCACAGCACAAACGCAGAGAAAAGTGTTGGCCCTTTTTCCCGACCCGGCTGAAAGCGAAAAGCTGTCCGAATGGATGGAGCGGCTGCCTTTCAGGTATTTGCTCTCTCAGCATCCGCAGGAGATTCTAAAGCACTACGAGATGGAGAAGGAACTGGCTCGCCGCTCGGTTTGCTTCAAGGCAGAACCGCTCGAAGGCGAGATGTGGCAGACCACGGTCGTAACACGCGATCGGCCCGGGCTGTTTGCCCTGATTACCGGTGTTCTCTGGGCAAGAGGGTTGAATATCCTCTCGGCTGACATCTATACCCGCGAACCGGGCGTAGCCTGCGATATCCTGCGTGTTGAGCGGATTCCCGACCCGCTTCATCGCGAAGAGCTGTGGGTCAAGGTGGAAAGCGATCTGGTGCGCGCCCTTGCCGATTCATCCTATCTGGACGAAATACTGGAAAACAGGCGCAGGCCATCGGTTCTGGAGGCGAAGTGCCATCCGCGCAAAGATGATAAGGTCCTAATCGACGAGGAAGCTTCGGACTTCTATACCCTGATCGAAGTATATACCTGGGACCGGCCGGGCGTGCTGCACACGATCACCAGCGCCCTGTTCGAACTGGATATTAATATTCAACTTGCTAAGATATCGACACCCGGAGCGCAGGTTGTAGATATCTTTTACGTTACGGACTTGAGCGGCGAGAAGCTGATTAGCTACGACAAACATGAGCAGGTGAGAGAAAAGCTCCTTGGGCTCCTGTCTGTGGTCTGCTGATCGCCCTTGTTTGGCTCGATTTTCTAAGGGCGTGCGCGAGAGGTACATTTTTGTTCAAAACTGAACTGAGCTTTTGGATAAGAAATTCGATTGAATTTTCGAATGATTACAGTTCCAAATGTCCTTTGGCCATTCTATTTCGCGTTTTTGCGGTCCTTTACGCAACAAAAATGTTTTTTTACCCCGGGTCTGGTTACGATTTACTCACCGTTGTCTCGGGCTCGACGTTCTTTAAATGCCTTCGATCAGAGGGGGCGGGAAGGGGGCAGGAAGAAAATTGTTGACGTTGGCAAGCAATTTGCCTAGACATCCCGGATTGAGCCGTTCAATCCCCATTTCGAAAACTCACAGGAGGATAATATGACCCCAAAAGAAGTAGTGGCTTTTGCAAAAAAAAACGACGCCAAGGTAGTGGATTTCAAGTTCATGGACTTTATCGGGATATGGCAGCATTTTTCAGTTCCGATCGCAGAGTTGGGCGAAAGCGACTTCGAAGCCGGCTACGGTTTCGATGGATCCAGCATCCGGGGATGGCAGCCGATACACGCCAGTGACATGCTGATTATTCCGGACCCGGCGACGGCGGTGATGGAGCCCTTTACAAATGTCCCAACCGTTACGATGATCTGCAACATAGTCGATCCTGTGACGAAGGAAAAATATACGCGCGATCCCAGAAACATCGCTCAGAAGGCTGAAGAATACCTTAAGTTCACAGGGATCGGCGATATGGCCTGGTTCGGCCCGGAAGCGGAGTTCTTCATCTTCGACGATATCCGGTTCGACAGCTCGGTTAACTTCAGCTACTACTTCATCGATTCTGTCGAGGGTCAGTGGAACACCGGCAGGATCGAGAACCCGAACCTCGGATACAAGCCCCGATACAAAGAGGGCTATTTCCCGGTGCCCCCGATGGATACGCAACAGGACATCCGTACCGAGATGATCCTGACAATGGAGCAGGTCGGTGTGCGCACGGAATGTCATCACCACGAGGTCGCCACGGCTGGTCAGGCTGAAATCGATATGAAGGCGGCCCCCCTGGTCAAGATGGCTGACAACCTGGCATGGTACAAATATGTTCTAAAAAATGTGGCCAGGAAGTATGGCAAGACGGTTACCCTTATGCCGAAGCCGCTTTATGGCGACAACGGCACGGGCATGCATACCCATATGAGCATCTGGAAAGAGGGCAAGCCGCTTTTTGCCGGGGACAAGTACGCGGGTCTTAGTCAAATGGCTCTTTGGGCGGCAGGCGGGATACTGAAACATGCCCCGGCGCTGTGCGCCATAACCAACCCGACCACCAATTCCTACAAGAGGTTGGTCCCCGGATATGAAGCCCCGGTGAACCTGGCTTACTCCAGCCGCAACCGCAGCGCAGGCATCCGTATTCCGATGTACTCGCCGTCTCCGAAGCTCAAACGCCTCGAGGTCCGCTTCCCCGACCCGTCGTGCAACGGCTACCTCGCTTTCAGTGCGCTGCTTATGGCCGCCCTTGACGGCATCGAAAACCGGGTCGACCCGGGCGAGCCGCTCGATGAGGACATCTACGGATTGAGTCCCGAAGAGCTGGCAAAAGTTCCATCGACTCCGGGGGCGCTTGAAGAATCTCTCAAGGCGCTCGAAAAAGACCATGAGTTCCTGCTGAAGGGCGACGTTTTCACACAAGATGTCATCGACACGTGGATCGAATACAAAACCCTGAACGAAGTGGACGTTATACGCATGCGCCCGCATCCCATGGAAATGAAGCTCTACTTCGACATATAAGTTGATGAAGTCCGGTATTTAAGTTCCGGCTTTTGGCAGTTTTTTGCAGTACGGAACTTGAATCGGTTTTTAAGAATCCTCCGGGTTGGTGTAAAATTCCAGCCCGGGGGATTTTTATATTCGACAGGTCATGGCTGATTATGAAAAAAGCAAATATCTACTCGGACGTCCCGGACCGAGTGCCCGAGGAAATTTTCGAAACTCTGGCCGAATCGGGTAAAGTCAGGGTCGAAAGAATCATATCCGACGCTCATGCTTCGCCGGAAGGTTTCTGGTACGACCAGGATGAAAACGAGTGGGTGCTTCTCCTGCAGGGCAGCGCCGCCTTGAGATTTGAAAAAGAAGATGAACTCCATGTTTTGAGACCTGGCGACTGGGTCGATATTCCGGCTCATCAAAGGCACCGGGTGGAGTGGACCGACCCGAAGCAAAAGACATTGTGGCTGGCGGTGTTTTATTAAAACACCACTATTGCCATAGCCAAATGGGCGCTCACAGTGCTCTCAAATTGGCCTTCCAAGGTCTTGAATTGCCACTTCTTTTAATCCTTTTGCTGTCAATTTAGGTACCTGGCTTGGTGCGACCCCTTATGCGGGTCATTGCAGGTTTCAATCCTGCGATGTAAGCAGCAGTGCATTCTTCTAATATGGTGAGGCAACAACGCAGTAGCTCGTCTCCGCACCCGTAAAACATGGCTGGTAATATGTGTTGCCAACCACGTAATATGTTTGATTCGACACCACAATCAGGTTCGCTTCGGGCGGCAGGTAAGCCACACTGGCGCCAATAGCAAGGCCGGCTGCTACGCCTGCAGCGACGCCTCCCCAGCCGGGTCCGTAGTAATCCCCCCAACCCCGGTTAACATTTACATTGTTATTGATGTTGACGTTTCCACCGGAATAGTTCCCATCATGGTATCCTTGATATGTGCCGCCACGGCCTCCTACGTAGTTGCCCTCCGGTCCCCTCGCAGCTTCGTCTCCCCTCGGCCCATCTGCAAACCCGCCGCCGCTGTGAAAGCCACCAAAGCCGCCGCTGTGAAATCCGCCGCCGCCAAAACCCCTGGGGTCTGCCTGCTCGAGGAAAAACGGGGATCCCACCAAAGCTGTGGCCAAAATGGCCGCGAGTAGGAACTTGAAACCTGACTGTTTCATGACCGGCCCCCCTTCTTTTTTCCCTGAGCATCTGGTTGCTTTACCGGAACGAACTTGATTTTGTGAACGCCTGAAGGCGGCATGAAGTTAAAAAGACTGTCCCCCAACTGGGCTGAGGTGTCCCAGCCGCTCAGATAAGCAGTCCATTGGGGAGAGCCTTCCAGTTTTTTGTGCAGGAATACTATTTTCTGAGGCAACGGCCTGTCGCCTGCATCGATCCAGACTTGGATGTGAAGGTCGCCCCGATCAAGGGCAAGATGATGGCACGGTATCCCGTGCACTTTGTGTAAGCCGACATAAAGCGAATGCTCGATGCCTTTGGAAATGTGTTCCCAGAGTTGGGGGCTTGCGAGGTCGGTCAGAGCCACTTTTAAACCGAAGTCTTTGTGCGCTTTATCCAGAGCGCCTTCTATGCTGGGAGGGACTTCCATGGTTGCATAAACTTTTTCGTCCCTGTCATAAAGGGTTATGGTCTTGCCGTTATAAAAGAACTGCTTGTCGACTAGATCCCCCTCCGCATCGACGCGCAGTTTGTCGGGCCGCTTCACGTACGTGTCCATCTCAATGCCATATTGAAGCTTCTTTCCTGCGTAATAAACCTGATCATCAGTGACCTCGGAGTGGTACCAGAACTGCTGGAGAGAGTTGAGATAGTCACACATCTGCCTCATGATGACCATGGGGTCGGGCTCTGCCGGCGGAGTCGCCGGAGTCGCTTGCGCTTTGGCCCTCGGCGTTGGGCAGACCGCCAGGCAAACGCTGATTAAGGCTGCCGCCCAGATCGTTTTGTGTCGCATCGTAGTCCTCCTCAGCGGTTGCAGTCTGTGGTCGATTGATATTCTTAATACTAGTAGAGTGATTCCAAATTAATGTTGCAATAATTTGCTTTTCATGTAATTTTCCCACTCCGGAGGTTAAACTTAGACGGAGGAGGGAAAAATGCCATTTCAAAGAACGAGGCCGGCA
>JBEKPW010000059.1:0-35378 GCA_049520315.1 Syntrophobacteraceae bacterium
GTGCCGGCCTCGTTCTTTGAAATGGCATTTTTCCCTCCTCCGTCTAAGTTTAACCTCCGGAGTGGGAAAATTACATGAAAAGCAAATTATTGCAACATTAATTTGGAATCACTCTACTAGTTGGGGCAGGTTGGCTCTCGCCTCGCAGCCATTCAGTCAGTATTTGGGCACAGAGCTTGTTTCATTCGAACCAGGGCGGGCTGTGCTTGCGCTGAGCACGCGCCCGGAGTTTCTGCAACAACACGGTTTCATCCACGGGGGCGTCCTCAGCTACCTCGTTGATAGTGCACTGGCATTTGCCGGGGGCTCAGTTTTGGGACCAACCGTGGTGACTGTCGAATATAAAGTCAATTACCTGCGCCCTGCTCGATGCGAGCGCCTGGTAGCAACGGGGGTTGTTGAGAGTTCCGGCAAACGGATTGCAGTCTGCCGTTGCGAAGTAGTTGCCATAGAGGCACAAAAGGAGACTCCCTGTGCGATTGCCCAGGGAACTATAGCCGTTCAGGGCTCAGACGCCACTCGAACCTGAACAATCCCTACTGCATCTCGGGCGGTACCGGGGCTTCAAAGCTGAGAAGTCTTCCGGAGGCAGGGTGTTTGAGGGTTAGACGCCAGGCGTGCAAATACAAGCGCTTATCCGGTTTTGCGCCGTAGGCCCGGTCGCCCACTGCCGGATGGCCGGCTTGGGCCAGGTGAATTCTTATCTGGTGGGTCCTGCCCGTGAGGGGGCTGGCAAGTACAAGCGTGCGGTCCTCTCCCCGGCGCAATACCTGGAAAAGTGTTTGGGCTTTTTTGCCTTCTCCTTTCCCAACCGCCCTGTATTTGCCGCCGATTTTCCCGATATCCGAATCAGAGGTCCACGAATCATCTTTCGGAATGCCCTCGACCCATGTGAGATATTCCTTCTTTACACGCCTTTCCGCGAAGGCTTTGCTCAGGGACACATTTACCCCCTTTGCGAGCGCGAAGAGCAGAAGGCCGCTGGTTTCCCTGTCGAGTCTGTTGTGAAGGGCTGCGTAGCAGTCTGTGGTCTTCTCCTTTGCCAGATGGCGAAACAAGGCCGCAAAAACATTGTTGCAGGCGTCGTATGGAGTCTGTTGGCTTGGAATACCGGCTTCCTTGTCGTATATGAAAAGAAAACGGTCGCGAAAGATTACGCGGGCCGGATCGATCTCGTAGAACCTGCGGATTCCGTAAGGAGGAAAGGTAGCAGAAATCTCCTCTTCCCCTGAGAGTATCATAGAAGGACTGCGCTCTATTCGGCCCCGGACATAAACCGATCCGAAGTCGATCAGGTCTGCCGCCTCGCCTTGCGGAATCCTGAGATAACCGGAAACAGCATCGTCCAGCCTGAGACCCCTGTCCTGCGCGCGAGTCCTCCACCTGAAAGAGGAAACCGGCCCGTAAGAAAAACCGGGGCTTCGGTTATCTTCAGTCGTCATCGCCGCCCGGACCCAAATCGCCGATGCCTGAGCCCCCGCCTTCCGCGCCTTCCTTTTCTGCCATTGCCTCATCCATCATAGCGTCCACGTCAAAGTCCTCCCCCATGTCGTCACCTATCTCCCTGCTCATTGACTTCATCCATTTGGCCATGCTCTTCGGGTCGTTTTCATCAAGGCCGGAAAACCGGGATGGATCTGCCATGCGCTCCATTCTGGTCTCCTCGGACAGCCGGACCCTGATTCGAGATGGAATCCGCTCAGCCTCGGCGCTGCCGCAGTGGCTGCAGTCGGCCGAGACGTCCTCGGACACCCTGAAAGTTATTTTCTCGAATTTTCGTTTGCATTTCCTGCACCGGTATTCATAGATCGGCATTTAAAACAGCCCTCCTCAATCAGATGATTACATATTTTCTGATCGTGTGAACCACTTCGTCAGGATCATCCAGAAGCGTAACAAAATCGAGATCTTCCGGCGAAATATATTTGCCGCTAATAAGGGTGTTGCGAATCCATTCCAGGAGGCCCGTCCAGTATTGAGTTCCAAACAGGATCACTGGAAAAGGCTTTATGCGCCTGGTTTGAATGAGAGTAAGCGCCTCGAAGATTTCATCCATTGTCCCGAACCCGCCCGGCATCCCGATATAGGCCTGGGCGTATTTGACAAACATCACCTTACGGACGAAAAAGTACTGGAAATCGAGCTTCAGGGTGGCATAAGGGTTCGGGCACTGCTCGAGCGGGAGTTCGATATTGAGCCCAACAGATTTAGCGCCCCCTTCCTTTGCGCCCTTGTTCCCGGCCTCCATCACCCCGGGCCCCCCGCCCGTGATAACATGGTATCCGTTCAGGCCAAGTTTTTTGGCGATCTCGTATGTTTTTTCATAAGTCTCATCGCCGGGCTTTACCCGAGCCGACCCGAAAATCGTAACAGCCGGGTAAAGGTCGCCCAATGCTTCGAACCCATCGACGAACTCCGCCAGAATTTTAAAAAGCCGCCAAGAGTCGTTGACAGTCATTGCATCGATCAGGTACTGCTTTTCGGGCATAAAAAATGGTCCCCCTATCCAAAAAATTGGATCTGTGGCAAAAATGAGGAGTTATCGTTGAAAACACCTGTTTTGCATCAGAGCCAGGAATTATATTAAGATGTTGTAAATTGAACAAGAAAAGAGTTGGAGCGCCGACACCAAGTGTGTTCATAAACGGATAAATAGGGTTGAACGCGTGCCGCTAATGAGCTATTTTGTCCAGGCTGAAATGCATTTTTTAAAAAGTTTTCAACCGTTTGCTCTGTCGGGGACAGGCTGTTTACATAGAGGAGGGTGTTGAATGGATATGAAAGAATTTGTCAGGGCGGCACTTAAGAAGGTTGGACAAAAAGTTCGCGATGGGAGCCTGGATAAACGCGAAGAAGGTTACAGCGATCCGGAGGAAATGCTTCTCGACTGGATCTGGATCGAATTGAAAGAGGAGTCGCCTGACAAGGACGCCGTCCTAAACATGGACCTCGATGACCTTTATGAATTAATCGAAAGTTCGGCCGATACTTATGAGGATTACTATATACTGCTAGACTCCGTAAAGGCCGGGGCAAAAGGCTGAAAAAAGCGGTCCTGCCGCCACGAGGCGCTCTTCGCGGAGCGCTTTTTTATTGCGGTCGAACCGGAGTCTTCGTGGAGCATGGAATTACGTGCAGAGTGCGGTGAACGGTCAAGAAAAACCAGCCATGAAAACTTTAACCCTGCATTCGGGCCGCGAGCGGCGCATTCTCCGAGGGCATCGCTGGGTGTTCAGCAACGAGATAGCCGATTCGATCCATGATTTTGAGCCCGGAAGCTGGGTCGAGGTGCTCACTGCAAAGGGCGTGTCGCTCGGGGCCGGCTATATCAATCCCGCATCACTTATCGCAGTGCGCCTCGTTTGCCCCCCGGGCAAGAAGCCCGATGAGAAATTCTTTCGCCAGACACTACTTGAGGCGGCAAGTCTTCGCCAATTCCTTTACCCTGGAGCGGAAAGCTGCCGGGTCGTCTTTGGCGAATCGGACGGCCTTCCCGGCCTTGTGGTCGACCGGTACGGAGAGGTTCTCGTCTACCAGGCCGGGACTGTTGGGATGGCCGGGATGGAGGAGTTAATGAGGGAACTGCTGCTCGATATTTTCAGGCCTGCGGCGCTGGTATTCCGAAATGACTCGCCCTCTCGCGCCCTAGAAGGCCTTGCGCCGGAAAAGGGGGTAGCCTTCGGAAGCGTGGCCGGCGATATCCCCATCCAAATTGACGGCATCCGTTACCTGGTTGACGTGGTCGGCGGTCAGAAAACAGGCATGTATCTCGACCAGCGCGATAATAGAAACGCTGCCAAACCTTGGATGAAAGGCAAAAAGGTTCTCGATCTTTTCTGCTACAACGGAGCATGGAGCCTTTCGGCAATTGCGGGAGGAGCAGCCGAAGCGATAGGAGTCGATCAGTCTGTAGACGCTGTCGAACAGGCCCGCCGGAACGCGGAGCTGAATGGATTCGGCGACCGCTCATCTTTTATTGCCGGGGATGTTTTCGATTACCTTAAGCGGGTTGCAAGGGCATCTTTCGATGTAATCGTCCTTGACCCCCCGGCATTCGCCAAGACGAGGCCGGCCGTCACAGAAGCCACGAAGGGCTACACCGACATAAACCGCCGGGCGCTTCTTGCCCTCAAACCCGGCGGAATCCTTATTACCTGCTCTTGCTCCTACCACATGAGCGAAGAGCTTTTCCGGGAGGCCCTGATCTCCGCCGGACAGGCAAGCGGAAGAAAGCTCCGCTTGCTCCAGATCCTCGGCCAGTCTCTCGACCATCCGGGCCTTTTAGCCATGCCCGAGACGAGATACCTGAAATGCTTCATAGTGGAAGCAGCTTGATGGCCGGACGCAGATCAACTTACTGCCAATTATTGCAGACCCTAAGAATCTCCGGGGCAATTTCCTCAAGTGACAGTGTCCTGTCCACCGCTCCGAGCTTGATGGCTTCGTTGGGCATACCGAAGACGACGCATGATTTTTCATCTTGAGCTATATTGAAGGCCCCGCCCAGCTTTAGCTCGTGCATGCCTCTGGCGCCATCGTCGCCCATGCCGGTCATGATTATGCCGAGCGCGTTTTTGCCGGCGTAGCGCGCGGCCGAGCGAAACAGGACATCGACCGAGGGGCGGTGCCGGCACACAAGGGGACCGTCCTTGATTTCCACATAGTATTGCGCGCCGCTTCGCTTCAGCAGCAGATGACGATTTCCCGGGGCGATCAATGCTCGACCCCTCAGGACCGTATCATTGTTTTCCGCTTCCTTGACTGAAATTCGGCAGATTGCGTCAAGGCGTTTTGCAAATGCGGCGGTAAAGTGTTCAGGCATATGCTGCACGATGACAATCCCGGGCACATCCGCAGGGAGCGCTTCGAGAAGGATTCTCAGCGCTTCGGTTCCGCCCGTTGAAGCGCCTACCACAACGACTTTTTCGGTGGTCTGTATCATGGCCCTGCTGTTGGGCATGGGAAGAACGGCATCAGCAGTAAGTTTCGGCTCGACCACATGGATTTTGGGACGCTTTTTTCCACGTGCAAGCGCTGCCGCCTTCACGGCGTCGCATATTGCGATCCTGGCTTCTTCCAGGAACTTCTTTGTGCCCAGGCAGGGTTTCTGGATGATGTCCACCGCACCGTATTCGAGCGCCTTAAAGGCCGTCTCCGAGCCTTTCTTTGAAAGGCTTGAACATATCACGACCGGAATGGGATACTGGCTCATCAGCTTCTGCAAAAAAGTAAGACCATCCATGCGCGGCATTTCAATGTCCAGGGTGATGACATCGGGAATGTCGATGCACAGCTTTTTCGCCGCCGAATATGGGTCCGTAGCGGTCCCCATCACTTCGATGGCGGGGTCGGCGGAAAGCACAGCTTCAAGCGTCTGGCGCACCAGTGCTGAATCATCGACTATCAGGACCTTTATTTTCTTTGGCATTTTGCTTTGCCTCTACACCCTTTTGTGGATAGTCGGAGCAAACGGGACCAGGGGAAGGTCCATTCCCTGGATCGTCTCCGAGTGCCCGGTGAAGAGATATCCGCCCGGAACGAGCTGCCGGCAGAATTTTCCCAACAATTCTTCCTGGGTGTCTCGGTCGAAATAGATCATAACGTTCCGGCAGAATATCAGGCACATCTTGCCTGACATCCCGAACCCGGCATCCATAAGGTTGAGCCTGCGGAAATGAACTTGCGACCTCAGCTCGGGCTTGATGCGGACCAAGCCCTGATCGTCTTTGCCGCGAAGAAGATATTTTTTCCTGAAGGGTATCGGGACAGGTTCAATCCTGTCGTGATCGTAAATCGCACGTCTTGCCTGTTCCAGGACCCTGGCGGAAATGTCTGTGGCCAGGATTGAAAAGTTGATTTTATTCCCTTGCGCGAATTCACTTAGTATCATTGCGATAGTATAGGGTTCTTCGCCGCTGGAGCACCCGGCGCTCCAGACCGAAATCTTTTCCATGGAGCGGCTCAGTTCCGGCAGGATATTTTCGAGCAGGTAATCGAAATGGGCGGGCTCACGAAAGAAGTCGGTCTTGTTGGTTGTAACCGCGTCGATCATGTGAATAAGTTCGGTTTCAGCCCCTGTTTTGAAGACATAATCGCAATAGCTCTCAAAGGAACTCACATTCAGTGCTCGAAGGCGTTTTCGCAGCCTGCCTTCGAGCATCTGCTTCTTTGCGGGAGGCATCTTGATCCCGCAGTGCCCGTGGATAAACCCGCTCAGGCGCCTGAACACCTTATCGGACATGATGGTGGTGGACACATTCAGGTTGTTCACGGTTTCCTGCTGCATGACACATCCGCGATGAGAGCCAATCGTTAGATGGTTTCCGTCCGGAAAGGGCCCTGATTCATGCATCAAAATTCTAGGAGGCTTCGGCCATTTCCGCACCGTTTTCCTGCGTCATTGCCAGTTCATCGGCTGAAAAAACCCGGTTTATATCGAGAATGATGATGAAATGATTGTCCCGCTTGCCCATTCCCTTGATAAACTTCGATTTCAGGCGCGTGCCGATCCTCGGAGGCGCCTCGACCTGGTCGGGGTCGAGGTCCATCACTTCCTGGACTGAATCGGCGAGGGCGCCCAGTATCGTCGTTTCACCGTCGAGGTCGATTTCTACGATTATGATGCAGGTATTGACCTTTTTCTCGGTGCGTTCCATCCCGAATTTCAGGCGCATGTCCACAACAGGCACGACGCTTCCGCGCAGATTGATCACACCGAGCATGAAGTCCGGCATCTCGGGGATCCTGGTGACGGCGGTGTAGTCGAGCACCTCCCTCACCTGAGAAATCCCCAGGGCAAAGACTTCATCTTCCAGCTTAAAGGTCAGGTACTGTGTCGTTTCCGTTATAGTTGGCGAACCCATGGTCCTTGCCTCCCTAATATTGTTCAAACTGTTCGTCTTCCCGGTCACTACCGCCGTTAGCCCCTTTGGACAGCTCGAGCGCTATGCCCTTTGATTTACGTTCGTCGTGGCCGGAAGCCGCTTTTGCGTGAGCAACCTGGCCTGCATGCGCAACTCTGACGGATGGGGTCTTCACCTTTTTGACGCCTCTTGCCAAGTCACGGCGCGTTACTGCCGACAGGGCGTCGTTGCCGGTTTTGAAAAATGAAATCGTAGAAATGAGCTGTTCGGCCTGGCCGAGAAGTTCCTCGGAAGTTGAAGCCGTTTCCTCGGATGCCGAGGCGTTTTGCTGGATCACCTGATCGAGTTGCTGCACTGCCCGGTTGATCTGGTCCGCACCCGAAGTCTGCTCGTTGCTCGCCGCGTTGATTTCCTGGACCAGGTCGGCGGTTTTCTGGATGTCCGGAACGATCTTTGCCAGCATGCTGCCGGCTTTTTCCGCTACCCCCACGCTGGTCTTGGCCAGTTCGTTTATTTCTCCTGCCGCCTCCTGGCTACGCTCGGCAAGTTTTCGAACTTCGGATGCAACCACTGCAAAACCCTTACCGTGTTCCCCGGCGCGGGCGGCTTCGATTGCGGCATTCAGGGCAAGAAGGTTTGTCTGGCGCGCGATTTCCTCTATTATCGAAATCTTACTGGCGATTTCCTTCATCGCAGCAACCGTTTCGGCAACCGCCTCTCCGCCTGCCTTACCGTCTTCAGCGGCCTTTATGGCCATTTTTTCAGTCTGGCGAGCATTATCCGAGTTCTGCTTTATGTTGGCAGCCATCTCTTCCATGGAAGCCGAGACTTCCTCTACTGCCGAGGACTGCTCGCTTGTGCCCTGTGAAAGCTCTTCGGCGCTCGCGCTCAACTCCTCACTCCCACTCATGACCTGGTTGGCCACGCTCCGGATGTTGCCTACCGTTTCGGTCAAACCGGAAACCATCTTAGAAAGGGCCTGCATCAGCTTGTCATGCTCTGAGCGTTCATCAACCTTCACCATCAGGTTGCCGGCGGCTATTTCAGATGCTATTGAGGTCACCTCGTTCATGGCCGTCACCATTTTCGCAAAAGACAGTAGCAGAATTCCTATTTCATCTTTTGTATTCGACTCCACGTGAACGTTGGTGTCTCCAATGGCTATCTTTTCCGCAGCATCAGCCAGACTTTTTATAGGCTTGCAGATGATCTGAGAGAGGAAAAATCCGATGATGAGGGCTGCAGTCATGCCGGCTACAGCAAACGCAATACTCATTCTTGTGGCGCTTGCTGCGGTGGCCTTGTTCTGGTCGGCCCGTTCTTTGGCCTGCGCCGTTTTGAAATTGATCATTTCCTGAATCGAATCGCCTATTCCTTTTGCGACTGCCACGCCCTCGCCCAGGAGCAGTTTCATCGCCTCATCCTTATGTCCGGAAAGCGTCAGCGCGATCACCTTTTCCTTAATGGGCTCGTAGTTGTTTTTTGCCTTTCTCAGGTTTTGGAACTCCCTGCGTACTTCTTCGGCATGGATCGTTTTCTCGAACTCAGCCATCCTGGTCTCAAGGGCCTTGTCGACTTCCTTTATGGTCGTGATTTTATTATTTCTTTCGTCGGCGCTGTCCAGAGCGATAATGTCCCTCAGGTTGACCCGCGTTCGCTCGTATTCTGTGGATATTGCCGCCAGATCGCCTATCGGAACGGTATTCCGCTCGTACATGGTCACGGCTTCCTTAGTAATTGTGCCGATGTTAGTGATGCCGATATAGCCGACCAGACCGGCAATCATTGCAACAAAAACAAAACTCGAAAGAAGCTTCGTTCTGACACTAAGATTTTTAAACCACTGCATTTTGATTCTCCTTTTTTCCAGACCTTTGCAGGTCTTGCCCCCGTTGACTTTCCCATCACCTGTAAATACTCGCTTATCAGTGCACTGACCTCTCTTCCAATGCGATGGCGCCCTGAACGATTTGCGGAACGTCGACGATCAGGGCCACCGTGCCGTCCCCAAGGATTGTCGCCCCGGAGACGCCTCTAACTTTGCTGTAGATCTTTCCCAGGTTCTTTATGACCGTCTGGTGTTCGCCTATGACCTTGTCCACTACGAATCCGACCCTGCCTCCCATTGTTTCCGTCACCACGATCTGTTCGATGGGCGGGGCGGGGCCGTCGATTGAAAACCTTTCGCGCAGCCGGATGTAAGGAACTATTTCGCCCCGGATAAAGGTGACTTGCCGTCCATGGCCCGCAGCGCCGCCACCGTTGGTCAGTTCCACGCATTCCTCCACAATGGACAGAGGCAGAACGAAATTGGCATCGGCAATTTTGACCAGGAGCCCATCCACTATTGCAAGGGTCAGGGGGAGCTTGAGGGTGATCGTGGTTCCAGCTCCCTCACGGCTGGCAATATCGATGGCGCCTCGAAGGGCCTCGACGCCGCTCTTTACAACGTCCATGCCGACCCCTCTGCCCGAGACGTTTGTCACTTTGCCCGCAGTGGAGAAGCCGGGCGCGAAGATGAGGCCGAATACCTCCTTTTCCGAGAGCTCCACATCCGGTGAGATGAGGCCGTTTTCAACCGCTTTTTTCCTGATAGCCTCCTTGTTCAGTCCGGCGCCGTCATCCTCGATGCTTATGAGCACATTCGCCCCGGAGTGGATTGCCGACAGATGGACAGTACCCTGCCTAGGTTTTCCATTGGAGGCCCTTACGCCAGGCGACTCTATTCCGTGGTCGATGCTGTTTCGAATAAGGTGTACCAGCGGGTCATGAATCCGCTCGATCACGGTCTTGTCCAACTCGGTTTCCGCGCCGTCGATCGTGAGTATCACCTCCTTGCCCAATTCCGATGAAAGATCGCGAACGAGGCGGTTGAATTTGCTGAAAGTAGTACCGATGGGGAGCATGCGGATGCTCATAGTGCTGTCGCGAAGTTCTGCGGTGAGCCTGTCCACATGCTCGGCAATTGACCGCAGCTCGGGTATTTTTTTGTGCATTGCAAGTCGGCTCAGACTCGCCTGGACTGTCACCAGCTCACCAACCAGGTCGACGAGCGAATCGAGTCTTTCGGCCGGTACCCTGACCGTAGCTGCGGTTTGCTCCTGCCTGGCCCTGTCGTGCATCTCCCGGACATGCTGCTGCTCGGCGAGAGCGGCCTGCACTTTGCTCTTACTCACCAGCCCGGATTCGACCAGCATCTCGCCAATTAGTTTTTTCTTATCGAGAATCTGAGCAATCTGTTCCGGCACGACATCACCACGATCGACCAATATTTCTCCAAGTTTTCTCGGCTCGGGATCTTCTCCAAACATACGTTGTTCCACGACTTCGATTTTTAGCTCGCAATCGTCTTCAACAAAGATGAATACATCCCGGATTGCGTCGAAGCCCCCCCGCGTTGTGAGTATTACGTCCCAGGAGGTATGGCACTCTTCGGCATTGAGTTCATCCAGGAGAGGAATTGAATCGAGGCAGGCTGAAGCGTTGCATACCCCAAGGCCGTGCAGTTCGTTCAACAGGAGGACCGGATTGGATCCTTTGGAAAGAATTTCTGCAAATGGACGAAAGAATATCCGGTAGGTGGCGTATTCTCCAGCGGCTGGAGATTCCGTTGGAAAAGGTATCGCGGTTTTCCCGCCCGGGCCCTCCCCGATTGAAATAACTTCAGAAGGTATCTCTTCGGATTCACCGCCTGAAGCAGTCAGCTTTTTGAGTTGCTGTACGATCTCCCCGGTCCGCTGTCCAGATGGGGCCTCGTCCCACGCATTCGTGTCCGCTTCGCCCAGCATGCGGCGAATTTCATCACCGGCCGCAAGGATAAGGTCGATCAATTCCTTAGTTACGCTTACCTGTTCGATGCGGACAAGCTCAAAGACGCTTTCCACTTCGTGGGCAAACGGTGCGATCTTGTTCCAGCCCGCCATCGCGCTGGATCCCTTTAATGTGTGCAAAGCGCGAAAAACTCGCCCGACGGCGTTCCGGTTCCCGGGTTTTTTTTCCAGTTCGAGCAGCCCCGCTTCGAGCTCGGCCAGCAGGTCGGCAGCTTCCGACTTGAATACTTCCCTGAGTTGGTCAATCATCCCAGCACCTTTCTTATGACCGCGATCAGTTGATCGGGTTTGAAGGGCTTGGTGATCCAGCCGGTCGCCCCAGCCGTTTTTCCTTCCTGCTTCTTCTCAGGCTGGGATTCGGTGGTAAGCATAATAATGGGAATAAACCTGCATGAAGAATTAGCCCGTACGCTGCGAATCAGTTCAATCCCATCCATGTTGGGCATGTTCAAGTCGGTGATCATCATGTGAACCGGCGTGGCGCCCAGCTTTTTCATAGCGTCCCTGCCATCCACTGCTTCGATCACTTCGAAGCCCGCGTCCCTGAGAGTGAAACTTACCATCTGGCGCACGCTTGCAGAATCATCGACGGTCATGATTGTCTTGCCCATTGGTCCCATTCTCCTTTCCACAGGCAGCTCCCGTTGGTGTCGCGGCTGCAGCCGATTACCCGGCAATAGCCCGCCTCCCGCACAGCCCCAATGAAGACTTCCGGCAGGGGCCCGTTAAGGGCAAACCGTTTACTGAGTTTTAGTGAGGTCCCATGCGCGGAACACAGCAGTTGCAAAAAAGTCAGATCGATTTCACTCACTTGCTCGAGGTTTACAGATACATGCCCATTTTCTACGATTTTACTCAGCAGGACTTCTCTTAGATCGTTTGCCTGCTCGATGGTGCATCTGCCCTGCAGTTTCAACAGACGGCCTTGCCCGTCCTGCTCGATTTCATAGTGCATCCCGGCCTCCCCGGATATCAGGCTTTCTCAGAACAGTTCAACGTTGTCGCCAAATCCGCCTTCATCGTCTTCGCTGCCAACACCCCCGGCTTCCGGCATCATTTTTCCGTTTTCCGCCGCCAATGGTGAAAGGGCGGAAGCACTCGGAGGTGCTGTCATTTTGTGGAGTTCGCGCTCGCTGTCCATTGTGTAGGATTCTTCAAGCGATTTGAGTATTTCGGCGTTACGGTCCGCATTTTTCTCCCGGACATCGGCCGTTACGGCGCCATCCAGGGCGGCCGCTATGCCGTCGAGGTCCGATGCAACTTCCCCGATAAGTTCGGCCACCTTTTCATGGACATGTATGCCGGCCGCGGCATCCTCGATTTCCTGGAGTAGACCGTTTCCAGCGCTGTCAATATCTTTCAGGTGTGCGGCTATGCTCTCGTTAACCTCGCGAAGCGTCCCCACCAGTGTGCCCAATTCCACTGCCATTTGGTCCAGGACGCTGCCAGATGGGTCCTCCCTTAAATCCGCTCCGGTCCGCAGCCGCTCGGCCGAATTCACGATGGACCTGAACGTTTCGGAAAGGGCGCTCGTCTGGTGGGCCGTTTCAAAAGAAAGCTGATGGATCGAGACTGCAAGAACACCGAGTGCAGCGCCCGTTTCTCCAATGTGGGACGCTTTTACAACCGCATTGAGCGCGATCAGTTTTATGGCGATTCCTATCCTTTCAATGTCATCTACGAACCCGGTCATTTCAGTCATTGAGGCGGTAATCGATCCCATCGACGATGCCAATTGACTTTTCGCATGCCCATAGTTGTGAAGCGCCGAATTTATTGACGACAGCCTCTCCTCAATGCCGCGCAAAAAGGAATCTTTCTCATCGCCCGAGGAGCCGGCGACCGCCAGTGATTCACTGGAAATATCCGAAATGTCTCGAGCCGCCGCACACAGGTGTTCCACGATGCCGTTTACCGCCACAACAAGCTTTCCGCCCGCAAAGCGGAGTTGGATGGCCTGGAGTTCAATAATGCCCCGGGTCGCTGTTGGATCCGGCGAGCCGAAGTCAATCTGCTGTTTCAAGGCTGTTGCGGCATGCTCCATTTGTTGTCGCGTGATATCGTGAAACTGCACCGATGAAACGATTTCCCCGATCTTGCGCGAGAATTCCACATACCTGGAACCGATCCTCCTGGCGGCCGCGTCTGAGATTTGATGTTTTTCCACCAGGGTTTCGAGACTCGATTGCGTCTGGCCAATAATGGTCCGGATCTTACTGCGCTGAGTAGTTTCAAGCTCCCGTACGCTGGAAAGATCCATGCGGATAAGAGCGGTGAGGCTGTCCAACCGGTTTATGATGGTTGTGGAGCGCGCGGCTATGTCAACGGCAAGTTTATTGATGTCGTCGGCCAAGGTGTCGAACCCGATGTCGCTGCTGCCAAGCCTCGCGCTCTCGATCCTGACCGAGGTGCAAAAGACACCCAGTGTCAGAACAGACTTGTTGAAACCGGCAAGTGAACGGCTGAGGCCGCCCAGTGTTTGAAGAATTCCATCGAGTGCTTCCGCATGCTGTTGCGACTCGCTTTCCATGCGCTCGATGCGGCGGAAAATGGCGCGAAGCCCCTCGATTGCCATAGTGATACGCTCGCCGGACATCAGTCCCGCTATGGCCTCTGATTCCCTCGAGATTTCTTTGGCGCTTCGATAAAAACCCTGAAGCATTTCCCCTATTTCGAGAAAATCGCTCTCGGTTGAGCTATTAAGATCCTCGATCTTTCCGACCAAGTCTTTAAGAGCGCACTCCCAGGCCGATTTGTGAGACGTTGCACCACCGAAACCGCACTTCGGGAGAACTCTTCCACACGCAAGCGCAAGTATTTTCATGAGGTTCACAACGGACGCATAGGATTTGCGGGACACCTTTGGAAAATACCCTTGGTTCTTCATCTACTCCGCCTGAACGTTTATTTTTTGTGAGTCGATGATTTCTACAACCCCAAACCTAACGAACCGGGACCGCAGAAAATTCGCTAAGGAAAGTATCGCCGCTCACAGGGGAAATACAGGTATGGCCATGCATTGAGAGTTCAGCGGGAACTCTCACCAGGCGAACAGGGGGTGTGGATTTGATTCCGCGTTATTCCCTAGTCTTTTAGTTACAATCTAGATCGGTATCCGGCAGGGAAACTTTAGGAAAAATTCACTCTTCTCATGCGGGCAATTGCCGGGGAAGAAGTCTCGGAGGGAATGGTGAATACCTGCTCCTGCCTCATGGGCGAAGAGCTTTTCCGGGAAACTCTTGTCTCAGCCCGGCAGGCAAGCGGCCGGGGGCCCCGCTTGCTCCGAGTCACGCGGCCGGCCGGTCGAGCATCCGGATTGAATTGCGATTATCGTGTAAGAATCAAGATAATAGCTTTTTGTGTCGTCACTGCACCTGCGTTTATGCCGGTGTATTTTTGGCTTTGCAATCCCCAAGGCTTGGGAGAAGTAGCGCTGCTCAGGCGTTGGGAGGGAGTGCGGGGATAATAAAAGCCTCAAGTGGCTGGTTGATCCTTCCGAATATGTTTTACCAAGGAATCAGAAGAAGACGACATTTTGAAAAAGTCGGCGCCGGTTACAAGCTCGGGACAGTTACACTTTCCACCCCGCCCACACTGTTCTTTTTTAACTCGTCCGGGCATCGGCTTCAATTGATACGTATTCACTTAGAATAAAAAGCGCGGCTGGGCGGGAGTCTTGCACTCTCGATCGTAATTTCCCGAACCCAAAGAGAAAGGTAGAGCTTATGAAGACGTTTGTGTGTTTCGTTCTTGCCCTGGGACTAATATTCGCTGTCAGCGCTCACCATGTTCTGGCCGGAAATACGCCGGGTGAAGCTGAGGCCATGGTGAAAAAGGCGGTGGATTCTTTCAAGGCCAATGGAAAAGAAAAGACAATTGCGGCCATAAATGATCCCAAGGGGGAATTCATGCAGGGCGAGCTCTATGCTTTCGTGTTCGACTTCGATATTATCTGCCTCGCTCATCCTGCGAACCCCAAGCTTGTCGGCAAAAACATGGCCGATCTCAAGGATGCCGAAGGAAAATCCTTCATGAAGGAGATGGCAGCAATGGCAAAAGCCGGTGGCGGCTGGGTGGATTACAAATGGACAAATCCTGAGACCAAAAAAATCCAGGACAAGTCCTCTTACGTTACGTCCATCCCGGGAGAAAACGTCTTCGTGGGTTGCGGCATTTACAAGTAGGCGTATTTTCGAGGAGTTGGGCATGCGTCAGATGAACATAAAGCAGAAAAGCGCATTTTTCCCGATAATGACTGTGGCGGCAATTCTGGTTGTCGGGGCATTTTCATACCTCGGGTTTGGACAGCTCTACTCCTCGATTGAGGAAGTTTTTGGCAACCTCAACCAATGTCAGGATTTCTCGTCCGTCGAAAGGGACCTTGTCGCCATCCAGGGCAACACTTTTAAATTGATATCCTGGACAGCCTCGGACTACCCCAAGGCAATGGTCGAAAAACTTTCTCAAGAGACCCTTCAGTCCTTGTCCAAGCTCGACGGCGCAATCCAGACGAAGGCCAAGGCCGCAGCCGGCCGGAACGAAAAGGAATCTTTTAAAAGGATTTTTGGAGCATTTACCGACTACCGTAAGAAAGTTGCTGACGCCATCGACATGGTTTCGGTCGATGCCGCCGCAGCCAGTTCCTATATGGGATCGGTTGACGAGCAGTTCAACTTCATCAAGAATGAGATGGAAAAATGGAATGGAGAACTCGTCAAGCTCAGCGGCGAATCCTACCAGTCGGCCAAAGGGAGTTACTCGAGGGCCATTAAAAGATTCGTTGGCGCCATGCTGGCTTCCGCACTACTGGTCATTTTCCTTACCATGGCAATCACAAGAAGCATCTTAAGGCCGATCATACGAGTAGCCCAGGGCCTCTGGGACGGCGCAGGCCAGGTCAGCGCGATGTCCGGTCAGATATTATCGGCCAGCAGTGGGCTTGCGGATGGAGCTTCGGTGCAGGCCGCATCAATTGAGGAGACATCCTCATCCCTCGAAGAAATGGCTTCGATGACAAAACAGAACGCGGAAAACGCAAATCAAGCCAACCGCCTGATGGGGGGGACCAAGGAGACAGTCTCATGCGCCAGCCAAACAATGGACCAGCTTACCGCCTCTATGAAAGAGATTTCCAAGGCCAGCGAAGAGACCTCTAAAATCATAAGGACAATCGACGAAATCGCTTTCCAGACCAATCTGCTTGCACTCAATGCTGCCGTGGAGGCGGCGCGTGCGGGAGAAGCCGGAGCCGGTTTCGCCGTAGTGGCCAATGAAGTAAGAAACCTGGCGATGCGAGCAGCCGAAGCAGCGCAGAACACTGCCAAGCTCATCGAAGATACCGTAAAGCGAGTGAATGAAGGTTCGGAACTGGTAGGGACGACAGAAAAGGAATTTCGGGAACTGGCGGCCAGCGTCCGCAAATCCGGTGAGCTTGTCGGCGAAATTTCCGCCGCCTCTCAGGAACAGGCCCAGGGTGTAGAGCAGATGAACAAAGCAGTAACCGAAATGGATAACGTGGTCCAGCAAAATGCTGCGAATGCAGAGCAAACGGCTTCTACATCCGGGGAAATGAACGTCCAGGCCGAGCGGATGAAACAATACGCAGGGGAGTTGGTGATGCTGGTCGGAAGCGCCAATAGCGCCCGTGATGAGAATAGTGTCGAGCCGGCGGGAGCCAATAAGGTCCCTGTGAAAATTGTCAAAAGCGAAGCAAAGGCGCAGAAGTTCAAAGGGAAGAGTGGAAACGGCAAAGATGACGGGAAGGAGCATGCCCGTTACAGTAAACGATTAGCACCAGAGCAGATCATCCCCTTGGACGAGGAGGGGATCTCACAATTCTGATCCAGTCCGGGGTGAGCACAATGCTTCCCATTCCTCCCGGACCCCCTGAAAGGTCCCCACATCGGAAGCCTTCTGAAGAAAAAGCTTGACCGCCTTATCCGGGGCCTAATTCTTTTTATCCAATCGCTTGATGCAAAGCCAGGTTCAGTTTGTCCGCCAGCATACCGAACCCTTGTTCCGCGGGATGCAATTCATTAGCCCAAAGGCTGATGTCATCGTCGAGGGTGCCACGCAAGTCCGCGTAGTGAACATTCTGAGGGTACTGAGAGGCGAGCGTGGATAACATTGAGTTAAAGCTCTCTATAAAGCTGCGAACTATCGCACGTCTTTGAAGCAGATCATCTTGATTATTGTAAGGGAAATTCTTTTTATTGAACGGCTCATCAAACCAGGGACCAACGAGATTAAACATGGTAAATCCACGACCGTCCGGCCATGGATAATCATACCCGTGAATTAAGATGTGAAGATTATCTATCTGGAGGGTGCCGGCGCGGGCAAGAATAACCTCTATCAGATGTTTGTACGCACTAAGGAAAGTTTCCGTCACCACGCCATCGAGCACCTCCGCATTGGGGTTGGAAAGATCGGCGTCCTTGTTATTCCGAAAAGAGAAAAACTCAGGTCCTGCGATGTCGTTGCCGCCGCCTGAAATCAGTACACCCTGCAAGGGGCCGTTTTCCTGATGGGTTTTTTCAATCACATGTAAAAGCTCTGTAATGCGCGACACATCGCCGGACTGCGGGATACCCAACCAATTTTTCGGCACAGGTCCGTACACTATGTCATTCAATGTCGATCCGGCGACGGCAATGTTCTCAATTGTGTGGCCATGACGATCACGAAGGAAATTGATAAGGTCATGCCCCGGGTAGTCAAACCATGAATCGCCCTGAGCCACAAGAGTATAAGTTTTTGCCGCGTCGATACCGTTGTCCGTTAAAAGCGGATGCACACCAGCGAAGCGCTCTATCGGCTGCCGCCCCACGATGCGAGCCTGATACAAAGCATCCAATGTTTTCCCCGAGTCTTTGAGTTCCTGCGCTGCTTTATCCAATGTATCCTGTATGGACATATTCTCTCCTGATTTAGCGCTAACTAAGTTCCAATGTTCGTTTCATGAAAAACGTCAAATAGGGCCCAACTGTTTCGTGTCAGCACGAGGTTGTTAGGCCACCCAATGGAACCACCGCCCCGCCATCGGCGCTACCAGCGGCCATCAACTCTTGTGCCCACTGAAAAAGAAACCGGATATCGAAGACGACACCAACAATTCGTACACTTTGCCGGGCGGCAATTCAAATGTTGCATCAACAGTATGTTCCGCAATGCACTTGGCCACGACACTCGCTTCGAGGTCGGATATCTTAAAACCAAGTTTGGATTCAAAACTGCCCTTCATCGTGTAGGTGCGAGTATATTTTGCGTTATCCTTACTTTTGTCGTCCGAAAGGTCAAAATGATCGAGAACTTCCGCACCTGACGTAAGCTCCTGCCACTCTTCAGGGCTCATGGTGCGCAATCCGTTCGCATCGCGCACTTCGGTCTCGTCCAATTCCGCCTTGAGAAAGCTTTTCTGAAACACGCCGCGCTTGTACAAAGATACCTTAACCACCCGCATTTTCAAAGGAGCGAAGACTAGCTTCCGATCACCGGAGCTTGATACGAACTCGCTTTTGTTCTTAACTACAACTGTTACGTCAGCTCCAAAGCCAGTGCCTAAAACCTCGATTTTCCAACCGAGATTGCCCTCTTGAGTCACGATTTCACCATATGTCGTCTTGGCTCCGGACACATCCGGCGAATTAAACAAGCACAAAGGTACTTGCCTTGTAATAATGGTTGCGTCTTCTTCAACCACTTCAATGCCTTTCAGCCAGTTCTTTACCGCCTGCGCCACACTCGTCAGTGCTTTCCCGCTGGATAGGCGATGCGCTCGCGTAGGCATAATGCCCATAGGAGGAATAGTATCACTTAATAATTTCCCGAGACCCAGATCTCTGACCACAGCACCGATCAGGTTGAGGCTACTTTCAGCGGAGGCGCTCCAGGACCCTGTTTTCCACGGATAGTCTTTTTCGACTCGAGCTAAAGGCGTGATTCTTATATCCATCATTCCTCCAGTGGACCGCCCGGTCCGAAAGGGTGATAGATGTCTTGACTTTCATACTACCAATATGCCCCCCGATCCTGCTGCTCTATCAATTCGTCGACTTGTCAACGGAAGGCCCAAAGAGGTTAGCTTTTGCGCAACCGTTCTCGATTAAGCTCAGAAGAGCATCAGGTTGTCGTGTAACGTACAAATCAGCGGCGCGCCAGGGGGCGTTTGAAAGAGCGCGGCGCACTTTCAGGCGCCGTCCGCCGGGGCTCCTCGTTGTGCTTTTCCTCTCTCACCGGGTCCTGCGCGGAAATCTTGGGAATCTGCCGGTAGAAATCGTAAAGATCGCTAACGATTTTAACTGCTTTCTCTATCCTGGTCATTTTCTTCAAGCTCCGATATGTCCACACGATCCTGGTCTGAGTTTCGAGACCTTTTCAGCCATATGATATCCCGTTTATCAGCGACAGGCACCATCCCCGTCGCCGATTCAGCAAGGCCGGCATCCCGGATTATCCTGAAGTGCTCATCTGTATTTGCCACAAGAATATCAATCATGAGTTCATCTTGCCCTTCAATCTTCAGAAATCGATGAAGTGTGAGGGTCGTATTGGTGAGTATCCAAGGTTCGGCGGTCTCTTCATAGCCCAATCTACCCATAGCCATCTTCAAAAGACTCATATCATCCTGATGCACCAGGACATCAATGTCCCTGGTGAACCTTGGTCTGGCATGAAAGGCCAGAGCGATGCCACCTACTACCGCATACCTGATTCCAAGCTTGTTGAATAACGATATCATCGAGAAGAATTCATCGTAAAGATTCATGGACTGTTAACCTTGTTTTCCCAAAGCAAAGCACAATACCAACATCAGGCGCGCGCGGCCAGGGAACTACTGCTGGAACATTCAACACGCTCCCCGCGCGCGGCACCTGGGGGCATTGATTATGCCGGATGTCTAAAGACCGATGAACGTCATCAGTCTTGGCCCAAATACGAGAAAACCAACGATCGCTGCGCCTATCGCCGATATAAGCACAGCTCCTGCGGCCACGTCTTTGGCCTTTCCAGCGAGCGGGTGGAACTCGGGCGAAGCCACGTCTGTGAGGAACTCAAAGGCAGTATTCAGAGCTTCGGCTGTCCAGACAGAGACGATTGCAAGACTAATCCAGCACCACTCATCAGCCCGGAGGCGAAAGCAAAAGCCACCCACCACAACCAATATGGTTGCGGCTGCGTGCACCCAGGCGTTGTGCTGGGAGCAGACCATTGTCCTAATTCCCTGCAGGGCGCACCTGACGCTTCTGATTCTGCCACTGCAACTCAAGTTCGGGCCGTTGTTGTCTATTGCCGTGCGATGACCGTTTCTTTCTGATGTTGTGATATTCAACTCCACATAATTCTCAGGTAAAAAGTTGGGACATAACGTTCGCGATAACCAGTGCGTGACTCCAGGGCCTCCGGAGAAAGCCACAACGCGCCTCCGCGCGTCCGGTTGAGTGTGTGGTCAGCCGCCTACAGGAAACGACCTTGAAAAGTTGACGCCATTCCACCGCAAGCCGGAATCCGGACAGCGACTACTGGATGCCGGCCTCCGGACCGGACACTTCCGGGCAGGCTTCGCCGGCATGACGACTTACTTACTCCGTTCACTATAGTGTCAATCACCCTTTTTCCTTGGCTCGAGGAACAACCTGGACTTTGAGCATGACCTCACCGTAACCGTAGCAGTCGACGCCGGTGTCGAGACAGCGGAGATAGCGCATGAAATGAAAGTCGTTCGGCTCAAGGCCTTCGCTGAGTCTTTCGTTTATCAGCGCCACCGGGATCGTAAGTTGGGATATCAGGTAGACGCACATTCTGCTTGGACACAGCCTGGTTATGAAATTGCCGTCCACATCGAGAATGAACGTCTGCCCGGCAGTGTGGCCGGAGTTGCAGTTCTTTGAGCCAACCACCTCCACCTGGATCGAATACTTTGCGGCCGCCCGCGACAGACGTAACACCTGCCTGATCCTGTGGCCTCCTTCATGGAAGCGTTCGACTTCCGTTTCCGTGTATCCTACTCTTTGTCCATATCTCTCTACGACCTTCTCTGTCATCTTTTTTCCCTTCATGGATGTGCAGGCTAATGAAAGGCTCAGCGGCGGCGCGCCAAGGGGCTTTTGGAAGAGCGTTGCACACCTTCAGGCACCGTCCCCCAGGGCGCCTCGTTGAGCTTTTCCTTTCTCACCGAGTCCTGCTCGAAAATGTTGGGAATTTGCCGGTAGAAATCGTAAAGATCGCTAACGATTTTAAATGTTTACCCTGATCAGCGTGTCGCCGCCAAGTTTTTCGAGTCGTGACAGCCATGCGGCGAAGTGGGGGCATTTGCCCCGGATCCTGTCCAGTCCGATCAATTCCGCCACCTGTGGTCCCACGACGGACTTCGCCTCTTCGTAATCGGGAAGTTCGGCAATAATCCGCCTGCTCGGGGCCGACTGCGGTCCGTCGTCAATCAACTCAGGCGTTTCATACGCATCAGCGACGGCCTTGAGTGCAGCAATCTGCTTCTTATGATGGTTGTAGAAGTACCTGAACCAAGTGGGATCGGAAAAGAGGTATGCCTCGTACTCGTGCAACTGGATGTACGGCACGAACCGGTCATCACTGATGTCCTCGGCGAATGCTTGCTCAAGGGCCTCAACCCGCTTGTCGGGCACGTGGCGGAGTTTTTCGGCCTCGTCCAACCCCGGAAAGTTAGCATGGATAGCGTACAGGTCGATCATCGTAGTAAAGAATACGCCCCCGCCACTTTCCTGCGCCAGAAACCGCAGGATGTCATTCTTCATCGGCGCATAATTTCGTCCACCACCTCTATGCACCCTTCCCCTTTTTTTAGCGTGGGCAATGAGGACCGGAGGATGCAGGTACACTCCCCAGTTGGCAAGGTGCTGCTTGAGCACCGTGTCGGCGAAAGTAAGCTCTGTTGTCCCTTCGGCAAAGAGGTAGAGGCGAGGCATTTAGTGGGGTCCTCCACCGATGACGTTTTTCTCCCAGACTTCGCCAATGGTGTACTCATCGAGCCAGGCTTCCAGTTTTGCCCCATCGGGCCGGGTGAACCGGGATTCATTACCTTCCCGACTCACCACAACGATATCCTGAGGATCAAAATTGTCCAGGAAGGAACTCGACTGGGTGCTGACAAGGACTTGAGTGTGATGCGATGCTTTCTTGAAGAGCGCTGCGACCAGGTTAAGAGCATATGGATGCAGCCCCAGTTCCGGCTCGTCAACAATGATGAGCTCCGGCAGTTCTTCTTCAGGCTGCATAAGCAAGGTCACGAGACACATGGCTCGCAGTGTACCATCCGAAAGCTGGTGCGGGCCGAACACCTGATCCGATCCTTTGTCCCTCCAGTTCAGGCTTATGTCCTTTTTGTTGGGGCTGGCCGGAGCGAGATCGAAGTCATCAAAAAACGGAGCAATAAGACGTATGGTTTTGACGATCCGGTGGTAGACCGACCCGCCGTGCTCCTCCCGGAGGCGCAGCAGGAAGGCTGCCAAGTTACCAGCGTCGGGCATCAGCCAACGATTGTCGCCGATGTAGCAATGCAGGCGAACTCGTGCCGTCGGCGATGTATCGTGGAAGTGGTACACCCGGCAATTGTGAAGCAAGTGCCGAAATACCTTGGCCGTCTTGTTTCCCTCTTCGGCCTTCTGGCCGATCAGCGTTTCTTCATGTCCCGATCCTAGAGAAACCGATCTTGTATAAGTAGAGCCAGTTTGGCGGAAGCTCAATCTCTCCTCGGCGTAGACCAGCGTATCCCCCGCCGCGTGGAACAAGCGCATAGCGTAGGTGTCCACGCCGTTGGCCACCTCGAACTGCAATTGGGCTTCCATCTGCAGCGTCACCTTGGGACCGAAGTGCAGAATGGACTGTGCACGCCCCGTCGTGCCGATGTACTGCTGGAGCCGCTTTGCCATCATTTCGTTAAGCATCTTGAAGAACGAAACAAGGTTGCTCTTGCCGACCCCATTCGCACCGATCAGTACATTCAAAGGGTTCAGTTCAAGGTCCATCTCCTTGATGGATTTGAAGCCCTTGAGAATCACTCGTTGTAGTTTATTCAAGTGTTTATCTCCCGAATCTGAAGATGCGCGACTGGTTCTTCTGCGCCGCCGAACAGTCAGGGTAACTGGCAGCGGGCCGAGCACTAACGGCAACCGCCGCGATGTGCCCGCCCTTGTTAGCTGCTTTTTCCCTCTGACTTGTATCCCTCTAAGAACTTATCTGAATCCCGCAGGTTCTTATCGTGGTCTGCCGAAAGAACCCAAGCCGTACCTGCCATAAGGGCGCAGATCAGAAACCCAATTCCCACGACGAGCCAACAAAAGACCAAGCGCATGGCCCCAACCCGAAGGTTCCAAGCTACGAAAACCGGTAACGCCAGGAGTATGTTAAACGCCCATGCCCTGCAAATGCGTAACCTGCTTCGATTGTATTGGATCTGCCTTGCGAGCGCCTCGGATGAAACGAGTATGAGTCTTTCGATCTCCTCTGGATTAGCTAGTCTGCCTTTCGCTAGAACCTCTTCAGCAAACCTAAAGAGTGTGCGGGCCAGTCTGTCAACGGCTATTCCCAGCACGTACGCCATACTGCCAAGTACAACAAGAAGTGACGTGTCTATCTTTAGAATCCCGACGTCGAAGCGATAGCCAAAGATCGCAGCCAGTAATAAACCAAACCATATCGCCGCGCCTATCCCAATTATCAGGAGTTCAACAAAAAGCTGGGTTGTTGTCATTGAATGTTATAACCTCACTTAACAGATAACGGCACGGCCAAGAGGCCGGGCAAAGCAGTTCCAGGCATCCCACGCTCCTACAGCTTCTCAAGCGGCTCGCCCCGATTGCCGTTTGCCCAATAGCGAACGGGATTTCCGGTTCGCATTCCGGTAGAGGCAAGGTTCCTGACCTTTCCTTCGCGTTCCAGCTCTTGAAATGCCCTTTGAAAATCTTCCATGAACCATCCGGACTCTTCCAGCATATCGGCGAATTCGGCGACCCCGAACCTTTTGGGAGCACGTGAGAGCTTTGCCAGCCAGTACTCTTTTACATTTGTCGAATCGACTGCCGGCTCTTCTTCAACGAACTTCTCAGCCGTAAAAATCTCGAGCTGACGGCTGCGCTTGACCTTTTTCGATTGCCTGGCGAGGGCACTCACCTTCTTCTGTTCCATTTCCAGTTGCTCGGAGGTCTCCATAAAAGTCACCAAACCCAGCGGGTCCCACGTCAGATAGACAAGGTCGTAGACCGTGCGATCTTTTGTGGGATGGACGACCCTCATATGCGCACAGCGCGGAATTGCGCCTCCGATTATTGGCGCGCAAGCCTTCAGTTGCCGGCAGTAAAGGTCGAACAAAAATCTTTCTCTTTCTTCCGGACCGATATTCGAGGTATCCGGCGCCAGGCCGAAAATTGCCTTCATATGCTCTTCAGAGTCCGTTTCAGGAAGGGCGCGAACAATGGAATCAAACTTGAAACTGATGAGAAACTCGGAAGAAGGCCTGCACAGAAGGGGTTCCAGCGTAGGAATCGCGATATGCCTCCATTCCGTTGCGTCGATGAAGAAGAAACAAAAGTCCCGATTGCCGCACCACGGCAGTATTTCGTTTTGCAGATCACAGAAATCACCCTTGAGGCATTGGGCATCGACACCATCCCAGGATTCGGATTTCAGGAAACTCTCAAGCCTGCCAAAAGATTCTTTGTTCTTTTCAAGGAATAATCCGCGAAAATGGACGTTTCTCCTGAATTTCTCCGACAAATCGTTATGGCACTTTGCCATGATGCCCAAAGAAACGGCAGCTGAAGTGTCGCCGGAGTCCTGCGCGCCTTTCTGCCAGGGTCCGGAAAAGCAGTCTATGTAACCGATCCTTAGCTCCCGCTGGCCGATGATCATGAAGAGCGGCTCCAGATATGCCCTGAGCAGCTCGCCTTTAATGAATGCCGCATCTTTACCGGTATAATTTCCAGAGCTCATTTGTCCCCCCCCGGTTTAATCAAACTCCTGCCCCGCCCATCGCACTCGCCCCAGCACGTACGACTTAAGGCTTTTTTCCGGATCCAGGGTAAATTCGAACGGGCGGTAGTCTGCGGTATTGTCGGACAGACAGGCCAGCTTCAGGCCGCCCTCATCCCCGCTCAGGACCAACCTTTTGAGGGCCGCTGTCCCTTCAGGCAGGATCACGAGGTATATGCGCCCCGCGAGCACCTCCAGGCGCTCGACCTCGCTGGTGTCCACCAGGACCATCTCTCCCTGGTTTATAGTAGGCGACATCGAATCTCCCCTGACTCGTATAAGAAAAAGACTCCCCTGACGTTCAGAGCTTTTCCCCACCAGCTTTTCGACCCACCATTTCTTGAAAGGAAAATGGTCCGCAATTTCGCCGTAGAGGATTTCCCCTTCCGGACCTGCAGTAACGCGCGATTCCAGGAGCGGAATAAGAGCGAGGTCTTCACCTTCCTCAGCGGCCGACTCGCGCGCAGCAGCGCAAGCCCCGGCCGTTTCCTCGCCCAGGAGCAGCCAGCCCGGATCGGCTGAGAACTCCCTGCACACCAACTCCAGAAATTGGGCTGCAGGCGATGTCACCCCATCACGGTAGTTTATCAGCGTGTTCTTGGAAACGCCGGTTTTTTCGGCAAATCGGCCGAGCGGCAAACCGGAACCATGAATGATCTTTTTCAGCCTGTCATGCAGCACTTTTTTGGTTATCCAGTCTAAATTATTGGTGGATTCACTTATTATCCCCCGCTTGAAACCAGATTTCTATGCATAGTTGATTCTAATGTCAAGTGAAAAGTACAATAAAATGGTTAGCAGGCAGAATTTTTTGAAACTTCGCCCAAGAATTTGTTACAAACAGGAGTGCGATATGTGACTTTGCGTACCCACCAACAAATTAGTTGGGTTGTTCAACCCCAAAAAGGGAGATAAATGAAACGGTTAGTCGTTGTCTGTGTCGTTGTGCTCGCTATATGCCTTGTAGGACTTATCGGACGAATCATAATAAAGGCAGAAAATAAGCCAATGGGGTTTCTCAAATATATCGTCGTAATTAACGGTCCCATATATATAAAAGATTCTAACTCCGCTAACTACATCGGCCCAATCTCCCAAAGCGTTATCTCCCTTAGCGGTACCATCCATCGACGCTTCTTGCTGGGGCGAGAGCAAACTTTTACTTTTAATTCCAGGAGCATCCTCTTTCTCAGGAAAGACAAAAGGAGCATTTTTGTTAATTATTCCGCACCTCAAAGTATTAGTAATATTCTTGGCTGGAGTCTTGCCTGTATTTTTAAGCCCCACAGAGACAAATATAGGTTTCCCCACTTCCACCACCCCTTTTATATTAGTGGTTATTCCGAGCCATGCTCTTTGATCCAACCTAAATTGAGCGGATGTTATCTTGATCGACGTTTTAACTTGATCGACTTGTTCACTGGCATAGTAAGTATAGCCGAAGGTTACGCCAACGATGGCGATAGTGCAAACGGCCTGAATCCACGATGGCCAATTTATCTTTTGTTTCTCGTTGCCTTGGGGTTTATAGGAATTGCCTATTGCATCATCCTTTTCACTCTGGCCGGATATCGATTTTTTGGGGGATGGTGGGGCAAAAGAACTGTGCTTCTTATGAGTGGAGGCATTATCATTCTTATCGGTTGGCGGTTGATTCATATTGGCCTCAGATTATTAGGGGAATAGCGCAGAAGTTCCTCGATGGGGAGATGGATTGCCCCGCATGCGGACTTCAGTTGCTCACACATGCGGGGCTTCCCCATTCCCCTTTTTGTCTCGTTTTGCCTTGGCGGGTTTTACTCGCCCGATTTTTTTCAGAGCCTCATCAAGAACGCTTTCATCATAAGGACCGATACGCTCAACGGCATCCACGAACTGAGCGTACTGGTTTCCATCTTTGGTTTTTTCTTTTTCTTTTCTTTTGCGGCTCACGATAGGCAATCCCTTCCCCCTCTGGCTTGGCTGTTAGTCGTTTGATAAGTAAGCCTTTTGCCTACTACGCCTTCCAGAAGTTTTTCGGCTCTATCCGAGTCGTCAACTCCTTTGGCAACTCGGTTAGTATACCGAAAATCAAACTCAGCAAGATATCGGTGCATATGTTGTCTTCTGCAATGCTGATAAACTCCCCGCATCCCGCGCTTGAAGATACTGAAATAGCCTTCAACAGTGTTAGTGTGAATTGAAGGGTCTATGGGCGAGACATATTCGCCCTTGGTGTGGCGCACAACTCCATGATCCGCGAAATCTTCATCGACTTGCCAATACTGTCTCGCATCGTCGGTCATTACCCGTGCTTCTTTGGCGATATTCTCTTTAAGGATTGGAATAACGGTTTCGGCATTTAATTCGTCCACTACGCAACTCCGAGCTTCGCCGGATTCACGGTCCACAAGGGATAAAATCTTGTTCTTATGCATGTACCCTTGCCAAACTGGAACATTTGGGATATCCCAAAGAAATGTTTCATCTGCTTCAACGGCCCCGCCACTGTTCCCGAATGGAGCAAAAGCACCACCACGCATAGCCTCACGTATTCTATGGCTCATAAACCATGCGGTTTTCAGTGTTACGCCCAAAGTCCGGTGAAGCTGATTCGAGCTAAAGCCTTTCTTTGAGGCGCAGATCAAGTACATTGCCTGGAGCCATACATTGAGCGGAATATGACTGGACTCGAAAACCGTTCCGACTTTTACCGTAAAGGGTTTCCGGCACACATAGCATTTGTATGTCCCGATCCGTGTGCTTTTACCGTTCATCTTGCTTATTCGTTCAGTGGAGCCGCAATGAGGACAAACGGGACCATTTGGCCAGAGCCGTGCTTCCACGTAGGCATAGGCGGCTTCCTCATCTTGGAAGTGTTTGATTGTAAGGAGCGATTTGTTCATGGCTTTTCCCTATTCTGAGATTTTGGCAGACAGCCGAACCATAAGCCGCTTAACGTGCGCCATAATAGCATAAACATCTTCCAACCCATAGTCGCGGCGAGTATGCATGACATGATTTCGCCAGGCATCCTTGATGGCACTTATTTCCTGTGTTGATGATTTGTAAAATTCTTGAGCAGCCTGCTTGTGAGGACCGACCTTGTATCTGTCAACCTTCTTTTGAATGTGCTCATCAAGTTGGTTAAGAATCCGGTCCCATTCGGCATATGGAACAGGAACTAACTGCCCCTTCTTACCCTTTTTGACTTTCCGGAATCCTAAATGAGTGCAAAACGCCCTCAGTCCCCACTCAACGGCCCGCATGAGATGGAACACGGATGCTGTATAGCAGCCTACAGCCAAACAATTGCCCGCCTCTTTGATGTCCGGGCTGGCAGAAGGAAACGCTGCCTTCACTTCCGGTCCAAACAGATCATCACGATCCACATATTGCGACAAGGCATTGTCCACCCACAGGAATTTACGTCTTTTGAGTTCTTCTAGAATTTTCGTTCTCGCAGATCTGATCTGGCTCTCAACTGCGAATAAAACCTGATACAAGGGAGAATCCAAATTCGATTCAAAAACTATCGTTTGCAGAGCTATTTTTATGTGTTCAACAGACTCTTTAAGATCACATTTTTTGCATTCATCTTGCATCAATTGGAGGGCTTCGATAGCGCTTTTTTTTATTTCTTCGAAATCTGCAGCGTTGCTCTCCAATTCATCTGGATCGAATGCCATTTTTGAATGGATTTGACCTTCCCTCAGGTAGAGAAGAGAGAAACCGGCGCAAAACTTGCGTATGCCGAATTGTTGCATGATGTCCCACAGACTCAGAAGGCGAGGAGTGCTAAAATCGGAAGCGGGGAAGGTAGCTTCCCAACCCCTAAAATCTTCTATATTCTTTTCAACGGGTTGCATTATATTCTCTCTTTCCTGGGTACGCAATGTATAATATCGCGAACAGGAGACTTTTATGACAACCGTTTTTTTATTCCGCATTTGACATATTTGCGGTATAGACCATCTGAAACACACTGACAGGAGTGGAAGATGCTGGATCTCCTTTGTGGCAAAGACCCTCTTGAATTGGGATTGAAAACTTACGAAGGATGGAACATCACGGCGTTCCTGGACCACCTGAGTTCATGCGAAAAATGCTCGAAGTCCCAGGAGAGCCTGATAAACAAACTGAACAGCATTATAGGGGGAAAAGATATCGAAGAACGCCCCTGAACTCCGCAGCGCCTTTTCGGAACACAGATTTATCCGCTAAAAACCCCGCAGGCCGTCTTTCAAGGCAAGCCATATCTAAAAACCATTGCTCGTGCGCATCGCAATGTTTAATTTCAAATGCGGTGTTGTTATGCAGCAGAGAGATGAATCATTTCGGGAAGGATTTCTGACAATTTTCGGCAATCTTTAGACAAAGGAAAAATGAAATGGCTGAGAAGAAAATGCCCCACCCCTATCACGAGGAACACCTGTGTTATCTTCAGAATATCGGGTTTATCGAATCAAATTTTGAAGAATACAAAAAATTGGTACGCAACCCCAAATACGTTTGCGGCAATTGCGGAAGGGCCGCCGCAGATGAGAAGAACCTCTGCAAGCCGGAAAAGCTGTAGACTCGGGCTTCGTTCCGTCTGCTGTTCCGCAAGGCTGTTCGGCCCAGAACATGATTCTATCACCGCTAAGAGCACGAAGAACGGGAACCATTATCAGGGCAAATCCTGGTTGCGGGCTATACTCAAACGCCTGGCTTTTCCAGCTACTATCCCGTATTTTCTTGTTTTTTAAAGATTTTAACCACGGATTTCACGGATAAATTGATTCACATTGGCGCTGTTAATGTCCACGCTCCGCAAGGGGTATTCTCATACCGATTTGCGTTCAAGATGTGCCCATGGCGATGGGTTTCGCTCCGCTTCACCCATCCTACTCCCCTGTCCCGGTTGAGTTAATTCGTAGGATTGGTGGAGCGAAGCGAAGCGCAACCTATCACATTCATTTTGAACGCAGCGTCGTATCAAACTCCGGGCCCTTCATGTTCTTCCTAGCGGGCGTTTACCAGTTCCTCTGTTTGATTTTATCCGACATTCGCCTTCCAGCTTAAAGCAACCTGAAAGTCTTGAGCCACTGAGGGTGTGCGTCAAGGGCCGACTCGATGGCTGCCTGCGACCCCAGCACTTTCACGATTCCGTCCCTGTTCACCTTCTCGAGGACCTCGGCAAAGGCCCTGAAATCTTTTGCTGTAGTGCCCAGGATCTGGTCCCGCATCTTCTGGCGGTCTTCTTCGGAGTCGCCGGTCAAGTAGCGCAGCATCGAGACGTAGCCTCTCATATCCGGCAGCATGTAGGAATCTAGGTCTCCAACGGCCCCGATAATTGCCTTGCGGACCTCATCGTCGGAAAGGTCTGCGCTGCGAAGAAATTGAGCCGTACCGTCGAAGTTTTCAATGGTTTTGAGCAGGTTCGGATCGCGGTAGGAAATAAAGGTGAAGACCCCGGATATTCGGTCGAAGAGGCAGAACCCGCCGTAGGCGCCTCCTTGAACCCGCACCCTTTCCCAAAGCCAGGAGGTACGGAGATACCCGGTTATGACCTTGCTCGATCCATGCGATTCATATCCCTCCCGGTACAGGTCTGCGCCTTTTCCCACGTAGTTTACCTGCGAGGGGATCATTATTCCTTCGAATTGCGGGAAAAGCCGGGGTTGCCATGTCTCTATCGCTATTACCCGATCCGGGATGCTACCGAGAAAGTGGCGCACTCGAGGCTCGATCAAGGGAAGGTCTTTCCTGTCGGCGGTCAAATTGAAAACCATTGCCGAACGGTTGGTAAGCAGCCTGCGGACCTCTTCCAGATCTGAAACCACCTTGCCCCAGTTTTCGTCAATCTCCCCGGCAAGCTGTCCCAGGAAAAGAAAATAACTTATTCCATCGGTCAGTTCCCTTACCCAGTCAGCCAGGTTGAAATGAGCGCGTATACGCTGATTCACCACCTGGTGGCCGCTGGGGACAATTTTTCTTTCCTGCCTGGCCTTTTCCGCCAGCACGATTTGCCGGAACCGCTCCCTGTCATCCAGTTTCACGGCGCCCAGCACTTCTGCAAGGATATCCGTAAGCTCGCCGATCTGCGGACTCATGCTTTTGCCCCGCAGGAAAAGCCACGCGGCAGGAACGCTGTCTCCAACCACGGCTGAAGTGAACACCTCAGGGCGGATGCCTCCGGTCTTGCGGCTGATTTTTTGCGATAGTGATACGAAATCCTGAAAGCCGGTCCCCATCTCGAGTAGAGCCCGGCCGAAAAGAGGCGCATATGGCAAATACTGCTGGGGGAGAACCTGAAGATTGAACCCTACGTCCAGGTAAGTTATGCCGCTTGTAAAAAGATCGTGGTAAAACCCGGTCACGCCGTCTGCAGGCACAGGTTCCACAGGAGTTATTCTGTTTCGCCTGTCCAGGTCGGAAATCCTGAGGACCGGAATGGTGGCCAGGGCTTCGGGTGAATCCGGCGTCGATTGAACCCTTTGCAGCATTTTGGCGTTTTCGATTACAAGGCCGATTTCATCAACCGAAAACGAACGTTTGATTCCCTCAAACTTTTTGGCTTCCTCTTCAGTTTCCTTTTTGGCAAGTTCAGGCTCGGGCCGCAGCACAACAACCGTCCGGTGCGGGTTTTCAAGAAGGTGCCGGCGGATTAGGCCTTCCAGAAAACCTGCCGATTTCAGATTTTCCTTTACCTGGTCAAGAGGCGATTCGAAAGCCGCCAGGGAGGTCGGGTCGGCCCCATAGAGCCACGTGGAAAGTGCGCGCAGCATGACGGCCAGCCCCTGCGGGAAGTTGCCGTAGTTGTTTTCGCGAAGCCGGAATTCAATAGTATTAACCCCCGCTTCGATGGTTGCGGGGTCGATGCCGGCCACGGCCAGGTCTGACAGGGTCTTGAAGATGAGATTTTCAACTTTGTCGGCATCCTCGGTGCGGATTCCTTTGAGACCAATAGAAAAATATAGCTGGCGCAGCTCGGTCTCAAGGCCCCCCCCGGCAATATCTTCGCCCAGCCCGGATTCTATAAGCGCCTTCTTCAACGGGGAACCCGGCATGCCGATAAGAACGTATTCCAGGATTTGAAAGGCAAGACTCAACCCGGCATCGGTCACCTCCGGAAGAAGCCAGTTCACGGTTACCATGCCCTTGAGTCCGCCCGTGACAGCCTCGCCGGAACCAGCGGCAAACGAGCGAACAATCCGAGAGGGCTTGTCTTTGAGCGCCTGAATCGGCACATCGGATTCGGGCTCGGAGCGGCCGAAATCCTTGAGGTATCCCTGAATTATTTCCAGCCTTCGATCCGGATCGTCATTGCCGTAAAAATAAATCCTGGCGTTGGAAGGATGGTAAAACTTATCGTGGAATGACTTGAACTGTTCAAAAGTAAGGCTGGGGATTACCCGGGGGTCGCCGCCCGAATCAAGCCCATAAGTAGTGTCCGGAAAAAGGGACTGCTGCGAAAGCTCCGAGAGCATGCTGTCGGGCGAGGAATAAACCCCTTTCATTTCGTTGTACACAACCCCTTTGATCGTAAGTGGGGCATCAGGGTCACTTAGCTCGTAATGCCATCCTTCCTGCTGGAGAACAAACGGCGTCAGGCGCGGGTAGAAAACCGCGTCCAGGTAGACGTCGATCAGGTTGTAGAAATCCCGGGCGTTCTGGCTGGCGACCGGATAGCAGGTTTTGTCAGGGTAGGTGAAGGCATTGAGAAAAGTCTTAAGTGAACCTTTTATGAGTTCAACGAAAGGTTCCTTAACCGGGTACTTTCTAGAACCGCAAAGGACCGAGTGTTCCAGAATATGAGCTACTCCGCTCGAGTCGGACGGTGGAGTGCGAAAGCAGATCCCGAAAACCTTGTTATCATCCTCGTTTATAATCGAAAGGAGCTCTGCGCCGGTTTGGATGTGCCTGTAAAACCGGACCAAGCCCTTGAGTTCTCGAATTTCCCTCTCGAAAATCAGTTCGAATTTGTCTTTTGCCGTCATGAGCTTTCTCCAGGATGGAATATTAAAGTTATGTTAAACCGTGTTCATATTAACTTGATACGTTTTCACAGCCGGAGATGAAGATCATGAGAATTAAAACCGGGAAAAAAAAGTTTAGACTCCATGCACCCGTCCCCTCGATCCCGTTCATTACAACCACTCAAACCCCAATAATTTAAGACACGCGGTATTTAAAGCAAATTCGGTTTACCGGTATAAATTCGCCATAATTCACAGGAGGGCGAGACAGTGAAAATAAAATTCATCGGTGTCGGCGAAGCATTCGACGAGGACCTTCCAAACACTTCGATATGGGTCCGGACAAGAGATGAGCGCAATGAAAGTTCGATATTATTGGACTGCGGCCCTACCGTCCCCCCGTCATTCTGGAAAATCTCCCGGGATCCCGACGACCTCGACGCGATCTGGATATCCCATTTTCACGGAGACCATTTCTTCGGCCTGCCGGCCCTGGTTGCCCGATTCCAGGAAATGAAACGTGGAAGGCCTCTGCTGATCCTTGGCCAGCGCGAAATAGACAAAATAGTGACACAAACTCTCAGGCTGGCCTATACGTCCCTCCTGGACAAGCTTGTTTACGATATCCGTTTTCTAACGGTCGAACCGGGAGAGGTTGTGGAAGCCGCCGGAGTTAAATGGCAAAGCGCCGTAACCGGGCACCCTCAAAGAGACCTGGCCGTGCGAATGGAAAGGGGCGCCAAGTCTCTCTTTTACAGCGGAGACGGGTCCCCAACCGATGAAACACTCTCTATTGCGCACGGCGCAGACCTCGTGATTCACGAGGCTTTTCGCCTGGATACAAATACCCCGGGACACGGAAACATCATGAACTGCATCGATTTCGCCCGTAGGGCCAAGGCCCACTCGCTCGCCCTGGTGCACATCGAGCGAGATGAACGGCGCAAGAGGTGGGAGGAGATTTTGCGGGTGAGTGGAGATATCAAAGATTTCAGGGTATTGGCGCCTGAACCTGGAGACGAAGTCGAGATTTAGGGACCATGACTGGCTGGCCCATCCTGAAGCTGCCTTTCTTTATTTCGAAAGAACCACTTTTTCTGATAAAATGTTACTTTTTCTTGACAAGCTGAAGGGCTTCCATTAGGTTTGTCGCGCGCGTGGGAAGCCATCGTATTTTTATGGTCCTTCAGTGGTCAGGCAAAACTCTGGAAGGTTTTGACGAAGCATGTCTACGTAGTGTGAGCCTGCATCCGCCTCATTTCCGCTCCCCCCTGGCTAATCAGTTTAGATCCGGTTCATCAGCCGAACCCTGCCGGAGCGAGACGGAACAACCCACGTAAAAAAGACTGTATTTTCACAAAGTTAAATGATTTTCATTCGAAAAACGATGTAAGCGTTCTTACGGGATTATATTGCTGTAAGGAGGACTGTAAGGGAATCAGGCTAAAGTAGAGGGGCGGCCCCTGCCTCTCAAAAGTTACCAACCGGATCAAAACAATTCAACGTAGGAGGGTTTAAATGAACGCAAGTGTGATCACGATGATTGCCCTCGCATGTGGTGGTCTCGGCGTCGTCTATGCACTGGTAACCGCAGCGTGGGTTTCCAAGCAGAGCGCCGGTTCCGAAAAAATGCAGGCGATCTCGGAAGCGATCAGGGAAGGCGCAGAAGCATTTCTGAACAGGGAATACAAGACCGTCGCCGTCGTCGCAGTGGTGCTTGCCGGAGTGCTGTTATTACTTGGCAAATGGACTTCGATCGGATTTCTAATCGGGGTATGCGGTTCGGCCCTTGCGGGTTACATCGGCATGATGGTATCCGTGAAAGCCAACGTGCGTACGACAGAGGCCGCAAAACAGGGCCTCAACGCAGCCCTTTCGGTCGCTTTCAAAGGCGGGTCGGTTACAGGGGTCATGGTCGTAGGTCTGGGACTTCTCGGCATCACCGGCTATTACCTGATTGCCAAATCGTTTGCGCCCGTTGACAAGGTATTCGAAGCTCTTATCGGCCTTGGCTTCGGCTGCTCGCTCATGAGCGTTTTCGCTCGTATCGCCGGCGGTATCTACACCAAGGCCGCTGACGTAGGCGCAGACCTGGTAGGCAAAGTGGAAGCCGGAATCCCCGAGGACGATCCCAGAAACGCAGCGGTTATCGCCGACAACGTCGGCGACAATGTCGGCGACTGCGCGGGCATGGCGGCAGACCTTTACGAGACCTACACCGTTACTTTGGTCGCGGCAATGCTGCTGGCAAAAACGGTTTTCGGCGCCGACAGTCTCTGGGTGGAATTCCCCCTTCTGATCGGAGGCATCTCGATCATTGCTTCGATCATCGGCACCTTCTTCGTGCGCCTTGGCAAGAACGAATACATCATGGGCGCGCTCTATAAAGGCCTTGCAGTCGCTGGTATTCTTGCGGCGGTGGCTTTCTATTTTGCATCCGACTGGTTCCTGAAGCAACCTGACCTAAAGACGGGCGGCTTCACGGCGATGAGCGTTTTCACCACCGCGCTCATTGGTCTGGTTTTGACAGGCGCGATCGTTATGATCACCGAGTACTTCACCTCCAAGAGCTTCAGCCCGGTCAAGCACATTGCCGAAGCCAGCCAAACCGGCCATGGGACCAATGTTATCGCGGGTCTTGCAGTCAGCATGAAGTCCACGGCCGCCCCCGCCCTGGTAATCTGCGGCGCGATCGTGTGGGCCTATCAGCTTGGCGGCGGTTTCTCGGGTCATCCCGGTGA
>JBEKPW010000060.1:0-35121 GCA_049520315.1 Syntrophobacteraceae bacterium
AGGCCGCTGTCGAAGCCGGTCTCTAACACTTCCCCGATTTCGTGGTAGACCCAGGTTTCAAGTTCCCGCCCCGCGATCCGCTCCAGCAGGTCCCCGAGGCTCGCCGCGTTGCGGCGGATCTCATCGAGACCCACCCCGTACCGGGCAAGACCGAACTCCATGGCTTCCCGCGCAGAGGGGGGCGCCTCAAGAATATGGTCCCACAGGAAAAAGAGCATGCACGACCGTCTCGCGAATATCTGCTCTCCCTGCCGCATTGCCGGGGTCATGAAGATGTCGCGGGCAAGCTCCCGGTTGACCACGTCGATTCTCAGCCCGCCGACCGAACTCGATTCGGCGCATTCAGCCAGGAAAAAAGTGGGTTTCATGCCGATACCGTAGCCCGCCCCGTAGACCAGGCCCAACGGGCGCAGGCGGACGTTTAGTCCGGCCATGTCGTAAGGATCGAAACGCTCTCCGCCCAAGACAACCGGCGCGATTTCTCCCTCTATGATTTCCTCCCAGTATTGCTCCCTGTCTTCTATCCACCCCATAAGATCGGCCGGTTCGGGCTCCTGCCAGGGGACCATCCGGTGCTCCCATTTGTACAGGTCCCGCATCCTCAGCAGAAGGCCGCAGAGCGAGTACACCCCGGCGTGCCGGGCGTCCGATATATCGCAGTTTTTCTGAACCTGACGCTGCAGGTCGGAAATTTCCGGTTTCAATGCGCCCTCCTGAAAACCGTTGCGCAGTAGGAAAACGGGAGTTCGCGGCCGCCCGGGACGGCCAGGCGGGAATCATGCGCCATTGCAAGTTTCTAACCCCAGCTTTTATCCATGTCGAGAACAAACTACATTTTCACGCGACTTTTTGGAAGCCAACAGCATCATCGAGTTGAACGCAAGGAGCAGGGAGCAATAAGCGGGGAGCGGGAAGCAAGGAACAGGGAGCAAGGAGCTTCTCGCTTCCGGCGGTCAGGCAGCCTTACGCACTTTCCAACGCTCTGCGTTCCTCCGCGCGAACTCCTTAAACGAAATGGGGTATCCGGACCTGGCTGCGCAACTGCGGCGGAAATCTGCACCGCAGGGACGCAGAGAGAATATCTACCACAGAGACACAGAGGAAGAAATGCCCGACAGCTAAAGAATGAAGATCTTGCCAACCTCCTCTGTGCCCTCTGTGTCTCTGTGGTGGATAGATTTTTGTATTACGTAATTTCACCTGTTCCTCTTGACACCGGTTGGAGCGGATAGAGATTAATTAAAAGGACTCAAACGGGTAATGTGAAAGGGGATAGAAATGGAAAAAGAGGTCAATGTGTACGTACGTCCCACATCTCCGGACACTGACAAGATCAAGGAATTCCTTACGGGCAAAGGGATTGATTTCAAGGTCTATGATATTCACGATGATGTGAAGGCTCATAAACGCATGCTTGAAGCGACCCGAGGCGCATGCAGTGCGCCTGTGATCGAAATTGGGAATCGGATTGTATGTGGACTTGATAAAGAGCGGTTGGAAGAAACGATAAACAGCGAACTTCACTGATCGAACGGCGGCTGGAGCGCCTCGCGGAGTGCAGAAAAAACTTTTCACCGCTGAGGCGCAGAGGAGAGCGAGGGCCGACAGGGAGATGGGGAGACGCGATGACGCGGCGAGGGTCTTGTGTGCATGTCCCCCCCCTCTCCGTGTCTGTTTTTACCTATGCGTTCTCTGCGTCTCGAAAAGACTTGGTGGGCTGCGCTTCGCTTAGCCTACCCTACGATCCTTTTCATAGTTTAGGGTGTCGCTCGGGACATGAGGGACTGCGGTGGATCTATCGCGCCGGAAAAGGATGAAGCATAAAATCGGCCAACACCAGCAGGGTCATGGCTTCCAGGACCGGAATGATCCTTGGAATGGCCGAAATATCGTGTCGGCCTTTTACACTGATATGGGCGGGTTTGCCGCCTGCGTCCACCGTGCGCTGGGGCTTGGAGATCGACGGGATCGGCTTTACTGCGGCCCTCATTATGATGTCCATGCCTGTAGAGATCCCTCCCAGGATCCCGCCCGCGTGATTTGATTCGTAGCCCTCGGGAGTTATCGGATCGTTGTTCTGGCTGCCGAGCATGTCAGCAGCCCTGAATCCTTCCCCTATTTCGACCCCTTTGACGGCGCCGACCGACATGATTGCGGCCGCCAGCCTGGCGTCGAGCTTGTCGAATACGGGCTCGCCAAGACCGGGAGGGCATCCTTTGGCGCGGATTTCTACGATACCCCCTGCCGAATCTCCGCCCGCCCGGAGTTCTTCGAGGCGCTCGAGCATCTGTTGCGCCGCTTGCGGGTCGGGGCAGTAGAGCGGGTTTCTATCTATTTCCTCGAGGTCGAAGCCGCTGCATTGCACCCCTGCAAGTGCAAGGGTGAAGGCCTGCACGCAAATCCCGCGACCGTCGAGAAACTTCCTGGCGACCGCCCCTGCAGCGACTCTGGCTGCGGTCTCACGGGCCGAACTCCTGCCTCCGCCCCGCCAATCCCTTAAGCCGTATTTCTGTTCGTATGTCCTGTCGGCGTGACCGGGCCGGTAGAGCTTCGAAATTTGCGAGTAGTCGCTGCTTCGCACATCGCGATTATATATAATCAAGCTGATGGGTGTACCGGTAGTGAGGCCATCGAAGACCCCGGAGAGGATTTCGACGGTGTCGGTTTCGACCCGTGGAGAGGTGAGGGCCCTTCCGGGTTTCCTGCGGTCCATGTCCTTCTGAATGTCCGCAGGGCTCAAGGGGATTTCGGGCGGGCAGCCGTCGATGACAGCTCCAAGGGCCGTGCCGTGCGATTCTCCCCAGGTGGTTACCGAAAATAAGCGTCCAAAGCTGTTGCCTGCCAAGTTAGTTCTCCGTTTTGAGAATGAAACCCTACTTTTCGATGATGTTACGATGAAAAACTGTTACAGTATATTATATTTAAGGGGAATGAGCAGATGACTTTCATTTTATTTAATTTCCGATGGCGGAGGGAATGGGATGAGTGATTATCATCCTGATTACAAGGAGGATCTGGAGCAACAGGTTGAACACGAACTTGAGCTGCCTCCCCAGTACAAGGTCCTGCTTCACAACGACGACTATACTACAATGGAATTCGTCGTTGAAATTCTCCAGCAGGTTTTCCGTAAAAACGCCGCTGAAGCGACCCAGATTATGCTCATGGTCCATAAGAAGGGATCGGGGGTCTGCGGGGTTTTTACCGAAGATGTAGCTGAGACTAAAGTTGAAATCGTGCACCATCTGGCGAAAAAAAGCGGGTTCCCGCTCAGGTGCACTATGGAAGAAGCATAAAATGATAAACAGAGAGCTCGAACTCACATTTGCGGCGGCCATCAAGGAAGCCAAACAGCGCAGGCATGAATTTTTCACTTTGGAGCATATCCTCTACGCCATTCTTCACGACGTGACCGGCAGACGCATTCTGTACCAATGCGGGGCCGATCTGGATAAGCTCAAAGAGCGCCTGGAAAAGTATTTCGATGATCGTTTGGAAAAACTGCCCGATGGGGCGGAGCAGGACCCGATTCAGACTCTCGCGGTTCAGCGCGTTTTGCAGCGTGCGCTAATGCACGTGCAGGGAGCGGAGAAAAAAGAAGTTGACGCGGGCGACATTCTGGCGGCCATGTTTTTCGAAGAAAACTCCTATGCGGTCTATTTCCTCAAATCTCAGGGGATATCAAGGCTGGACGTGCTTAGCTATATTTCACACGGCGTCTCCAAGATTTCCGACCCCGAGGAGGGGGAGTTTCAGTCGCTTTCCTCGCCCCAGGACCAGCCGAACCGCAAAGCCGGCTTCCTGGAGAGCTTTACCCTGAACCTGATCGAAAAGGCCGCCCATGGTCTGATCGATCCTCTTATCGGGCGTGATGAGGAAATTCTGAGGACACTCCAGATACTTGGCAGGCGCAGCAAGAACAACCCCATTTTCGTGGGGGACCCAGGGGTGGGTAAAACCGCCATAGCTGAGGGTCTTGCGCTCAAAATCCATAACAGGGAGGTCCCTCCAGCTTTTTTCAAAATCGAGATCTATGCCCTCGACATGGGGGCGCTTCTTGCCGGGACCAAGTTCCGCGGCGACTTCGAAGCGCGTCTCAAAGGCGTGATTCAGGAACTCAAAAAGAAGCGCGGTGCGATCCTTTTCATTGATGAAATCCATACCGTGGTGGGCGCCGGCGCCACGAGCGGCGGCTCCATGGACGCTTCCAACATCCTTAAGCCGGTGCTGGTGACGGGCGGACTACGCTGCATCGGCTCAACGACCTACGAGGAATACAAGAACCACTTCGAGAAAGACCGGGCGCTCAGCCGCCGTTTTCAAAAAGTGGAAATCCACGAACCTTCGGTCGATGAGACTTATCGGATACTCCAGGGGCTGCGGCCCTACTACGAACAGCATCACGGGGTGAAGTATACGGACGGCTCGCTCAGGGCTGCCGCAGACTTAGCGGGAAGATACATAAACGACAGGTACCTGCCCGATAAGGCAATCGATGTGATCGATGAGACCGGGGCAAGTCTGCGGCTGAAAAAAGATAAAAGAATCCGAAGGATAGTCGGGGTGCGGGATATCGAGATAGTGGTGGCCAGGATAGCCAAGATTCCGGCCCGAAGCGTCACCTCTACAGATCAGCTTAGACTCCAGAGCCTCGATGAAGAGCTTAGGGGAACCGTTTTCGGGCAGGATCGGGCCATCGAGATGCTGGTAAAGGCGATCAAACGGTCGCGGGCCGGCTTGCGGATTCCTGAAAAACCGATCGGGTCCTTTCTTCTCATCGGTCCCACCGGAGTGGGAAAGACCGAAGTGGCCAAGCAGCTTGCCAGGATTCTGGGAGTCAATTTCCTGCGATTCGATATGAGCGAATACATGGAAAAGCACACGGTCTCCCGGCTGATCGGCGCTCCTCCGGGGTACATAGGTTTTGACCAGGGTGGACTTCTGACCGACGCCATCCGCAAGCAGCCTTACACGGTCCTGCTGCTAGATGAAATCGAAAAGGCGCATCCAGATCTGTTCAGCATTCTTCTCCAGGTAATGGATCATGCCGCCTTGACCGACAATAACGGCAAGAAGGCGGATTTCAGAAACGTGATCCTGCTCATGACTTCCAATGCCGGCGCAAGGGAGATGAACGCGCCTTCGATCGGGTTTTGGGGCGGCGAGCAGCAGGACACTCGAGTGGCCAAGGGCATAAAGGCCGTTGAAAACCTTTTCAGCCCGGAGTTCCGCAACCGTCTTGACGGCATTATTCCGTTTAATGGTCTTAGCCTCGGGATAATGGAGCGGATCGTCGACAAGTTCCTGAACGAAGTTGAAGAGCAGCTCGCAGAGAAAAAAATCCGTTTCGAACTTAGTCCGAGCGCCAGGAGGTGGCTTGCTGAATCCGGCTATGACTCCAATTTCGGCGCGCGGCCGCTTGCTAGGTTCATCCAGTCTGAAATCAAGGATATTCTGGCCGACGAAATCCTGTTTGGAAGGCTGCTCAAGGGCGGCCGGGTAAGGATTTACAGGCCCGAGGATGCGCCCCCTGAGGACTCGGAGGCCCTGAGGACCGAGAACCTGGTCTTCCAGTTCCCCGACAGGAGTTTAGCGCAAAATGTCGAAGAGGAGCTAACCACTTGAAGAAAAACAGTGAACAGTGAACAGAAAGAACAAACCGCTCACTATTGCTCGCGCAGCGATAGAACCAAGAGGAATTATTTTTTACTGCTCACTGCTCACTGCTCACTGTATCAGGGTATGCCGGTTTACCGTCTCACAGACGAACTCATCTTTCCACACCCATCGCTTGCCGATCCCGGCGGTCTTGTGGCCGTCGGGGGAGATCTCTTGCCGGAACGGCTCCTTCTCGCATACGCCCATGGGATTTTCCCCTGGTATTCGGACCCGAGTCCGATACTGTGGTGGTCCCCCGACCCTCGGCTCGTTCTATTCCCAGGCGAGTTAAAAATATCGCGCAGCCTCAGTCGAGTTATTAAGAAACAGGTTTTCACCGTCACGATGAACGACTCTTTTGGCGAGGTGATCCGCGCGTGTGCTCAGACCCGCGACGAGACATGGATAACCGGGGAAATGATCGAGGCCTACGTAGCACTACACGAGCTTGGATATGCCCATTCATTTGAAAGCCGGCATGAAGGCAGGCTAGTTGGAGGACTATACGGGATCGCACTGGGCAGGGCTTTCTTCGGCGAGTCGATGTTTTCAGTCATGAGCGATGCTTCAAAGGTTGCGCTGGTATTCCTGGTGCGCTTACTGGCCGACCTGGGCTTCGAATTCATAGACTGCCAGACGACAACCGAACACCTCAAAAGGTTTGGCGCCAGGGAGATCCCGAGGAAAGAATTCCTGGATCGCCTGGGTAGTGCGCTGGGCAGACTAGAAGAGAAGCGGGAAGCATGAAGCATGAAGAGGGCTTTTGCTTCTCGCTCCGCGCTACCTGCTCCTCGAGGGGTTGCAGTTGATCGAAAAAGTCATAATCGTTGGTGCGGCCGGACGTGATTTCCACAACTTCAACGTTTACTTCAAAGGAAATCCCCGTTATAGGGTAATTGCTTTTACTGCCGCTCAGATACCCAACATCGAGGGCCGGACATATCCTGCGGAGCTGGCCGGAGGGTTATACCCCGACGGAATCCCAATCTGTGCCGAACGGGACATGGCCAGGCTCATCCGTGAGTGGCGCATCGACCTGGTGGCCTTTTCCTACAGCGACGTTTCATACGAAGAAGTGATGCACAAGGCAGCCGTGGCGATGGCCGAAGGGGCCGATTTCATTCTTCTTGGCGCCACCTACACTATGCTCAAATCCAAAAAGCCGGTCATTGCGGTGTGCGCGGTGCGAACGGGGGCCGGAAAGTCCCAGACCACCCGCAAGGTTGCCGACATACTTAAACAGCAATTCGGCAAAAGAATTGTCGTTGTACGTCACCCCATGCCCTACGGCGATCTTCGCAGACAGGTGGTCCAGCGGTTGTCTGCCTATGTGGATTTCGACTCAAACAAATGCACCATAGAAGAGCGCGAGGAGTACGAACCTTTGATCGAGAGGGGAATAGTGGTCTATGCGGGAATCGACTACGGCCAAATCCTTGAGCGGGCCGAATCCGAAGCGGATATCATCATTTGGGACGGGGGCAATAACGACACTCCTTTTTACGCCCCTGAGCTTCATATAGTGGTCTTCGACCCTCACCGCCCGGGCCATGAACTGCTCTACTACCCGGGCGAAACCAACATGATCATGGCCGACGTGGCGATCATAAACAAGGTCGACACGGCTTCGGGGCCTAACGTGGAAAAGGTCAGGAAAAATATCGCGGCCAGCAACCCGCTCGCAACGATCATCCTGTCGGAATCTCCGATCACGGCCGATAGTCCCGAACGCATCCGGGGGCAGCGCGTGCTGGTCGTTGAAGACGGTCCCTCGATCACCCACGGAGGTATGCCTTTTGGCGCCGCAACTATTGCCGCCCGCAAATTCGGAGCGGCGGAAATCGTGGCTCCACAGCCGTTTGCGGTAGGGTCGATCAGGGATGCTTACGAGCGCTACCCTCATATTGGGAGCCAATTGCCCTCCATGGGCTACTCCGAGCAGCAGATAATGGACCTTGAGGCAACGATAAACCGCGCCGATTGCGACCTGGTGATTTTTTCGACACCTGCTGACCTCAACTGCCTTCTTCACATAAATAAGCCTGCCATTCGGATTCGCTACGAATATAAGGACCATGGCCCGCCCTTTCTAAAGGACGTGCTCGCGCACAAACTCGAGAAGATTGGGGTTTTGTAGATGGGGGCGGCAGGGCCGCAGCCAGGCTGGGCACTCAAACCTTCGGCGGCTCCTGAAGTCTCTGAGATTACGCGTAAGGATGACAGAAATTTGCCCGCAAATACCGGACATGAAAATGAAACCTTGCCGGTTCTGCTGGTTGCGCTTGGCGGCAATGCTATTATCCGCAAAGGCGAGAGCGGGACAATAGAGGAGCAGTTAGCAAACCTTTGCGTTCCTCTGGCGCAGGTAGCACGCCTCACGAAGAAAAATCGCATAATAATCACTCACGGAAACGGCCCCCAGGTTGGACGGCTTCTCCTCCAGCAGGAATGTTGCCCCCAAGTTCCCGGGTTCCCGCTCGAAATTCTCGTCGCCCAGACCCAGGGACAGATCGGCTACATGATCGAATCCACGCTCGATAACGAACTGAGCGAATTGGAAGGGGAGCACCAAAACCTGATCGTAACCGTGCTCACCTATGTGCTGGTCGATGAGAACGATCCCGGCTTCTCCTCGCCGTCAAAACCTATCGGGCCGGCTTTAAGGGAAGATCATGCCGCGCGGCTTTCGTATCCTACGGTTAAAACGCCCCTTGGCCTGAGGAGGGTAGTCGCTTCTCCCAAGCCTGTCACAATCATCGAGAAGCGGGAAATCAAACGGTTGATCGACATGGGATTCATCGTGATCGCATGCGGAGGAGGCGGAATTGCGGTCATCCGGCATGGCAGAGCTTTTCAGGGGATCGACGCGGTAATAGATAAGGACCTGGCTAGCGCAAGACTTGCCTTAGAAGTCGGAGCCGACGTCCTGATAATCGCGACAGACGTTGAAGGGGCGGCAATTTCATTTGGTACGTCCGAAGAGAGGTTCCTGCGCAAAATGAGCGTTGCTGAAGCAGAACGCTATCTGAGTGAGGGGCACTTCCCGGCCGGCTCGATGGGGCCCAAGGTCGAGGCAGCACTCCAGTTCATCAAATCAGGCGGAAACCGCGCCGTGATCTGTTCGATTGATTCCATCGAAGAGGCGGCAGCCGGAAACGCGGGGACTGAGGTGGTGAGATGAGGCGGCAAGTTTGCATCATATGAGAGACGATGCCAGTAAAAGAGAACCAGGTCAGCCGCACCGTGCTGGGTGCTCATGCATGCGCGGTTATCACGCTCTCTAATGACGAACTGCGCGTTATCAAGGCGTGGCCGGCCGTGCTCGCCATGGTGAAGCCAACCGGAACGAGCCGGTTTTTTGGAAAGAATAATTGGTTTTGTTGAAAAAATCAGCGGTTGAGAGGACATGCCTCGAGACACCTCGAACAGGTGTACATTCCATGATCGTCCACGCCGACCGTGTTTAGCAAAGTGTCAAACCCGAATTTGGCTTTAACCTCCTTGTCGGCCAGAAGATGCGCCAAAAGAGGGTTAGCTCCAGAATACCTGACACATAAGTCATGATCGACCCTGCCACTTTGGTCAATGGCGCCCGGCGGGCAAGACTCACGGCAAAGAAAACAGTCGGATGGACATGGCTGATCAGGCGCCTTTTCGTTTTGTTCCAAAGCCGCTGAGGTAATGACTCCGCTAAGAAGCATTCTTGTGCCGAACAGGGCATTGGCAACCAAACCGGATCTGGTGAGTTTTCCAATACCGCATTCCTGGGCAAGGTAAGCCAGGGGCAGAAGACCATAAAACTTTTTCTCGCAGACTTTCCATGGGAAGCAGGAGTATACAGGAGCGGCAAGATGGCCGTGCGCCTCGAGGAGCATACAGATCTCGTTAGATACGGTATCCAGGAATCGATAGGTGATATTGGAAAAACGCCAAAAAAGCAGGGAGGAATCAGTTTCGGCGCGCAATATCCCTTTGGGAATCGGGACAGCGTAGCACAGGACCGATCGACAGTTTTTCAAAATGCTCTGAGGGGAGAATTGTGCAGGTATTTTGGAAAGTTCCTTTGGTTCCGAGATTCCGGAAAGCGAAATGCCCCTTTTGCCCAAAAAACTTATTATTTCGTTTTTCATCAGCGGTCCTCCTGCCCGTATATCAAAATATGCACCGTTGCGTTCACCCTTACTCTTTTTGCTTCACTCTTCACCCCCCATCATCAGGTCCTTCGGATGAGCTTACGGCGCAAATTTACGACAAAATCCTGCGTATTGGTAAGAATCGATCTGGCGGTGAGAGAGCCTCGATCGGCCAGCTTGTTTGCCACAAACTCGGACATATCTACGACAAAAAAATATACGGGCCGAACCGTGCCGTTATCCATCACCCTGTATGAAGGGGTCATGTTTCCGACTGCAATGGAATGAAGCTGGGTAGCCATTGCGATTACCGTGGTCGCTTTTCGGGTCAGCGCACGCATCGCGTCCTGGGCCTCGCCGGAGTCAGATATTACTTCGGGCATGGGGCCGTCGTCCCGGATGGAACCGGCAAGTACGAACGGCGCTCCGCGTTTTACAAGAGAAGCCATAATCCCGTCTTTAACCATTCCCTTTTCGACGGCTGCCTTGATTGATCCGATCTCCCGAATCAGGTTGATCGCGTCGAGGTGCTAGTAATGGCTCAGATGGGCGTGCTTTTTTGTGTAAATGTCCTGTCCGAGTGCAGTGCCGAAGATCGCAGCCTCGATATCGTGAGTCGCCAGGGCGTTTCCGGCGAGAACTCCGTGGACGAACCCCTCGTCGATAATAGCGGCCAGGGAATCGCGCGAGTCCTTATCGAAGGCTACTGCCGGGCCAAGCACCCAGAGCAGGAACCCGTTTTCGCGATCATGTTCGAGCAGGTTATAGAGTTCGTCGTAATCATATGAAAATGGAGTCTCGCGGGATATTCGCGTGCGAAAGGCGAACTTTTCCGAGATCGCTAATTCCCCTCCGAAAGCCTCCACGTGGACGAAGATCCCTTCTTCACCGTTTTCGCGCCGGCCGCATGCGACAAGATCTCCTGGCTTTAAAAGGCGGAATTCGCGGACCTCGAGTGTTCCGTCAGGCCCAAGCACCCCCACACAGTCCATGCGCGAGTGCTTTGGAAGGACCCATTGTCCCTTGCGGACCTGAAAAAATTCCGGGTATACGGAGGTTGCGTGGTATCCTTGCGGGGCGACACCTGCCCTTTGGACTTTTTTGAATTGCACCGCAGGGGCGTCACTAAGAGGTGGTACGGTGAAATCGGGCGGGCGAAATTCGGGCAGCTTAAATGATGACATTTACCCTGCTACTTATTGGGTTGGCCCCTGGCGTTTTGCCTCCCTGTAAAAGCTGAGGAAGTAGTCCATGGCGGACATATAGCTAAGGACAAGCGAAATCCACAAGAAGGAGATCCCAACTATACCCAGCGTAGTCTGAATCCTCGGAATTGCCGGCAGCAGAAAGACAAGCGCCAGGGTCTGAGAAACCATCTTGTTTTTCCCCATACGGCTGGGGTTGATGATAAGTCCATGTCCGGCGGCAATCGAGCGCAGGCCGGTTATACCTATCTCACGCCCCACGATGAGGAAAACCATCCATGCGTGAACTTTTGGAATCAGCATTATGAGCACGGCCGTGGTGAGGAGCTTGTCGGCCAGCGGGTCGAGCAGCTTTCCGATGGAGGTGACCGTATTCGACCATCGAGCCAGAGTGCCGTCCAGGTAATCGGTAAGCGAGGCGATGCAATAGACTATGAAAGCGAGGTTCTGCGAAAAACCGGATGAGGGTGGTACAAGGAGGAACACTATGACTGGTATCGTGGCCATCCTGAAATAAGTCAGGACGTTGGGCAAAGTCGTGAGGCTTTGCCTCGAGAGGTCACTTCGGTTTAAAACGAGCATAAACTCAAACTTTCAAGCTTCCCTGTGGCGTCTTTAAGGCTTTCGGCTCCTTCCACATTAGTAACGGTACCGATCATAAAAGTCCATAACTGTCTTAACATAAATTTGGGTTTCGTCAAAAGGTGGAATTCCACCGTGTTTTGTCACCGCCTCCGGACCCGCATTGTAGGCTGCCAGGGCAAGGGCGGTGTTGTTGGCGAACCGGTCGAGCATCATCCGAAGATACCTCGCTCCACCGTCTATATTCTGCACGGGATCAAAAGGATTGATCACGCCGAGGTCCCGCGACGTCTCAGGCATGAGTTGCATCAAGCCCATTGCGCCTTTTGGAGATACGGCCTGCGGATTGAAGCCCGATTCAGCGCGGATGACTGCCTTCACCAGGTTGCAATCCAGGCCGTAGAGCTTGCAGGTCAACTTTATGTGCGGATCATAAGCAGCCTGATTGGATAAATTTGACAGGGGGAAAAAAATTCCCGGCCGCAGTCCCCCCATGGATGCGGTGTATTTTGGGAAATATCTCTTGAAGGTCACCTCGGTCAAGGGCGGCAGACTCACAGTCGTAGACTGCGCATAGGTGGGGGTATTTGTGTAATGAACTGCCCCGTCCCTATCGACAAACTTGAAGATTTCCGCACGCGGGATTATTGGGCAGGCAACCGTCAAAACAATGATCATAGCAACGAAATGGAAACACCGGATCCCAGTTGCCATTCGCTTCATAACCCCTCCTGTTTATATACTACAACTTAAGCTCACGTTTTATCTTTCCACTTTTTTCCAATCTTGCAAGAATTTTTCTATTCCCAGATCCGTCAATGGATGGCGCGCAAGCTGTTCAATGACCTTGAATGGAATGGTTGCAATATCCGCGCCTAAACGCGCGGCAGCAAGCACGTGCATGGGATTCCTGACGCTGGCGACGATCACTTCAGTTTCAAAAAGGTAATTGGAAAATATATCGAGAATTTCGCGCACCAGGTCCATGCCGTCCTGGGATATGTCGTCGAGCCTACCGACGAACGGGCTGATATAAGTTGCTCCGGCCTTGGCGGCAAGAAGCGCCTGAAGGGGAGAGAATACCAGTGTTACATTTGTTTGCACCCCTTCCAGGGACAGTGTTTTTACGGCCCTGAGGCCCACTGTGGTCATAGGGACTTTCACGACGACGTTGGGGTCTATTGCGGAAAGCTCGCGAGCTTCCCTCAGCATGCCCTCCAGGTCGCAGCACACACCCTCGGCGCTCACCGGACCCTGTGCTATCTCACATATCTTTTGGATATGGTTCTTAAAAGCGTCCCTGCCGGCGATTCCTTCCTTTGCTATCAGGCTGGGGTTGGTCGTAACCCCGTCCAGGACCCCCAGATCAAAGGCGTCTTTTATTTCATCCAGATTGGCCGTATCGATAAAGAATTTCACAATGGACTCCTGCCAAAAGTGTTGTCTTAATCCGGTATATTATCCAAGAACCAACTTCATTGTGGGCCTATCGATGTTGCCCCCGCTGATAATCACTCCCACGCGCCCCCCCGCAGGCACAGCCTTGCTCAACAGGGCTGCGATCCCAAGTGCGCCGGATGGTTCCACAACCATCTTCATCCGGTAAAAGAGAAACTGGACAGCTTCTATGATGGCCCGTTCCGAGACCGTTTTCATACCGTCCACATACTTGAGCACCAGCGGGAATGTAATCTTTCCCAGGGAAGCGGTTCGAGTGCCGTCTGCGATGGTGGGTGGATTGAGGACCGTGTGCAGGGCGCCTGAATAAAACGATTTGGTTGCGTCGTCTGCCAGTTCGGGCTCGATTCCGATAATCCTGCAGGAGGGGTCAAGACCCTTGGCGGCAATAGCCGAACCGCTGAGTAGACCCCCTCCTCCACAGGGTACCAGGAGCATGTCGAGAGATTTCAACTCCGAAAACATCTCGAAGGCGGCGGTGCCCTGTCCGGCAATGACTTCCACATGGTCAAAGGGCGGAATCATGGTGTAGCCGTATTTGATTTGCAGATCGTCGGCAACCTTTTGACGAACCGTTTCCCGGGGATCATAGCCGATCACTGCCGCGCCGTATTCCACGGTAGCCGCACGTTTGGTCTGGGGCGCATCGTTGGGCATTACCACGGTGGTTTTTATTCCGAGCAAGGACCCTACCAATGCGACCGCCTGCGAATGGTTGCCGGAAGAATAAGTCAGGATCCCCCGTTTTTTCTGCTCATTGGTAAGCTGGGAAATGGCGTTGAAGGCCCCCCGGAACTTGAAGGCCCCGATTCTTTGATAATTTTCGCACTTCAAATAGACTTGGGCGCCCGTCATTCGGTTCAGGGTACGGGAAGTCATGATGGGAGTCATATTGGCGACGCCTTCTATTCGTTCCTTTGCCGCCCTGACTTTTTCAAACATGCGTATCCGCCTTTGCCCACCATTGTCAAAGGGTCTTATTTAATTGTGGCTTCGGCTTTTGAGATAGTTGTCGTAGCATTTCTCGCTGCAAAAATGGATCACCTGGCCTTCAACCACCCCTTTTACACCTTTTTGTTTCAAGAAATAGGCTCCGCATTGAGGATCGCGGATAAGTTCGGCGTCGGAAGCGGGGCCGCTTGTTTGGTCCCCGGGACTGGAGGGTTCAAAAAACGCCTTGCCGATCTTTTTAACAAGAAAGTAGGCGATCCACACTATTATGGCAATGACAAATATACGTCCCATTTCACATTTCCAGTTTTTGAATTTCCTGCTGGTGATCGAGTTCAAGAATTCGATTCAACATTTCCTGAACGGAGAGCCCAGATCCCGGATGAACCCAGTGGGGTTCAATTTCGGCCAAGGGCATCAGAACGAAGAGGCGTTTGCTCATCAGCGGATGAGGCACCTTTAGTACGGGCAGATCGAGTTGGATATTTTCATAGAAAATAAGGTCCAGATCCAGGGTCCTGGGACCCCATTTGACCGTGCGGACCCTTCCGAAGCTCTTTTCCACCTCGAGCATGAGTTCGAAGAGCGCCTGCGGCTCAAGCCGGGTCTGTAAAACAACGGTCGCGTTAATAAACCGGTCCTGCTCCACCGGCCCCACGGGGCTGGTACTGTAGAGCGACGAGACCCTCAAGGTATTAATCGCCGGGTGTTTTCGCAATACGTCAAAAACCTGCCGGCATATCAGTACCGAGTCCCCCTGGTTACTCCCTACTGCGATTGCTGCTTTTTTCACCGGACGGCCGACTTTCCAGATCGAGTTTCAAGATTCGCTCAACAGCCTCCCGAATGCGCTCTGCGGAGACGGTGAGCGCCATTCGCACGTAGCCTTCGCCGGGATCGCCGAACCCGCTGCCGGGAGTGGTAACTATGCCGGCCTCGCGGAGCAGAAGGGAGGTAAAATCCCTTGAACTGTACCCCCGCGGGTTCGGGCACCAGACATAGAATGTAGCTTTTGGGATCTGCGGATGAAGTCCTGCCTTTTGGAGACCTGCGATAAGAATATCGCGCCTTTCCCGATAAGTGTTCTGCATATCGGCAACCGGCTGCTGGTCACCCTCCAGCGCCGCGATGCCCGCCCATTGGACGGCGTTGAAGGCGCCCGAGTCGATGTTGCTCTTTATCCGGCCAAGCGCTTCGATCACGCCGCTGTTGCCTACCGCGAATCCCAGCCGCCATCCGGTCATGTTATAGGTCTTCGACAGAGAATGAAATTCCACTCCAACCTCCTTTGCGCCGGGGACCTCAAGGAAGCTCATCGGTCGATACCCCCCGAAAGCCATTTCCGAATAAGCTGCGTCATGGCAGACGATTATGCCGTATTGTCCGGCAAACCGGACGACCCGTTCGTAGAAGTCCCTGCCGGCAGTCGCGCCGGTAGGATTATTAGGATAGTTTATGAACATAAGCCGAGCACGCCTGGCCACTTCGATCGGGATGGCGTCCAGGTCCGGCAGGAAGCCGTTTTTCTCGAGGAGCGGCATGAACCAGGACTCGCCGCCCGCGAACATGGTGGCAACATGATACACGGGATAGGCGGGAGAAGGGGTCAGCGCCAGGTCTCCCGGGTCGATGAATGCAAGCGGCAGGTGAGCCAATCCCTCCTTGGAGCCTATCAGCGTGAGCACCTCCGTGAGCGGGTCCAACTCGACTCCGAATCTTATTTTGTACCATTTTGCCACGCTGACCCGGAAGTCGTTCATACCCGAATAGGAAGGATACTGGTGGTTGGCCGGGTCTTTTGCCGTTTGAGCCAGTCTTTCAATTATATGAGATGGAGTAGGTAAGTCGGGATCGCCCACCCCGAGGTTGATTACGTCAACTCCCCTGGCAATCAGGTCCGCCTTGAGCCGGTCGATCTCGGCAAAAAGATAGGGTGGAAGCAGGCGCAACCGTTCAGATACTGCAATAGTCATTAAGACCTCCTAACGAGATCGGCGGACGGAGGATGGAGGACAGATTTCCGCCTTCTGTTATTTGATGCCGAGCACATCGCTCATGTCGTAGAGTCCCCCGGGCCGGCCGATGACCCATTTGGCGGCGCGTATCGCCCCCCTGGCGAAATTGTCTCGACTGTGGGCGCGATGAACGATCTCCATCCTTTCGCCAAGGGAGGCGAAAATGACGGTATGCTCGCCCACGATGTCACCGCCTCGAACGCTCTGAATTCCAATCTCAGGCACGCTACGCTCTCCGATCATTCCATGCCGCCCGTAGACCCCAACCTGTCCGAGGTCTCTGCCGAGGGTCTCGGCGACAATTTGGGCGAGCTTCACGGCCGTACCGCTAGGCGCGTCTTTTTTGAACCTATGGTGGGCTTCCACTATCTCAACGTCGCAACTATCTCCGAGCAGCCGCGCAGCTTCGGCCACCATTTTGAACAAGATATTGACACCGACGCTCATGTTGGGAGAAATCACACACGAGACCGCTGTGGCAAGCCCGGCGGCCTCATCGATCTGCACGGGTGCAAATCCGGTCGAGCCTATGACCATTGATACGCCGCGAGCCGATGCGGCCCTGAGGTGTTCGAGCGATGAAGCAGCGGTGGTAAAGTCGATGATAACATCGGCGTCCTCCAGCACATCTTCGATTCTCCCCCCGATCGCCTTACCGGTGGGGCTGCCTCCGATCGCTTCGGCCAAATCTTTTCCAACAAGAGGGTGCCGTGAAAACTCAAAGCCGCCCGCCAACTCGATCCCCTCGGTCTCGCCAATGAGCTGGGCGGCCCTGGAGCCCATTCTTCCAGCAATTCCGGCAACCGCTGCGCGTACCATCTTATGCCTCCATAAGGAAAGGGAGCAAGGAGCAGGGAGCGAGAAGAGTACCGCATCCCGCTTCTCGCTTCTCTTAGGCCCTGGTTCTTTTTTCAGCCGATTCAGGCAGAAGACCCTGAGTTTCGAGAATTTTCCTCAGTCGCTCCTTGTTCTTCTCGCCCATAGTTACCAGCGGAAGCCTTACCTCTTCGGACTCTATTTTCTTCATCATGGCCAGGGCAGTCTTGACCGGGGCCGGGTTGGTCTCGATAAAGAGGCCGTGAAGCAGGGGCAGGAGCTTGTAATAAAGCCTCCGGGACTCTTCAAGCCTGCCGTTGAAAAAGAGATTGCAAAGATCGGCCATTTCCCTCGGAGCAACGTTTGATGCAACCGATATAACCCCTCTGCCTCCAACGCACATAAGTGGGAACGTGAGGTAATCCTCGCCGGACAGCACAATGAAATCATCTGCGCACAGGGCGATTATGTCCGTGATCTGCTTCATTGAACCGGCAGCTTCCTTAACGCCCACAATGTTGTCAATCTTTGACAGGCGTGCGATTGTGTCAGGATCGATGTTAACGGCAGTGCGGCCCGGTATGTTGTAGAGGATGATCGGAATATCGACAGCTTTGGCTACCTTTTCAAAATGCCGATAAAGTCCTTCCTGCGTCGGCTTGTTATAGTAAGGGCTCATCATGAGGGCTGCGTCGGCGCCTGCCTTTTTCGCATGGCCGGTCAGCGAGATAGCCTCCTCGGTACTGTTGGAGCCTGTTCCGGCGATGACCGGAAGGCGTTTTGCCACCTGTTCGATTGCGATTTCAGTCACCCGCTCGTGCTCGGCATGCGACAGAGTGGGCGATTCGCCCGTAGTCCCGCAGGGGACTATGCCGTGGGCCCCATTTGCGATCTGGAACTCGATGAGTTCTCTCAGTCCGGCCTCATCGATCTTACCGCCTTTAAAAGGCGTAACAATCGCCGTTATTGCGCCACGAATCATTGCAGCCTCCTTTCTACCTTCTCAAGGTTTCGTCCCAAAGTTCGGCGTCATAAACCACCTTTGCGTCGCCTTCCAGGAAAACGGCTGAGAAGTTTATTCCACCATCCTGTGAGATTTTCTCGAAGTGAACAACCAGCGTTTCCCCGCTCCTGGTCAACACTTCGACCGGAGAGGCGACCAAGTTCTTTGCCGCTGCGAGCAAGGCGGCTGCTATAGAGCCAGTGCCGCACGCGAGAGTTTCAGCTTCGACGCCGCGTTCGTAGGTCCTGATGGAAATATGGTGGGGGCTGCTGACAAAGGCGAAGTCGGCATTGGAACCTGCAGGCTGAAAGCGCTGGTGAAAGCGTATGCAGCGTCCCCGCTCAAAGACATCCAGCCCTTCGAGTTGCGCCTCGGAGCCGGCGAAAAAGACTGCGTGAGGGACCCCTGTATTGATAAAACCGAGCTGGAGAAGACAATCATCGAGTACGACCGGAAAGTCAATTTCCATGCCGTGGGGCCGGGGCATACCGACTTTGACACATTCGCCCGAGACTTGCGCTTCGATAAGGCCGGCAAGCGTGCTGAAACTGAGCCGATCCTTGTCCACTATACCCTTGAGCCGCGCGAATCGGGCCGCGCAGCGCGCCCCGTTGCCGCACATCTCCGCTTCGCTGCCGTCGGCGTTGAAGAATTGCCACCGGAAATCAGCTTCGATATCATTTTCTATTAGAATCAGGCCGTCAGCCCCCACGGACACCTTTCTGCGGCAGGCAGACACAGCCAGCTCGCGCCCTTGCTCCTTTGGCATCTTCAATGCCCGATTGTCTATTATTATGAAATCGTTGCCGCTGCCGGTCATTTTCGTGAAATGGATTCGCTGCAATTCAGACTCCTATGCAAAGAAAAATCTACCGCAGAGGTTGGTCATGGACAGGTCATGAAGAGTACGCGGAGAAAGGCTTTCGTAAGAGAGGATTTTCAGCAAAAAAAATAGCGCTCTCATGAGTCCCGAGAGACCCCTGTTGATCTTGTTTAATTTTAGTTTCCTCTGTGCTCTGCGCCTCTGCGGTGAGATGGTTTTCCCGTTCAACCTGTGAGAAAATCCGGAATGGTTTCGGGCCGCACCAGGTCTTGCCAGGTTTCCCTCTGCCTTATAATGAAATATTGCCCGCCTTTTACGAGCACTTCGGGAGCGCGTGGGCGCGAGTTGTAATTGGAAGACATACTGAACCCGTACGCTCCTGCGCTCATCACGGCAAGATAATCGCCCGCCGCCGGCATGGGGAGGCCGCGGTCCTTGGCCAGAAAGTCGCCGGACTCGCAAATGGGACCGACCACATCGACGATTTCCGTTTCCTTCAGACTCCTGAGGACCGGCTGAATATAATGATAAGACCCGTAAAGGCTTGGCCGGACCAGGTCGTTCATGGCCCCGTCGGTTATAACGAAATTCTTCGCCTGGGTCCGTTTTGTATAGAGTACTTTGGTCACAAGAACGCCGGCGTTTCCAACGATAACCCGGCCCGGCTCGAAAATCAGCGTGCAGTCGATGTTTTTCAGCTCGCCCAGCAGGGCCCTTGCATATTCATGCGGCTGAGGGGGCGCTTCCTGGTCGTATACTATGCCGAGCCCGCCACCCAGATCGAGATAGCGAATATGGAACCCGGTTTGCCGCAGTCTTTCTATGAGAGAGCGAAGCCGTCTCAGCGCATCGACGAAGGGTGTGACATCCGTAAGCTGGCTTCCGATATGGCAATCCAGCCCGACGACCTCGATGTTCCTGAGGTTTTTTGCCTTCTCGTAGGCCCGCAGAGCGCTGTCGGCCGAGATGCCGAATTTGTTCCTCTTCATGCCGGTGGAAATGTAGGGGTGCGTGTTGGGGTCGATATCGGGATTGACTCGCAGTGAAATCGATGCCCTGGTGCCCATCGCTTCGGCCCGGCGGTTGATCTGCTCGAGTTCCTGGGAAGATTCGATATTGAACATCAGGATTTTTTCACGAAGCGCGAAATCGATTTCTTCAACCGTTTTGCCCACCCCGGAATAGACGATACGCTCAGGTGGAATTGCGGCCATGCGGGCGCGGTAGAGCTCGCCGCCCGAAACGATGTCCACTCCGGCGCCCATCGAGCCGAACAGTTTCAAAATTGCGACATTGGAGTTGGCTTTTGCAGAGTAACAGGTAAGGTGCGCAACATTTGCGAAAGCGGCGTCAAAAGTTGTGAAATGGTGGCTGAGCGTAGCAAGACTGTATATATAGCACGGGGTCCCGGTTTTTTCGGCGATAAGCCGCACCGGGACATCTTCGCAATAGAGTTCGTCTTCTTTATACTGAAAATGATGCATAGAAAAGATCCTCACGGTCCATACTGATATCGGATATCGGGCAAGAGCGCCGGATATACTATCCACCTATTCGTTCAGCAGGTTTCTGACCTCGAACCATTTGGAGAGCAGACCCTCTTTATGGTCCGCCTGGGCGCTTACGGCGGATACGGCGTAAAAGTAAGTCGCCCCCTTCTTGGCGCCGTGGTCCACAAAAGGCGGGTGTTGTACCGGACTCGCGGTCAGCCGGATAATTTCTTTTCCTTCCTTGCGATAAACGTGATAGCCGCCGGTTTTCCCATCGGTCTCAGTCCAGTGTATCTCAAGGGCCCCATGCGCCGGAGTTATCCAAACCTTGTCGGGAGGAGGGGGCAGCACAGATTCGGGCCCTTTGGCCTGGACCGTGGAAGAGGGCTCCCCGAAAATGTAGACCCCATCGGTAAACAGTACGGCAACGACCCGATAGCTGTAGTTCAGCCCGGGGGCAACCGACTGGTCGTTATAGGCATTGCCTTTTACAAAAGTTGGGGTTGCCTTTTCCCATCCCTTCTCGCCGGAGAGCCTCTCGACGCGAAAAGATATACTTGCCCCATCGAGATTATTTCCTTCGAGGTCCTTTAAGACCGGTTTCCACTGAATCAGAACCCCGTTCGGCTCAGTGGCCGCCGAAAGGTTTACGGGCGCAACCGGTCCAGGGTAGACTTTGGCTATCGCGGGGTTGGAGAGGCTCACATACTCGCCTTTTTCGTCCGTGACAGCCACCTGGTAACGATAAGCCCGGCGGTATGAGACAGCGTTATCAACCCAGCGAAGCTTACCGTCGTTGTCCGGTTTTGCGGATACGGCATCTATGCTGTGGACCCGCTCCTGGTAGGGAGGGGGGCATTCAAGGCAATTGCGGTTTTCCCATTTCAGATCGGACCTCAAGATCGAGTATCCAAAGCTTTTGTCCGCTTTCACAGCGACCGGACTCCACGAAAGCTCGACAGATCGAGGCATAACCTGAGCTTTCAGGTCGTTTACCTGCGGAGGCGGCGGCGCCCCCTCAGGTCTTGGAAACAATTTCTTGCCGCACCCTGAAACCATAATACTCAAAACACAGATAGCAATGATGATTTCCAGGCACTTATATTTCGCCGAATGAGGCAGGATTCGCATAGGTTCCCTATTTTTCCGGTTCTCGGTTTTGCTTTGAGTATGGTTTGCAGGCTTCCAGGTCTGCCCTCGCCCGGGCAATGGCCTCTTTTACCCGTGAGGTAGCGGTGCCTCCAACTGATCTTCTCCGGTCGATTGCGCTCGAAATATCGAGGTATGCAAAAACATGCTCATCGAAAGCCTTGTTGAAAGTTTTGAACTCGTCAAGCGTGCAGTCGCTCAGCTCTTTGCCGGTCCGAATGCAGTATTGAACCAGTTGGCCTACAGCATGATGCGCTTTGCGGAAAGGAACATCACGACTGACCAGATAATCGGCCAGATCGGTGGCCAGTGTAAAGTTATGCCCGGCCATACGGGCCATTGTCTCCTCATTGATCCGGATTTCGGGGAGCATTTTACTCAAAAGGCCCAGGGTGGCAAGCACGGTATCGACAGTATCGAAAACCGGTTGTTTGTCTTCCTGCAGATCGCGGTTGTAGGCCAGGGGCAGCCCCTTGGTCACAGTCAGAAGCGCAATCAGGTTTCCATACACCCGGCCGGTTTTGCCGCGCATCAACTCAGGCACGTCCGGATTTTTCTTCTGGGGCATGATGCTGGAACCGGTGCAGAATGCGTCACTTATCTCGATGAAAGCGAATTCCGGGCTCGACCAGATAATAAGCTCTTCGGCCATGCGGCTTACGTGCATCATTAAAATAGCAGAAGCCGAACAAAATTCGATCAGGTAATCGCGGTCTGCGACCGCGTCCATAGAGTTTGCCACAACCTTGGAAAAACCAAGCTGACGGGCGGTCCATTCCATGTCGGTGGGAAAAGTGGTGCCTGCAAGCGCCGCGCTTCCCAACGGCATTACGTCAGTGCGGGTGAGACATTCCCTGAATCTTGCGAAGTCGCGGCCAAACATTTCATAGTAGGCCATCAGGTGATGTGAAAAAAGAATCGGCTGCGCGTGCTGGAGGTGGGTAAACCCCGGCATGATTACCCCAAGGCGCATTTCAGCCACTGTGACCAGGGTCGCCTGAACTTCCCACACAAGGTCCATTATGCTCGAAAGCACATCGCGCATGTAGAGCCGCATATCAAGAGCAACCTGGTCGTTTCGGCTCCTGGCCGTGTGGAGTTTGCCGCCGGTCTCTCCTATCCGGGCGGTAAGCTCGTTTTCGATTGCCATGTGGATGTCCTCCCGGGAGGAATCCAGGACAACCCCGCCCCGCTCTATGTCGCGAGCTATTTCGCCCAGAGCCTGCACAATGCGGGAGGCTTCCTCGTGCGAAATTATGCCGCACTCGGCCAGCATGAGGCAATGCGCGATGCTCCCCTCGATGTCGTAGCGATAGAGCCGGCTGTCAAAATGGATGGAAGCGGTGTATTCCTCCACCAGTTTATCTGTGGGCAGCTCGAAACGTCCCTTCCACAGCTTTTCGGCCATGTGCTGATTACTCCGAAATAAGGGAGCTCATACCAGTTGCGTTCAAGAGCGGGCGGGGACTTTTTTGACATAGAAAAACCCCGCCCCGGCATTGTCGTGCTGTTCTTTCGGGAGGGCTTTATGCTCTCCCGAAGCACCTGATTTGAACCCGACTCCGAAACGGAGATCAGAGAACAGATTTACGTCCTCCGCCTTCCCCGTTTTCCCTCTTACGTTACAGGTCCAACAGGTCGTGTATGAGTCAAGGGTGGGCACAGTTTCAAGGTGCCCGCCGGTTTTTCATTCACCTAATGATAATTGGCGGGCAGATAAGGCCTGCCCACCCTTTACGGTTCTTTTCATGGTTTCAAGGGTGTCCCAAATGGACATGATGAACTGCTTCTCAGTTTTACTTTGGAGGCTGCTGAAGGCCTTTGTTCACAAGCGTTTCGATCCGCAGCCTCAGTCCGAGAAGCCGGATAAAGCCGCCAGCCTCATCCTGCCGGTAAACGTCGTCTTCTTCAAAAGTGGCGAAGCCGGGCTGGTAGAGAGAGCGCTCCGACCTGCGCCCGACCGCCTGGCAGCTTCCCTTGTAGAGCTTCAGACGGGCGGTCCCCCAGACATTTTCCTGAGCGAGGTCCATCATATTCTGCAGGTAGCGCATCTCGGGTGAATACCAAAACCCGTTGTAGATCATACGGGAGTATTCCGGGACAAGGCTGTCGCGCAGGTGCATAACTTCCCTGTCCATGGTTATTGACTCGACTGCCCTATGGGCGATTCGCATTATGGTGCCGCCCGGGGTTTCGTAGACGCCCCGGGATTTCATGCCGATGAACCGGTTTTCCACCAGGTCCACGCGGCCAATCCCATGCTTTCCACCGATCTTGTTGAGATGCCGTAGTATGCCGGCCGGGCTCATGCGCCTGCCGTCAGCGGCAACCGGGTCTCCTTTTTCATAATCGATTTCGATGATTTCCGGCTCGTCGGGAGCATTTTGCGGATCTGCGGTCATGATGAACATCTCCGGGTCGGGCTCCGTCCACGGATCTTCGAGAATGCCGCCCTCGTAACTTATATGCAGCATGTTGCGGTCGCAGCTATAAGGCTTGGCCTTGGTAACCGGAACCGGTATCCCGTGCTTTTTTGCAAACGCAACAAGGTCGCTTCGCGACTTCATATCCCATTCCCGCCAGGGCGCGATCACCTTTATGTCAGGTCTGAGCGCCATGTAAGCCAGCTCGAAGCGCACCTGGTCGTTTCCCTTCCCTGTGGCTCCGTGGCTCACCGCGTCAGCCCCTTCTTCCTCGGCTATCCTGATCTGGTGCCTGGCGATCAGCGGGCGGGCAATCGATGTGCCGAGCAGGTACTGACCTTCGTAGATGGCGTTGGCTCGAAATGCCGGAAAAACGAACTCGCTTGCGAACTCCTCCCTCAGGTCTTCAATGCGCGCTTTGATCGCGCCGGTCGCGAGGGCTTTTTTTTCGATCCCGTCCAGTTCCTCATCCTGGCCCAGGTCGGCAGAGAAGGTTACAACTTCGCATCTATAGGTCTCAATGAGCCACTTGAGGATAATCGAAGTATCAAGTCCGCCTGAATAGGCGAGGATAACCTTTTTGACACCCATCACCAAAATACTCCGTTCTAAAAGCCACTTAAAAAGCTAGGGAAATCCCACTACAGAGACGGGACATGGTCCGGACAAGAAAAGGGTGCAGAGGAAGAAATGCCAGACAAGACTGACTCTTAAAAGAATGAAGATTTTGCAGAGCGATGTTCTATCTCTGCGTTCTCTGCGTCTCCGTGGTGAATATCTTTTTGTCCTTTGCGTCTGTGCGGTGGAGTCCTGTGTTCGCACCTTGGCCGCAGCCGCGATCAGAGCGTTCCGCTTCCGATCATCCAGTCGAGGAGCGCCATTTGCAAGTGAAGCCGGTTTTCAGCCTGGTCAAAAACGGGGGCCCGCCAGCTTTCGAGCACCTCTTCGGTGATCTCCTCTCCCCGGTGAGCGGGCAGGCAGTGGAGCACTATCGCGTGCGGCGGCGCACATGCCAGAAGCTGTGAATTTATCTGGTAACGCTGAAAGGCTTCCATTCGCTCCGAGGCCTCGCTCTCCCGCCCCATGCTCGCCCAAACGTCGGTATAGATCACGTCGGCGCCTGATACGGCTTCTGTGGGATCGGTCATCAGCCGGATCTTTGCTTTTGCCTGGCTCTCGGCCCAGCCTAACACCTCCTCATGAGGTTCGTAGCCGGGAGGGCAAGCGAGATTGAGCGAAAAGCCAAGGCGTCCGGCCGCATTTATCCATGAATTTGCAACGTTGTTTCCATCCCCCACCCAGGCGACAGTGAGATTTTCAAGCGAGCCCCGCTTTTCGTGGATCGTCATAAGATCGGCCAGGACCTGGCAGGGATGATAGTAGTCAGTCAAAGCGTTTATAACGGGAATGGAGGCGAAGCCGGCCAGTTCCTCAACGTCGCTTTGAGCAAAAGTCCTCATTACTATGGCGTCGATATATCGCTCCAGAACGCGCGCCATGTCGGCAAGAGGTTCCTGCCGGGAAATCTGGGTATCCTGAGCGGTCATGAACATGGGCTGCCCCCCCAGCCGGCAGATGGCGGCCTCGAAGGAAACCCGCGTTCTGGTCGAGGGTTTCAGGAAAATGAGGCCCACAATTTTTCCGGTGAGCGACTTGGGCAGCACGCCCGCTGCAAGCTCCGCCTTCATCTTTTCGGCTTTGGCGATCAGTCCGAGAATTTCCGGGGCGGAAAGGTCCCGGATCGAGAGCAGGTCGCGCTTCATAGGGCTTCCTCTTTAAAGACGCCCGCCAGGATGCCGATCATCTCGTCTATTTCGGATCTGCCGGCGATAAGCGGCGGAACGAACCTCAAAACCGTATCGTGCGTGCAATTTATTATGGCGCCCCTCTCCAGGCATTTTAGAACGAATTTCGCGCCCGGGACGGCCAGCTCCAAACCCACAATGAGACCTCGCCCGCGAACGTCTTTGATGAACGAATAGCGTTCTTTGAGTTCCTGGAGCCTCGAGATGAAATAGGCGCCGGTCTCACGCACCTTGCCCAGGAAAGCAGGTTCGGAAATCACCCTCAAGGTTGCCAGGGCCGCCGAGGCCACAAGGGGGCCTCCGCCGAAGGTGGAAGCATGGCTGCCGGGGGTAAAAGCCCCTGCGATCTCATCTGTTGCAAGCATTGCCCCCATTGGCAATCCGTTTGCCAGCGCCTTTGCCAGGGTCATTATGTCAGGGGTCACATCCTCCTGTTCGTAGGCAAAAAGTGAACCTGTTCTCCCCAGTCCCGACTGGACCTCATCAAAAATGAGCAGGAGTTTTCTTTCTTTGCAAAGCGCCTTAAGGTCCCTCAAGTAGCCGGGAGGCGGGAAATTGACCCCGCTTTCCCCCTGGACCGGTTCGACCATTACCGCACAGGTCTTGTCCGTAATGGCCGTTTCGACAGCCGAAACGGAGTTAAAATCGACATGGACAAAACCTTCCACCAGCGGCTCGAAACCTTGATGGATCTTGCTTTGACCAGTAGCCGAAAGGGTCGCCATGGTCCGGCCGTGGAAGGAACCCTTCATCGAGATGATGTGGAACCTGCCGGGGCCGAAGGTGTCATGGCTGTACTTTCTGGCGAGCTTTATCGCCGCTTCGTTGGCCTCAGCGCCGGAGTTGGAAAAAAACAGCTTATCCGCAAATGAAAGTCGTGTCAATTCCGCCGCCAGCTCAACCTGCGGATATGTATGAAAGAGGTTGGAAACATGAATCAGTTTTCGCGCTGCCTCGCTGATTGCCAGGGCCACTTCCGGGTGGCAGTGCCCGAGGGCGCAAACGGCAATGCCGGCAAGAAAATCAAGGTATTCTTTTCCGGCGTCATCCCAGAGCCTGCACCCCGCCCCCCTGACAAAAGCCACCGGAAACCTGGCGTATGTGCCGAAGATGTGCTTGCTGCACTGCTGCTCTATTCCATCAATAGGTGCGTTCATTTGGTTCGCTCGCTGTTTCTCAGGATCTCGGTTCCGATCCCCGCGTCGGTGAATATCTCGAGCAAAATGGCGTGGGGAAGGCGGCCGTCAACTATGTGGACCTTTGCTGTCCCGGCCTCCAGGGCGTCGATTGCGCATTTGATCTTCGGAATCATCCCGCCCTGCAGCGTCCGGTTGCGCATGGCCTCTTCGGCTTCGTCCACCGTCATGCTCGATATAAGCTTTCCCTCCCCATCAAGCACTCCGGGCACATCGGTCATGAGCAAAAACTTATCAGCCTTGAGAGCCCCCGCAATCGCCCCCGCCACAAGATCTGCGTTTATATTGTACGTTTCCCCGTTCTCACCCACCCCGATCGGGGCGATCACCGGGATTATATCGCTTTGCGAAAGGGTTTGCAGGATCTCCAGGTTAACCCGCGCCACCTCGCCGACCAGTCCTATGTCAATTATCTCTGCAGGCCTGTCTTCTGCGGCATCTCGAACGATCGTGAGCTTTCGGGCCTCGATGAGCCGGGCGTCCTTGCCGCTCAACCCTACCGAGCGTCCTCCATGCCTGTTTATCAGGGCCGCTATCTCTTTGTTGACCTTTCCCGATAGCACCATTTCCACGATCTCCATAGTATCGGCATCGGTTATGCGCATTCCGTCGCAAAAGTCCGATTTCTTTCCTATGCGCCGCAGCATCTCGCCTATCTGCGGCCCGCCGCCATGGACCACCACCGGATTTATCCCGATGTACTTCATCAGGACTACGTCCTTTGCGAAGCTCTCCTTAAGCTCTTCGGCCACCATTGCGTGACCGCCATATTTTATGACGATCGTCTTCTGGTAAAACCGGCGAATATAAGGGAGGGCCTCAACCAGTATATTAGCTTTTTCGATCATGGCAACCACCCGAAAATAGAAATAAAAATCCTCCCTTTCCGCCTAAACGGGAGGATTGGCGAAAAAATAAGTTGTTTGCCCAATGAATTTAAAGGATTGTGCAGGGCGTTTCAAATAAAATATGCAGAGGCGGCCCTGCATGCCCCTGCGGGACGCCGGACAAGAAGAGGACTGGTCATCGACAGAGCACGGAAATAAAAGCTTGGACAGGATTGACAGGATTTAACGGGGTGATGAAAAAGGGTTCTCTGGTTGGAGTAACTCCGTAAAGTGGTTAATGATTTCGTCATCCAGGCGGAAGCCTGATCGGGACTGCGGCAGGTTTCGCCGGGGTGACGTCTATGATATCTTATTTCCGAAATTCGTGCTTTTTCCGGCTGAAAATATCTAAAGACACAGACACGGATCGACACGGATGGACATGGTCGAGATCAGAGCATCATTAAAGAAGTGGACCGTGCCCTTAAACTGCACTATGAGCTGGACTGATCCTGCGTGTCAATCGCTCGATCCAAGCTTTGCAATTTCGTTTTCGGCCAGGGCGACCGGGACCTTTCGATCCTCGATCATGGAGGCGTAGAAAAGGATTTTTGCACAGTGCTCGAGTTTTTCCATGCGCATGCAGGCTTCCATCAGGCTCGCACCGAAAGTCAGCGCCCCGTGCCTCTTAAGAAGTATCGCCCGGCTGCCCATGATATAAGGCTCGATTGACCGGGGGACTTCGTCGGTCGATGGCGTTGCGTAGGGTGCAACGGGAACATTGCCCAGCATGAGCCAGACCTCGGGCAGGACTTTCGAGTTTAACGGAAACCCGGCCAGTGTGAATGCCGTTGCCACAACCGGGTGCGCATGCACTATCGCCGAAACGTCGGGCCTCATGCGGTAGACTTGGAGGTGCATTCGTATTTCGCTTGACGGCCTCATCGGGCCTTCCAGAAGATTTCCCCGCATACAGGTTTTTGCGATCTGTTCGGGCTCGATGTCTCCCTTGGAAACACCGCTCGGGGTTATCAGCATGCAGTCCTCGCCGGCCCTGCAGCTAATATTGCCGTCGCTTCCCGCAATCAGCCCGTTGCTCTCCAGCTTGCGGCCAACCTTGATTATCTGAAGACGTAAACTCCGCTCTTGACTATCCATGCTGCTCCCCCCAAAATCGCGCCTTGACCGGCGCTCGGTCGAAATGGTTCAATATCTACCACAGAGACGCAGAGCGCACAGAGGAAGAAATGCCAGACAAGTCCTGACTCTAAAGGAATGAACATTTTTCAAAGCGGTGTTCTATCTCTGCGCCCTCTGTGTCTCTGTGGTGAATAGCTTTTTTCTTCTGCGGTGAAATCCTGTTTTCGCGCCTTGACCGGCGCACAGTCAGCTCGACTTAGCCCCGGTTCGTCGCTGTTATATTATACTTTACAGCCTGCGGGCGCCAGACCGAATAGAATCTCCAAAGGGGAAGAAAATATGATCAGGTGGTTCAAACGAAAGAAAAAGAAAGATCGCGGGCAAGAGAGCGAGGATTTGTTTGAAACGGGGACCGAGGACGGTGGGACCGAGGACGGTGGGGCGGAGGAAGGAGGGACGGAAGAGGAGAAAAGAGACGGACCGGAGGAAGCGTCCGGGGCGCAAACTTTAGAGGAACCGGAACCGGTAACGTTTGCCCCTGCTGAAGGACTCGGTCAGGATGACTCATTATCGGGCGAACAGTTGCCCGGCGAAGAGGATGTCCTGGAGGAAGAAGAGGACGTCCTGGATGAAGAAGAGGGGGCCCCGGAGGAGGGTGTGCCGAGAAGGGGTTTTTTCAGGCGTCTTCGCCAGCGGCTCAAAGGAACGCGGGAGAAATTCGTCCACCGGATAGATCGGCTGGTTCTCGGCAAAAGGGTCATAGATGATGAACTGCTCGATCAACTGGAAGAAATTCTCATCACCTCCGACCTGGGGGTGAGAACCACCGGGATGTTGCTTCGCAAAGTCGCCGACAAGGTAAAGCGAAAGGAGTTGAGCGATCCCGCCCGGCTCCGGGAGCAGATACGCGAGGAAATCAGGTCCGTTTTGAGCGTTGAAGCCCCTGTGCTCGACTACCGCACGCACAAACCATTCGTGGTCATGATCGTGGGAGTAAACGGCACAGGCAAGACTACGACCACCGGAAAGCTGGCCAACCAGTTGAAACTGCAGGGCCTTAAGCCGATGCTCGCGGCCTGCGATACCTTCCGGGCCGCTGCAGCCGAGCAGTTGTCAATCTGGGGCGATCGCACCGGGGTCCCTGTGGTGAGGCAGAAAAGCGGATCGGACCCTTCCGCCGTGGCCTTTGACGCGCTCGATGCGGCGGTTTCGCGCGACATCGACGTTATACTGATGGACACTGCAGGCAGGATGCACACCAAAGTCAATCTCATGGAGGAACTGAAAAAAATCCACCGGGTCATCAACAAAAAGATGCCGGAGGCCCCGCACGAAGTGTTCCTTGTCCTTGACGCCTCAACGGGCCAGAACGCGCTTTCGCAGGCGAAGCTCTTCAAGGAGGGCATAGGCCTGACAGGACTGATTTTGACCAAGCTCGACGGCACTGCCAGGGGCGGGATTATCGCCGCCATTTGCGACGAGCTTCAGGTGCCGGTCCGCTATATCGGGATCGGAGAGCGCCTTGACGACCTGCGCCCGTTTGACGCAGAGGAGTTTACGAATGCGTTGTTTTGAGTCGTGGGCTAATACCAAGTTGCTCTCAAGATAATTCTTAATACACCCCAAAAGAGCGGGTGAATGTTTTTTCACTACCCGGAAAAGCCGGAACAAAGAAGGGAAAGCTTAAACACGGATGGAGGAGCGCAGCGGGGTGGATAAGAACAGATGAAAGCGAAAATATCTTATTTTCAAAATATAAATTTCCCTGATCGGGCCGACTGGATTCGAACCGGTCGCCCCTCACGCAAGTTATCGATTTCATTATAACCGGCTGCCGCCTGACCCCGAAATGACCCCTTGAATGCCTCAATCTGGTGATCAATCCGGGCTGTTCGGGATTGTGGTGAGCTTTGAAAAAGTAACGGTGTTAGACCCCCCAAAACCCTCATTACCCAAAGAGCGCTCGGCGATAATAAGTTGTAGTGGATTGCTTTGGGAGTCTTGCACAATTCGAGCTTCAGGGCCTGAGGCCGAAAAATCCGCCACGATATATTTTTTTCTTGACATATATCGCACCGCTATATACTCTAGCGATACTAAGGAGACGCTATGGACGTTCAATCGGTGCTGCTGGGTTTTCTCATGAAATCCAGCATGACAGGCTACGATCTCAGGAAGGCCTTCTCCATGTCCTTCTCATTCTTCTCTGAGCTTAGCTACGGGTCCATTTACCCGACTCTTAAGAAGATGGAGGTCAGAGGGCTGATTTCCAAGCAAGTTGTGATCCAGGACGGGGCGCCAAACCGTAAAGTTTACACTATAACTGAAGCTGGAAAGGTAGCTTTCCTCGACGCCCTGCGATCCAAGTTTGTCCCGGAGCAACCCAAAAGCGCCTTCTGTATGAAGCTTTTCTTCTTCGCATATCTTACCCCAGGAGAGCGGGAGGCGATTGCGCTCACGCAGCTCGACACAGTTAAGCGGTTGCGCCAAGAGCTTGAGTCGGCCGGTCCGGAGATTGGAACCCATGCGGACCGGTTCCAGTACCTGTGCTTTCAGATCGGCCTGGGCTTTTATGAGAACCTGGCCAACGATCTGACCATGGTGATTGAGGCCCTGAAGCATGAGAACGAGTGATGAGAACAAAAATCCCAATTGATGGCAACCATTGACCTTTCCACACATTTAAGAAAAGAGCGACGCCATGGAACAGGAAATCTACAAGAGACTGGCCAAACATTTGGACAACCTCCCGGGCGGCTATCCATCCACCGAGAGTGGCGTGGAACTGCGTATTTTGAAGAGACTCTTTACCCCGGAGGAAGCAGAACTTGCCCTTTATCTGACCATGCTTCCCGAGGAATCGCAGGGGGTTGCACGCAGGGCCGGGTTATCTCCGGATGAAACCGCTCAGCGCCTGGAGGAGATGGCAAAGAAAGGGCTTATTTTGAGGCAAACGCGGGAAACGGGTCTAGTGAGATATATGGCGGCACAGTATCTCGTCGGGATCTGGGAGTTCCAGGTCAACAACCTGGACAAGGAGCTGATTCAGGACATGGATGAATATCATCCGGCCCTTCACAAAGAGGCATGGAAGCTCCCTCAATTGCGCACCATTCCGGTTGGCCACAGTGTGACTCCACAACTTGAAGTGATGCCCTACGAGAAGGCCGAAGAACTTGTCCGGGCGCAGAAGAGATTCTCGGTTGGGCCCTGCATCTGCCGCCGTGCGCAAAACATAATGGGAAATGCGTGTGACAGGCGGGAGGAGAGTTGTCTGGGGTTCGGCGCGGCGGTGGATTATCGCGTACGCAATGGCTTGGGCCGGGAGATTGACCTCCAGGAGACGCTTGATATTCTCAAGTATGCCGATGAGGCCGGTCTCGTCGTGCAGCCCGCAAACGCCAAAGATGCTATGTGGATGTGTCTGTGCTGCGGCTGTTGTTGCGGGGTCCTGAAATCGCTCAAGAGTCACGCCAAGCCGGCCTCGATGACGTCCAGTCCTTTTTTTGCGTCCTATGATCCAGAAAACTGCCAAACTTGCGGCATCTGTGTTGACCGCTGCCAGATGGATGCACTGAGGCTCGATGGCGATGCGGTGCGGTTGGATTCCGACCGCTGCATCGGCTGCGGGCTTTGCGTTTCCACCTGCCCTACCGATTCGCTCAGCCTGGTTAGAAAACCCGAATCCGAACAACCTGATGTGCCCAACAATTTTATCGATGCTGCCTTTAAATTGGGAAAGGCCCGAGGAAAAATCAAGTAATAGCGCTGGATGTGTAAACGCACCTTTACCGATTGTGCAACAGGGAGGCAACTTTGCAGACCCCGACAAAGTATCAGCAGGTTTTCCTGTACGTCGCGCCGTTTGTGCCCCTGCAAATTTTCCAGATCTGGGCTTCCATCACTGTAGATACCGGCAGCCTGTTTACTGTAGCCTGCGCTATGCTCGTTTGCTGCCTCCTGCTTCTTGCGCTTGCGTGGAGGTGGGACAAACCGACCTACTTCGACTGGACGATCAGCGCCTATTTTCTGACAGTTGTAATCCTGCTTTGTCTTTGGCCGGAGCCGGCGGGGAAAGTGCTTCACCGTTATGCCGTAACGGGGATTTACCTCTGCCTGTTCTCCACCGCATTTCTGCCGGCGATCCTGGGTTTTGCCCCTTTCACGCTCCACTACGCCAGGAAATATACACCTCAAAGTTTATGGGAAAACCCGATCTTTCTGACGATCAATCGAATCATGACCTTCGCCTGGGCAGGCATCTTTGCAATCTGCATCATTTTGAGCCTCTATCCGTCGGTTATTACCCGCGCCGTTGTACCCATAATCATCATTATCGGAGTGGGTGTTCCGTTTAACATCAGGTTTCCAGACCATTACCTCCAGCGTCTCGGCCTGCCTCCGCTCGCCGCGATGCGGGCGGGACTCGAAAACACGGCTGTGGAGGCAAAGGCAACCCTGTCGCCGAGCAGCCAGAACCCTGCACCGGACCGTCATGACCAGCCGGTCCTTAACAACAATCCAAAGGAGACAGCCATGGAACAACGCAATCCGGTCCCCCGGCCTGATTCAATCGAGAGCTTTATGACGACCATGTCAAGGGGCTTCAAGCCCGAGAGTGCCGGACAGATGAAGGCCGTCATGCAGTTCAATTTTTCAGGCGAAGTCGAGGGGAGTTGTCATTTCGAGATCGAGAATGGGGAGATCAGGGCCAAAGAGGGGACCTTGGCAAAACCCGATCTAGTCATTGAGTCGCCCTTTGAGGTATGGATGGACGTTATAACCGGAAAGGCAGATGGGCAACAGATGTTTATGCAGCAAAAGTATAGGGCTTCCGGCGACTTTTCATTGCTGATGCGCATGAACCAGCTTTTTGGAAGGGATTGAGGAATTCAGGGATTAAGACCCGATTGTTTCATTGTCCAATGTTCAAATTAGCTTGAATCCCATGTTCGCACGGAAGGAGACTGCCATGAAAGTACTAGCTCTTAACTCCAGCCCACGAGGTGAGGGTATCAGCAAAACCGGCATATTGCTGGACGCATTGGTGGAAGGCATGCGCCAAGCCGGAGCTGAAGTCGAGACAATCCACCTGCGTAAGAAGAAGGTCAACAACTGCATCGGCTGCTACACATGCTGGACGAAGACCCCGGGAGTCTGCGTTCACAAGGACGACATGACTTCAGAGTTATTCCCAAAGTGGTTGGAAGCCGACATTGCAGTATATGCGACGCCCTTGTACCACTACACGGTGAACGCTTCGATGAAGGCTTTCATTGAACGCACGCTACCGGTTTTGGAGCCTTTTCTCATCAGGCGTGACGGGAAAACCTTTCACCCTATGCGGCACAAAACTCCAGCGAGTGTTATCCTGTCCGTGGCGGGGTTTCCTGAGCTGAAGGTCTTCGATCAACTCTCCCAATACATTAGATTCCTATTCGGCAAGGGTCTCCGGGCCGAGATCTACAGGCCCGGGGCCGAAGCTCTTACCAGGCCCGAACTCGCCGAAACAGCGAAAGAGATTCGCGAAGCCGCTGTCGAGGCAGGTCGCGAGTTAGTCCAACACGGGAGCGTCCCTGCGGCGACGATCGAACGGTTGACTCAGCCCATTGGAGGAGATTTCGAATTCACTGCCAAGATGGCGAATCTGTTTTGGAAGACCTGCATCCGGGAAGGAATAACGCCAAAGGAGTTCGAGGAACGCAATATGGTCCCGAGGCCTGATTCAATCGAGAGCTTCCTGACGATCATGTCTATGGGCTTTAACGCCGAAAATGCTAAACAGATGAAGGCCGTCATGCAGTTCACTTTTTCAGGCGAAGTCGAAGGGAGTTGTCATTTCGAGATCGAGAATGGGGAGATCAGGGCCAAAGAGGGAACCTCGGCAAAACCAGATCTAATCATTGAGTCGCCCTTCGAGATATGGATGGACGTTATAACCGGAAAAGCCGATGGGCAGCAGTTGTTTATGCAGCAAAAGTACAGGGCTTCCGGCGACATTTCGTTGCTTCTGCGCATGAAAGAGCTGTTCGGGCGGTCGAAAAGCTGACGCAATACTTACGTCCCATCCTGTGACATGGTAGACCAATCCGGCCCCAACCTTTACAGGCCGATTGATCATCCGGCCACGGCACGCCTAACTCTCTCAACCCTGGAGCCGCAACCGGCAAGTCTTGTGGGGACCCATTCCCGAGGGCTCTCCACTGGGCGGTCCTTGCGGCTTCCGGGTAATACCGAGTTGCGTGCAAGAAAGCATCAAGTCAAGGGCGTGGAGAGCTTTGCCCCATAAGCGCTCAAATAAAGACGAGCAGCTACAAGGAAGAAGCCCGATAGGGGTAGGAACGGCTCATCGCCGCCCCTCCCTCCGAACCGGACTGGCGGATCTCCCGCATCCGGCTCTCCGGTTAGTGGTTCACCTCGACGAGGACTGGAGCAAAGTTTTGTGGG
>JBEKPW010000061.1:0-34803 GCA_049520315.1 Syntrophobacteraceae bacterium
ATATCAGGCGCTTCACTCCGGCTCTGACCGAGATTTTCAATCTTATTCCCTCCGATGTGGGGCGGCCGATAAGCGATATCACGTCAAAGCTTGCAGACTATGACCTTACGGCCAGTGTCAGGGGTGTGCTCAAAACGCTGCAGCACAGTGAAGCAGAGGTGCAGAACAAGGAGGGGACCTGGTTTTCCATTCGCACGCTCCCCTATAGAACCGCGGAGAACGTGATCGACGGTGTCGTCGTTTCGTTTGTCGATATTACCGCTCTTAAAGAGGTGGAAAAGATTGCAGACGATGCCAGAGCTTTTGCCGAGACCATCACCGACACGATACGGGAGGCGCTGCTCGTTCTCGACGGTAACCTCAAGGTCGTCTCGGCCAATAAGGTTTTTTACAGGAATTTTAAGATCACCAGGGAGAAGACCGAAGGGGGACACATTTTTAGCCTTGGCAACGGCCAGTGGGACACCCCGAGGCTTCGGGAACTTCTCGAAAAGATTATCCCGGAGAAGTCTTCTTTCGATGACTTTGAGGTGGAGCATGACTTTCCAAATATCGGGCACAGGAGAATGGTTCTTAACGCCCGAATGATGAAGCAGCAGAGCGGCAAGCCCAGTCTTATTTTGCTAACCATGGAAGACATTACCGATAGAGGACATCATGGCAGATAAGACCCGGGAGCAAAGGTCGGCAACCGCTCTTCGCAATGAGGCTGAAAAGAGGCTTGCGCATCTGGAAAAGATCTCCTCTGGGGGTGATGCTGAGGACATTCAAAAACTTGTTCACCAGTTGCTGATCCATCAGCTCGAACTCGAGATGCAAAATGGAGAACTCCGCAAAACCCAGGCTCAGCTTGAGGAATCCCGCAACCAATATGCCGACCTCTATGATTTTGCTCCCCTCAGCTATTTCACTCTCGATGAGCAGGGACGGATCATCGAGATGAATCTTACCGGTGTAAAGCAATTGGGTATCGAGAGGGGCAACCTCATCAACATCCCCTTTGTTACTATTGTGGTCGAGAGCGACTGGAAGGGGTTTTTCACCCACTTAAAGAAGGTTTTCGATACCCATGAGGGCGACACGTGTGAAGTGAGACTGAGGGCAAAAGAGAGCGGGGAGTTTTTTGCCCGCCTCGATAGCATATTCATGGAAAGCGCAAAAGGCACTGGCTCTTGCAGAACCTCCGTAACGGACATCACCCAGCGTAAGCGGGCGGAAGCTGCACTCCTTGAATCCGAACAGCGCGTTCGGCGGTTGAACGAGCACATTCTGAACATGGTGATGGTCCTCTCTCATGACATCAGGGGGCCTCTTGTCGCCATTGCCTCCATCTTGAAGCTCCTGCTTCGAGGCGTATACGGAAAGCTGGATCAAAGCCCGGCAAACACCGTGCAAGAACTCCTGTCCCGTTGCGCACGCCTGCTGGGAACCGCTGAGGATTACCTCGGGAAAGCCTCCATTGTCGGGGGGCCGATAGAAATGGAACGCGAGGTGCTGGACCTGCGGCAGGATATCATCGATGCCGTGTTGAATGAACTCGCGGACGATATCATCAGGCGTGAGATTGTAATCGACAATCGTCTGGGGGCGATTCCCGCCGGTTCCATCTCCATCTGCGCCAACAAGACTTGGCTGAAGGCCGTCTATAGGAACCTCTTCACTAATGCCGCCAAGTACGGAGGCAAGGGATGTACCATCTCTTTTGGTTTTGAACAACGCGAATCGCATTATCGTCTGAACGTCTACAACAGCGGCATACCGATTGCTGAAGAAGATCGCGAGAAGATATTTGACAGGTTTGGGCGAATCGAGCCATTGGAAGGTCACACTCCGGACGGTGTCGGCCTTGGTTTGTACCTGTGCAGGGAAATCATCCTAGAGCACGGCGGTGAGATATGGTACGAGGCCCGTCCGGACGGGTCTAACTTCGTGTTCACCATATCCAGGGAAGATGAGTGTTTGTCTGCATCCTAAACCGGATGATTGCCCCCATTGATAGTGCTGAAGGTTTGCTATATCATCACCCCGCGTAGTTTTGAAGTTTGACCTCGCTCTCGGAAAAATGAACTCTGATTCGGTAAAAATGGACGGGAGAAACCAGGAAAAAATAGAAGTGGCAAAATCTCATCCCTATCATGCCGATGTGATCCGCGGTTGTAGGCTAAATGCAGCTATCAGCAAGAGGAAAAGTGTACTACGTGTCTGAATATGTGCAAAAACCTATAAACTGGAATCAAAAATTCGAAGCGGAGGGATTGTCAATGAAAGCTAAGAGTGTTGCCAAAGACTTCCCTGTCGTTTGCGTGGGTGGATCAGCCGGTGGCCTCGACGCCTATACCCGGTTACTAACCCATCTGCCAGCGGATATGGGTGTTGCTATCGTCATCGTTAATCACATGAGAACCGTAGCCACCCAGCTCCACAAGATTCTGCCGCGCTACACAGAGATGCCGGTTGAACTGATCACGGAAAAATTACTCATCCAGCCCAACTGTGTGTTCATCATCCCGGAAAACCGTGATTTGCACGTTCTTGATGGAGAGTTCCATCTACAGCCGATATCAAAGCCTAGGGGGTGGCCCGACGTGATTACGGTTTTTCTGCGTTCCCTGACACAGCACTGGGACGGCAAACTTATCGCAGTCATTGTCTCTGGCTATGATGGCGATGGGGCAGCAGCGCTGTCCGGCATAAAAGAAGTGGGGGGCGTTACCATCGCGCAGAAGCTTGACACCGCTGGGCAGCCGGATATGCCTGAGAGCGCAATAGCAAGCGGGTGCATAGATTTTGTTCTTTCACCCGAGAATATCGCTCGAGAAATTGTTCGAATTGCGCACGCGGTGTCAAGGGCGGAGTGAAGGGGGACAAGTCAGTGCCCCGTCATTTAAAATCGTCTGATCTGCGACTGGTGATATCTTCCTTGTATCGCGTAGTGGGGGATGCAACCACCATGAAAGACGATGACATAATGCAAATCGAACTATGCGAATTGGATAGATACAATAATGAGGAAGTCGACAAAGACAAAAAACGGACTAAAATCGATATCCTCAATTTTGTTGTAGAGGAAAGATGGCCTTCGCGACGCCGTTTCCCAATGAACCCGGGTTCAGCCTTGAAGTGACCCCCAATATGAAGAATATACCCCCGGCGGTCGGATTCAGACTGTATTGACGATTGAAACGGATGTGTCTTCGGAAGGAAAGCTCGAAGTTCAGGTCCAGGCAATCAATCTGGAGGACAGGCCCAAGTGAGGGACTTATCGAGTCGGCTGATCGAGGTGCGACCGAAACTTGCCTCTGTCCGGCGCTGCTGCGTAAAGCCAAAGAGGGGTGCCGATCAGGCGGCCTCTTTCAATACCAAGCCGAGCGGCAAAGGTGAGGTTTGCTTCCAGGATGAGACCATCTCCATTCAAAGTGACGTAGCCGACCGGCGCAAAGTCATAGAGATCGGAGTATTTTGCCAACGATTCGACGAGTTGTCCCTGGGCCATACGCAGCTCTTCGTTCTGCATCTCCAACTCGATTGATGAACCTGCAACTCGTGAACCAGGCCCTGGTAATCTTGTTCGGCCGTTGTCCGAGCGGTTTCGGCTGCACCTTCTCTACTGCGCTCCTCTGCAAGCCGTCGCAACCTGGCAGTGCGATCCTCTCCGGATTTATCTTCCGTCATACTTGCACCCCCGGTTCAGTCCCCTTTCGGGCTTTGTTCTAACGACAGGTACACAGTTGGCCTCATTGTAAAGGCGGATTTCCAGGATACCGTCGGGCATATCGGCATGCTCTTCTTGTTTGAATGGGACAATTCTTCAGTTTTGAACGGTCGAGCTAAGATGCTAAACGTCTATGACGTTCTGTCAACGCGAAGGGTCTACAAAGACAGGAGCTTTTTTCATGCCGCTTTATCGACTTCAATCGCAGGGGACTCCCAGTATTGAAATGTAGCATGTGGCATGTAAGTAATGCAACGCTTCTGTTGCATGCAACACTTCTTCGATTCAAGTTAACACCCTTCGATGGCTCTGGCCACACCGTAAGTGTCCGTATCTTTAAGCTAAAGTGCGACTGTTACGCCTCTCGATCTGGTGGGCATAAAACTTGCCTAAAGATAATGCAGCATGGCTCATTTGGCTCCCATCCAGCTTCTCTTATGTCATTCCACATTCTGTAAGGGAGACAGGCTCATCGAGGTGAAAGAAGCGAGTAGTGATATGTTTTTTGAAAGGGCGCAATACGCCTCAGTCTGCGAGCCCAATGGGCTTAATGTGTGTCACTTTACAGATGTCAGTTCTAAACGCCGAACTTTCGGAAGAACGGAGAGATGAAAATGTTGGGAACAATTCTACTCATTATATTAGTTCTTGTGCTCGTGGGCTCAGTCCCCGCCTGGCCGCACAGCAGGGGATGGGGATACTATCCAAGCGGTGGCATGGGACTGGTCCTCCTGATTGTGGTCGTGCTCCTGTTAATGGGCCGTATCTGACAGGAGCAAAGGCATAGCAAAGGAATGCACAGCACTCCTTTGCTATCCTGCATAGTCCGGCAACCGTAACACTGAACTTTTTTAAGAGATAAGGAACAAGTCATGAACTTGCATAAAATGGCAGAGAACTGGAATGGGCAGGTGGCGAAACTCTGCAACTGGACCATCAATCGATTGGAAAGCGCCGCTGATAAAGGCGATGTGAAAGCAACCCAGACAGAGTGTCAGCAACCATCAGTCAAACCCCGCAAGTACGCGGTGCAGGAGGAATACCATGAAATCCGGCACTAAGAACCAGGCGGAAGGCAAGTTTCACAAAGTAAAGGGTAAGCTCAGGGAGCTCGCCGGGAAGCTCAGCATGAAATCCAAATTGGAAGCCGAAGGCAAAGACGAAAAAATAGCCGGCAAAGTACAAGAAAAGATCGGCCAGGTTGAGAAAGTCCTGGGGAAGTAGCAGAACGGCGTATCATACGCCGGATCGCCCCGGGGTGCGCGGTCGACGCTGCGCAGGGCACTAATACCATAAACCCTTACGACGTGCGGAATCATCTTTACACCTGCACCGTCGTAAAAATCGATGAGAGGTGGATATGAAAAAAATTGCCTTTATTTTGATGACAGCAATCTTGCTTGCTGGAGGCGCAGTCGCCGCCATGTCTTCACCTTCCTATGCTCAAGCCTATGAATATCCACCCCCGCCCCCGGATCCCTATGTGTCACCCTGGGTGGGGCCTGATACGCCATGGGTCTATTTCAACGGTGATTGGTTTTTGAATGGCGTCCTGTACTATTTTTACGGCCCTGAATACGGTTGGGCCCCATATTACGCTTATGCTCCCAGCTATATTGTCAGACCCGAGACCTGGTATGCTCCGAGATGGCTGGCGTGGTATAAGGGACAGCCTCAATACTGGGAGAGTTTTCAGCGGCAGTATCCTTATTGGCGTGAACACCGGGAGGGTCAGCGTTATAATCAGCAATTTTTTGAGCAACACCATCATGCCCAGGGAGGCGAGTGGCAGAAAGGATTCAAGGGCCACCCCGCTGCTCCAGCCCGCGCCGAAGGACGCAAACCAGCTCCGCCTCAAGCGCCCCCCGCTGTAAGGCAGCAGCCTGCTGTGCAGCACGAACAAAAGCCTCAGCCACAGCAGCAGCACCCTGCTGTGCAGCACGAGCCTCAGCCACAACAGCAGCACCCTGCTGTGCAGCGCGAGCCTCAGCCACAACAGCAGCACCAGCAGCAACAGCCGCAACATCAAGGTGAATCTAAAGAGAAAGAACAGCAGAAAGGGCACGAACAATAACCGTAAAGGTTGGAAACCAGCGGATCTGATTCCGAACAAAAGTAGCCAAGGACTTTGAAACAAAAGCGGGAAAGGTCGGAGATGTCATAAAACAGTAGATGCCTGGGAATTACTTTTTGGCAAGCTTTCGATAGCATCCACCTCAGGGCCGGTTGGATATTGATCATCGCTTCGGTCACCATCGAATAGCCCCCTGCAGGAGGGAACCGTAAGTAATGCCATGTATTTTGAGAGGGCGGAGGCCGTTCCGCCATGTGAAACGCCCTGTCTGCTCAGGGGCCTTGGGCATGAAAGGAGAATAATATGCCTTTGATTCATTTGATTCTTATTCTGGTTGTTATTGGAGTTATCCTTTGGCTTGTTAACAACTACATACCGATGGATTATACAATCAAGAGGATCTTAAATGTAGTCGTGGTGATTTGTGTGATTGTCTGGCTATTGAGCGTCTTCGGGGTCATAGGTTCGCTTTCGGGAATTCGTGTCGGGAGGTAGGGTTCTTTTTATCGGGCTGCCTGGTTTAAATTTCTCGTAGACACCGGGTGGATTCATTCACGTTCGTCCGGTCATGGCGGTTGAGGTGCTACTGATTCTTGTCATTCTAGGTCGAAAGCCCCGGCAGCGACCAAGAAAATGATTCTATTCAGCAGGGCGCCGGGCGGAGCAGCCCGGCTGCTGAGAGTTTCTGTTGTGGTGCTCCTTACCTGGAGCAAGAAGAGCCAGCTCCAGAATCCGTCTGAATCCCTGACGAGCAGAAAGGTGGTCGAAGCATTATCTTTCTGCTGTGCAGACAACTTTAGCAAGGGTGGCTATGTGGCCGGGATCTCCACTGTCGTATCCATGGAATAAAGTGTGATCGCTAACCATCATTTCATCTATCGCCTCGTCTCGTCAATGGCTCCAAGGTAGGGTGCAAGTTCACTCAAGGATGGCAAAACATCATGAAAAGGATCGGAATCATTCTCGGCTGCGGGATACTCCTGGTCATTGTGCTCTTCGGATGGTGGGTGCTCAGTCGCCCCGGACGCGGTACGACCGGCTCGGTCAGCACGCATTTTCGCTTGTTCGGACCCAACGACAAGATCGTGGTCGACGGCTTCGACGACCCCAAAGTCCAGGGCGTCGCCTGTCACATCTCCCGTGCGCAAACGGGAGGGATGAAGGGCGAATTGGGCGTGGCGGAGGACACGAGTGACGCCAGTATAGCCTGCCGTCAGGTCGGCCCGATCAAGATCGTCGGTGAACTCAAGGACGGCGAGCGCGTCTTCGACGAGCACCGCAGCCTCGTGTTCAAGAAGCTTCAGGTCGTCCGGTTCTTCGACCGCGAGCGCAATGTGCTGGTTTACGTGGCGTATAGCGACCGGGTTATCGAGGGTAGCCCGAAGAATAGCATCAGCACAGTGCCGATCATGGGGTGGCCGGCGCCATAAATTCGAACTTCGCGGCCTGAATCGAGTTCCTGAATAGCCCTTTAATCCTCTGCCTTCTCGACACCGGCGGAGATGAAAGCGGCAATGCAATGTGCGTCATTACAGAACGTCGAGGTCGCAAGATTTCCCCGCCGAGTCGTGGCTTTTGCTTCAGCTTTTGAGGCCGCCTCGTTTCTATAAGAGAGGGATTGCTGTGAATTCCGAATGCAGTTTGGGAGCCACACCCCTGGGAGACGACACATGTGGATTTTTCGTCTGGGCCCCCGCGATCAACCAGGTGGAGGTCCATATTCTTTCTCCGGAAGAACGAATTGTGCCCCTGGAAAAGGTCTCGCGGGGCTACCACTATGGTGTGGTGCGGGGGGTTAAGCTGGGAACCCGGTATTTTTATCGTCTCGATGGGAACACGGAACGTCCCGATCCTGCCTCAAAGTTCCAGCCCGAAGGCGTCCATGGGCCATCGCAGGTCATTGACCCCCATTTTGTTTGGGAAGAACCTCATTGGTCAGGAATACCTCTCTCCGATTATGTGCTCTATGAACTTCATGTGGGGACTTTTACTGCTCGAGGCACCTTTGACGCCATCGTCCCACAGCTTGATGAATTGAAGGATCTGGGCATAACATCAATTGAGATCATGCCTGTCGCTCAATTCCCTGGGGATCGCAACTGGGGCTATGACGGCGTCTACCCTTTCGCGGTGCAAAATTCTTATGGAGGTCCTGAAGGCCTCAAAAGACTTGTCAATGCGTGCCATCAGCGTGGTCTGGCTGTGACTCTGGATGTGGTTTGCAACCATCTCGGGCCGGAAGGAAATTATCTCAATGATTTCGGGCCCTATTTTACCGGCCGATACCGCACTCCGTGGGGTTCAGCCATCAATTTTGATGGACCTGACAGCGACGAGGTCAGGCGGTTCTTTATTGAAAATGCGCTCTATTGGGTGACGGAATTTCGCGTAGATGCCTTGCGTCTCGATGCGGTTCACGGGATTTTCGACTTTTCCGCACTCCATTTTCTGCAGGAATTGGCTTGTGCGGTGCATGCCCAAGCCGAACGGCTTATTCGCCTGATCTATGTCATTGCCGAGAGTGATTTGAACGACGCACGGCTGGTTCACTCTAAAGAACTGGGTGGTTATGGGCTGGATGCCCAATGGAACGACGATTTCCATCACGCGCTCCACACGCTTCTTACCAGGGAGCGAACCGGGTACTATGAAGATTTTGGGCGTATTCAAGATCTTGCCAAGGCCTTTGCCGAGGGCTTTGTCTATTCGGGAGCGTATTCCCCGGCGCGGCGGCGTCGGCACGGCAACACCTCCAAAACTATATGCGCGAGCAAGTTCGTGGTCTTTGCCCAGAACCACGATCAGGTGGGAAACCGTCTGAAAGGCGATCGGCTCAGTGCATTGATCTCTTTTGAAGGTCTGAAGCTGGCGGCTGCCGTGGTGCTCCTTTCGCCTTTCATACCCCTGCTCTTCATGGGCGAAGAGTACGGGGAAACAGCGCCGTTTCCTTATTTCGTCAGCCATTCGGATCCAGACCTGAGAGAGGCGGTACGCCTAGGGCGTAGTCAAGAGTTTGCATATTTGCAGGGGCCGGATGAGCCGCCGGACCCTCAGGAAGAAGCGACCCGGCAGAGCGCAAACCTGGATCACAGCCTGCGGCATCAGGGAAAGCATCGCATCCTGTATGAATTGTACAAGGAACTGACAAAGCTTCGAAGCGAAATTCAGGCTTTCGCGGGATTAAGCAAGGATCGCATGGAAGTTGTTTGCCTGGAGAGTGAGAGTACCCTGGTCGTTCGGCGCTGGGGGCGCGAGGAGCAGGTTGCCGCCATATTTCATTTTGGTGACGCTGCTGTGTCTGTCAACGTCCCCTTGCCGTACGGACGCTGGCTGAAACGCCTGGCGTCGGGAGAAGAACGATGGAACGGTCCAGGCCGCGACCTGCCCACAGTGCTTCATTCAGACGGGAAGGTCTCAGTGACCTTGACGAAATATGCCTTTCTCATTGTAAGTCTGCAACCGGAGGACTAACTGATGGACCGATTTGTTTGTATCCATGGGCATTTTTATCAACCTCCCAGAGAAAGTCCCTGGCTGGAGGCCATTGAGATCCAGGATTCGGCGTTCCCTTATCACGACTGGAACGAGCGGATTGCCGCCGAATGCTACGCGGCAAACGCCGTGTCGAGAATCTGGGACACCGAAGGGCGAATCGCCCAACTGGTGAACAATTATGCCAGTATAAGCTTCGACTTCGGTCCAACGGTCTTGCTCTGGCTGCAGCAGTATGCCGCCGATGTCTATGAAGCTATTCTGGCGGCCGACCGGCAGAGCATGGAGAAATTCTCCGGTCATGGAAATGCTTTGGCCCAAGCCTACAATCACATGATCCTGCCGCTGGCCAACAGCCGCGACAAGAACACGCAGATTATCTGGGGAATAAAGGATTTTGAATATCGCTTTGGACATAAGCCCGAAGGGTTGTGGATCCCGGAGACGGCGGTAGATCTGGAAACCCTGGACCTCATGGCGCAACACGGCATCGGCTTTGCCATACTTGCCCCCAGCCAGGCAAGCCGGGTTCGGCCCATTGATGCTGATGAATGGCAGGACGTGAGTGGGGGAAAGATCGACCCCGGCATGGCCTATCGGGTGTCGCTGCCGTCGGGCCGCGCCATGAACCTTTTCTTTTACGACGGCCCCATCTCACAGGCCCTGGCATTCGAAGGATTGCTCAACAACGGAGAGACTTTCGCCAACAGGCTGCTGTCCGCTTTCCCCGACGACCACCCTTCTGCTCGCCTCGTACATATCGCCACGGATGGCGAGAGTTACGGGCATCACCACCGCGGCGGCGAGATGGCCCTGGCGCATGCGCTCGATTACATCGAGTCCAACGGACTGGCACAGGTGACGAATTATGGCCGGTACCTGGAGGACCATCCTCCGGCGTACGAAGTGGAGATCTTTGAAAACAGCTCGTGGAGTTGCGTTCACGGCATAGAACGCTGGCGGTCCGATTGCGGGTGTAACAGCGGCGGCAACCCGGCTTGGAACCAGAGTTGGCGAGCCCCTCTGCGTGAGGCACTGGACCGGCTCCGCGATGCCGTGAATCCGGCTTTTGAACGATTGGCCGAACAGTTTTTGACCGATCCCTGGGCGGCTCGAGACGACTACATCGACATCATCGTGGAGCGATCGCCCGAGCGAATCAGGGCGTTTATGAACCGCCACGCAACCCGCCCCTTAAACTCCGGGGACGAGATCACGGTCCTGAATCTTATGGAACTCCAACGCCACGCCATGCTCATGTACACAAGTTGCGGCTGGTTTTTTGACGAGCTCTCCGGGATCGAGACTGTTCAAGACATACAATACGCCGGCAGGGTCCTGCAACTGGCCGACCAGCTCTTTAGCGACTCCTTCGAACCTGACTTTCTCGAACGTCTCGAACGCGCCAAAAGCAACATACCTGAACACCGTGACGGCCGTGCTGTTTATGAGAAATGGGTCAGGCCTGCCATGCTCGATATGAAAGACGTGGTCGCCCACTATGCCTTAAGCTCGCTGTTTCAGGATATCGGTGAACGCAGCTCGATCTATTCGTATTCCGCCACCCGGGAGGACTACCGCAGCTTTCAGGTTGGAGGCTCAAGGCTGGTAATCGGGCGGGCCACGGTCACTTCAGAGGTCACGCGCGTATCCTCCAGCTTGTGCTTTGGCGTTCTGCATCTTGGTGATCACAGCATCGCCTGCGGCACCGGTGAATATCAGGGCGCGCAAAAATATGAAGCGCTGGCCAAAGAGATTTCAGCGGCTTTCGCCGGAGCAGACTTCCCCAAGACCGTACTGCTGCTGGGTAAATATTTCGGGGCATCCACGTACTCTCTGACCTCGCTCTTTGCCGATGCGCGGCGGAAAGTTCTGGACATGATCATGGGGCCGACTCTTAGAGAGGCTGAAGCTGCATATAGCTCGATTTATGAGCACCATGCTCCCTTGATTCGCTTTCTGACCGGGACCGGCACGCCAAGGCCGAAAGTCCTGTCGGTTGCAGCGGACTTGTGCTTGAATGCCAAGATTCGCATGGTGCTTCAAGGGGACGGGCTTGACCCCGAAGTAGTTAGACCTCTTCTGGAAGAAGCTCGTTTGGCAGGCGCAACCCTGGATACAACTGCTCTAGGCTTGTTACTGGCCGCCAACATTGAGAATATGGCCGAACAACTTCTCCAACAACCCGACGACTTTTCTCGCCTGGAGAGTTTGAATAAGGCTGCACAACTGGTCCGGACCTTGCCGTTCGAGGTTAATCTCTGGAAAACCCAAAATATCTGCTACAAGATCCTTCACGCCCGTTGTTCCAACATCAAGGAGGAGGCCGGCCCGGATGACCGAAACGCGAAAGAACAGCTACGCCATTACACCGCGTTGGCCGAGAATTTTTTGATACAGGCGCCCGTATGCACCGTAAACAGCGAACCTGCAAATGGATAGAAGACCGGGAAGTCTCTCGTGAAAAAGTCTCTCGTGAATACGCCAACCGCGACCTATCGGATTCAACTCAATCCTGCGTTCGGTTTTCAGGCCGCGCAGACAGTCATTTCCTATCTGGCGGACCTGGGTATGTCCGACCTGTACGCTTCTCCGATATTCAAAGCCGTCAAGGGCAGCCTCCACGGCTATGATGTGGTTGACCCCAATCACCTGAATCCTGAGTTGGGAGGGCCCTCTGACCTGGAAGGGCTGGCCGAGGAGCTGAAAATGTACAATATGGGCTGGATTCAGGATATCGTCCCGAATCATATGGCGATAGATTCGGAAAACCGCCTGCTGATGGATATTTTGGAGAATGGTTCCAGCTCCAGATACTTTCAGTTTTTCGACGTCGATTGGGATTATCCGGCCGCCAGCCTCAACAAGAGAATTCTGGCGCCATTTCTTGGCAGGTTCTATGGGGAGTCTCTCGAAGATGGAGAGATCGCCCTCCAATACGGTCCTGATGGCTTCACGGCCGCTTACTACAACCTCGCATTCCCGTTACGAATCGAATCTTATCTAAATCTTTTTAGCAACCTGTCTCAGTTAAAAAAGAAACTTGCCGAAGACAATCCCGACTTTATCAAACTTTTAGGCATCCTCTATGTCTTGAAGTCGCTCCCTTCGAGCGATGAACCCGAGGAGCGCAATAACCAGATAAAATTCATCCAGCACACTATGTGGGAAGCCTACAACAGCAACGCCGTAATAAAGGCATTTGTCGATGAAAACGTGCGAACCTTCAATGGTGAAAAGGACAAGGCCGAGAGTTTTAATCTTCTTGATGACCTTCTTTCCCAACAAGTCTTCAGGCTTTCATTTTGGAAAGTGGCAGCGGAAGAAATAAACTATCGCCGCTTTTTCTGTGTTAATGGGCTGATTTCACTCAAAGTGGAAGATGAGCACGTCCTAAACTACACCCACGGCCTGATTTTCGATCTGATTGAAAGACGAATCGTAACCGGTTTAAGAATTGATCATGTTGATGGGCTGTACGACCCGGCAAGCTATCTTCGAAAAGTGAGAAGCAGGACGCCGGCAGCCTATATCGTCGTTGAAAAAATACTCGATCTTAATGAAAACCTTCCGCCTCTCTGGCCGGTCCAGGGGACCACCGGCTATGATTTTGCAAATCATGTCAATGAGTTGTTTTGCCAAAAGAAAAACGAGCGAGCATTCAGCAGAATCTATGCCGGCGTAACCGGCTTAAAGAATTCTTATGAAGATGTCGTGCGCGACAACAAAAAACTGATGATCCAGGAAGATATGGCGAGCGACGTCCACAACCTCGCTCAGCTCCTGAAGAATATCTCCAGCCGGGACCGCCATGGAAGCGACATAACTCTCAATGCGCTGCAAAGGGCCTTGACCGAAGTGCTGGCAGTATTTCCCGTATACAGGACCTACATCAGCCAGGTTGTGGTCTCGGACGACGACAGGAAATACATTTTGGCAGCGGTGGACCGGGCCAGAGCCAATCTTCCCGCACTATTACATGAATTTGCGTTCATACGCAGATTCCTTCTCCTGGACTTTCCCGATTATGTTTCTGAGGAAGAGAAGCGGGACTGGCTCCACTTTGCCATGAGGTTTCAGCAGCTTAGCGGGCCGGTAATGGCGAAGGGAGTCGAAGATACAACACATTATGTGTACAACCGGCTCTTGTCACTCAATGAGGTAGGTGGACGGCCGGGTCAATTCGGCTGCTCGCTCGAAGAATTCCACAGCTTCAACACAAAGAAAAGGGACTTGTGGCCGGATTCCTTAAATACAACCTCGACTCACGATACAAAAAGAGGAGAAGACGCGCGCGCCAGAATAAATGTATTGTCCGAGATGCCGGACGAGTGGAAAAAAAAGCTCAGAACCTGGATCAGGATAAACAGGGGCAAAAAGAAGCGCATCCAAGGCTTGGCCGTTCCGGATAGAAACGACGAGTATTTTTTATACCAGACGCTGATTGGCGCCTGGCCATTTTCAGATGCCGATTATCCCGGCTTCGTTCAAAGAATCAAGGCCTATATTGTCAAAGCTGTCCGGGAAGCCAAAGTCCATACCGCGTGGTTGAAACCCGACACTGAGTATGAAAACGCTTACGTCTTATTCGTTGAGAAAATCCTGGCCCGCTCAGAAGCCAACGAATTTCTGAAAGAACTTATCCCGTTTTGCCGGAAAGTTTCTCACTACGGAATGCTCAACTCGCTTTCGCAGACGCTTATCAAGATTACCTCACCCGGTGTGCCCGATTTCTACCAGGGGGCTGAATTGTGGGACCTGAGTCTGGTGGACCCTGACAATCGCCGGCCGGTGGATTTTGAAAAAAGGCGCGCCATGCTGGCCGGCATCCGTGAACGGGATGATGCCGATATTGGCCTACTGGTCCAAGATCTTCTTGCAACGATAGAGGATGGAAAGATTAAACTCTTTCTCATTTATCGAGCGCTAAAAGCAAAAAAAGCAAATCGGGACATCTTCCGTTCCGGCGCTTATCTTCCCCTTGAGCCGGCGGGAAGATTCAAGAACCATGTCATCGCTTTTGCCTGGAGGTATGAGCAACAATGGGCGCTGGTCGTTGCTCCGAGGTTTCTCAGCCACCTTATTCAAGAGGGAGATTTTCCTCTGGGAAGACAAGTGTGGCAGGACACAGAGGTGATAATGCCTGACGGGGCGCCTGCCACATGGCGCAATGTTATCACGGGCGAGGTGCTTTCTGCGGGCAAGGCGCTGTTTGTCGGAGATATAGTGCTTAGTTTTCCAGTGGCTTTGCTCGTGGGCGAAGGAAAGGGACGGTAGGACCGCCAGCACCAAGATTGTCACTCAAATCTTTGCCGCTGCCTTCTGCGGCGGCGACCCCGGCCCGGCAAGTCTGCTGCCCCGGCCAAGGGCTGGGAATCACAATAGTACTTCTATTAACTTGTGGGGGTAAGATGTCTACAAATGCCAACGTTGAACCATTTTCCGTCAAAGACTGTGCGCTCGTGACCATAGCAACCGGGAAGAAGGCCCAAAACCTAAAGGAAATGAGAGAACATTTGCTTAGCATCCATCTCGGAAGCGTATACCACCATTTTTGGGGTGGGCTATTGAGGCCCAGGTTCGATGAGCCTGAATACAACAACGATTTTGCCGAATGGGCTCATTATGCCCTTCAAGACAATATCCTTGCGGAACGATTATCTGTTATCAACCCCGATCCTTTTGTAAATCTGGAATCCTTGCGCCAAGAGCTGCTCGATATCATAGAACAGAGGTTGGACGAGATCGAAGCGCTTCCCTGGGCCAAGCCCGACCAGCAATTTCATTTCCTCCGCTCTCAAATGGTGGTTTTCGATACTCAGGGCAAAATTGAAGAGCCGGAGGAATTGGTGGAGGCTTTGCCAAAAATGTCCGTGGGAAGCATATTTTATCATTTTATTGATGCGAGACGCCGCAGCCCTGAAATGATGGACGATTTCCGCTCCTGGTTGAGGTCTCGAGGTGCTGACGATCTTTGCTCACAAGTGGCTGCAGTCGATCCCTATTTCGGGTCCCTCGTGGACTTGCGCGCGCAACTGACGGATCTGTTCGCAAAATATTATTTCCGGGGAGTGACCGTATGACATCTATCCAAGATTATGTGCCAGTGACCGGAGAAAACGTGATCGATCGACTCCGGCAACTTGCCAGGCCATTAAGAGGCACGAAGGTGGTGCACGTAAACTCCACTTATGTAGGCGGGGGAGTCGCGGAAATTCTGAGCAAGCTGGTACCCCTCCAGAAAGATCTGGGCCTCGATGCGCGGTGGGAGGTAATTCGAGGTGAAGAAGCGTTTTTCCAGGTCACCAAGAGCTTCCACAACGCATTACAAGGCATACCCGTCCATCTGCAGGATGGGTTTTTCAAGGTTTACGAGGAAACCGCCGCCCGAAACTCGGAAGAGCTCCGTTCGATCCTTGAGGAAGCCGACATAGTTGTTATACATGATCCGCAGCCGCTGCCCCTTTTGAGGTCATGCCCGAACCGAAAAGGCAAGTGGATCTGGCGATGCCATATCGACCTGAGCCATCCTTATCGTCCGGTGTGGCAATACTTGCGTAACTATGTCATGGAATACGATGCGAGTATTTTTTCCCTGGCGGATTTTGCCCAACCCTTGCCGCACATCCAGTATCTAATGCCGCCCAGTATCGACCCTCTCAGCGCAAAAAACATGGATCTGACCCCGGAGGAAGTCCAAGCTGCCAAAGTCCAATTCGATCTGGACCCCGATAGACTGATAATGCTCCAGGTCTCACGATTTGATCGGTTCAAGGACCCCCTGGGGGTAATTAAATCATATCGATTGGTCAAGTCTTTCGCTCCGTCACTGCAATTGGTCCTCGCAGGCGGTGAAGCCACCGATGACCCCGAAGGCGCGGCGGTCCTGGCCGAGGTTCGTAGTGAGGCCGGCGGCGATAAAGACATCCACGTGCTGCTTTTACCTCCGGATGCCCATGTCACGATTAACGCCCTGCAGCGAGGCGCGGACCTGGTGGTGCAAAAGTCTCTCAAGGAAGGATTCGGCCTCACCGTGACTGAGGCCCTGTGGAAGGGAAAACCTGTTATCGGCGGCGATGCGGGGGGAATTCGGCTTCAGATAGTGAACCATCACACGGGCTTCCTGGTTAAGACCCCGGAGGGAGCTGCCTTGCGCGCCAGATATCTCTTGCGTCACCCCGATAAAGCCCTTGAAATGGGTCGTATAGCAAAAGAATTGGTACGGCAGAATTTTCTGCTGACAAGAAATTTGCAGGAGTATTTGAGCATTTTGGTGGCCCTTATATATGGAGACCAGGAGCGGATAGAACTGCAACTTAAATCTGCACCGTGATCCCTCGGGACTTTCAAGGTGTTTCCGGATGGAGACCAATTAGTGTAAAACGAGAAGCGAGAAGCTTTTGACCCTTGCTCCTTGCTCCCTGACCTCGCCGAACGATCAGGACCGGGAGGCTGAATACTTTTTCCCCAGTTTTGAAGCAGTCTCGTCAAGTTTCCGATCCAGAGTCCATAGCGGGACATCCGTCAAAAGGGCCGAAGCAAGCAAATGCATATCAATGTAGCCCAGACCCCTTCCCATGAGGCTGTGAGTTTCTATTAACTCCATCACTTCGTCATGCTCTGCTTGGATCGCCACAGGCAATGTCCGCAGAAGAGAAAGTATTTCAGACCTGTTCTTGAGGTTCCCGCACGCAAGTTCTGCTATGATAAAAGAATGGCCGGCAACACGGCCTTCGTTCAAGAGCGTTTCAAGCCCGATGTTCCCATCCCGAAGATGCGCCACCCATACTGAAGTGTCAACAAGAACCATTTTATGTGTCCCCCGCCCTTCTGCGGGGTATCCTCTCCAATTGCTTTTCAGTTCCGCCCAATTTGGCAAGCCTCCTGCTGCTTTCCCTCGCTATGAGTGCTTCGAGGCCGAGCCTTACCAGAGAAGTTTTTTCCTTAATGCCGGTCAACTTTGCCGCCTTGTCGAGCAATTCATCTTCTATATTCAAGGTTGTTCTCATGAAAGCTCCTCCGCCATGAAAGCTCATCCCCAGTCAATATGCACTATTATTATGTATTAATATGTATTAATTATATGCATTTATCAAGAAAGAAGACTGCTTTCACGCGGAGAGAAAGCTTGTTAGACAGGGTTTACAGGATACAGGATTAAGAAGTGTCCATCCGGAAACACCGGATGTGACACTGTTAGTTTCCGATCTGGAAAGGAGGGATTTTTCGTCCTGGCAAGGAAATGGAGGGGTTGCGCGGAGGCGTACTTGAGTACGCCGCACAAGTAAGCCCGAAGATTGACACCGCCAGGGCGGAAAAGGACCCTTTCCGGACGGAAACTGATTCAAGCGAGTGAATGGCCCATAGACAGGCTGCGGTTCACCCCGTGGTTTTTTCCATCCCCGGCTCATCCGTTCACCCGCACTTTTGGGTGAATCCCGGGCATCCATAGTCAATCGCCTTGTTCAGGGTACATCGGGTTTCACCCTCACGGAGATTTCCTGACTCTTCCGGCCAGATCTTTAATATTTCTAGTAATCAGAGCGGTCCAACCTGTTTGATGGCTCGCCCCGAGACCGCGTCCTGTGTCTCCGTGAAAATACTCATTAAAGAGCATGAGATCACGCCAGTAGGGATCCTCGGCAAATTTCCGCAGATCTCCGTGCCAGGGACGGCGGCCCTCTTCGCCGGGCAGGAAAATACTGACTAGGCGCCTCGTAAGTTCGTTTGCCACCTCGTCCAGGTTCATCAATTCCCCGGAACCTGTAGGAAACTCAACACGCAGACTGTCGCCATAGAAGTGATGGTAGCGCTCCAGCGCCTCGATTATCAGGTAATTGATAGGGAACCAGATCGGACCCCGCCAGTTTGAATTTCCGCCGAAAAGATTCGAGTTGGATTCTCCGGGGACGTAGCCGACTTCCAGTGATGCACCGCGCGCCCCGAATTCGAAAGGGTTTTTCTCGTGGACCTTGGACAGCGATCGGATTCCATGGGGGGAGAGAAATTCATTTTCGTCCAGCAGGTACCGAAGGGATCGAACAAGTCTTTGGCGCGAGGGAATGGAAATCAGTCGATATCGGTGCCCCAGCTCCGCTTCCTGTCTTGCCATGCATGCCGAAATCCCTGCGAGCTCTTTTCGGTTTCCCAAGAACCAGTTCATGCGCTTCAAAAAGCCCGGCAGCTTCTGAACCACTCGATCTTCGATTACCTCGACGGCGATCAGCGGGATAAGCCCGACCATGGACCGGATACGCAGAGGTATAAATTCTCCGTCGTGATGAAGATGATCGTAGTAGAATCCATCCTGGTCATCCCAAAGCCCCGTCCCTAAGAAATTGTTTATCGAGTCAGCAATAGCAATGAAGTGTTCGAAGAACTTGGATGCCATGTCTTCATAAGCCGGGTCCCCATCCGCTAGTTCAAGCGCCATCGACAGCATGGTGGCACAGTAGAAGGCCATCCAGGCAGTCGCATCGGCCTGTTCCAGATGTCCCCCGGTCGGCAACGGGCGAGAGCGGTCGAAAACCCCGATATTGTCGAGCCCCAGAAACCCCCCGGTAAAAAGGTTTTTCCCGTGCAGGTCCTTGCGGTTGACCCACCATGTGAAATTTAGCAGGAGCTTGTTGAAAACCCGGGCAAGAAAATACCGGTCGCGCTCGCCGCGAGGCGCCGTGATCTTGTAAACCCGCCAGGCGGCCCAGGCGAATACGGGAGGGTTTACGTCGTTGAAGTCCCACTCATAGGCTGGCAACTGTCCGTTAGGGTGCATATACCACTCGCGCAGAAAAAGGACGAGTTGGTCCTTTGCAAAATAACGGTCCAGTTCGGCAAACGGGAGCATCTGAAATGCCGAGTCCCATATGGCGTACCACGGGTACTCCCATTTGTCCGGCATCGCGAGAACGTCCCGGTTGTAGAGATGAATCCACTCACTGTTCCGGCCGGGCTTTCTGTTTTCGGGCGGGACTGGCTCGACAGGGTCTCCGTCGACCCAGTCCTTTACGCTGTAATGATAAAACTGTTTGGACCACAACAGCCCGGAATAGGCCTGCCGCAGGATTTTGCGTTCTTCTTCAACGAGCTCCTTTGGATCGATGGAATAATAGAATTCATCGGCTTCTTCGATCCGCTTCCGGAAAGTACGATCGAATTTGTCTCCGAATATCTTCTTCGGGGGCCGGCTCTCTTCGAACAGCCGCAGATTGATTACCTGTTCCGAATATGCCGGAACCTCCAGGATATAATAAGCTGCCGCTTTGGTCCCGGTCTTCGCCTGATTGACCGCCTCCGCACGCCCGTGAACCACAAATTCATGGAATGCATCCTTGACATACGGACCTGGATTGCCAACACCATAGAGTCTTTTCAGGTTCGTTTCGTTTTCTGTGAAGAGAAACCGGGGAAGTTTTCCATCGGGTCCCGGTGCGGCGGCAAGGCAGAACCGGCCTAGTGTGGCATGTTCGCTCAAGAGCATGTCCGGTCCCACCTCGTATATGCTCGGCTTGGGCCAGTAGGCCTCCCCGGTGCGCCCCCATGACCAGGTATTACGAAACCAGAGGGTCGGCAGGATGTGGAGCGTGGCGGTTTCCGGACTGCGGTTGGCAGCCGTGAACCGGATCAGAACATCATCGGGAGATTCCTTGCAATACTCTGCAAAGACGTCGAAATAGCGATTATCTTCGAAAATGCCCGTGTCCATCAGTTCAAATTCCGGCTCATCCCGGCTTCGTTTGCGGTTTTCAGCAACAAGCTGTGCGTAGGGAAATTCCCTCTGAGGATACTTGTAGAGGGCTTTGCAATAAGAGTGGATCGGGGTCGAATCGAGGTAAAAATAGTATTCCTTTACGTCCTCTCCATGATTGCCTTCCTGATTGGTCACGCCGAAGAGCCGTTCCTTGAGGATGGGATCCCGGCCGTTCCAAAGCGCTACCGCAAGGCAAAGGCGCCCTTCGCGGTCGGTTATTCCAAGCAGGCCGTCCTCTCCCCAACGGTAAGCACGGCTCCTTGCATGGTCGTGAGGAAAGTACTCCCAGGCATCGCCATCCGCAGAATAATCTTCCCGCACGGTACCCCATTGCCGCTCGGACAGATATGGCCCCCACCTCTTCCAGTTCTTCTCGCGGCGGAAGTCTTCAGCCAACCGTACTTCCACAGGATTGAGCCGCTCCATCAGCAATTGCCTCCAATCACGATCACCAACCTCGAGGGGTGGACCATCTCCTGCTCCCGGAGGCCGTCCGGCCCTCAGCACGATTTTATCACCACGAAGCTTGCGAAGGATACACGATGAGCACGAAGAATATCATGCATCATCGACAACTTAAGTACAACATCGGTATCTGTCTGCATCCCATTGTCCATCTTCACTACCAGGCTGGAAAAATAACCTTTCCCGACGGAAATCAGTCAACCTCGATGTGCATCATATTTAGTGCTGTGCTTGTTTTACGGCTGCTTGACAAATGGAGAAAGAATTTCATATTTCATGAAAAATGAAATTGACTTTGCGCCTCTTTCGACTATGATCCCAGCCATGAAAACAGTTCTGGTAAAAGAGAAGCTAAGCGAGCAGGCCTACCGAATCCTCAGGGAAATGATCACCAATTCTCGTTTTCTACCCGGAACGCGGTTAAATGTCGAGCAACTGGCGAGAAATATGGAAATAAGCCGCACACCCCTATGGGAAGCGGTCAACCGGCTTCTTCAGGAAGGCCTTCTGGTCAGTCTGCCAAACCGGGGGGTATTTGTCCCGGACCTGACCCCGCTTGAGGCCCTGGAGATTTATTCTGTCCGGGAGGTGCTCGAGGGGCTTGCAGCAAAACTCGCAGCTAAAAATGTCTGCGAGGATGCAATAGTCAGAATGGAGGATAGCCTGACCAGTCAATACGATATGGCCATCCGGCAGGACCTTATCGGCTACTCGAGGCACGATCACGCCTTTCACGACCTAATCCACGAATTATCTCAGAATAAGTTCCTTCAGGAGATGCTCGATTTCATACGGGGAAGGACCAGGCCGACTTCAATGAATTTCAAGCCGCTTTTAATGACATCCTACCATGACCACAGGGCAATATTGGAGGCATTGAAGAAACGTGACGGAATCCTGGCCCAGAAAACAATCAAGGCACATATCCGCCGTGTAATCGGGCTCTTGAAAAAGAGCGCGGCGCGCCCGCACAACCAACTCGAGAAAAGCGAATAACTTCTTATTCGACCGAGTGGGGCAACGGCACTTAGGGGAGGACAATTTTTAAAATAATTCCATGCGCTTGGAGTAACCGTCAAATGGTTTGCCAGCAAAAGGAGTCGAATCATGATTGAGTCCGCAAAATCCTCCGTTTACCGCTTCCGCTATTTTTTGACGGCAATTCTCACTATTTGCTACTCCATCCAGTATCTCGACCGCGTCAAGACTAACGTGCTGATCCCCTTTATCAGCCATGACATCGGGATGACTAACGTCGAGATCGGTATCGGGGCCGCCCTGATGCTGATCTTCTACGGGCCCTCACAACTTGTGACTGGCTGGGTCTGCGACAGGATAGGATCGAGGCGCGTCATGATCTTCTCAGTTATATCCTGGAGCTTGCTGACTTACTGGCAGGGTGAGGTGAGATCGGTAAATGAATGGTATTTCCGGATGGTGCTGTTTGGTATCATGATCGGAACCGAGTTCATCCCATCGACCAGGTTGATCGTTCGCTATTTCCCGACCCTGCAGCGCGCAAGGGCCCAGGGCGTGCTCTCCTGGTCGTGGATAGTAACACCTGCCTGGGCGCCTCTTCTCGCCACCTTCATGTACACGGTCCTTGGCAACAACTGGCGCGAGGTATTTCACATTTTGGCATTTGCCGGTCTCTTCCCGCTGGTTCTGATCCTGCTCTTTGTCCATGACAAACCCGAGAAGAACAGATTCGTCAGCAGGGAAGAAGCCGTTGAGTCCTACAGCCCGGAAATCGAACAGGGGATCATACGCAAAGAGGATGTCCTGCGAGGTGAAACCGATGTAATCTCCAGGCAGACCAAAGCCCTTGACGTCCCTTTTTCCACCATTCTCAAAACACCGGGGTACATTCCCCTGGTCTTTGTCTACATTGCCTGCCAGTTGGCCTACTGGGGCGTAATGACCTGGTCGGCCGTGTATCTGACCAAGGTCCATGGCTTCGCCGTCATGAAGATGGGCCTCTGGGCTTCGCTCTATTTTGTGGGCGGAATGCTGGGGGCTTTTTTAGCCGGCCACGTCAGCGACCGCGTTTTGAAGGGCCGCAGGAAACCCATGATCGTGGTCTGCTTCACCTGCATGATTCCGTTTATCATCGTTCTGGCCACTCTTGAAAAAGGGGTCTCCCCATTCATCATGCTGCTGACCCTGACCGGCGCCGGATTTTTCTCGAATATGGCCTGGGGCCCCGCCATAAGCCTGCCGGCGGACATGTTTCCGGTCGAGTCCTACGGGAAAGCGATGGGGTTTGTAAACTGCTTCGCGTATATGGTTGCCGCCGCCAGTCCCTATGTCATGGGATGGCTTATAACCGAAAATCCCGTGACCAGGACGCCCAGCTATTTCTGGGCGTGGATATGGGTGGCGTGCACTGCATTGATCGGAGTTGTAGCCGCATCGCTTCTTGTGGACAAAAAAGCCAAAGAAATGCCTGTGGACCCTGCTGCGGTTACCGAGGCCGGATGACAGAAAACGGAGGACGAAGGAAAAGGCGATGAGCGATCGTATTGCGACTATCAAGAAGGCTATTGTGGAAGGGAAACACACTGAGATCGAGACAATGGTTCGGGAAGCCATCGGAGACAAGACCGATTTGGACATTCTTATCAATGAAGCGTTGATAGGCGCTATGGACATTGTTGGGAAAATGTTTGCGGCCGGCGAGATATTTGTCCCGGAAATGCTCGTTTCCGCTGCAACCATGAAGAAAGGACTGGCGTTGATAAAGCCGCTATTGACTGGCGACGGCCCTCAATCGAAGGGCGCCATCCTGATTCTTACTGTCAAAGGCGACCTCCACGACATTGGCAAGAACCTTGTCACGATAATGCTGGAAGGGGCGGGATTCAATGTACTGGACCTGGGGGTCGACCTGAGCGCCGAAAAGGTTATTTCGAAAGTCGAAGAACTAAAGCCGGACATTCTCGCTCTTTCCGCCCTGCTTACCACCACGATGCCTGAAATGGAAAAAGTTATCAAGGCACTGGAAAGCAGAGGGCTGCGCGACGGTGTCAAGGTCATGGTCGGGGGTGCCCCGGTCGATTCCAAATTTGCTGATAAGATAGGGGCCGACGGCTACGGAAAGGACGCCGGCGAGGCTGTCCAACTGGCGAAAACATTCCTGCATCTGAGTTGAAGCAATGGAGGCGGCCAAAGCATGAAATCCACGCCTTTCAACCTGGTCATGTCGGCCTTGTACAACGGGAAAAAGGGAGCCCGCCCGCCGGCGGGAAATGCCACCTCGATAGTTTGCCACGATCTGATGGATGCCTCCGGGGTTTCTTTTCCTCAGGCCCATGTCGATGCCAACGCGATGGCTGAGCTTGCACTGGCAGGACATGAAACAATCGGTTTTGACACCGTAATGCCCGAGTATAGCGTCCACCAGGAAGCCGCCGCATTGGGCTGCGAAGTGGACTGGGGATCGAGGGACCAGATGCCCGACAGCCGCAACTTCCCCTATGCGGATTTCTCAGACGTCGTTGTCCCGGAAAATATACTCGAAAAACCTTCGATGCGCGTCGTCCTTGACGCTATCTCGATCCTGCGCCGCCACGTGGGCGGCAAGGCGGCAATTGTCGGCAAGGTGATGGGCCCGTGGACCCTTGCCTATCACATGGCCGGCACACAGAACCTCCTGCTGCATGTCGGCCTGGGTGAAAAAGACAAAATAAACAAGATGCTTCGCCGGTTGATGCCGGTAACCACGGCGTTTGCCAGGGCACAATTCCAGGCCGGGGCCGACATCGTGGTCCTCGCCGATCACGCGACGGGCAATCTTGTTGGCCCTTATCACTATAAGGAATACCTGCTGCCGATACACCAGGAGATGACCGCAACGATCGAAGGCCCTCTTATTCTTCACGTTTGCGGAAATTGCACGGACAGGCTGGAACTATTCGCCGACGCAGGTTTTGACGGCTACCATTTTGAATGGCAGGTGGACGCGAAGGCCGCCGTCGAAAGGATCGGTCATCGAATGTGCCTGGTCGGCAATGTCAACAACGCTCAGACCCTTTTTCAGGGTAGTCCCGAAGACGTGCGAAAACAGGCCCGGTATGCTGTCGAGGCCGGGGTAAGCATAATAGCCCCGGAATGCGCCATCCCGCTGTCAACGCCAATGGATAACCTGAAGGCGCTCGTGGCCGCGGTGCATGAGGGCTACTAAGGCGGTGGGACCGCCAGCCGGGATTGCCGTTATCGACATCGCGGCTCAAACCTTAATAGGCGGCTAAAGTCCCCCTTTTAAAAAAGGGGCAGCAGCACTATTGAAAGGTCACATGCTGATCATAGGCGAAAGAATAAACTCTTCACGTAAAAGAATAGCAGAGGCCCTATCCTGCCGGGACAGGAGCTTCATCCAGTCCGAGGCGAAAGCCCAGGAGGAGGCGGGAGCGCACTACATCGATGTTAACGCGGGGGCCTTCATCGGGGAAGAGGCTGAATATCTAAAGTGGACAATGGATGCCGTGCAGGAAGTCTGCGACCTGCCGCTTTGCATAGACAGCCCGGACGCCGGGGTTATTCGGGAGGTCCTGCCCCTGGCCGGCATCACCCCGATGATCAATTCGATCACGCTCGAACCCGCCCGGCTGGATGGGATGCTCCCCCTTATCGCTGATTTCAAGACCAAAGTCATCGGGCTCTGCCAGTCGGAAGACTCGATTGCGGATTCCACCGAGGCCAAAATCAAACTGGCCTTGCAGCTCGTAGAAAAGGTAAAGCTGGCCGGAATCCCTCCGGATAATCTATATATCGACCCCCTGGTGTATCCTCTTGGGACAGACACAAAGTCGGCTATGGCCACCCTGGATGCAATAGCCCATATCATGAAAGAATTTCCCGGGGTCCATACGGTCTGCGGACTGACAAATATCTCTCACGGGATGCCCTGCCGCAAGCTGATAAACCGCACTTTCCTCGTTTCGGCAATCATTCGAGGCTTGGATGGGGCAATCATGGACCCGACCGACAAAGAGCTTTACAGCTCACTCAGGGCCGCCGTGGCAGTTGCGGGGAAGGACGAGTTCTGCATGGAATACATCCGGGCGTTCAGGGCCGGAAAGCTGGAATAGCGGCATATCGACAGTAATTTTGGCGTGCAGCATAATGTGGACTGAACTCGAGGAGGTGCTCCGGGGGGCCGTAGGATTCGAGGTCCGGAATCTGGAGCAGACCCTTCATAGAACGCCGCACCTGATGACTGGCCGCGTTCAGACCGGGATCGACGCGGTTTGCAGCCCTTCAACCTTCGGGAGCATAGATTTTCGGCCATGGAAATAACGAGCGAGATTTTCGAGGTGGGCGGCGGGCATCTTACCTCGCCGGAAGATGCAGCTATATACCTCATAAAATTCGGACAAGAATCCGCTCTGGTGGATGCCGGGTGCGGCCTGGCGATGGAGAGGCTTTTCGCAAACATCAGGAAATGCGGGACCGATCCGCAGCGGATAAAATACCTGCTCCTTACTCACTGCCATTACGATCACACTGGCGGCGCGGCCGAATTGAAACGGCGTATCGGACTCGATATCGTCGCGCATGAACTGGATGCTCCCTTTCTTGAGGCGGGCGACAACCGTGTGACGGCGGCAAACTGGTACGGGGCAAAGCTGGAGCCTTTCCGGGTGGACAGAAAGCTTGCCGGTTCGGGCGATGATATCCTGCTCGGCGGCAGGAAAATCGAGGTCCTCCACGCACCCGGGCACTCTCCGGGCTCGGTTGTCTATCTGGCTGAATCGGACGGACTGAAGGTCATGTTCGCCCAGGACGTTCACGGCCCGATCGAACCAAGCTTTCTTTCCAACCGCAAGGATTACGACAAAAGCCTCAGAATGCTGCTCGAAATCGGGGCGGATATTCTCTGCGAAGGCCACTACGGGGTATATCGGGGCAAAGCCGAGGTGGCAAGGTTCATCCGGCAATTTATTACTTTAGTAAAGCACTAGGGCAGAAGCTGCTCGATCCGGGCTTCCAGTCTGCCAACGGCCTGCAGGATATTATTTCTCAAAGAAGCCATCTCGCTTTGCACGCGGGATGAAAAATCCTTATCCGCTATATTCGAAAGATTTACCCGAACGTTGTACGCGGCGCCAATTGCTGCCGCCCGGATCAACTGGACCGCAACCGCGGCGTCGCACAGGCAGTTTGGGTTGCCTTTTTCTATTGCCTCTTCAACCGGGCCTAAGAGTTTTGCGATGGCCCGCAGGGTCTCCGTGGGGACGAGGGCCGCCTGCTTCATGGCCGCCTCGATGCTTTCCCTGCGCGCCTCTTTCTGCGTTTCGTTTTCCTGAACCAGGCTATAAGCGGATACCACCCCATCGTAGGCTTCAGCATCCCGCTCTGCCAGCTCAAGTGAACGTGAGACCAGATCGCCGGCCGAACGGCTGAGTTCCTGCATCTCCGCCCACACGTTCCGGTACTTCTCCCTGCCGAGAGTATGATGCGCAACCATGAGGCAAAGGGCTGCGCCCAGGCTGCCGGCAAGAGCGCACACGCTGCCGCCTCCGGGGGTGGGCGAACCGTTGGCCACCCTTTGCACATATTCTTTCACCGGCAGGCTGGTCAGTCTCATGGATCCACCTCGTTTTGGAACTTATTTTGCCGTCGAGCCGGCGAAAGTATTGAACGTATGCATACAGTACCGCGTCTAATCAGGCGAAGCCTGTTTCAGCTACGATCTAGGAGTTGCAACCCTTCATTTTCCCTGGCCCCGGGAGTTTGTATAATCTCGAAAAAGCTGCATGATTTTCCGGGTATGCTCACCAACACGGCCACCTCCGATTTGCAAATCGTTTGCTCTCACAACAGGCACCACTTCCTTGTTGGAAGCGGTAATAAACGCCTCTTCCATGTCGTGTAATTCAGACCTGTCGATATCCCTGGTTTCCACCTCGTGGAAATCTTTTGCAAGCTCGATTATGACGCTGCGTGTGATACCGGGCAATATATCCCGGTGGGCGGTAACCAGCCTGTTGTTTTTGAAAAAGAAAAAATTGGTCGTGGTCCCTTCAAGAATGCGGTTATTGCGATCCACGTACACCGCCTCTACGGCTTTGTGCTTCTTCGCTTGTTGTACCGCGTGCACAGCCGATAAATAACATGTGCTCTTGGCAGCGGGTATGAACCTTTCGGCATCGACGGTGATGATCTTTACGCCCTCTGTATACCACCATCGCGGCAGCTCAAACTTCGGCGTCACCATCACCATCAGAATGCCGCGTCCTTCCGGGTTAAGACCATCCGAACTTACTCCGCCGGTATATACAATACGGATGGCGGATTCTATGTGATGTGGGTTTTTCTTGACCGTCTCCCGCACGATCTCACAAATTTCAGAGTTCGTGAGGTTGATTTCGAGACCGATGTATCTTGCCGAATTCTCGATCCTTTGTACATGTTCTTCCAAATGAAAAGGGCGCTTGTTGTATGTGATCAGAAAGTCAAATACCCCGAAGCCTCGTAATACAACGATGTCTTTGACGCTGATATGCGACCTGTCATCGCTGACAAATTTCCCATCGATGTAATAAGTATCCATGCCTGTATGAGTTCCAAGTATCCAGTTTTTTTGTGAGGAAACGAAATGGCAACCCGTTAATCCGAGAAAAAATCAAACCGGGCGAGGGTATCACGTGAGAGTAATTATTACCATACTCAATAATCTACAGGTCCTGCTTCAAGATCAGGCCGCCCATCCCTGCCCCCCTCGGCCCGATTTCAGACCGGGGGCTTTCCCGGGCGCTGCCAGGCAAGGAGCGAGCGAGAACCAATGAATGACACTAGCTTAATAATTATTCGCATGTAATAAATACATACTATTTTGGAGCAAAATACGGTAAACTACTACTGTTTTCTCCTGAAAAAACCACTATGCTCAACATTGGTGGCTTGGAGGTCCCTGCAAGCCGCCGGAGGTCCTCTGCGAAACAGGGCGGACAATTTTTTCGAGAAAACGCCACCCTGTTCGAAAGAGCGGCGCTTGGTTGCTCTGAAAGGGAGGATTGGCTATGGCCAGGCTTCTGATAGTCGACGACGATAAAGATCTGCTGTTAATTATGAGCGAATATTTGAAGGCCTATGGTTTTGAACTGGAGCTTGCATACAGTGCGGCCCAGGCCCGGCATTATCTGGAGAGCTCGGAATGCGACGCGATCCTTTCGGATTTCAATATGCCCGGCGAGTCGGGGCTTGATCTCCTGGACCATGTTTCATCCCGATATCCGGGATTGCCCTTTATCATGATGACCGGTTCCAGCATGTCTCTGCTGGAGGATAAAGCCATGAAAATGGGCAGCAGCAGGTATGTCACAAAGCCGTTTCGACTTAGAGACCTGGTTAAAACTATCGAGGAAGTTCTGGGTTTCTCGAATCGGGGAGCACCGGCGCTGGCGTCAACAGCATAGCGCCGAGCGGGGAAACCCAACCAGCGTATCAAAAGATATGATGAGCCACCCATATGCACGCTTGGATCACACGGCAGGGTCCGGGCCGACTTTTACGAGCATTTTTCCGAAGTTCTCACCTTTAAAGAGGCCAATCAATGCCTTCGGAGCACTTTCAATCCCTTCGATGATCGTTTCTTTCCACCTTATCCTGCCCTCACGAATCCACTTGCCCATATCGGAGTAGAACTGCTCACGCCTGTCCAGGTGATCGGACACGATAAATCCCCGCAAGGTCAATCTCTTGGGGATCGCCAAAAACAGACTCCCTGGTCCTGATTCCCTTTGGGCGGCATCGTTATATATCGCAATCAAGCCACAGAGCACGATTCTCCCAAACAGTTTCATGTTGGCGAGTGCGGCTTCCAAGTGTTTCCCGCCCACATTTTCATAGTAAATGTCAATGCCCTCCGGACAAAGTCCGCCAAGTGCTTCAGTCAGGTCGCTGATTTGTTTGTAGTTGATGGCAGCATCGACGCCCGCCGTTTCAACGAGCCATGAAACCTTTTGCTCTGACCCTGCGCTGCCAACGACACGGCAGCCCATTATTTTTGCGATCTGTGAGACTATCGAACCAACAGCGCCAGATGCGGCTGAAACAAAGACTGTGTCCCCTTCCCTGGGCTTGCCGATATCCAAAAAGCCCACATACGCGGTTAAACCCGGCATGCCCAGCGGACCGAGGAAAGCCTGAACAGGCGCAACAGCAGGGTCGATATTTGTGAGGTCCGAGCCATCGGTAATGAAGTATTCCCTCCAGCCTTTCGTCCCCAATACGTAATCGCCCCGGTGAAACTTATCATTTTTTGAAACTGTAACCTGCCCAACGCATCCTCCCTCCAAAGGCTTGTGCAGCTCAAAAGGAGGCACATAGCTTTTTCCGGCGTTCATGCGCCCCCGCATGTAAGGATCAACAGACATGTAAATGTTTTTTACCAGAACTTCTCCCTCACCGAGGCCGGGAATTACAACCTCGGCGAGTTCGAAATCATCTTCTGAAGGCATTCCGACCGGACGCTTTTTTAGCCGAATCTCTCGACTCACGATTTGAGCCATACCGTTTCTCCTCATATCCAAAAATCATCATCGCCAACGAAAATAAGATAGTCACTCTCTAACTATTTTAATTCGTGTCCATCCGGAAACCTCGGATAAGAACTCCACGCCCTGCGAGGTTTCCGTTCAGAAAGGAGGCATTTTTCGTTTTAGCGAGAAACCGAGGCAGGCATGTCTTTGGGCGACTGAAAAGCCCGCAGAGAAGGTTACAATCGTCAATCTGCTTAATAATTAAGGACAATAGAGGTTTCCGGACGGACGCCAATTATTGTCGACCGCGGAGTAATTGCTGTGATACAATACATTGGAGTAATTTTTGGCGCGAGTCCAGCTAGTGCGGATAGATGTACTTATATACATTCGAGCCAAGAGTTAGTCAGAAGTAAAATCACTATATGAGGCAGAAATACTCAAGGCCAACTGTCCTGAGTCAAAAGTTCGGAACATAATTCAAGCCGGGGAATGTGGCCAACGCTTACGTCGCCCCGGCGAAAGCCGGGGTCCAGAAGTGACCTGCATTTAATGAAAAGGTTGGATTCCGGCCTTCGCCGGAATGACGGCCTGAGTGCTCAGAACTTATGTAGTGGATTTCTAACTCAGGACACTAGATGGCTCCATTTGAACCGGTTAGTTCAAACGACAATGTATGAACTTCTGCAATCAAATGAGTTGTTGGTGAATTATTGGTCACGACAATATACATATTTCCACACTTGCAAGATCTTGTTGGCAAAAATATATGGAGTTCATTCATGATTGAAATAATATCATTCCTCCCTGTTTTACTATACGCAGTTGCAGCCATTTTAGCTATTAGACTTATTATAATTACTAAAGCTAGTCCAGGATGGATTCTAATAGCCATTGGCATTGTTATAATAGCCATCGGGCGCATCATCGATATATTTCCTTTCGTATCTATTGACATAACACGTCAAATAAGCCGTTTCAATGAATGGATTGATATTTTTATATCTATTGTTATGGTGGCAGGAGTGGCATTAATTCAGTCTCTCTTCCGCACAATCAAGGAGTTGGAAAATGCCCATCGGGAAAGTGAGGAAGAATATCGCTCCTTGGCCAACACCGCAGATCCCATGTATATGATAGACAGGAATTTTAACTATATGTTCATGAATGACAAACAGTTGTCACGGTTTCCCCTGCCACTAAACGAAATCAAAGGTCGATCTTACGGCGAGTTCCATTCCAAAGAGGAAACTAATGAATTTATACAAATAGCAGAACGTGTTTTTAACACCTCTATACCTATCCAGGACGAGTATAGAAGTAAAATAGATAATCAATATTTTCTCCGAACCTTCAGTCCTGTTAAAAATACTGATGGAACAGCTACAATAGCCTTAACAGTAGTTTTAAAAGATATTAGTGACCGCAAACAGATGGAAAAGAACCTGATTGAAAGCGAACAGCGATTACATAATTTAATTCAGGGTTTCCCTATCCCCACATTTGTGATCGGGCTGGACCATAAAGTATTATACTGGAACAAAACACTAGAGGAACTTACACGCATTAAAGCTGAGGAAATCATCGGTACAACATGCCACTGGAGGGCATTCTATAGCGACCAAAGGCCCTGCATTGCGGATCTGTTGGTCGATCAGGCGCTGGATACAATTCCTCAATTGTATCCAAATAAGTGCAGCAAATCTCAATTGATCGAGGAGGCATACGAGGCTACAGAGTTTTTCCCGAAACTGGGAAATTGCGGCAAATGGCTTCATTTTACAGCGGCTGCGATCAGGAACTCCCAAGGAGACCTGTTCGGTGCCATAGAGACCCTCGAGGATGTCTCAGAGCGGAAACTTAATGAACTGGCTCTGAGGAATAGTGAACTGAGGTTGCAGAGTGTCATTCAAGGTTCTCCCATTCCTACCTTTGTAATCGGAAAAGACCACAGGGTCATATACTGGAACAAGGCCTTGGAGGAACTCAGCGGTATCAAGGCTGAAGAGGTGATTGGCACAACTGATTGCTATAGATCGTTCTACAGCGAGAAGCGCCCGGCTTTGGCGGACCTTATGGTGGACCAGGCCCTGGAGGCGATTCCTCACTGGTATTTTGAAAAGTATACCAAATCCAGCTTATTAGATGAGGCTTACGAGGCAACGGACTTTTTCCCGGAACTCAAAGGTGGTGGGAAATGGGTTCGTTTTACAGCAGCCGTAATCAGGGATTCTCAGGGAAACCTGGTTGGTGCGGTGGAGACCCTCGAGGATGTCTCAGAGCGGAAAAGGGCGGAGGAACAGCTAAGCCTGGTCAAGAAACTCGAGTCTCTCGGGACTTTTGCTGATGGAATTGCGCATGATTTCAATAACTTTCTATCGATCATGTTACGTAATATATTTGCTGCCCAATTGTCTCTAACCGATGAACAGGATGGGCTTTGGAGAGAAAGACTGGAGTTTGCGGAAAAGGCCGGATTTCAGGCAAAGGAATTAGTCCATCGATTGATCACCTTTGCCAAAGGGGGTGAACCCATAAGAAAAATTGGTTGTATTTCCGACTTGCTAATGGAGTCTGTAGATCTGTCTCTGTCCAATTCCAATGTCATCTGTGAATTTTCCCTGCCCGGTGATCTTTGGCTTATTGAAATGGATGATGTGCAGATCCGGCAGGTAATCTATAATCTGGTCGTCAACGCTCAAGAGGCTATGCCTGAAGGTGGCACCATAACCATCGATGCCGAAAATGTGAACGTAACAGCAGATTGCGCTCTGCCTCTGAAAGAAGGCAATTACGTCAAATGGTCTGTAAAGGATCATGGCACAGGCATTCCTCAGGAGAATTTGCAGAGAATATGGGACCCTTATTTTACGACCAAGCCAATTGGAAGCGCAAGAGGCAAGGGTCTGGGGCTTGCTATCTGTTATTCCATCGTCAAAAGACACGATGGATTTATTGACTTTAAATCTGAACCGGGAGTTGGGTCTAATTTTTTTGTGTATTTACCTGCATCCCCCCAGGGAGACTCTATTGAAAAAGCTAAGAAGTATCGAAATGATACAAGAGGAGGGAGAATTCTGTTCATGGATGACGATGAGACGGTGCGCAATGCAACAGGTATTGTCCTCAACTATCTCGGCTATGAAGTCGAATACGCAAAGGACGGCAGGGAAGCCATTGATCTCTATAGAACAGCAAAAGAAAAAGGCTGGCCATTTTATGCCGTCATATTGGATTTATATGTGCCGGAGGGCATGGGGGGCAAGGAAGCCATGGGGGAGTTACTTGCAATAGATCCATCCATCAGGGCGATCGTATCCTCCGGGTATTCAGACGATCCGTTCGTTGTAGAATTCAGGAAATATGGATTCTTTGGGACTGTGGACGTTCCCTATGATTTTGAAAAGCTGAAGCAAATCCTGGACAACCTCGTGCGGGAAAACTTACCGGATAACGCAGACCTTTCAAGCTGACTCTAAATCCTAAATTCGAAAGTGAGCTTTCCAGGGCGCCGATGTCCAATCGAATAAGCGGCCAACCAGGAACTGAGGCTGTGGCCTTGCATGACAGACTTTTGCCGGTCCCCGCAATCCAACCAACAATATCCCTTTACCCAATAAGTCTGTTGACAGGGCCGATCAGAGCGGGTATTTTGCGGTGCATCCTCGAAATGAGACAGCACATTGAAGCAACCCGCTCACCTATCTAAACCGGGAGACTGAAGTGACCCTGTACGAGATCAAAGACCTTCTTGAAGCGGAAGTGCTCATTGGCTCAGAGCAACTCGACATGGAAGTGAAAACAGCTTTTGTGGCTGACCTGATGAGCGATGTCCTTGCCTTTGGGACGGCTGGAAGTTTGTTGATAACCGGACTAACCAATCCGCAGGTTCTGAGAACAGCAGATGTAATTGATATCTCCGCAATTATTATGGGTCGTGGGAAGAGGTTTTCCCCGGAAACCATGCATTTAGCCGAGATGCTGAATATCCCCATTCTTACAACGAAATACATTCTTTTTGAGATTGCCGGGCGTTTGTACTCAAAAGGCATCAGGGGTTGTATAGAAAAAGTGGAGAATAAATAACGTCATCGTGGATGAGAAACCTTTGCATGAAGGATGTCTTATAGTTGTCGGAGGCGATTTCGATAATGCAGGGGCGGCATCGGGCAGCGTCAAGGCGATCCTGAGACAAATGGGATTGTCCAGCGATGTGGTCAGGAAAGCTGCTCTAGTCGTGTACGAGTCTGAAATCAATATCGTTTCTTATGCAAGAAGGGGGATGATCCGTCTTCACGTCGTGCCCGGTTCTATTATGATCGAGGCTATCGATGAAGGTCCGGGGATTCCGGATATTGAACTGGCAATGCAACCAGGCTATTCAACTGCGACTGCAAGAATCAGGGAAATGGGATTTGGTGCTGGAATGGGACTGTGCAACATAAAGAACTTTTCTGACATGTTCAAGATTTCATCCGAAGTCGGGAGGGGAACGTACCTCAAAATGATCATCAAGACGAATAGAGACTCATGAGAGCCTGCCCGCTGCATCTTAAGTCACAAGTTTCTCCGATCCCAACGGCTTCGCTTTGGGCTATGCTTATGATACTTTTGGAAATATGACCAGTCTAACTTATCCGGATGGAACTGCCGTTACCTACAGCTACGATGTTTTAAATCGTTTGACATCTGTTACCGACCCGCAGAGTATTACCGCCGGTGAAAAAGTTTGCCAAAATCGGCGGTGAGAAAGTCGGCCAGCCTGGCGGTCAAAAATAAGCCTAGCATTTTCTTCTTTTTCTTCCGTTTTTAATGCGCTCGCGCATTC
>JBEKPW010000062.1:0-34555 GCA_049520315.1 Syntrophobacteraceae bacterium
GCCCACAAAACTTTGCTCCAGTCCTCGTCGAGGTGAACCACTAACCGGAGAGCCGGATGCGGGAGATCCGCCAGTCCGGTTCGGAGGGAGGGGCGGCGATGAGCCGTTCCTACCCCTATCGGATATGAAGATTTGCGCAGGTATTATTGACGCCGCGCATAAACCGTATGATTCAACCGACTGTCAAGCTGCGCAGGTCATCGCGCGCTGTATTTAAAAGAAATGCCCAGTTTCCTCATCCGGCTTCTGAGGGTGTTTGGATTGGTTCCAAGGAGCAGGGCAGCCCCTCCGGCGCCGCTTATTTTGCCATTGGAAATTTGAAGCGCCTGGCGGATATGCCGCGAAATGGCTTGGTCAAGAGCAAGCAAGCTGTGGTCCCCCTCGAGCGGCATACCGGGATAGTCAGTCTTTTTCGGACCATCGAAATGTTCGAACGTCAACCGCCCATTTTTTTTCTTGCCTCTTTTGCGGATAAGCTCGCGCTCGATCAGGTTCTCCAGTTCCCGTATATTGCCTGGCCAGTGATAAGCTTTCAAGCGCTCGACGTCCTCGGCGGAAACGGCAGGCGGGGGGTAAATTTTGAGGTCCCTTGATTTTCTTTGAACAAAATAATGGACCAGTGCCGGGATGTCCTCTTTACGATGCCTCAATGGGGGGATCATAATAGGAAATACATCGAGACGAAACCAAAGGTCCTCCCGAAACGCTCCCGAGCGGACCATTTCTTCCATACTCCTGTGGGTTGCGGCAATGATGCGGACATCCACCGGAATGCTCTTCGTCCCGCCCACCCGTTCGATCTCTTTATGCTGCAGCACACGAAGCAGCCTGACTTGCGCCTGAGGCGGCAACTCTCCTATTTCGTCGAGGAAAATGCTTCCTTTATCAGCCCGCTCGAAGCGTCCCCTCTTTTGGGCGATCGCCCCGGTAAACGCGCCTCTTTCATGTCCGAAAAGTTCGCTGTCCAGAAGATTGTCCGGGATGGCGCCGCAGTTAACCTTGACGAACGGACCTGCTCTGCTCGATGAAGTGTAATGAATCGCATTGGCGACAACTTCCTTGCCGACTCCCGTCTCCCCGAAGAGCAAGACCGGACTGTTCAGCGGGGCTACCTGCCGCACCATCTCCATTGTTGCTTTCAGGCCATACTCAGCCCCAACTATATCGTCCCCTGAAAAATGCCGCAGTTCCCGGTTCAGTTCCCGGTTTTCCGCGTCGACTATATCTTTGAGCTTCACAACCTCTTCGTAGCGGAGCGCATTGGACATGGCTATCGCAAAGGGTTCCCGCAAAAGTGAGACCATGTGTATATGCGCTTTGGTGAACCTCGACTTTCCTTCCGCCAGTATGGCGAACGTGCCCAGGCGCTTGTCTTCGACAGCCAGATTCATGGCAAGGGCAGAATGGTTCGAGAGGTCGATATAGGGGCGGAGGATTTTTAGTATTGAAGGCTTTGCCCCCCGGTCGATGACCCAGACATCGCGTGAGCCCGCATCGGCTTCAATCTCTTTGATGGCCTCCATGGGCAACTGAGTGGGAGGTAAAGTTATTTTGCTCCCGGCATGATCCACCATTGCGAGTTGCCTAAGAACCCCGGTAGCTGGTTCAAACAGGCCCAGAGACATCATGGAGGCGGGCATGAATAATCGAATGTACTGCAGGTAGTTGAACAAAGCCTTTTCGATATCCAGACTGCTGCAGATTCGCAGGGTTGCCTGCCGGAAGAACTCATTCTCATTTAACTTCATTGCCGGCTCTCCGCCTGGCGGATTTTCCGTGCGGTCAAGAGGAATTTACGATATATAACACATAAACGATATTTAGCGAATTATATGCCATATATCGTGAACTGCAGTCAAATGAATCTGCTATATATAGGAATTTAAACAGCAAAATACGCTGGCATAAGTATGGCTTTCTTCCGGGATGGAGGTCGTGTGCATCGGCAGCTCTTTAGCACCTTCCTGGCCCCCTAACCTACCGTCCTGCCAGCTTAAGAGCTAATGCCGGTTCATGCGGCCTCCGCATCTTCGGAAATTCAGGCGCTGGAGTCCGGTTGAGAACGAGGAAGAATGGCATGATCTGGCTTGAGATGATAAGCATACGCACGGGTGGGATTATGGAAGCCGGAAAGGTTTTCGAGATCTGTGGAGAAATGTTCCAATGCATTGCAGACGAGAAGCTGTTAAAGTGGAACGTGTTTTGCAGTGCGAAATATGCGACCGATATCAGCATTCATCTTCAGTGGAAGTCCGACTATGCGTCTGCGAGTATTTTGGGCAGAGAGATGAGTTTGGCCCTCGGAGATCTCGGACTGATAAACCACACGTTATGGATTGAGGAAGAGGTGAGGACGGCGCCAACCTGGAAATGAGGAGGAGCAACAAGATGGGGGAGCGTCAGAAAGTCATGGCGGCTGATTTTGATATGTCGTTCTGGAGAAAGGCAGGGTTTACAATCAAGAGGGAGGTTGCAGCAATTCCGGCGGAACTCATTGTGATAATCTCCGGGTTCATATTAATGGGCATTCTCGGAAAGATAATTCTTCTTTAGGTCCCCGAAGAGGGAAAATCCTTGGAAAATTGCAGTGCCTGCTCCGAGGGGCCAATCTGTCGAAAAATTAGACGATGTACTGGAGGAGGGAAGGAATGTTGGGGCGATTGAAACAAAGTAAATTTTTCTTCGTACCGGGGGTCCTGTTGTTGCTGGTCTTTCCCCAATTTATTAGCGCCGCTCTGCCCGACCAACAGAATCCCATGGCGCTCATACAGAGCGGCACGGAAAGGGCCTTCCAGATTTTGCAGGAGTCCAAGAAGGGGCAAGCGCCCTCTTTGCGGCAAAGGAAGGATGAAATCCTGGCTATAGTGAGCGAATATTTCAACTTCGAGGAAATGGCCAAAAGAGCGCTGGGCCGCCCCTGGAAAGAGCAATCCTCTGATAAGCGTCAGGAATTCGCACAACTTTTCAAACAGCTTCTTTTCAATACTTATATCAGCCGGCTCGAGAATTATACAGGCTCGAACGAACGGGTCTTCTACGATTCTGAAAAGCTGGACGGGGACTATGCGCTTGTCAAAACTCACATTCTTTATGAGACCAGTAATAACATCGGGATCGAATACAGGCTCCGCCGGGATGGGGGACGGTGGCAAGTTTATGACGTGGCGGTGGAGGGAATCAGCTTCGTCGATAACTACAGGGGCCAGTTCTGTTCGATCCTGACCAATGAATCATTTGACTCCCTTCTAATAAGACTTCGCCAAAAAGTCGCTCAATCGGGCTGAGGTTTTATCCATAAGAATTTCTGACCAGCACCTGCCCCGGGCCTGATCCGGGTTAATTCCGGCAGATACTTATGAATTGCCCTCAGTGATGAATACTGCATCCCTCCTTTTTCGCCGCTGGCGCAGGATCGGTCACCGGCGCACCCGAACGTGAAAAATTCGACAGTTCATCCATCCACGACGAGTTCAATCATACTTGCGGTGGATTTAACGCAGGGGCCCAATGGCATCCGGATTTCGGCATCGGCGATGGAAAGCTCGACAAAGCCGGGGCAGGGTATTAGAAAATGCGCGATACTCAAGAATGCGCCGAAAAAAGCGATAAATCTTTGCAACGCCATGGGCGGAGGTCAGGTTATTGACGCAGTGAAGGTGGGCATGAATCCTGGTGGAAATACATTGAATTAATGAAATATCGTCAAATTATCAAATTATCAACCCCGCCTGCTTGCTGACCGCTTTTGGAGACAATGCCGTACAGCTTGAATTGCGGGTCCGGATAAGCAATCCGCAAAATGGCCTTGGACCTGTCAAGAGCGAACTTCTCACGGGTGTATGGCGGCGGTTCAGGGAAGGAGGTAGCGAGCTGCCATATCCTTAGAGGGTCTTGCGCCATAAGTCTATCCCCGAGATTTCGATTCGGAGCAAACCCGATGGCTGAGAACGTTGCCCGATGAACCGGCGTAGGGAACTGAACGCTTGGTCTTTCAGGGGTTCCTTGCCTTGTTGCGTGCAACGCACATGGGCGCGAAAAAATTCGGGTTGCTTCCCGAAGAACCTGATTTAGCTTGTTAAACGATGAACTGCAATTGTGAGGAATAGACATGTGGCATGCAAATCCAAGGGATCTCGCCTTGTATGTTACTGATCACTGGGACGATGCACGGTTATCCGAATTGAGCAGTGCAATGGATTGCGGCCCGGGGGATTCTCTCCCCGATCAGGAGACTCTTCATCATCTCATTTCATGTTGCTACCAGGCAAGCCTTATGAAGGAGGAAGGCAGACAAGTGCGGTTCCGTCTCGTTTTGAGAGAGCACGGCTGTTTCGACAGTAAGGACGGGCCTCCTACAGGTCTGCATCCGCTTCTGTTCAGCGAGCCGCAAACTTTTGACGAGTACAAACTACAGAGGCTGTCTCCAGCGGCCGATTTTTATCGATCTTTGATTGGGGTAGGACATGGCGCTCATAATGGTTTGCAGATCTGGGGTATGATCCACTCCGGGTCTCGATGGGTCCAAAATGTATACGGCGGAAGGATGATCGCACCCACTCTGCCCCTCTCGCTGGTTGTTTACGTGACCGATCCCGGTAGAATAACCGTTTGCAAAGGCCCCTTGGCGATTGCAACATTGAATCGCGGTCAGATCATTTCCCCTGCACACGAAGTCTTTGACTCAGCCTGGCTTCCCGCCGGTTTTGCCGCGATTCGCTCCAGGCTGTGGCAGTTACACATAGCGGCAAAGGGTGCAGCCAAGAAGCCCTGGGCCGATCTCGATCCCGGTATTGTGAACACAATTGCCAAGCAAGTAGCCAGGCGCATCATCAGTTATGTCAGAAATTCCGGGCACGGCGGCACAATCCTCGTGATCCCTCCGAAAATGGTTGAACAGGTATTCGAGGAAAACCCATACTTGAATATTGAATACAGGGTGACTGATGAGGCCACACGAAAAAGATTTCAGACGCTGCTTGTGAACCTTATGAACACACTTGCCGAGGTGCATGGCCGGAAGGCAAACAAAGACAAGCCCGTCGGATGGGATGAGTATGTGGCCAGCAACGAGGAATCCCTCGCCCTGTTGGATGAGGCTGTTTTTGATCTCGCGCATCTTTTTGCGGATTTGACATCGGTGGATGGTGCAGTAGTATTCACCGAGGGGTTCGAGTTGCTGGGGTTTGGGGCCATGATATCCGTGGGACTGAAGGGGGTGAAGACAGTGGCTCGCGCATTGGATATAGAGGGGCTTCAGACAGAACAGGTACACTCCGGAAACTTCGGTGCGCGGCACCGGTCTGCATTCCGTTTTTGCAATGCCGTGCATGAGGCAATTGCCATCGTAATCTCTCAAGACCGGCTGGTGCGCTTCGTCAAATGGAAAGAAGGCGTGGTTACCTATTGGCATCATGTCGCAACAAACATCATGGATTTTTGACAAGACGCCGCTCAGATTAAACGGGAAGAATATTAAAGGAGGATTTATGGTTTCAAGGATTCTTGTGCCGACAGATGGTTCAAAGACAGCCCACAAGGCAGTCAAGTATGCGGTTGACCTTGCAAAACAGTTAAATGCGTCCTTAATTGCCCTGACCGTTGTTGATAATCGCTCCTTTATAGCACAGACAGTTCCTGCCGTGGATACTCCAACGCATGTAATAGAGCCTATCGAGGATTATCTGTGTGAGGCCGCCAGGGGGTATGCTGAGGAGATAAAGAAAATGTGTGAAAAAAGTGGCGTACAATCGGAGACGGTTATAAGGACAGGGCACCCTGTCGATGGTATTGTGAAAGAGGCTAAGAAGTCAAAGGTGGATCTCATTGTTATGGGTTCCCAAGGTAGAAGTGCTTTAGCAGCCGCAGTACTTGGCAGCGTTGCCTATGGAGTCATTCATAACGAGACAAAGACGCCTGTGCTCATCGTGCGGAGAGCCTGACAGCGGGCATCCCGCCTTCAACTCTGACGTTGAAATGCGTGGCGTGATGGCGCCACCGGCGAGTGCCGCAGCGCCCCCTACAATCCCAGCCCTGAAAACAGATGACGGAGATGCGCGCGGACAAAACGCTCGTCGATTTCTGCATTGCCAACGAGCATACGGTTCAGGATGGGTCCGTAGATTTCATCGAGAACCAGGTCAATATCCAGTCCCTGCTCCAGCTCCTCCCGTGCGACGGCAGCCTCGACGATGTCCCGCACTTTTCTTCTCCGCCGTTCAATGAAGGCCTGGAAGACAGGCCGGTACTTGTCGCTAAGCTGTGCCTCAGCAAAAAGGCTCCGCACAATCTTTCCGTCTATGTCCCGCAACTGCCGCGCCACGTTCTGCAAAGCCGTTGTCAGGTCTGCCTTCAACGATCCGCTGTCGGGGATCGGGATATCATTCTCCGCCTGTCTGACGAGTGCCTCCGTGACGATTTCAGCCTTTGACGACCATCTCCGGTAAATCGAAGGCTTGCCGACGCCGGATTCCGCAGCGATGGCGTCAGTTGTCAGGCTGGCGTATCCATGTTTTCGAGCATGGAGAAGAGCCGTATCGAGAATGGCCCTGTCCACGTCCGTCGAGCGCGGCCGTCCTGCCGGATTCCGCGATGGAGCTTTATTCCCGGCAGGCTTTTTCACTTGACAGAACTCCTTATGTTGCCGGACACCCAGCGATTCGGAATGATAAAAAACAGCGGCACACAAACGAAGATCGCAAGGCTCAGCAAGGGCTGAAATCTTCCAGCCACTATGGCGACAGTATAAGCCGCAACGGGCGACAAATGGAGCCGTGTCACGAGCGTTGCGATATGCGGGGTCAGATGCTTGCCGGAAAGCTCCGGCTTCCGTGCGGCGTACGACCAGGCAAGAGTATCCGTTACATTCACGAGTATCAACGTGATGCCGTACAGCGCAATCGCATTCGGATCCTGAGGATGATTGCCAAGAACGGCCGTTGGGAAAGGAATGAACGACACGCACAGCAGACTGAGATTGTTCAACCAAAGCAAGTTCCTGTCAACTCTGGAAACGAAATTGAACATCGAGTGATGGGCCACCCAGTACATCGTCACGATGAGAAAACTGAGGACAAATGCCAGGATCTTAGGCCCGATCGACAAGAGATCCAGCCATACGGAAGGGCCATCCGGCAGCTTCAACTCAATCACGAGCAGCGTGGCTACGATTGCAAAAAGACCATCGCTGAATGCTTCGACGCGATTTTTTTCCATACTGTCACTCCCTTTGAGGCCCAGACCAAAATAACCGTCCGCCCCGGCGGTGTTTCCAGACCCCTTCGACTCCGCGAGCCCCCCAATCAGCCAGGGCATTACGAGCCAAAGATTTTTCGTTGCACCCGTGAGTGTATTGAACTATAGATAAATCGTTACGGATAGTAACGTATCTATATCAGAAATTCAAGAACAACGGGAGGTGCACATGCAAGGCCAGAAGATCATCATTGCCGGCGGAACCTCGGGCATCGGTCTCGCTACAGCCCGTTTGGCGGTCCAGCAGGGCGCGAAAGTCGTTATCACAGGGCGTGACGCCGACAAAGCGCAACAAGCAGCCGCATCCATGGGGCAAGCAGCGCAGGGAACTGCCTTCGACGCTGCCGACAGCTCGGCAGTACGCACGTTCTTCGATGGCGCCGGTCCCTTTGATCACCTCGTGCTGGCGCTAAGCGGCGGCAAGGGCGCCGGGGCTTTCACTTCCGTCTCTGAACACGACCTTCGGGAAGGTTTCAATGGAAAATTCTTCCTTCACTGGACCCTCGCCCGGGTTGGCCTGAAGACCTTGAATAAAACGGGATCCATCACCTTTATCACGGCGGCGTCGGCACGCGCCGGCAAGCCCGGCACAGCGGGCCTTGCGGCGATCAACGGCGCTATCCAGGCCCTGGTGAAGCCGCTGGCGGCGGAACTCAAACCTGTGCGCGTGAACGCGGTATCTCCCGGCATCATCGAGACTCCCTGGTGGAACCGGCCGGGTCAGGAAGAACAGTTTGCAGCTCTAAAACGTATGGCGGCAGATACACCGGCAGGCCGAGCAGGCCGCCCGGAAGAAGTTGCCATGGCGATATGCTTCCTCATCGGCAATGACTTCATGACCGGAGCTGTGATCGATTGTGACGGCGGTATCCGTGTGAAGTGACCCTGTGGCGGTGGGACCGCCAGCCGACTTGGCCGCAGCCTTCGGCGGTGGGCGGCAGAGCCGCAGCCGGGATCGCCACTCAAACCTTCGGCGGCGGCAAAGGCAGGATCGATCTCGACGCTATCCCTGACCTGTCTACGACCAGAGGCGGTACACAGGTACGCCTCCGCGCAACCCCTCCCTTCGCAGGGCTCAGGGCAAGCTCTTTCCTTGCACCTTTCGGTGCGGCGCTGGGCAATCCGGAAATTACGGGACGCCAAACTGTACGCGCCATGGCGAAAAATGCCTCCTCTCCGAACGGAAACCTCGCGGGGCGTGGAATTTGTCCCGGGGTTTCCGGATGGACACGAGTTTATTTGCAGAACTTTCGGTACACGGTCTTCCAAGAGGTCGTTCGGGAGAAATCCGGGTGTAGAATAGAGCTTCAGCGTCCGCCGGTGATTAAGTTAACAGATTATTCAGGGTGGTGTTCGGGTTTTCGAGGAGTTAACCGGAATTTATCTGCGAAGGAGGATTCATTATGACTATGGACGAAATTAAATCGGCGATTCTGGGCCTGAGCGAAGGAGATCAGAGAAAGTTCATCACCGAGGTGGTTCCGCTGCTCTGGGCCAAGGCATGCCTGGACGACTCCTGTGTCGCCAAGTTCAGGGAACTCGTCGACGAAGCGACAATAAAGGAATACCGCGAACAGCACTACGGAAGCATCTGAGCGGAAAAACCGCCGATCCCGGCCGTCCGGAATGGACTCGAGTAGCCGTCAATGCGTTAATCAGCCCAACGATTAGGGAGACGAGCCGCTCGAACAGGGTGGCGGAGAGCAAAACTGATTATCTTTTTCCATAAAGCCCTGCGGAGTTCACGTTCGGTTGGGTTGCTGTCTCGAAGCACACCCCACGCAACATGAGGGCCCAGGAAATATTTGTTCAAATTGCGAAAACGAGAACGGACCTCTTCTTTGGGAAGGCTCGACATAATCAGACCAAGCTCCAGGGTATCCATATAAGTATAGCCTTCCCACCGAATTGAATCCCGCACATCCGGGGGTAGTTGATTAAAGAGCGCTGTTCCCGGAAGGGGGCATAGCAGACCGGCCCTGATAATATCGGGCTTAGCCCAGCGCAGGAAACCGACCGTTTCGTCCCAATCCTTTTCGGTCTCGCCTGGTAAACCCAGCATGATATCCGCAAAAATCCTGAGACCGGCTTTTCTCGTAATTTCAACCGCACGCCTGTTCAAGTCCAGAGTACTTTTTTTCCCGATCGCCGTGAGCATTTTCTCTGAGCCGGTTTCGATTCCATACTCAACCATAATGCAGCCTGCGGACTTCATTTCATTAAGCAACTCCGGCCTTGCCTGATCGACTCGAAGGCAGCAATCCCAGTGAATTTTATTCAAACCGGAATTGCGTAGAGCTTCACAGAGCGAAACAAGTCTGTCGGGGTCAGCCCCAATCGAATCATCCTCAAAATGGATGGCCTCAACCTCAAACTCCTTTACAACATATTTAACCTGATCGATCACATGATCAATCGAATGAAACCGAACCCCGGGGCCTGAGACCAGTGGGCCGGCACAAAACCGGCAAGAGCCGACACAACCACGAGAAGTGCGGATATTAGTCGCTTTCACGTTGAGCCAGGGAATCATCCACCGGTTGGGTTGGGTGTAGAAGTTCATGTCAAACAAGTGATAGGCGGGTAGACCGAGTTCGTCCAGGTCTTTTTGGCGCGGTCCGGGACGGGTGGGCGCCAACTCATTACCACGGCGAAATACCAACCCCGGAACATCATCGCTTATACCGCTTCTGATGAGATCCAACATGGTTAACTCGCCTTCACCAACCACGACTGCATCCAGTTCCGGGATTTCTCGCAGCGTCCGTTCCGGCAGGGCCGTTGGGTGTGGCCCCCCCGCAACAACGAGCGTGTTAGCACCACAAATTCTTTTTACAAAATTGGCAATGCGGGCAGCCTCAATCATTCCGGGGGTAAGAATCGATAACCCGACAAGGTCAGGTGCGAACTCACGCAGTTCGCCCTTGATGAGTTCATCAACGGCGTGTTTCGGACGATGTCAAACCTTTCTTGGCATTGAATCGCCGGGTTCGTAGACGGCGCGAACACAACGCGCCCGTGCATTATCGCAATCGGGTCAGCTTCGTGTGGGCCTCAATAATCAGTTTCCGGCCGGGAAGGGTCCTTTTCCGCCCTTGGGCGGTGGGACCGCCAGCCAACATGGCCACTGCCTTCGTCGGTGGCACAGGCAGGATCTCGACGCTCCGCGAGGCGGTACATAGGTACGCCTCCGCGCAACCCCTCGATTTCCTCGCACCTTTCGGTGCGGCGCTGGGCAATCCGGAAATGGCGGGGCGCCAAACTGTACGCGCCAGGACGAAAAATGCCTCCTTTCCGAACCTGAAACTGCTCGTGTCTTCTGCGGGGTTCCAGGATGGGCACCAATCGGGTGCACGAGGCAAGAGGCCATGGTACTATGATGAGCAATGACAACCGCGAAACGTGCTGAAGTAACGGGGATTTGATCAAAATATCTCTTGTCCGGCAATCGAAGGGGTGGCGAAAGAGCTGGGAGTGCATCGGTGGATGGCGCCGCTCGAATCCGAGGGGAAAACTAGAAATAGTACCTGAATCCCGCACGAATATCCCCCCACTGGGGCAGACTGCCGAAGTCGCTTTTCTTGGCGCCCAGGTAAAAATCAAAAGCCAGGTTTAAGGTCACAGAGTTGCTCAGGCGGTATTCGGCCAGAGGCTGGAGATATAGGCTTCCGTCCTGGAGGTTGACCTGAAAGATCCCCGTGAGATCGAGCTTATTCACCAGTGCATTTTGCCAGAAACTTCGAATGAAAAAGGCATGTTGACTCAAAGGCTCCTGGGCCTCCTGAGAAAACTCGCGGATAGCCCACAATTGGGCGAGGATGCCCTTCCCGGCGGCTGAAGTCTTCGGGTTGCCCAGGAATCCCTTCGCTGTCTCACCCGTCGCGAACCAATTGTTCCATTCGCTTGGAGAAAGGCCCGCCTCGTTGTACTGATACTCCAAGTAGGTAGTCCGGTTGATCTTCTCGGTATATGAGAACCCTGCCGCAAGCTGATTTCGAAAGCGGATTTGACTGTTTCCGGGGATTACGAACGGTAGACCGGATGGAATCATCCCTAAATTCCTTGCGTCCTGCAAGGCCTCACTCACGATGTCCGGGCTTTGGCCCGCATTCCATTCAGCATAGGCGACCACATTGTCGCCAATGCCCCTGGTGAGGTTGAAACCAACGTTCGAGCGTCCGTCATCGTCGAAATAGAGGACTTCGGGGTTCATATCCTGTATGGCGTTTATGTCGGCCTTGGCCAGCATGCGGAAGCGGTCGTTGGTGCGATTGAGCTGTAGAGCGCCGCCCGACTGGTCGGTCCACCATCGGTCCTGTTCGTGCGGCACTTCAGGGGCCACGATGAGCGAAAGGCTGCCCCACTGCCATATACCCTGGGCCCTCATCATGAGGGTGCCCAGCCGGTTTTCCCGAAGGACGGCCGCATCTTGTGAGATCATTGCCGTGACGGCGTCCTTTTTGAAATAGTCCGTCGGATTGAATCCGGTGGCCACACCGTTTTTGACGTTTATCCGGCCCAGGTCGATGAAGTACGATCCGGTCATGTTCCACGTGAGATAGGTTTCTTTGAGATCGTTCAGGATGCCTTCCCGGGATATAAACATATTGGGACCGGAGAAGTAGTTCAACCGATCTGCAACCGTGAGGGACAACGCCGGGCAGAAAGTAACCTCGGCCCGCACGTCCAGGCTGGTGCGGTTTGTGAACCCGGAAAAATCGGAAATGGGCAGGGGGACGGCCAGGGAATAGCGGTAGAAATTACCCTGCAGCGCCTCATCGAGGAAGACCTTTATCCGGTATGGGCTGGGGGCTGCCGGCGGCTGGGCACCGGCTTCGGGTGCAGGTACTGACTGAAGTTCCTCGGGAATCAGCTCCAGGTTGGTATCCGCACCTGCCCGCGAAGCCGCGCAGAGGAAGCTCGTCAGCACTAAGGCCAGGAGGATGAAATACAGGCTTCGACCGGATGTGGTCATAACCATCAGTTGCCTTTGAATCGTGGAAGATATTCTTTTTGAAACCACTCCTCCGGGATGTCCCGGTAATTATAGTCGCTGAAGCTCATCTTCGTAACCAGTTTGCTGTCCACCCCGTCTATGATGATGGTGTCCGTCGGCCTGCGCTTTCCCAGTTGCTCCTGGTAATTTCGATAGTAGGCGGTCTTGAGCAACCTTTCGCTTTCGGAGTAGAATTTGCCCTTGACCGGTTGATAGCTCTCCTTTTCGACCCAGTATTCAATGCGATGATAGGTGACCGAATCGTTTGCCGCAATCATATTGACCCTGTAGCAGTTGCGGCTGTTCTTTTCTGCGTCGGTGATCGTTTCGACGCCCTCGATGGTCCCCTTGTAATCCTTGTGGAAGTTTACGGTGACTACATCCCCGTTGGACGCCTGGCCCATCAGCCGCTGCTGTGGGGAAATACGGACGCTGGCTTTTGAAGCGGGGTCAAAGAACCACAGTATGTTGCCGGTTTTCAGCATGAGCTTGTTTTCGTCCCTCGAAGGCTCGATGAAACGAACAAGGGTGCGATACTGGCCGCCGCTCTTTTCCTCTTTGGAATAGACGATCAGCACCATTCTGTCCGATTCTTTGCCGCTGCGGTATTCGATCAGCGTTGTTTTCAGGCTGAACGGCTTGTCGGGGTTGCGCACGGCATCCGACGCCGCGATGATTTCCTCCGCCGTCGCGGGTTCTTCCGCGTGAAGTGGGCCCGTCCATGCAAAAGACAGGGAGGCAATGAGTCCGAAGAGTATCAGGCGATTCATTATTGTTTTTCCTTCACACATGCCTCAGTGCGTCCACAATCATCATGCGCGCCGCTTTGCGCGCCGGAATGAACGAGGACATCACTGCAAGCAGAATCAAAACCAACCAGGTCACAGGGAGAAAAGCCGGATTGACGAAGACCCGGATGGTGAGAAATACCGGTTGAACGTAATTTGGCGGGGTCCATGTCATTCCGCTTGTGTTGATAAGCAGCGCGGCAACGACAGCTATGAGGGAACCGAAAGTGGCGCCCAGCACCCCCATTAAACACCCCTCAGTCAGGAACAGCCGCAGCACACCGCTCCGGCGAACGCCCAGCGCCCTGACCGTTCCGATTTCGTTCACACGTTCCATAACACACATGCTCATGGTGTTCACGATAGTGAAGAGTACGATCACGCCCATGATCAATGCCAGAAAAGTGAAAATCGAGATAAACATGGAAATGGTCTGCCCATACATTGGCGAGAGTTGCTTAAAGTCCTTGACCTCAAAATTCAGGTTTCGAGCCGAGAAAATCTCCGCCAGCCTCTTTTCCACGACCGGTATGTCTTTGGTATGTTTGAGCTGCAGAACGATTCCAGAGACTTTTTTCTCTCCCTTGCCATAGAGGAGCCGCTGAGCAAATGAGAGGTGCATGGCGACGAAGCTGTCGTCCACTTCTTTGATGCCCCGGTTTTCCGCTTTGTTGACGAACAGGGTCAGTACGTTGGGGGCCCCGGAAACGGTGGCGGCGAGAAGGTCCAGCTTGGGGCGCTTATCCTCGGGAGCTTTTGATTGTTCTTCAGCATCGAGGGCGATGAGTGAACTGAAATCTTCCCCTGCAGGGGCGCTGCTTGCAGCCGTATCCGGCGCCTTGTCCGTGCAGTTTTCCAGATGGAGCGCGTCGCAGAGCTGGAGCATTCTGGCCATGCCGTACCCCACCACTCCGCCCTCGGTGTCGCTGTCAAAGAGCCCCAGCTCAGGGCGCCGGTTCTCTTTCAGATTGTAATCGTTCCAGTTCCTCATTTTATCACGTTCGGATGGGACCATGCCGAGGCCGAAAAAAGTCTTGGAAGTGTCCGCCGCGAAGTTTCCGGCTATTCCGTAGATCCGGAGCACGGGCGTTGCTATCTCAACCAGTTGGTTCAATTGAGGATCTTCCGTTATGTACTTGATGACGTCTTCGTAATGGCTGATGCCGTAGGCGGCCGGGTTGCCGGAGCCATAGTCGAAAAACCCCTTTTGATAGATTTGGAGATGGCCGGTGCCCTGCACAATCCCTGTCTCCAGACCGTATATGATTGCAGATACGAACCCCCCGAAGAGAAGGATGGAAATGGCGCTGACAGCGATAGCGAGAACTGTCATGATGGAACGTCTCGCATTGCGAAAGATATTCCTGAAGGCAATGCTAAGAGTTTTCACGATAGGCCCCCCTTATTGTCGTTCACCAGCTCCCCGTCACGGATGGCGAATACGTTATCGGCATGGTCCATGATTTGCTTGTCGTGTGAAGAAAAGATAAAAGTCGTATGGTTCTTCACCTGCATCTCACGCATGAGGTCGATGATGCCCTGCCCGGTCTTTGAATCGAGGTTGGCCGTAGGCTCATCGGCCAAAACCAATTGCGGTCCCTTGACCAGTGCCCGCGCGATGGCCACCCGCTGCCGTTGCCCGCCACTCAGTTCATTGGGCCGATGATGTTTGTGTCCGCCAAGGCCGACGGCCTCGATCATTTGCAGAACTCGCTCTTTTCGTTCCTTCCCTGAGGTTCGTGTCAGGAGCAGGGGATATTCTACGTTTTCATATGCCGAGAGTACCGGCATTAAGTTGAAGTTCTGAAAGATGAAGCCGATGTTCCTGGCCCGAAAATCCGACGATTCGTCGTCTGAAAGCATAGCCATGTCACTGCCGCAGATTTCCATGCTGCCGCTCGATGGGGCGTCGATGCATCCGATCAGGTTCAGCAGCGTCGTCTTGCCGCTGCCTGAGGGCCCGATGATCACGTTGAACTTCTTCGTAGGAACGTCCAATGTAATCGACCTTAGCGCCTGAACCTCCACTTTGCCCATCAGGTAGTTTTTCGAGACCTCCACCATGCGGACTGCAAAACCATTTTGATTCATACAAGATCCTTCCTTTCCTCCTGGCTGCTTCCAATGCGTTATCACGGCGAAACCGCGCCGGCATTGGAAACACAGAGCTTAAACCGTGCCAACGGCCGGCCACGTCCGGCAACCCGCACCGGACAAGCGCAAATGCATGCTCCATGCGGCCCACATAACGGGAGCCCGCCCATAATAGGCGATTTAGATTCCAGGAGCTACGAATTCCATGATATGTGACAGAAAAAAGTGTCGTATACTACGTTTGGATTTCGAAACTTCATATGTGACAGTGAAGTCCAGGGTAACCGTGAGGAAAAAATGGAAGTTGATGAAAAGGAATTTTTCCGTGAGGCGACCGTACGTGTCTGTGGGAGCCTGGAAATAGAAAGGGCCCTTTGGCGCTGCTTTGTCTACATCCGGGATTTCGTTCCGGCGACCGAGGTGTATTTGAACTACTACGACCGCAGCCTTGGCGCCATCCGGTTTTATGCCGGGGCGAACGAAGAAGGAGGGAGGCGCCTCAACCTGCACATTCCTCTGCCTCCTGAAACCCGAGCTTTAATCGAACGAACCTTCGGTGAGGATATCCTGCTCGTGGACCATGCCGAGGACCATCCCATAACGAGGGAAGTCAGGCGGACCCTTGGCGTGCCGGACTTTGCGTCTATCCTCATGGCGTTAGTGCTGGAAGGGACGATGGTGGGAGTCGTGGCTTTTCCCGCGGTTGGGAAAAATCCGTATGGTCCGATCCATCTCCGCCTGTTGTCCCTTTTGAAGGAACCTTTTGCCATTGCGTTTTCCAACAGCCTCAGATACCAGCAGGTGCTCGATCTGCAAGAACTGCTAGCCGACGATAACAGGTACCTGCGCGACGAGTTGCGCCTTGCGGCCGGGGGGGAAGAGATCGTAGGGTCCGATTTGGGCCTGAAAGGAGTCATGGAGATGGTTCGGACCGTGGCCCCGCTTGCGAGCCCGGTGCTTCTGCTGGGAGAGACCGGAGTCGGCAAGGAAGTCGTAGCCAATGCCATTCACGAGCTTTCTCCCCGAAAGGATGGCCCGTTTATCAAGGTGAACTGCGGCGCCATTCCCGGCGGCCTTCTGGACAGTGAACTTTTCGGACATGAAAAAGGCGCGTTTACCGGCGCCCTGGCCATGAAACGCGGCCGGTTCGAACGCGCGCGGGGCGGCACGATCTTTCTCGATGAAGTGGGAGAACTGTCATTGGATGCGCAGGTGAGGTTTTTGCGCGTCCTTCAGGAGAAGGAGATAGAGCGTATAGGCAGCACAACATCCATCAAGGTGAACATCCGGGTCGTAGCGGCCACACACCGGAACCTCGAGGCGATGGTTGCCGAGGGGACGCTCCGTTCCGACCTGTATTACCGGTTGAAGGTGTTTCCCATTTCGATCCCCCCATTGAGAGAACATAAGGCGGACATCCCCGCCCTCGTGCACCACTTCATGAAAAAGAAATCTCGAGCATTCGGGCTTCCCTACATACCGGTGCCGGCCCCCGGCGCCATCGACCTGCTCATGGCCCATGATTGGCCTGGAAACGTCCGCGAACTTGAAAACGCCGTGGAGCGTGCACTCATTCTCAGCAAAGAGCAAACGGTGAGCTTTGAGGACCTGAACGTCCCGGTGAAGGGAGAAGCTCGCGGGAGGCCTCATGATGCGCCGGACGATACAGTGAGCCTGGACGAAGCCATGTCACTCCATATTAAAAAGGTCCTCAATCTCACCGGGGGAAGGGTTGATGGTGACCGCGGCGCGGCTCGAATTCTTGGGATCAATCCCGCCACCCTGCGGCACAGGATGAGAAAGCTTTCCATCCCCTTCGGCCGGAAGGCCTGAACACCCCCTGCCCCCTCGGTTAAAAAGAACTTTCGTTTTAGGGAACGCCAATGACGCGACACAGCCGCACAGCGGAGTACAACGCTCTCTTTCGCGCCCTGGAGTCCGCCCGCAGCCAAAAGAGGCGGCTCTTCACCGATCCGTTGGCGAGCCGCTTTCTGAGACCTTCACTGCGCGCCGCCGCCATGGCGGCGCGCCTTTCGCCCCTCAACGCGGCCATTTGCCGGTTCATCGACAGACGCTGGCCAGGTGCGCGGACGTCAGCCCTGGCGCGAACGCGCTACATCGATGAAGCGCTGACAGGCGCCCTTTCCAACGGGCTGACCCAGGTGGTCATCCTCGGCGCCGGCTTCGACAGCCGCGCCTACCGCATCCCGGGCATCGCAAACGCCCATGTCTTCGAGGTCGATCACCCCGATACATCTCAGACCAAACAGCAAATTGTAAGCAACGTCCTGGCGGGGACGCCGCCACACGTCTCTTTCGTCTCGATCGATTTCAACCGGCAGGACCTCGGCGAAGTCATGCGTTCCACCGGTCTGGATTTGGACCGGCCGATATTTTTCCTATGGGAAGGCGTCACTCATTATCTTACGGACGCAGCGGTAGACGCGACATTCAAGTTCGTCGCGACGGCTGCCGCCCTCAGCCGGATTGTCTTCACGTATATTCATCGGGACGTGCTTGGCCCGGAATATACGTTCCATTGCGCCGGTAGGGCGCGCAACCAAGTTCGCGATGTTGGAGAAGCGTGGACTTTTGGCTTCGAACCGTCAGAGCTGCCGGAATATCTCCAAGCGCGCGGGCTGAACCTGATTTCGGATATCGATTCGACAAAATACCGCGCCCAGTACATGGGCAATCGGGCGCGCCATTTGATCGGATTTGAGTTCTACCGGATCGCCTCGGCGGAAGTGACAAAGCGCGGTGTATCAGCTCTCCTCGCCCATAGCGCCTCAATCTCAAGGTGACCTGCGTGCCAAAGTTAGTCAGGCACATCTCGGATCTTGCCGCCATCGGGTAGTCTGCGCGGGCTCTCCTGCGCTTTCCAGGCGGGTCGGAGTTTACTTGGAAACTACAAAGAAAATGTTTGACGGTGTTTTTTAGATGGTATACCATTTCATATACCAAAATGCATAGATTTTCCGACAAAATTTTGCCGGACGGAGGGCAATTGCTAACGAATGGGCGCAGATACTGACAGGGCAGAGGCCTCCACGACAAGCGTAAGTTCGACGCTTGTGTTTCGACAATTGGAAAATGCAATCCTCTCAGGCTATTTCAAGCCTCGGGAACGCCTGGTTGAACGAAACTTGCTGGCGCACTTCGATGTCAGTCGCACGATAATCAGGGAAGTCCTGAAAATGTTGGAGGGAAAAGGCTTGGTGAGGATCACTCCTTACCGTGGGGCCATAGTAGTGGACCTTACGGCAGAGGAGGTGGAGGAAATTTATTTCCTGCGCCAAAAACTTGAGGCGATCGCCGGCCGCCTTGTGATCGAGAGCACCACACGCATAGAGATCCAACGGGTAAAAAGGCTCTGTAAGGAATTGGAAAAGCACCTGTGCAAGAGAACAGACCAGATGATCGAGAAGGACAATGAGTTTCATCGGGCGCTGTTCCATGCCTCCGGAAACAGGTATCTCAATGAGATGATCGATTACCTTGGCACGAAAGTCCACATGGTGAAATTTAACGCCTGGTCTTTGCCGGACCGAATAGAGCAGTCCATCCTCGAGCACAGGGCCATGATCGCTGCGCTTGAACGCCGGGATGCCGAGGCTTTCGAGAAACTGGTGATAGATCATCTGCTTTTTTCCAAGAACAGCTACATGGAGCAACTAAAAGGCATGGCCCGCAAAGGAACCGTTAAGAAGCGGTCCCACACTGACCAAAATTAGGCTTTGACGCAAGATCACCGTCCGTTGCGGGGAGAAAGACTTGAAAATCCCTGTTCCCTGCAGGCAGGGAAGGTAGACGGAGAAAACACCCTGAGGCGCCAAGCCATGTTCTTAAAGGCAGCACACCACTGAGCAAGAGCAGACGGGAAATGGGTATTGCAGTGCAAAATCATGAGGGGAAGGTGAGGATATTTCAGGAGTTGTGCAAGGGCATCGAGGAATGCGGCATATGCCTCCATGTTTGCCCCAAAAAGCTTTTCAAACCTGCGGTTACGCTGAACCATAAAGGCTATCGGCCTCCCGACATAGCTGAGCAGCAATCATGCACCTCATGCGAGAATTGCATGATCTTCTGCCCGGACATGGCCGTCGCTGTTGCCGGCAAGACGCGGAAAAGACATGTGAAGTGATGAGTTCGGAAAGAGTTCGAGCGGGGCGATATTTTATGATGGGGAATGAAGCCTGTGCGGAAGGCGCACTGGCCGCAGGCTGCGAATTTGCAGCCGGATACCCCATAACGCCCGCCACCGAGATCGCGAATCGGTTAGCCGCAAGACTTCCTCAAGTTGGCGGCGCCTTTCTTCAAATGGAGGACGAGATAAGCTCGATTGCGGCTATTATCGGGGCTTCCTGGACAGGCAAGAAAGTGATGACGGCCACTTCCGGACCCGGTATCAGCCTCATGTCCGAGAATATCGGCTTTGCCGTTGGGGTGGAGACCCCATGCGTCATCGTGAACGTTCAGCGTGGAGCCCCTACTACGGGCATGCCCACTGTGGGAGTGCAGGGGGACATGGTGCAGGCGAAGCACGGTTCCCACGGCGACTACGAGATCATCGCTCTTTGTCCTTCTTCGCCTCAGGAAATGTTTGATTACACGATTACAGCCTTTAATTACGCCGAAAAATACCGGACCCCGGTTTTTATTCTTTCCGATGCCTTTGTCGGTCACATGCGTGAAGAAGTTACGATACCGGAGGCGGAAACGATTGAAAGGGTTTACAGAAAGATTCCGTCACAAGGCACAGACCCGCAGAAGATCAAAGGTTTTCTTGATGAGGACGTTGCCCCAATGCCCATCTTCGGCAGGGGTTTTAAGGCTCACGTGACCAGTTCCTGTCACGATGAGGCCGGGAAACGAAACCTCATAGACGTGTCCTCGCTCGACCTGTTCGTCAGGAGGCTGAGTAATAAGATTCTCAAACACAAAGAAGACATTACGATTGTGGATGGCAATTACGCGAAAGGAGATGTCGTCCTCGTTTCCTATGGCCCCGTGGCTCGAGCTGCGGCTGCGGCAGCTAAGGATGCGAGGGAAGCCGGCTTTCCCGCCGGGACCTTGCGGATGGCCACCGTATGGCCGTTCCCGGAGCATGAAATCGAGAAAATGGCCCGAAAGGCTAAGCATGTAATAGTTCTGGAAAACAATCTCGGTCAAATGTATCCGTATATCAAAGCCGCTGCGGCTCGATTTACCGATGTGTCTTTCCTTGCTCCCAGGCTGATCGGGCAGATTCACGACCCTGAAGAGATCGTTCGAAAGATTAAGGAGGTCATACAATGAAGGAGATTGTCCATCCCCTTCGCAGGTTTGTCCGACCTTCAGTCACGTCCACTACCAACTGCCCGGGCTGCGGTAACGGCATCGTGACACAGAGTATCCTGCGGGCTATAGACGAACTCACAATGGACATCGATGACTTCGTTTTTGTTTCGGGGATCGGCTGCGCGGCTTGGATACCGAGCCCATTCTTTAACGCAGACGTGCTTCACTCCATTCACGGCCGGCCTATTGCATATGCGCTGGGCATCAAGATGGGCCTGCCTGAAAAGAAAGTCATGGTCGTGAGCGGAGACGGCGACCTTGTAGCCATCGGGGGAAATCATCTTATTCACAACGCAAGGCGCAACGTGGACATAACCGTAATCTGCGTCAACAACAGGATATACGGTATGACCGGAGGCCAGGCCGGCCCCACGACACCGAGGGGAGTGAAGACCACCACAACGCCATATGGGAGTTTTGAAAACTCTTTTGATATTTCACGCCTCGTCGCCGCTGCGGGTGCTTCCTTTGTAGCCCGTTGGACCACCATGCATCCCAGAGAGATGACCAAGTCGATCAAGAAGGCAATCCGGAAGAAAGGCTTTTCCTTTATTGAGGCCTATTCCCAGTGCCCGGTGCAATTCGGTCGTAAATCCGGCATGAACGGATCTGTTCAAATGATGGAGGATTATCGGAAGAGGTCCGTCCGGGTCGAAAAAACAGCCGGGCTGAGCGAAGAGGACCTGAAGGACAGAATCGTTGTGGGGGAGTTGGTGGATATCGAAAAGCCTGAGATGGTCGAAGAAATAGAAAAGACCAGGACCAGAGCCGTCAGGAGACCGTGTTGAACCGTACCGAAATTATCGTAGGCGGCGTAGGAGGCCAAGGTGTGGTTCTGTCGGGGATACTGCTTGGAACAGCCGCTGCGGTCTTTGAAGAAAAGAAAGCTGTCCAGACTCAGTCCTACAGTTCCGAGCTGCGGGGCGGGGCAGCCAGGACCGAGGTGATCATTTCAAATGAATCGATCTCGGATCCTCAGGTCCGAAGGGCGGATATCCTGGTGGCATTAGCTGAGGAGGCGCTCTGCCGCGACATCGACCTGGTAAAGTCGGGGGGCCTGGTGATCGTTGATTCGGATAGGACGAAAGGCCCGGCGGCGGGCGACTACAAAATCGTTCAGGTTCCCGCGACGAGTATTGCCGAAAAGGAAATGGGCGATCCGATTGTAGCTAATCTCATAGTTTTGGGAGCGTTGATAAAAAACAGTCCAGTTGTCTCGGTAAATGCCATGGAAAAGGCAATTGAAGCCACTGTGCCTCCGAAAGCCAAGATGTTGAACATCGCAGCGTTTCGAAGAGGTCTCGAGGTGAAGGTCCAAATCTGAAGGAGGCATGTCGTTGAAGACCTTTGAACAATACCTGGAAAGCCTGAAGAAGTTGAAGCCTACGGTTTACATGTTCGGAGAGAAGATAGAAGACCCCGTGAACAACCCCCGGATACGCGCAGGCATCAATGCGACAGGCGCTACGTATGAATTGGCCAATGAGCAAAAATATCAGGAACTTTTCTCGGCGATTTCACCGCTCACAGGAGATCGGGTCAACCGATTCACTCTGACGCCTCACTCCATCGAAGACCTGGTGAAAAGAGTCAAGATCAATCGGCTGCTCGGAGGCTACGTAGGAACGTGTCACCAGAGGTGTACCGGCCTCGATTGCCTCTGCACACTCTCGATCGTCACTTACGATATCGACCGGAAATATGCGACCCATTATTACGATCGTTTTACAGAATTCCTGAGATATATGCAGGTAAACGACCTTACCGGGAATGCAAGCGTTACGGATGCGAAGGGGGACCGGAGCCTGAGTCCTAATGAGCAGGACGATAAGGACATGTACCTTCGACTGGTAGACCAAACAAAAGAAGGGATCATCGTAAGAGGGGCCAAGGTTCATCAGACAGGCTCCTTGAGCGCCCACGAGATAATTGTGCTTCCCACCCGGGCCATGCAGAAAGGGGGCGAGGATTACGCGCTGGCTTTTGCTATTCCGTCCGATACGAAGGGACTTATTCACGTTGTCGGAAGGAATTCCCTGGATACTCGTGAAATCGAAGGGTTTGATTGCGGCAATGTTCGGTACAGCAAGTACTGTCCAACGCTCATTTTTGACGAGGTGTTCGTGCCCTGGGAGCGGGTGTTCATGTGCAGGGAGGTCGAATTCGCAGAAGAAATGGTGAGCCGGTTCTCCGCATTTCACCGTCAATCCCATGGCGGCTGTAAATCAGGCAAGATAGACGCTATGACCGGGGCCGCTCTGCTGATGATGGAGTACAACGGAACAGCAAAGGCCACACATCATAAAGAGAAAATAATCGAAATGATCCACACTGCCGAAACGCTCTATGGCTGTAGTCTGGCCGCTTCGTACGAGGGCAGGAAGGAGCCGTCGGGGACGTTCTTCATAGACCCGATCCTGGCCAACGCGTCGAAGATCCATGAAGGGAGGGAAATGAGCGAGGTGATGCGCCTCCTCATCGATGTGAGTGGCGGGTTTGTTGCCGATTTGCCGTCCGAACGAGATTTTGATAGCCCGCAGATCGGCCGGTTGCTCAAGAAATACCTAAAAGGGGCCGTAGGGGTTCCTGTGGAAAACAGGATCAAGATGTTGAGGCTGGTAGAGAAAATGGCGATGGAAAGCGCAGACACTATCTCAGATATTCATGGCGGAGGTTCACCCGCGGCTCACCGGCTCACCCTGTTTAGAGAATCGGACACCGATTACAAAAAGCAGTGTGCTAAGCGGCTGGCGGGAATCGAGTAAGAACTCTAACCCGTCCTCTATCAGAGCCCCGAAGGTGATGAAAGCAACGCATGAAGAGGAGTGCGGGCCATGGAAGCCAAGACACTCAAATACATGTCCAGCGCTTGCTTTACGCTAGGTTTTATCATTCCGTTTGCGGCCTCGAATTTCGTCGGCATGCCATTGAGCGTCATACCGATAGTGAGCGCATCCCTGATAGAGCTCTGGACAATCGGATTATTCCTGCGTTATTTCGCTTATGTTGGAAGGACAGCGCCTCCAGCGACGCTTTCTTTCAGTATGAGGATAGGTAATTTCGTCTCCTGCGAGCCCTCGCTTTTTCTCACTCTGGGAATTGTCTTCGGTTATCTGTTCTATCCTTCTGTAGAGAAGAGCGTGGTTCCCGCTCTCGGACCATATCTGCTCATGGCAATCATGTTTACCATGGGCCTGGCCATTAATCTTCAGAACTGGATTCGAATAATCCAAAGGCCGAGAGCGGTGGGGGTCGCAGTATTACTGAAATGGACCTGTACGCCTCTGGTTGCTTTCCTGCTTTCTCTGGTGTTGATTCAGTTATTTCCAGGTATTACGGGAAACGCTCTGGCCGTCGGAATTATCGTCCTTGGCACTACACCGACCGGAGGCGGCTCAAACGCATTTACCTTGATCAGCAAGGGCGATCTGGCCCTGTCCGTTTCGGCCACTGCGATCAACACCATGCTGGCGCCTTTCATTCAACCCTTGCTGATTTTGAGGCTGGCAGGAGGGATTGCCAGCCTCAATGCGACCGCGATCATTCAAGACCTCCTGCGCATGGTGGTTGCGCCTGTCGTCGCGGGCACGATTCTGGGGTCCGTTTTTCCGAAGTTTACAAGCAGGATGAATCCTGCCTTCGGTCCGCTCACGATCATATGCCTCGCTTTTATAGTGATGGGCACCATGTCCAAGGGAACGAACACATTGGTTCAACAAATCTCCATACTCCCTTACCTCGTTGCCATATGCCTGGTGCAAGCGGTGGCGGGACTTTGGCTGGGATATTTCGTTCCCGGGTTTTTCGGTTTCAGTTATGCACAGCGCAAGGCGACCTGTTTCGAGGTGGGTGTAGGAAACGCCGCCATGGCCATGATCATCGCCCTGAGGCACTTCGATCCGATCACAGCCTTGCCTTCTATCGTTTACGGCAAGATCCAGTATATCATAGCCTCCACAGTGCTCGTATCTCGATTCCGGGGAATTGAAGATAAGAAGGAGATATCGGCAACGGCTCGATCGCCGGCGGTCTCCGAGGAAGCCGCCACAGTCAAGGTTACCATGGCGGACGCGACGGAAGGGGAACGACCATGATAGTTGTCCTTGGCGAAAACGGGAGACAATTCTTGAAAAATATCCAGTGATTTTTGAATGAAGGGACAGGTTATGCACACGAATGCGAATCCCCGGGTTTCTTTCGACGACCTCAAGGCCTTCTGCTGTCAGGCCTACATGAAGGCAGGGGTTCCCGCTGCCGAGGCGGAGATCGTTGCCGGCCTGCTGGCAAGGTCAGACTTAAGGGGCGTCGAAACCCATGGGGTCACGCGCCTGCCTATTTATATCCGACGGCTGCACAAAGGATATGTGCGCAAAGAGTGCCAACTGACAACCGTCAAAGATAAAGGCCCTACGGCATTTCTGGAGGCCCACGGGTCGATGGGCCATATTGTTGCTTACAGGGCAATGGAAAAGGCGATCAGCAAGGCTGAGCAACATGGCATTGGTTGGGTTTCGGTGAAAGACAGCGGCCATTTCGGTGTCACGGGTCTCTTCCCCATGATGGCCCTGGATAAAGATTATATCGGGTACGTTGTTTCCAATTCCGCTCCCATGATGTTCCCATGGGGAGGCAGACAACGAATCATTGGCAATAACCCCATGGCATATGCAATTCCTGCGGACAAATATCCTCCGGTGGTCCTGGATTTTTCACTGGGGTTCGTGTCTTCCGGGAAGCTCATCCTGGCCCGCAAGAAAGGGGAGAAAATTCCCCTTGGCTGGGCTGTGGACAAAGACGGTTTGCCCACTGAGGACCCCTTTGAGGGCTACGAAGGAGGAGGCTCCCTGATGCCGGTCGGGGGCCATAAGGGCTACGGCATGGTCCTCATTCATGAAATGCTTACCGCTGTGCTCACCGGCGGCAAATGGACCTCGCGGATCAAGAGTCTTTATGAAGAGGATGAAACCGGTGTTCAGGGCACGTGTCATTCCTTCCTGGCCCTCGATCCGGATTGCTTCATCGGAAGGGACGAATTCAAAAGAGAGATGGACCGCTACATCAGGCAACTGAAAGAAAGCGCCAAGGCCAGGAATTGCGAGGAAATCCTGATCCCCGGGGAGCCGGAATTGAGGACCGAGGCCGAGCGGCTCAAAAACGGCATTCCTCTGGCTCCGGCCACGATGGAGGAATTGGCGGCCCTCGGTGAATCACTGGGAATCGCGCTTCCGCTGTTTGAGCGTGTTTCATAGCATCCACTATAACCGGAAAGAGGAACGAAGATTCAGCGCAACGGCTTTTCAAAAAACTCATCATCCATTGAAAAGGAGCGGCCTATGATCTCTCTCAGTGTGAACGGCAAGGTTCATAAACTGGACGTGCCCGGTGATACGGTGTTGCTTTGGGCGCTCAGGGATGCCCTGGATCTAAAGGGAACCAAGTACGGCTGCGGTATAGGGGAATGCGGTTCCTGTACGGTCCACGTCGATGGTAAGGCCGTGAAATCGTGCACCGTTTCCATTGAAGACGTGAAAGGAAAGAAGATCACGACCATCGAAGGGCTTCCCGAAAATCACCCGGTTAAGCAGGCCTGGATCAAAGAACAAGTCCCCCAGTGCGGTTATTGCCAGCCCGGGGTAATCATGAAGGTTGCTGCTCATTTATCACAGAAGCCGACTCCCAGCGCGGATCAAATCATAAGCGAAATGGATGACGTCATTTGCCGCTGTGGGACCTATCCCAATATCAAAAAGGGCATTAGAACGGCCATCCAGTCCATGAAGAAGGAGGCCAGGAAATGAAAAACACCGTTTCGCGACGTGATTTCCTGAAGTGATCGCTTGTCGGCCTGACCCTCGCGGTTTCTCATGGTCCTTTCGGATTCAGGCTTGTCAATGCCTCGGACAAAAAGGATATGGCAGGGTTCAGTCCCAATGCCTGGTTCACTATTACTCCGGATAACAAGGTCACCATTTTCACGGGTAATGCCGAGATGGGACAGGGGGTCTTGACCGCCCATGCCATGATCATTGCCGATGAGCTTGATGCAGACTGGAAGGAGGTTCAGGTCCGCCAGGGAGCGGCCGGCGATGCGTTCAAGAACCCTCTCTTCGGGGCCCAGATTACAGTGGGGAGCGCCAGCGTGAGGGGGTTCTACGAACCCTTGCGAAAAGCCGGCGCGGCCGGCCGAGCCATGCTGCTGACGGCTGCTGCTGCAACCTGGAAAGTCCCCGAAACAGAATGTCAGGTCTCGATGGGTACGGTAAAGCACAAGAAGAGCGGCCGCACCCTTACGTATGGCAAGCTGTGTCAGGAAGCGGCCAAGCTTCAGGTTCCGCAGGAAGCTCCGCTAAAAAATGAAAGTGAATTCAGATACATCGGCAAACCCATGCCCCGGGTGGATGTGCCTGAAAAGGTCAGCGGCAAGGCTGTCTATGGCTCGGACGTGACGCTCAAGGATTTACATTACGCAGTCATCGCGCGTCCGCCGGCTTATGGAGCAAAACCTGTTTCCTATGATGAGAAAGCGGCAGAACAGGTCAAAGGGGTTAAAAAAGTTGTTTCAATACCTATGGGCATTGCTGTTTGTGCGGAATCCTTCGACGCGGCGCTAAAAGGACGAGATGCTCTGGGAGTCAAGTGGGACAAAGGCACACTTCCCGAGATGGATTCCGCTTATGTGGAAAAATCCCTTTTAGAGGACCTTGACAAACCGGGAGCTTCGGTAGTGAAGACCGGCGATGCGAAGAAAGTAATCGGCGAGGCCGCCAGAAAGGTCGAAGCAATTTATTATGTCCCATGTATTGCCCATATGACCATGGAGCCGATGAATTGCACGGCTTCGGTGAGCGCCGAACGCTGCGAGGTGTGGGCGCCCACTCAAATGCAGACAGGCGCAGCAGCCGTTGCCTCAAAAATATCGGGACTTCCCGGTGAGAAGGTCCAGGTGAATACCACCTTCCTGGGTTGTGGTTTGGGCCGGCGATCATGGACGGACTATGTGGCTGAAGCGGTCCATTGTTCAAAGGAGCTTGGAAAGCCTGTCAAGGTGATGTGGACGCGGGAGGATGACATCAAGCACGATGCCTTTCGGGCTCCGTCATCCCATCGGATCGAGGCCGGGCTTGACGCTCAGGGCCAGTTGACAGGATGGTCCCATAAGCTGGTCAGTCCCTCCCTTTTGAAATTTATCCGGCCCCAGCACGTAGTCAACGGCATTGATTTCTATTGCCTCTGGGGTCTGGCCGATGCTCCAACCTCTCCGATGTGGACTAACAGGATACAGTACGAAATACCCAATCTCGACGTAGAATTTCTTATTTCTACTCTGCCCATGCCCGTTGCTCCCTTTCGATCCGTCCAGAATGGTCCCAATGCCTTCGTCATTGAATCCTTCATGGATGAATTGGCTCATGCGGCGGGGAAGGACCCGTTGGAGTTTCGCTTGCAGAGCCTGAAGGACAATATGCGGGCTCGCCGGGTGTTGGAGATGGCGGCTGAAAAGGCAGGTTGGGGGAAACCCATTGCAAAAGGCGAGGCTCGCGGCATTGCCCAGCATGCCTGTATGGGTTCCTACACTGCCCAGGTAGCCGAGATATCGGTTGATAAAAAGAACGGCAGGATCAAGGTCCATCGGATTGTTTTTGCCGTCGATTGCGGACCCACGGTTAATCCGGGCCCTCTCGCAGAACAAATTCAAGGCGGCGTCATTCTTGCCCTCAGCACGACGCTGATAGAGCAGGTTCAATTTGCAGACGGCGGAGTAAAATCGGCCAACTTTGATGACTACGGCGTCATCCGGATGAGTGAAGTGCCGGAGATAGAGGTCCACGTGGTCAAGAGCACGGAGAAGATGGGCGGGATCGCGGAATTGGGTGTTCCTTCAACAGCGCCTGCCGTGGCCAATGCCTTTTTCAAGGCGACGGGCGTCAGGATAAGGCGCCTTCCGCTTAACCCCGGCACCGTTTTGGCTGCCCTGGCGAAAGTGTAGCGATCTGAGGTCGGCGGGTAACCTATTAGCGCGGGATGTCTCAGGCAACAAGGACTGTGGCATCCCGTTTTTTCACATTCTTGCATATTATTGATTTTATTGAACTGGCGCTACTCGTTTTACAAGACCATTTAAGTGTTTAACCAACTTATTGAATCAGAAAAACCTAAGAGCAGCTTTAACGCAGTCGGGCAAGCACAAAGAAGATCCCGGGGTCACAAGGTATCAGCTATTTTCCCGGATGGATGGTTGACTCAACCGGGTTGACATCAGATGGTCACGCCAGCTCCAAATTGCACGTAGTTCGTGTTTTTGGTGTTCCTTAAGTCCTCCCAATCCTTTTCTGCCGAAATGAAAATTTACTTCAACAAACACCGGCTCCCCCTCGTCCGGGAACATGAGATCAAAGCCGGCAATGTCGATTCCAGCATGCCTGCAAAACGCACAGACAGCGGAAACGCCCTTCTGCTGCAACTCGGGCCAGCCCCCATGATCGAGTCTCCCCCCTCGGCAGATATTATTGTAAAACTGCCCGCCACCGACACGAAAATAGCTCACGGCCTGGTCTCCATAGATGACCACACGAAGGTCTTTTCCACCGTGGTCCACCCATTTTTGGATCAAGAGGGGCTTATCCTTTGGGAGATTTAGAAGATACTTGGGTACATCTTCCCGCCCATAGATCGGAAATACCGTCTCGCCCCCTCCACCAAGGTCCCCTTTGAGAACCATCGGATATCCCCAAGGGGATCCGTGTTCGTTCAGGTAGGCTTGCAGACGGAGAGGAGTCTCAAAGACAAGGCTGTCCGGATGCCGAACTCCCATTCCATGAAAGAGATGAACTTGCCTGGTCTTGCCCTGGAAGTTGAACCGAGCCTCCAGGCGAGGAAACCAATTTTTTGCATGTTGAATAATGCTCCTGTATCTCCAGGGAGAGACGTGCGAAGGCAGTAATACGCCGGTAGCCTTCCTGAGAAGGTCCATTGTTCCCGGGTCCTCGATCGCAGTGAGTGGAGGAAGGTTCTCTTCCATTGTGATCTCAGGTCGAAAGGAGACGAAGTAGGGCGGCATCAACGACTCCAATAATGAGAGAAATTATGGACGGCATTCATTGGTTTAAAGAATGGTCCGCATGCATGCAATCGCTCTGCTGTGTATGAAAGAAGAAAAGAAGCAATCCATGCAAGGTGAACAAAAGTCCTGTCAGCTTAACATTTTCCTGCGAAAGCCCGCAAGCATCTCAGTTGATATTGTGAACCCGCCCGACAAGGATAGGCTGCTTTGGAGAACATAACTGCACAAAACGTATCTTGGCAACATGGGGAATTTTGCTCAGGCCGGGGTGCATAACGACTATGATACTAATATGTTACTCTGGCACCCGGCCCCCTCATAACGCCACAAGGAGAGGGATGTTAAAGTTCCCGCTCGAATTCTTGCGCCTTATGCCATTTCGGGATAAATAGGTTTTCCATCCAATTTCACTTGCGCGTTTTGACTGAGATCATTCGATCTATAACGTCCGGGTGCTTCACCATCTGATCGTATTCAGTAGCCATGATGCCAGCCCCGGTGGTATCAAGTAAGTGAATAGTGCCATTGCCGTCCGAAGCCATCACTTCCGGGAAGTAAAGTCTTTCGTGGGTGTCCTGGATCGACCAGCTGCTTTCGAAGATGAAATCCGGTTTGAACCTCTGAATGCGACCGTTATATGTGTCGGCAACGTAGATGAATCCGGCTGAATCTGTTGCGATGCTTCGAGGGTGGTCAAACTGGCCATTGTCACTACCTCTTGAGCCCCACTCGGTAACGAACGTTCCATCTGGTCTGAACACCTCGATTCGATGGTTGGCGCTATCGGCGACATAGACCAAGTCCGTCGCGCTTATGTGAACTGCAACAGGGCTCAAAAACTGGCCTACCCCCGTCCCACGGCTCCCCCATTTGGTGATGAAGGTCCCGTCCGGGGCAAACTTCTGAATGCGGTAATTATAGGAATCGGCGACATAGATGAAGCCTGAACGGTCGATCCCAACACTTTGTGGGTGACTGAATTGCCCGACTCCAGTACCGAAAGTGCCCCACTTAGCTATAAAGTTCCCATCGGAGGTGAATTTCTGGATGCGATGATTGTACATGTCCGAAACGTAAACAACGCCCGTGGCATCCACTGCAATACCGCTCGGATAGATGAATTGTCCGTCATCTTTCCCGTAAGACCCCCATTCCCTGAGAAGGGTGCCATCTGCTGAGCAGCATTTTACTGAATTGGTGATTTTGTCAGAAAGGTAAAACTTCTCTGTACGATAGTAAGCCATTGCTGTAATTACGGAATCCTTTGACAGACTACGGGCCGGACTTGAATGGCAGGAACCGTCTTGAGCTTTGGTATGGGTCGAACTTGCCAAAATCAAGCAGAAGATAGTTGAAAATAACCAGGGCACCAAGAGGAATGTCCGTATTGACCTTTCAATAGTCTTCTCCATGCCTGCTCCTCCTTTACCGTATGGCTTTTTCTAGAGGTTGTTGAAGGGAATTTATCAGTGTACACGCTGACCAGATTGTGACGCAGTTCTTGAATCACCTCCTTTGCTGCCTCCTCCGCCTCTGCGGCGCTGCACAGTTTGATGATAGATCATGTTGATGGCAGAGTATCATTCAGCCGATGGCCTTCGGTCATATTAAAACGAGCGAGATTGCGGGACAGGGATTCAGCTTGTTGAAGACCGCTTCCGTCATCTGGCGCGCTATGGCTTTGTTTTCCTCTGCCCCATGATCTTCACCTTTCGATATGGTGATAAGGTGAAGTCACAAAAAATTGTTTCCAAAGAGTTTTTGAATATGGTGATAAGCAATCGTTCTTTAGGCTTAAGACTTTTTACGGTCCCCTAAGGGATACTAAAAATTCTCCTTGGAAGCCTCACATTGACAGTTTCAGGAAAGTCCCCATCATGATTCACTCCAAAGAGGCCCCCTTTTGTAATGGGATATATCACGAAAAGGTTTCTCAAAGGTTACATCCCAACTGGGCTTCGTGAATGCTGAAGGGGCTTCAAGACTGTCTTTTCGGAAAAGAATCCTGTTCGAAGAAATTTTTTTGGCCTGGATTGTCATAGCTCTCAGATGTCCGTAAGCGTTCTTCGCACGAACTAATCGTCCAAGGCAATGAGGGTATTTCCTCGGCCTCTCACAGAAGAGTCTTTCGGGGCAACTCTTGACGCGATAACGTAAGTGCCTTCTCTGTCCCCTCCCGTCAATTAGTTGGGAGACATGATCGACTTACTTAAAGCGTGTACTATGGTAGTGTTTCATTGGTGCGGTTGAAATGAATCACAAAAGATTCTGATGGTGCTCTGCAACTCAGTGGTGCTTAGATTAAGAAAAATGTTTTCGGTGATACGAGAATCATGATATGGTCAAGGCTACATTTCACCAAACTTGTGGCAACTGTAGCTGACGTGGCACTTACAAAATAATCATCAAGTTGTCAAATTAAAGTAAGAGCATCCTCAACCCAAATACTATGAAAACCAATCGAGCACATCGATATGGAAACTATATTAGCTTTTTTCTCCAATTTGCTCACAGTCTCATTTGAAACCTTCGCAACTGGATAGCATCGAACAAGAGTCTTAACCGTCTGGCAATTCAAAATCCGTGAAAATGGCTACAGTGGTGACCTAAGATTTTCCAAATTTTTTGTTTAGCGAGCGTGCCATTGTACGTAACAAATCTTTGAAACAGCCCCAGCTAAGACTCAACGAAAGTCCATACAGCCAAATCATTGAGTTCGCAGGTATTGTCAATTATGGAACCGGATTGCCAAAAACAGTACATGAAAAATGAAAAGGACTGACCGCCAATACGTTCCGGCGAGCAGTCCCTTCAGATCATCTTATTGAATGAGATAGGATTAAATCGCTATTTGACTTTTTCGCTGAGAGTCCTGCCTGCTTTGAACTTCACAGCCTTTGACGCTGGAATTTTTATCTTTTCGCCGGTACGGGGATTTCGGCCTTCACGTTGAGCTCTTGTCCCGACGCTGAAAGTCCCGAAACCTACCAGGGTAATCTTGTCACCGGACGCCAGAGCGCCAGAAACAGCGGAAACGAATCCGTCCACCGCCTTCTCAGCCCGGGATTTGGTAATTTCGCTTTCTTCTGCGATCTTTGCAACCAATTCAGGTTTCGTCATTCCCTTTCCTGCTCAAAGTTACATGACTTCGTCCAGAGTATGCTGGATCCTTCCACGAAAATCCGAACACCCTGAATACCTTTCTTTTGTTCAAATTTTCAAATCGCGGCTTCGCGATACTTTACGCAAGGAGTCCAGGAGCCAAGCGGTCTTCTGCATCCCTTGCATGAACTCTGTCCCTGGCGCTGTTTGCAGTAGCTGTCCACGACGTATTCGAACAGCTTGGCGTTGCGAATCGCAAAGGCGATCTCCTCAGCAATTGCCAGCAGTCCACAGTGCTCTTCTTCAGTGAAATCCTGCCCGTCGGCTTTATTAAGCACATTCAGCACCCCCACGGCTTCCTCCCCCGCAAGGAGCGGCACCACTATCATGTTTCTGGTTACGAATCCGGACTCGGAGTCGATTTTGCCGTGAAACCTCGGATCGTTCTGAACGTTGTGCACAATTTCAGACTGGCGGTTCTGCAAGACGGAACCGGCAATCCCCTTGTCGGCCGGAAAAGCTGCGCCCATGAGTACCTGCTTTGACAATCCCTCGATCTGATAGAAATGAAAATTCTTTTTCTCATCATCGAGAAGCAGGACTGAGGCCTCCGTGCCGGAGGAAATATCCATGCAGCAATAGAGGGTGGTTTCCAACATTTCATGAAGCCCCACAGACTGGGAAAGCATCGAGCTGACCGTGAGGTAGGTGTTAAGGTATTCGAGCTGCCGCAGCGTCTTGTTCCATTCGCCGAGCTGGCGAAGCCGGCATGTCAGAAGGATAAGGATTTTCTCCCAGACCGCGGGCAAAACGGCGCGACCGTTATGAGATTGCGTCAGCCCCAACAGGCCGGCACAGCCTGTCTTGTCGCGCAGCGGGTAGACGGTGAATTTGTCAACTGAGTTCTCGACATCCAATCCCGCTGGACCTTCGGGCGGGCGGGCCGAAATCAGCTCACATTGTTCTTCCATCCTGGATACCGATTCCGGCGGGATACCGTAAGGAAACAGAATGGGCCCTCCAGGCAGGGAAGCAGTGCAGTACAGGAACATCGATTCAGCGTTTAGCGCCGATGCGATACTGGGCAGTACTTTTTCAGAGAGTTGTTCGATGCTTTCGGACGTCAAGGCTTTTTCCACGATATCCAGCAAGCCCATCATCCAATTCATTGAACCAGCCTGCAGTTGATCAATTGACATAATCCACCTCGAAACGACAGCCCCAAAACGCTTGGTTCAAGTGGGTTTCGCAGAAAGGAGCACGAAATGCGCAGGGGATTTTCAGGTTGGAATTCGCCTTCCTCAGTAAGCATGCCTTCCGGTACGTTGATTTGAATAAGCGGCGTTGTGATCCTCCTTTAATTGGATATAGTCGTCAAGTTGTGTGCTGTGCATCCTAACCGCATTTTCAGGTCGAATTCTACCCGAGATCTTTGAATAGTACTGCACCCCTTATATCAGAATAAGGTTGCAAAAAGGTTACATCCGATCTGCACTTCATGAAGGTTAGAGTGGCGTCCTAAGGGCATTTGCTGAAAAGGACCCTATTCAAAAAGATTTCTCTTTTTTGGGTGGTTGACATTGAATATGACCGATGACGCTATTACAGGTGTACAAGGGAAAAAATCTGCCCCCCGTATAGTACTAATTCTATCCTGCCCTTTATGTAAAAGATCTTTGAAACAGCTGCCAGCTAAGGCTTGGCGACAGTCCACGCTCCTTGCCAAAGGTGAAAATTTTTCCGAGCCGAGTATGCAGAACGGAAATGATCTGGATATAGAAACATTCCGGACGGTACCCTGCATAACGCCACATAGGAGAGCTATACGTAACAAAGCCTATTTTTCTTAGTGATTGTAGAGTGTTATGGTGACTTAGCGCATCTATCTCCCTTTTGATATATTGACTTGTTTTTGTCAACTAA
>JBEKPW010000063.1:0-34331 GCA_049520315.1 Syntrophobacteraceae bacterium
GCGGATGCCAATCTCTTTTTAGGGGGCTGGAACAAGCTGGTATCGGGGGTGAACGACACGATCACCAACATCGTCGATCCTTTGATGGTTACGGCAGACTATGTGGAAAAGGTGGCAAAGGGCATCATTCCGCCGAAAATTACCACCGAGTACAGGGGACAATACAATCTCATCAAGAATAACCTTCATATGCTGATTGACGCAATGGAGGAGGTAACCACAACCGCTGAAGAAATAGCATCCGGGAACCTCACGGTCAAAGTCAAGGAACGGTCCCCCCAAGACAAGCTGATGCAAGCCATGGCGAACATGGTCGGCAGTCTCACCGAAGTAGCGTCAAACATCCAGTCGGTGGCTAACCAGGTCATGACGGGAAGCCAGGAAATGAGCGCCAGTTCCGAGCAGTTGTCCCAGGGCGCCACGGAACAATCGGCATCGGTCGAAGAGGTGTCTTCTTCCATGGAGCAAATGGCGGCCAACATCAAACAGAATTCCGACAATGCCCAGCAGACGGAGAAGATCGCGCTCAAGGCTGCCGAAGACGGAAAAGAGGGGGGCAAGTCGGTCCTGGAGACGGTTGCGGCGATGAAGGAAATCGCGGGCAAGATCTCCATCATCGAAGAGATCGCTCGTCAGACCAACCTGCTGGCGCTGAACGCCGCCATTGAGGCGGCGCGTGCCGGTGAACACGGCAAGGGATTTGCCGTGGTGGCCTCCGAGGTGCGCAAGCTCGCTGAACGGAGCCAAACGGCGGCAGCCGAAATCAATAAGCTGTCGGCCTCGAGTGTTCAGGTCGCGGAAAAAGCCGGAGAGATGCTGGCAAGAATGGTTCCGGATATTCAGAAAAACGCGGACCTGGTGCAGGAGATCACTGCCGCGAGCAACGAGCAGTCTTCGGGAGCGGGCCAGATCAACAAGGCCATTCAGCAATTGGATCAGGTAGTGCAACAGAACGCTTCGGCATCCGAGGAGATGGCTTCCACGTCTGTCGAGTTGTTGAGCCAGGCCGAGCAACTTCAGAACACGATTGCATTCTTCAAACTCAACGCCGGCCCCGCCGTTGCTAAAACAGGCACTGTGGCGCCCGGCAAACAGGCTAAAACAGTGCAGAAGACACACGTAGCACATATAAAACAGACCGCGCCCAAAAAGTCCAACGGAGGTACACAACCGAGTGGGGTGTCTCTGAATATGTCGAAAGAAGCCAAGGCAGACATGGACGACGGGGAGTTTGAAAGATATTAGGGAGGTGTCGCAATGAGTGTATCGTCAATAACCGAAACAAGTCAGTATCTTACCTTCAAACTCGAAGACGAGGTGTTTGCACTGGACATCGCAAAGGTTCGCGAAGTCCTGGACTTCACATTAGTCGCAAAAGTGCCGCAGACTCCTGAGTTCATGCTGGGAGTGATCAATCTTCGGGGAACCGTGGTGCCGGTCGTCGATATGCGTCTAAAGTTCGCAATGAACCGGACGGAAACGACGGTAAATACCTGCATAATCATCTTCGAGATCGAGATCGACGGGGAGAACACCGTGCTCGGTGCTCTGGTCGATTCGGTGCAGGAAGTTATGGACCTTGATCCCGAACAGATTGAACCGGCCCCGCGTATCGGGACTCGCTTGAATACAAAATTCATAAAGGGAATGGGTAAACGGGACAATCACTTCATAATCATCCTGGATATCGACAAAGTATTCTCAGTAGATGACCTTGCAACGGTGCGCAACGTGAGTGAGGAATCAGCCGCGTAACCCGGAGTCCAAGGACCTGCCGCGGAGGGTGCAGAGTGAGCTGAGATAAAGAAGGATTCATGCTTGCACGTTTCTTTAGGCACTCTCTGTCAACTCCGCGGCAATTTACAGAAAGGTTGGGAGGCAATCGCGAATAAAATGCCGGCTGAGACCACGAACTCAGAGCACGATACCCAGTTGCCAAAAGCAACGCGGAGGGAATCGTCTTCTTTCCAGGTGAATACGGGCGGGATTCCAGAGGGCGGAATTTTCTCGGTGCAGATGTCGGATAAGGTCTTTGTGCGCCTGAGCGAATTCATTCGAGATTCATGCGGCATCAGGTTGCCTGCCGCCAAAAAGATGATGCTCGAAGGTCGGCTCCGTAAGCGGTTGCGTGCTCTTTGTATCGAGTCCTTTGAGAGGTACTGCGAGTTTCTCTTCAGCCCCAGCGGGTCACAGTCGGAATTTATCCACATGATCGACGCGGTAACCACCAATAAGACCGATTTCTTCCGGGAGCCCGATCACTTTGATTACCTTTCTGAAAGGGTTCTGCCGGAGTTGGTCCTGTTACACGGGTTTGGCGCCCGCAAAAAGCTCAATGTGTGGAGCGCCGCATGTTCAACCGGAGAGGAACCCTACACTCTGGCGATGATTTTGAGTGAGTTCGCGGGAGGCTGTCCGGGTTTTTACTTTTCGATCCTTGCAACGGACATCTCCACGGCGGTATTGGAAAAAGCAAGGTCGGGCATATACGAGCATGACAGGGTGATCCCGATTCCCATGATGCTTCGAAAAAGGTATCTTCTTAAAAGCAAGGAAAAAGACAAGGGGCTTGTGCGGATCGCACCGGAATTGCGGAATTCAGTGCGATTCGGGAGGCTTAATTTTCTGGAAGAAGACTATGGAATAAACGAACCGATGGCGATCGTGTTTTGCCGTAACGTCCTCATATATTTTGATCGGTCGACACAAGAAAAGCTCGTTAATAGGCTTTCGCAACATCTGATGTCAGGGGGATATCTGTTTGTCGGGCATTCGGAGAGCCTTCATAACATGGATTTGCCCCTGGTTCAAACAGCAACCAGCATTTACAGGAAGCAGTGATGGATTCAGACTGCCGAAGGCCGATGAATTGAAGAAGAGCATCAGCATCCATATCGGTGGATTTTATGCCAGCAGGGAGCCGGCCGTCATCGAGACCCTTCTTGGCTCCTGTGTGGCCGTCTGCCTGTATGACCCCGTAGCGCGAATTGGAGGTATGAACCACATCCTGCTGCCGGGAAAGGCCGATCTGGAACACTTTGACAATGTGGCCCGATACGCCATAAATGCCATGGAGTTGTTGATTAACAGGGTCATGACCATCGGGGGCGAAAGACAGAATTTGATCGCAAAGGTTTTTGGCGGGGCGCATGTTCTTCCGGCTATATCTCCGGAGAACTGGATGGGCGCCAAGAACTCGGAGTTTGTCCTCGAGTTCCTCAGAATGGAGACCATCTCCATCGCTAGCCGGGATCTGGGGGGGCATGACACCCGAAAGATCTTCTTCCACACAGATAGCGGTGAAGTCTTATTGAAACGTATCTCTTTCACCCTCTACCCGAATATCGGTTTTGAAGAAAGAAAGCTTCTGGAATTGGCGCGAAGGAAAGCCGAAGAATCGGGAGATGTAGCTCTGTTCGACTGAAAAGGACCCGGAATGTCACGTGTTAGTAATGTTGACCAAATAGAGGTCCTGGTGCAGATACAGGACCTGCTGCGAACGATACTTCACAGCGCTGGATACGAGGTCCAGTTAACTCCCAGTGGCAAGAAAGGGATGAAAAACTGCGAGAGCAAGCATCTCGGTCTTGGGATAACAGACGTCGTCGTGCCGGACCTGGATTGAGAGATGCGAACACGCTGTTAGCAAAGGGAGAAGCGGTGCACTTGCCGGAATCTGCAAAACAGGCAAAGCTAAAATATCAATCATGTCCCCGGAAAAATGGAGAATTCGCAACTGTTATCGCACCGCGTTCCACGCCGGCGTATCGGCAACTGCCATGGAGTACCTCAGATGAGCAAGAAAATCAGGGTATTGATTGTTGATGATTCGGCGGTGGTTCGCCACACACTTGCTGAAATACTTTGCTCTGATCCCCAGATCGAAGTAATGGCGACAGCCTCGGATCCTTTCGTCGCTGCGGACAAGATATGCCATGAGCTCCCTGATGTGATCACGCTGGACGTCGAGATGCCGCGTATGGACGGCATTACCTTCCTTGAGAAGCTGATGGCTCAGCATCCCATCCCTGTGGTGATATGTTCGAGTCTGACTGAAAGAGGTTCCGAGACTACTTTGAAGGCACTGGAATACGGGGCGGTGGAGATCATACAAAAGCCCAAGCTCGGTACTAAACAGTTCCTTGAAGAATCCAGAGTTCGCATCTGCGATGCCGTGAAAGCCGCCTCTCAGGCCAGGGTCAATCGCCTTAGCGAACGGAGCAAAGTCGAGCCTAAACTAACCGCTGACGCCGTCATTGCGAAGTCCAAGACTAGGGCTATGATCGAAACGACCGAAAAGGTCGTTGTCGTAGGAGCCTCCACTGGGGGGACCGAGGCATTGCGGGTTTTGTTGGAATCACTTCCTCCCGACGCCCCCGCGATAGCGATCGTACAGCACATGCCGGAGCATTTCACGGCCGCCTTTGCAAGGCGCCTTGACGGAATTTGCCGGATTTCCGTCAAAGAGGCGGAGGACAATGACACGCTGATCCGGGGGCGCGCGCTGATAGCCCCTGGCAGTCATCACATGCTCCTCAAGCGTAGCGGCGCACGCTATTTTGTGGAAATTAAGGACGGTCCACTTGTGTGCCGCCACCGTCCCTCAGTGGACGTGCTGTTTCGCTCCGCCGCCCGCTACGCGGGTAAAAACTGTGTGGGCGTTATCATGACGGGGATGGGGGACGACGGCGCAAGAGGCATGGCCGAAATGAAGGAGGCAGGGTCAGCTACTATCGCCCAGGATGAGAAGTCCTGCGTCGTGTTTGGTATGCCGCACGAGGCGATAAAACGCAAGGCTGTGGACCGTGTCGTTTCACTTGAAAACATCGCGGCAGAAGTGCTGAGGCTCTGCAATGCCTGATACCTGGGGTGATCATAATGGTCCGCCTTTGATATCCGCAATCAGCGAACGGAGATGTTCTGTATCGGCTAATCCTTTATGGTGTTTGGGGCACCCTGCGTATCTTGAGGTTAAGGAGTTTAATTCCACCTTTTATGCACAGCAATACGGAGTGACAAATGGGAAGAAGGTAAGGGTTTTGGCACTGTTCTGGAGTTGCGCATGATTACTCCAAAGGTTCTTGTCGTTGACGATGATTGCCATGTATTATCTGCATTTCAGCGAATTTTTCGAAAATTTTTTGTCATCGACACGGCTTTGGGAGGAGCGGCAGGACTGAAGGTGGTATCGGAGCGTGGACCATTCTCGGGCATAGTCTCCGACCTCAAGATGCCAGGCATGGATGGTATTCAATTCCTGTCACAAGTCTGGAGGATCGCGCCTGAAAGTATGCGTATAATCCTGACAGGAAACGCCTGCCTGAAAAACGTTATTGCGGGTTTGAACGAGGGAGTTATTTCCTGTTTTTTAACTAAACCATGTGAACCGGAGGTGCTGATGGAAAATATCCGCTCTGCCATCCAACGTCGTAAGGCCGGTTGCGCAAAGATCATCCCCGGAAAGAATTATTGTCTTAGAGATCAGCAAGAAAGGGAATGAATTATCGTAGGAAGTCTAACTTGCAGCTACATCCTCTCGGCATGGCTTATATATTTATTTACCACCCTGTTCGATATTGCCGTCATTTACCTATTGGGAGGGCATGCGAACCCTCACATAGATCTTTCGAGGATTTCGGATATGCAGGATGAAGGCAAATCCAAAGAACAGCTCATAACTGAGTTGAAAGCATTGCGCCAAAGTGTTGCTGAATCGGAAAAGGACAGGACGGAGCGCAAGCGGACCGAAGAGGCGATTCGTGAGAGCGAGGAGCTGTATCGCACGCTTGTCCGCTTATCCCCAGACCCAATATCGGTGGTGGACCTGAAAGGCTCACTCATTTTCACTTCACCTAAGGCCATGGAAATGTATGGAGATTCGCCTGATGACGAGATCCTTGGACGCAGTATATTATGTTGGGTTGCCCCGGAAGAGCACGAAAAGGCGTCTGCGAATATACGGCGTCTCCTGACGGAAGGAACACTCACAGGTGCTGAATACACACTGATTAAGAATGATGGGACCCGCTTTATCGGAGAGGTCAACGCCTCTATCATTTATTCTCCCGACGGCAGTCCAATGAGAATGATGTTCATTACCCGTGACATTACCGAGCGTAAACGCGCCCAGGATGAGCTGTTCAATTCGCGTCAGATGCTCCGGACAGTCTTGGACAACATTCCACAGCGGGTGTTCTGGAAGGATCAGAACTCGGTCTATGTTGGCTGCAACAAACCTTTCGCCCTGGATGTGGGCTATGAGGACCCAGGTGAGCTTGTGGGCAGGACCGATTATGAGCACGGCTCAGCAGCACTTGCTGACCTCTATCGTGCCGATGATCGTGAGGTAATGGAGAGCGGGAGGTCCAAGATCAACTATGAAGAACGCCAAATCAGGCCGGATGGTACTCGGGCATGGCTTATCACTAGCAAGGTGCCCATGTATGACCAGGATGGCCAGGTGATTGGTGCGCTGGGAACTTACTCGGACATTACGGAGCGCAAGCTGGCGGAAGAGGATATCAGGCAAACCAACGCCTACCTCGAGAACATCTTTGAGAATTCGCCCGATGCCATCTCAATTGTGGATAAGCATGGAAGGTTTATCAAGTGGAACAAAATGGGGGATTACCTCTACGGCTATACCTTTGAAGACATGAAAGGGAAGTCTGCATTTGACCTATACGCGGATAAAGATGAGTTGGAAAAAATGCTTATGAGCTTGCGCGGGGAAGGCTCGGTTAAGAAAAGGGAAATGAGAATGCTGAGAAAGGATGGCAGCATTGCCCCATTTGAAATTTCCATTGGCTTGATCAAAGACAGCCAAAACGAAACTCTCGGGAGTGTTTGTGTCGCAAGAGATCTGAGCGGCATCAAGAAGGCATTGGCCGCCCTCAAAGCTTCTCATGAACGGTTGTATCAGGAAATCGCCGAACGCAAACAGGCAGACCAGAAAGTTGAACAGCTCAGGCGTCAGAAGGAGCTCATTTTGAACTCGGCAGGAGAAGGGATTCTGGGATTAGGTCCAGAGGGAAGACACACCTTTGTCAACCCTGCCGCTACCAGAATGCTGGGGTATACGGCCGATGAGCTCATCGGCCGGAAGGGCCATGACCTTTATCATCACACCAGAGAAAGTGGAGGGCCGTACCCTGAAGATGATTGTCCGATTTTTCAAGCTTTCAGGTACGGCAAATTCTGTCAGGTTACCGAAGAAGTGTTCTGGCGAAAGGATGGGACGAGTTTTCCGGTTAGATACAGCAGCGCGCCTATTATTGAAGACGGTGAGGTTGTGGGAGCCGTCGTCACATTTCGCGATATCACGGTATCCAAGCGGGGAGAGAAGGAAAGAAAAAAACTGGAGGAACAACTCTTCCAAGCCCAGAAGATGGAATCGGTGGGGCGCCTGGCCGGCGGCGTGGCGCACGATTTCAACAACATGCTTGGCGTAATAATCGGCAGGGCGGAAATGGCATTGAATAAGTGCGTTTCTACGGATGAACTCCATCACAACCTCAAGGAGATCCTCAATGCGGGCCTGCGTTCAGCGGACCTTACCCGGCAACTGCTGGCCTTTGCCCGCAAACAGACCGCCGTCCCGAAGATAATGGATTTGAACGACACGATCTCGGGCATGCTGACGATGTTGCGGCGGCTCATCGGAGAGGATATCGACCTGTCCTGGCAACCGGGACTCGATCTCTGGAAAGTCAAAATTGATCCCTCCCAGGTGGACCAGATTCTGGCCAATCTTGTGGTCAATGCCCGCGATGCCATTTCCGGAGTAGGCGCCATCACCATGAGGACCGAGAACGTCGTGATCGATGATTCCGATGTGGCGGAGACCCCCGAATTCATTCCGGGAGAATACGTCCTGCTGACAGTGAGCGATAACGGCATAGGTATGAGTAAGGAGGTCCGCGAGAATATCTTCGAGCCTTTTTTTACCACCAAAGAAGTGGGCAAGGGAACCGGACTGGGATTGTCCACCGTCTACGGCATCGTTAAACAAAACGAAGGTTTTATTTATGTCGTCAGCGAACCGGGGAAAGGAACTACGTTTAAAATCTACCTGCCACGGTTCGAGGCTAAAACTGCGCAGTTCCCCTCTGAGGAAGCAACCGACAAGCCCCCAACAGGCACGGAAACCATCCTGCTAGTCGAGGACGATGAAGCGATCCTGAACCTCAGCAAGATGATTCTCGAAAACCTGGGCTACACGGTGCTTGCGGCGCAGACTCCAGCAGACGCCATACGTCTTGCCGAGGAGCATCCAGGAGATCTTCACCTGCTTATCACGGACGTGGTGATGCCGGGGATGCACGGCCGGGAACTGGCAGAACAGCTTGGCGCCATCCGCCCTAATCTCAAGTGCCTTTATATGTCAGGCTATACCGCTGACGTGATAGCACATCGAGGTATTCTGGACGAAGGACTAAATTTCATTCAGAAGCCTTTCCTTAGCTATGATTTTGCGGCAAGAGTCAGGCAAGTGCTGGGCCACTTGGAATAGATGGCTAAGAGATAGTGCCGGCATTTCTCCCTGACGCTTGTATTCCTGAGGACTCAAAATTTCAGCACATCCGGATCATACTTTTTGTGCAAGGTTCGTCCGGTCAGATTCAAACGGCTCCCCAGTTGATGGTTTTACCCCAATGAGGACTGTAAGAAGCATGAGATGAGCACTGAAAGCTCGTGCACTCTTGATAGGCCGTCATGAGACCCAGAGTAATGTAAGAGTTATTTTTTGATTAGAAGATAGTTGTTTTTTAGTTAGAAAACCCTCAAGTCCCCCCACCTTTTGCCGATAATAAAATATGTCACTTGATGAGTCGCGTGTCGAAATCGAGATACGATCAGAGTCTTATCCAGCTTCAAAGGAGAGAAGAGTTGAATATCCGTGATGACATCGCCGGATTGATCTGGAAGATCAGGGAGCGTACCGGGCTTAGTCAGGAGAAATTCGCCGCCAAGCTCGGTGTCACATTTCCGACTGTCAGTAGATGGGAAAATGGGCGAGCAAAGCCGTCGCCGCTTGCGTTGAAACAGATCGAGAACCTGCTCCGCAAATTGGGTGATAAGGGCCATGACCTCGCCCATGAGTATTTTGAACATTAGAAGGCTGATGAAAAGGGTCTGTTGATGGGAGAAGAGCTTTAAAACCAGGATCTAATCCTTTCTCATTAAGATGATCTGAAGGGACTGCTCGCGGAATGAGTTGGCGGCCAGTCCTCTTTTTTCATATCATCATTCCGGGCAGAGCAGCATGAAGATTTTCCTTGTTGGTGTCAGTTGCGTTGGCAAGACGACTATCGGGAAGCACTTGGCTGATTGGATTGAATATCAATTTATCGATTTTGATGAGGAGATCGAGGAATATTTCCTCATGCCTATCAGCAAGATCAAAGCTCAATTTTTCAGTGAACGTTCATTTAGGACAGAGGCATGCAAAATCTTGAAACAGATTACCGAGCAAAACGGGGATAGTGTGGTTGCTCTGCCTCCAAGCGGTCTGATGGATAGCTATTGGAGGATTCTGAAAAAGTCGGATTCCATAATCATTGTGTTGAAAGACCGGCCAGAGAACATTCTGGATCGCATCACTTTCTTCGATGAGGATTCAATGCCGATTCATAAGGAACTGACACCGAAAGAGAGGGTCCACTGCCTGAAGGACATTAAAAGGGATATGACCTATTTTGGAAAATCATACTCGAGGGCACACCACACAGTGGACATTGCTGGATTGGGGATCGAAGGGAGCGTGGGGAAAATAATCAATTGCTTACAGGAGAAACCTGATATTCTTACGATCTGAGGTTACACATGACATGATCTGAATGGACTGCTCGGCGGAATGAATTGGCGGCCAGTCCTTTTTATTTTTTCATGTACTGTTTTTGGTAAGCAGGTCCCATAATTGACGACTCAAAAGTTCAGTACATCCGGATCATTTCCGTTGTGCTCTCCAGCCTGCTCAGTATTCAAGGATCTGGCAAGCTGTACGTAATTCTCCTGGCATTATCCGCTATGATTTCGCCTTTATGTCAGTATAATGCATTCGGACTATGGTGATCGGCAATGAAAATGTTCATTGAGGCGTGCCAACCCGCAACGTGTATGCCATTGTGAAATTAACTAGGAATTCAACTATTTGGTGCTATTATGCCTTGGTGCCCATACACTGATCTCGACTTGCCGGACGAGGCGACCAATTCCGAACACATCATACCCCTCTCATTGGGCGGAGCTAACGCTTTTTGCATCCCTGTCCAAAAGGACTTCAATACGAGAATTGGCTCCAAGATTGATGGAGTTTTGGCCAATGACTTTTTTATCTCAATAAGGCGTCGAGAATTTGACGCAAGGGGGCACAGTAAAAACCAACCAAAGGCAATTCTGCGTGATTCAAGACTGTCAGACGGGAGGCCTGTACAAGTAACATTGCTCGGAAATCACGCCCCACTCGTTTGGGATGCTATGGCAAATAATTGTCTTCAAGAACCAGATGTGGTAGGCGAAGAAATTTCATCACGCTTCAAGATCGGAATGCACGACCGAAAGCGATTTTTGGCGAAGGTCTCGTTGGCCGCCGGGTATTTCATCTACGGCGATTTATTTCGAAATCTTGTCCGCCATAGTGAATTAAGGGTATTGATGAATTTTGATTCATCTACGGCGCCAGACAGTTTCAGCGGGTTCAGTCTAAGGGGATATGACGAATTCTCGCCAGTTAAAGAAGCTGACGTCAATTCCGTTGAACTTGATAAATTCTTCTGTGGGTTGATAAACGGCTCATGCGTGATAACCATCCCTGGCCCACAGAAGGTGGGGTTCATAGTTGGGATTCTTGGGAAATGGATTGGGACATTGAATGTGCCTGCCTCAACCGATTCCTTTCCGGCCGACGGGGAACATGACCTTGGGCACGTAATCGCACTGCACGAAGGCCAGATGTCCAAAATGTCCTATCGTCAACTGGCTGAACATGCTCACTCCACCATAAATCGAGAGAATCCCAGCTAACTTCTACGAGTTAAAGCTGTGCTTGCAAGAGAGACTTCCGGGGGGATCGCCACTTCAAAATCCCCCGACTTGTAGGTGAATACTTTTCCCCACCTCGACAGTAATCTAAGTTGTGTGTTGTGAGCTTCTAACGTCCTGATCTTGAACATGATTTTCACTTTCATCCCCAATTTCTTTTTTGAAAGTTGTGGAATTTTTGCACAATCCAGCGATGCCGCTATCCCACATCATATTGACGCAACCAAGATATGATTGTATCCTGATGGCATCCCCCAAAACCCAATGGCCAATGGCTATTCGGGCGTGCTCTTAGTCTAATTTATTAAAATGAGCGAATACATGGGAATTTAAATACCTCAGGAGATATATGGACCACAGTTCAGAATGTAGCTAATTGGTGGCTGCTTGCGTGTCTGTTATCACTGGCTACAAATGAGGAATATTTATGGAATGCTATTTCCAGGGCTGTGTCAAAGAGGGGAGAACGAAGGAACACATTCCACCAAAAGCCTTCTTCCCTAAAGATCAAAGGGAACAGTTGATTACTGTAAGATCCTGCAAGGATCACAACACCGAAAAATCACGTGATGATCTCTATGCCCTTGCACACATTTGCTTAAATAGCTCGCCTCGGAACCGGGCTCGGGAAGTCTTTACGCAATGCATCGTGCCACAACTAGGATTTAATGAGCACGCATTTCAAAAGCTGATGATTCGGGATTCAATCCATTTAGGAAAGGGAGCGGTAAAATATAGAGTTGATGTGCAGAGGCTGGATAGATTTTTCAATGCTCTATCCTGTAGCCTGATCTATCACATTGCCAGAAAACAGCTACCACAGGAGTTCTCTCTAGAAAATATTTATCACAATCTGATTGACGAGTCATTGACTTCCCTAGGAATCGACTTTCACGCTTATATAGAACAGTTTTACCAAAATGAGCCTTCAGATATTCTTCATTTTGGTGATGCAAAATTATATAATCAAGGCGCCTACACAGTCAAGGTATTTGGAATTACAGATTTTAGATCTTCAATAACAATCGTACATCTATTCTTTGGGCATTTTAAGGTCACCTCGATGCTTACCCGTATATGGCCTGAAAATAGCGTCCACATGGACACTCCTCCTTCGCTCCGGTGATTTGCGATGTTATTGGAAACTCCAAACAGCTCTCCTGAATGGAGTTATGAGAAACATCTTTCGAAAGGGCACGATCCTTAAATAATATGTTTGTCTTGGCAGCCTGCTTATCTACCCGCAGCATCGACTCATCCCCTCTTCCCTTATTTGTGGTATAGCGTGGTATAAGCCTGCATGAAAATTGTCGAATGTTTGTCCTTGAGATCCTCAATTGATTCGATCTGAACGTCCGGATCGGCCTGAACCACTTCCAGTGCCTGTTGGTACCTCCATGTGAACTCATCCGCCTTGCCGCCTCCCCGCAAGAGCTGCCCCCATGGACATGTCAATATGTCCAACGAGTGGGGAAAAATCCTTGCAAAGTCAGAGAGAAAGCTACCAGTCAGGTGGGGTCCGAGATAGGGATTCCGCAAAAGCAAAAGGGCCGGGTGGCTAATCACCTCGGCGGCAATCAAGGCTTTTCGCGTTACTGGATTTGCAATTAAACCTGCGAGATTGGTGAGGTCATGAGGTTTGCACGCGTCCGGAATCACTTTTCTCAGGATATGTACCACCTCATCAGAGTCTCCGAATCCAATTGCGCCAGCAATTTCTGCTTCAGTGCGAAAGTAAAGGTCTTTATAATCAAGCCGGGGCCGTTTTTCCCCGTCCTTGGATCCAACCCTTAAACGACCGGCAAGGCATACAGCAAGAGCCGGATTGGGGTCGATAAGCCATTTAAATCCCTGCCATTCATGAAGTGCTTCGATAAGTCGCCAGTGGAAATGGGAAAATTCCCGCAGTTTGTTGAGCACTTTGGGATCAATCTCGCCCAGAAGGTTTGAGAGGATTTCTTTCCAGTCCGTATCTTTCTGCCAGTCCCCATAGGAAATAGCGTCATCCCAATCCGGCTCGTACTCAAATTTACCATTTGAGGAATGAAGCCGGTAAACCTTGACGGCCGAGCGATCAAATTCAGCAAGTGGATCAAGCTCCAAAATTCCGAAGCCCAGCATGTCAAGTCGCAGAAGTTGAAGCTGACCGTGCGTCCGTTGCCACGATGTTGATGGAGTCTTACGCCAGGCTATAGGACGCGGTAGCAATTGAACTACAAATGCCTGGCCGTCCATGGCGTAGTAGTAGCGGTTGCCGGATCGCGTGAGTCCATATATTTTCTGTGTCATTGTGAATTTCCTTTTTTTTATTGTTGGGCCTATCAAATTCCTCAAGTCAACTGCCCTCATTCCGCGAACCTCAATATCGCGTGGAATAAAGGTATACGAACAGATTCAATCCTTCTTCAGTTCTTGCAAAAGTTTCCACGCCGCTTCTTTCGTTTCTGGCATCTCACCGGCATATTTCAGGTCTCGCAAATACTTGAGTTGTGCGGCTGTTGGAGGAGGCGAATATTCTCCGGCTTCTTTCTTCGCATTAAGCTCCTGGAGAAGCCGACGAGCCTCATCCTTTGACGCCGGAATTTCTTCAACTCCAAGGCCTTTCAAAAACAGAACTTGCTTTTCTGTCGGCGGTTCAATGGATTCGGTTTCGACTAGTACTGCCGGTTGGGCTTGCACTGTGGGTTCGATAGGTTGCTCCCTCCACTTCCCCAACTCGGACCGCACAGTTCTCAATCCGATCTGAAGCTGCCGCATTTGCTCAAGTATCGACTCGATGGCATCATCAGGTATTTCCATTCTCAAGTCCTCGTTGCCATAAGCGTTCAATTCCACAATGTTTTTGCTCTTCACTTTTCTATATTATTTGTGGTGGGACCCGATTCAACCTCTAAACCAGCTCTTGAGCTACAAACCTTCACAAATATCGGAGGGCATAAAAAATTATTATGAGACAACATAGAATGAACCAGTATTGAGGAGCAATGCAGTGGGACAGACGACAAACATCGAGAAGAAAAGTTTGAAGGAAGCACGTCGATCATTCGGGCTGACGCAAACGGAGCTGGGAAAAATGTTCGACCTCGCGCAAGTCCACATCTCCCTTGTCGAGCAAGGAAAATTGACGCTCATGCCCCACCAAAGAGCGGCGGTTGAATCGCTACTCGGGCCAATTGATTGGGATGAACGATATGCGTTGATTAGGCGGTCTAATTGCGCATAAAAACAGAAAAGGACCAATTGCCGGCTGGTCCATTCTATTGACAAAGGTGTGGGCTTCCCGATGTAGGCTTCCTCCACCTCGACACGAAAGGTTGTAAAATGTTTGTCAGTAATAATTTAGATTCTTTGCTCCAGAAACGGATTCAAGGACTTGCGCCTACTAACAATGAACAAGGCGAGCCGATCCGCTAAATCTGCTCGCCTCGGATAACGAATAAGGTAAATGTTATGAAGGATAATAATATAGATGTTTTGTCAACTCCCATCAGACTTATAATCTCACGAATAGAAGTTGAGTCAAAAGTCACGAACGTAGGCAAAGTCAAGAATAGCTTCTTCAGTCGATACGCAATTACATCAGTTCCTGACCTTGAGACAGTAGCTTATTATTTAATGACTGGACATTCAATCACTCCAGCTTACGTTTTACCAAATCCGAACGATATTGATTCAAAAACAGGAAAGCCGCATGAAGCGCCTACTAATGAGTCAACCTTTATTAGTCAGCAAATCTTCGGAGGTGACCTCGATAATCATGAGACTGAAATACTCGAGGATGGTACAGTAAAGTATCCAGAAGGGGTTGATCTCAGCCTGACGCTTGGTAATATTCTGGACTTTTGCGACATTCACCACCTAAGACCCTTCTTGATATATGAAACCATGAGTTCAGCCGATGATTGCTTGAGATTTAGGGTGATGTTCTGCACTCCTGAGCCGGTGACTGATCCTGTTAAGCGTTCTAATTACGTAGAGGCGATACGCGATTTATTCGCTACCAAGTTTAGATACACAGACTCCAGGGTGACTGACTTGTCACGATTCTTTTATGGGACTACGCGGAATGAAGATGGTCAGTATTACTTCAACTCTGTTACTTGCGACTTGGAGCATATCCTAAAAGAAAGGTTGAATGAAGATACGGTAGGTACTGACCTCGATAATAATCATGTACTGCGATATAAAACTCGAGGTCAGTACCTACCGTATCTTGACTCAATGTCTGCTCCTGTTGAATGCTATGGAGATATTTACCAGCAGGCCGCACAAGTTCCATTCGAGCTATTCTCCTCACACTCCATGGCCGAAGGTCATTTTCTATGTGAAGTCGAAGGCCATAAAGAACGTAATCCGTCAGCCCATATCTATTTGGGCAAAAAAGGAGAGTATCGGTATCACTGCTTCGGCTGTGGTGCTGACATGTCCGGCGTTGATTACATAATGACGACCAAGAATGTGACCGTTTTTGAAGCCCTGGGAATAATACTGAAATCACGTCCTGAAGTAAAGCCGTTGAAGAAACTACGCCAGGGAATTAAACGCCTTTGGAAAGACAACAAGGCCGCATATAGTAAGTTGTATTTTCATGCAAATGCCGGGGCTTACGTATTGCAGGCGTGTATCGAAATTGCTGAGTCAGGCTACGTCGATGGTGACGAAGTTATCTTTATTGCACCGGCTCCTTTGATTAAGCGTAAGTTGGAAAGCATCTGGGTTGATCGGCAGGAAGATTCGATTAGACGAACTATGAAGAAGCTATGTTCCTACAATGGTTTCCTCCGCCATGTTAGCGACAGTGAGTTACGTGAACGATATCCGCGAATGCTTGATTACCTCAAACAGCTTCAAGGCCAGTGCAGTACTCATTGTAGCGTTTACGCCATGCCTCTAAACCGAAGTTTTGATGAGTGTCTTCAAACCTGTCTCCAAAGTGAAGATAATAGGCGAAGAACGGGATCCACTGGACCTGTAACTCAGGATAGCGCGAAATTGCAGGGGCTTGATGTCCAGGCATCCCTGTATCAAACGGCGAGAGGTGCAAGTGAACCAATGCTTCGTTTGCTGAAGAAATTCCGTCCAGCCCTCAAACAGTGCCTTAATGATCTAAATTACGCAACGAGGGAGCTGGTTTTGACTTACTGTGGAGAATCTACCAACTATGCAGAGCGAAAATTACGCGAAGCTTGGCCCCGATTATTACAGGACGAAGGGTTAATCGAAATACGTGTCAATCGTTCAAATCGCTTGGAGTATGAACTACCTCGTGATCTTGACTCAAATAGCAAGGTAGCAGTGCCAAAAGAAGGAGGATGCGATGGGAGATGTGCTGATGTTTCCATTACAGAAGATTGTCGAAACAGTACCGCCGACATCGGTCAAGATTGTGAACCCAGATACGAGAATGCGGTTGCGTGCTCGAATTCAATTGGCGGTAGCAGAAAGGAATGAAGCCGATTATTGGGAGCGCAAGTACAGGGACATGCCAGAACCTGTAGTGGCGGTGATTGAGCCGATTTACCCCGGCAGCAAGTCCGTGGTTGTTACGAAGCGAAGGGCTGCGACCGGCTGAAATTTTGCCACCATGAAGAAGTCACCATTGGCATTCAGCAAACTTTTTCTGTTTGGGCGTCTGCCGGGATAAAACTCTTCACCTCGGCACCGTCCTGCATTATCCATTTTGTCTTAGTACGCACTCCATTCCTTATTATCGTGACAGCTACCAGCTAGAGGACATCGTCATCGGATAATCGTGAGTTGGTGACCACACAGGATGAAGAAATTGCAAAATTCGGGTTTTCAATCCCTCGCCTGTAAACGTACTTCTCCAGATGCCGGCACCCATCCTCTCTCACACTAACTTTTCAGACTCCTCGGCGCCAGTGATCCGTCAAATACTAGAAATTTACCCACGAAAACCACGAGACCGGGTTTCTCGCCTCATGAATTCGTGCAGAGGTAAGCAATATGTACCGGTCTGTCCGGGCGAATCAGCCCTTGCCAGTGACACCGTTCCCGGCTGCCGGGATGCGTTCTAAAACGCAGCAGTTGAGAATTCTCAATGGTTGGGAAGTTCATGCCTATTACCACAGCCTTGTAACCAGGAGTTGAGAGAATCAAAGGGTGCGAAGCCGATTCAGGTCGAATAAATAATCATCCAAAATCTTTTAAGGATTACACAGCTCACAGGGTCTGTAACCGGCCCGGATCGCCTGGTCCCTGGTTTTAAAAGGCACTATGCAGTTTCGGCAGTTGTACTTTTCGCAGCCGGGTGCGTTCAATCACCTAAATTGTACCCTTGCCCCCCTTCAGTACCTCTCCGAATACGGTAATGGACCTACGATCAGACCGGTCAGAACACGGTGCAATCACGAAACGGGAACCTTCAGGGCATGAAATCTCGCCGTTTTGAACTTTGCACTTAAGGAACTCCAGAGCTTCTTCGATGTTCGCCGCATTCATCTGATCTATGACGTGCCACCTTTCCCACGTGTCGCCCTTCTCATCTACTGTTCTGTCGCGTGCAACTATGTAATCATTATGCTCAGCCATTTTGTTCCTCTCTTTTCAATCTGCAAGCCATCCTCCAGAACTTCGTCGATTGCGTCAATAAAAGGTAGCCGGAGGAGTTTACGGTCCATCAGGCTGGCCCTACCACGTTCACCGCCTGCCACTTGTCTTTTCCAAGTATTCAACAATCTCTGGGACCCAGGTAAACCAAAATGTGATGCCCACTGTTCGAGTTTCCGGAATTTTCCAACATTCTCCTGGATTCATTTTTCGATAAGCTGCTCTATGGGGCAAAGAGCACCTCTGCGCCACATCAAGGCTGGTCATATTATAAGTTCGACCATACGGTTCAAATCCGTTTCGGTTTTGAGTTCGCCACCTCGCCCATGTAGCAGCGAACGAGTTTGAACTCGCAAGTTTTATTCAATCGTCTGGTCGACATAAAGGGCGTTGAGCGCTTCCTCCTCGGTCCGTGCCAGGAAATCGCGTATGTCGACCGTGTTCACAGGCGTTACGAACCGACGGTCCCTTGGCAACGACTTCAAGAACATGTTAAAGTAGTGAACGTTCAAGTACTGGCGGATCTCCCTTGAATTTATGACGCCGGGTTCGACGACGGTTTCTACCCAGGCCTCGCCATCCTTAAGTTCTTGCGAAAACTGTCCCTTCGCAAAAGTGTTGCTGAAATCATGGTGTTCGCACGTTATTCCCACCCTGTCCCCGACTCCATCATTCATCCAGCGCTCGTTCTCTTGGAGTTGATAAGTTTCTCTAATCCTCTTGGCGTAAGTCGACTCGCCCTTCTTCAACCCGAGGCTCTCGAAGTACGGGTAGAGCACCGTTTTCAGGAATAGCTTTCCCTGGTGGTCCACATGCTCCAATTTATCAAGAATTTGGGAGCAGGAGAACACCATGGGGGTATCGGAGGCGAAATCCCACGTATTTTTCTTTTTCCTTGGGATCATAATCCTCCCCAATCCAGCAGCTATGCCCCACGTGGCGCTGTCGACACTCGCCCACGGGAAGAGTTTTACGATCTTGAGACTAGTAACCGCAAAACCGTGGAACTTGACGATGGGACGACCCTCTGCATCCGTCACATACTTCATGCACTCGATGAGCCAGGAGATCTTTTCCTCTCTTGTCCGGTCGTTACCGGGAGAGAGACCTATGTAGTCCATTTCTCCGACCATACTCTTGAGCCACTTGAAGTCCTCGCCTTGATGAAAGACGTGGATGATCTTCTCTTTAGGTATGCCGTCTTGGACCATCATGTCGTAGTTGTGGCGGCCTTCAGCAGCCGAACGTTCCACTTCCTCGCCCATGAGTCGAAGGTTCTTTTCGCCGGGCGTGCCAGGGATGACATCGAGATTCACGACGTGTTCGATGTAGCCAATGTGCCCCTTGCAGAAAGCCACGTATTTATCGAAGTCAACTTTCTCCCCTTTGTTCCAAACTGAGAACGCCCCGCTATCGACCATGCGGCTATCGCAGTTTTCGCGATAATCGACAAAATAGCCGGGGATCAGGTTGCCCTTCATATACGGGAAGGAGAGAAGGCGATTCTTTATCTCTCTTTTAAGAAGATCGTGATTGAACTCGGCACCGAGCGTGCCTGCGCAGTACAATATCGTTGTTACAGGCAGCGCCTGGCGTGCGCTTTGAACGTTTTCGGGGGTTGTTGACTCTTCCGTGTCCCCGTTCCCCTCTTCAGGCTTAGTGGCTTCAACGGCGACACCCACGATATGCGTAAAACCTTCGCCGTCGAACCTCAAGAAGCGAATACCGTCGCCCTCACGCTTTACGGAAAGATTGACGTTGTCGTACCCCATTCCGAGGATCTTCAGGAGGAACTTGGGGTTCACAACGAATCCAAGGTCTTCCCGACAATTGACAAAGTCGCTTTTTATCGGTTCATTTTCGCTCATGTCGATTGCGCTCATGACGCCGCCCTCGAACCTTATCTTTACAAACGGCTGGCGCACAGGGTCAGTCGATGCTAGCGTCTGAGCCAATTGCAAGATTTCCTTTGAGGAAGAGGGAAATCTAAAAGCAGGCTCAAATTGAAGAGATATGACTCCGTTCAGATCGGGAAACCTTCCCGCGTAAATGCGGCAGGAAATTTGTGTTCCGTCCAAGGCTTTGAAATAAAGCCAATCACCTGTTATGGCGAAGGAAGTCAGTTTATGTTTCACCAAAGTAACCGCCAGGCGACCCGGAATGAGAAAATCGACGTCCTCATGAGGTATGGAAGCCGTTTTGCACCGAGTCATGCGCATGTTATCGCAGGACTCGATCATGTCGCCCAGCCAGTGTACGCATTGGAGTTCGGGATCGTTGGAGTTTCTCCCGAGTGAAATCAAGCAGAGCTTCAGTTTCTCCCCGAAATCGCCGGGAAGATTTTTCCAAGCGTCGACTGCAGGCTGTTGCAGTACTTCAGCAGGCAATGTACTCTGGCCAAGGTTGATGCCCGCCTTCATGGTCCCTGCAGCGATATAAAACTTTTCCTGGCGGGTTCCTATCTCGATTTGCCCCGGTTCGCTCTTCGCGATCGCTTCAAAGAGTTTTTTAGCAAGTACCGCCCCCTGGATATCATCGCCGTCCGTAAGTTGGACGGAGATCGAAAGTTCGCGGGAGTACGTAACTACCCGGCCATCAACGAAATGAAACGACGTCTCGACGTCGCCCTTCCTTCCGAGCCCAGCCCGTAGGTTATCCAGAAGCTTAAAAAACTTAGACCTGTCGATCTTCATGCAAGTCCTTTCTTCAAAAACGCAAAATTTGCGTTTTCGCAAGTTGCGTTTACGCGAGCCCCTCAGTCTCTTCGAGCGACTTCTTTTTGTTCTGAACTTGTTGAATCAGGTCGGAAACCATCTGAATCACTTCCTTGTAGACTGCTCGTCCCTGGGTGCTTTCCTCGGGCGTCAGCAAGGGTTCCGCGACACTCTTGTTCTGCAGTTCCTCAAGCGCCGATTTGCGAGTCTCCAATGCTTTTTCAATTCCCGCCAATTCTTTTATCGCATGCTTTGCGACGCTGTATTTGGAGCTCTTCAAGAGCGCCTCGTGCATTTCGGTGCTCCCGAACTCCATTCGACCGCTTTGGAGTTTGTTTACTACGTCTATTATCTCCGCCCTTTTCCCTTTGAATTCGGTGTTAACATTTTCCAGGAGATACTCCCTGACCTTTTTGGGAAATCGCGGTGCCGATATCAAGTACAAGGTCGATGGGCTGAAGTATTGGACGGCTTCCTCCTGGCCCAGACACGCCTTATACACGCGGACGAGGTTGAGGGCACTCGATCGAGACAGTGGGAAGTTGTCGCTGAGCCACTTTGAAAAGTACCCCTTGGCGCGAACCCGGCCGTTCTCGGTATTTGAAGTGTGTCCCCATTCGGAAACGAAGTTCTTTGCTTCGTAGATGAGTTTACCGATCTCGAATGCCTGATTCGTCGAGGCGATGACGCGATAGCTGATTTCGCTCCGGATGCTTTTTAGATATCCCTCAAAGTTGTTCCAGTTGGCTCTGTCGTGCTTATTCTCACGTTCAGCCCGGATCTTTACAGCCTTCGACAGTGCCTCCACTCCGACTTCCGTCCCATTCTTGCTAGCCGCTTTGTGAGCTTCACTAGCTTCGGCGCACTGGATTGGCGATGATGACTTTCGCAATTCCCCGTACGCATCCAATTCAGCAGGACACTCAAATGGTTCGAAGTATTCGCGGTCCTCATCGGTCAGAACTTCCGGCATGGGTGCATCATCATCCAATATTTCTGGGGTCAGCGCGTTCGAGTGCTCGATTTCTGCCATATTTTTTCTCCTCTTGATCCAGCAAAGATTGACTTTTACTGTTCTGGCTGCTCTGGCTTACAGGAATCTTTTTTACATTGTAATCCTCTGAAATTGTTCCTTCGGTGTTTCGCCGCCGCCTGTGTATGGAAACAGCTTCAACTCGCATCAGAAGCCTCACATTACCTACGAGTTCGCTCAAGAGCTGTGGATTATACTTCTCACCCTGTCCCACCGTCGCTCTCCTTGGTCCCCTCTGACTGTCCCGACATATGGACAGTTAAATACGTGTCAAGTTCGCTAAACATTTTGCGGACCGTTACCAGTTCCTGCAAGGTCTGCCTCACATTTCTTGACAGTTCCGTCCATTTCTCGGGTGAGGGTTCAAAAAGGTTTAATCCTATATCCAATCCGAATGACATGTATGTTCCCAGCAAATCCCGCAATCCCTGGAGCTGGCAGTTATCAAGGATGTGCACCTCAGGTTCTGGCTCCTTCCCTCTTAATTCCTTTACACGGCCGGCTGTCTGACGACCGGAAAGTCCATCCCTCTTGATTTCAGCAACAATGGATTTCTTTGCGGGGAGGCTCGGCAACTTGGATATCTCGCAAAGTTGGTAATAATTCAGGCCTTCTATGTCTTCTTTCATTCCGTTGATCCGGAAGATACGGTCTTGTATAGCAATTCGCACCATTTGACTGAGAGTGGATTTTGATAGCGGCAGGTATGGATTGTCGCAAAGCTTCCGAAAGCTGATTTGTTTCTCAGGATTCCTAGACCGCGCTTCGCCTACGCTATCGTGGAAGAATTCCTTCAGAATATAGTATCCAATTTCCAATGAACTGGCCAGCACCGATGTAGTGACTTCTTTTCGAATGAATTCTACGGCCTTATGAATAACAGGATCGTCATCGAAGATTTGGTCCTCCTCGCTCTGAGCGAGCAGTTTAGCTGTCCCATCTTCAGCTTTTCCGGCCACATCAACAACTGTGGATGGAAGATCAGTGCTTGGCGCCAATTCTTGTCCTCCTTGTTATGCTTAGCCGACTGGACAAAATAATGCCGGCAGCTCATATTCCCTGCGAATATCAATGATACGGTCCATCTCGCCCAAACCTTGAACAGTTTCCCCTTTTTCTTCGGCTTGCACATCCAACGAGAACAGGCTTCTCACCGTTGTTCTGGCTTTCGAGGTATTTAGCATAGTATCAGGACGATTTCCGGGTTTTTAGTGAATTGGCCGGCGAGAAGACGTTATCTGAACATGTCAAGAAAGTGCCTCAGCATCAAAATTTGAGGAGTCGTTTTTCGCGCAGGCGCCCTTAACTGCCTTGCCCCACCCAAGATGAATTTGTAGGCAGCAAGCGTTTGTACTTTAGCTTTAGAAAATCATCCGTCTACCAGAAGCAGACATTGAGTAATCAGCCTTCAAATTACAAAATCTACATTGATAACATCAAATACATTGATGAAATCAACCAATTTAAAGGAAAGGAAGCAAGCCGGTGAAGTACATTCAAATCACAGTTTCCGACGAACTGCATCAAAGACCAAAGAAAACCTGCATCGATGAAAAGGTTACTCTTAACACGAAACTTCAACAAATTATCACAAGTGAATTACAACATGAGGAGGACGATAGATGAGCTCTAGAGATACCTACAATTACGCTATTTACGATGCAATAGATGCGCTTGCCAAAAACTCAACCAGCGATCCTGTTGATACTTTACGTAGTTTATTAAGAAAGGACAACGGAGAAACACTCAGACAAATAAGGGCATTTAAACGCGGGTGTGAGGCTTATAAAAGTACAGGAATGTCTACATTGGCTGACTCATATGATCTTTGTCCTTTCGATTCCCTTTCGATGGAATCTGACTATTGGCGTACCGGTGTCGAGTTCGCCTTCAGGAGTGCACGCGGCGATTATGACGGAGAGGAAACATAGGGGACAACAAAAAGTCCCGGACAGAACGGATTCCCCGGTACTGACAGCCGATTCGCCAGCGCCGGGGCATTTCTTCTGACAAATAGGAATCTTCTTAATTCGGCAGTTTGCACGGGCGTGCAAAGTAGTTCGCCGGTTTCTACCTATTGGGCTGGCATGGGCTCAGCTACTGAGGCCGTGGTGGGGATTTTGCCTCAACCCCTCCTGCCGTTCTACTTTGTAAAGTTGCGGTGAAAAACTAGGAATGAGTCCGCTAATATGATGAGAAACCGCAAAAATTGCCGAAATGCAAATTTTGCGGTTTTCAATATGACAGCGCTATCGATAGTTCCTCCTAATCCGTCATACACAAGGATATACCAACGAGACTGGGCTTCACACCGTGGTTTCGACTTCCGAGGTGCTATCCAACGTGCCGCTCCCACCCGGCGACAAACCGGGTTATTTGATCGATCTCTACAACTTTCTTTCTACCACTATTCACTTGACTCACTCTTACAAGATCATCTATCAAATGATGTTGGTATTTCCTTTATTAAAGCCACGATCCCTTTATTATTTGCTTGTGACCTCAGCCGAAAGCACATATAAATAACACGAGTTGTGTCTACCTTTATGCACATATATACAAGGAGACCCTGTGAATATCCAAATACGTCAAACCTTTCATCTCGACGCTAAGCCACTGCCAGGTATTGTTGTGGAATTCAGCCCAAAATCCTTTCGAGCGTACTTTCCGGGTTTCGACGGGGAAGATCCCGAAGTGCTCGAATTCGAACACCGGTCTGCCATTGAACCGGACGAACTGAATGTAATCGTAAGTCGGACTTACCACACGGAACTCTCCGGCAGCACTATCCCGGAAGGTGGAGAATTCGATCTCGATTCCAATCGCGCAGTTTTCGCGATGGTTCGGGTTTTCAGGGTGGTCCCGTTTAGCGCTTAGAGGATTGGGATAGGGGGAGAAAACGGAAATGGGAGATAGGACACATGTATCAATTCAGATTCGAAAAATCGATTACGAGTGGCTTCTCCGGGCCGAGTTCAACGATGACCCTGAGCAGATGAGAGAGACCTTGTATTATGAGTATCTGGAGTTTCAAGACGACATAGTCGATTTCGAAGCAAATGAAATCAATTACGGCGAATGGGATGAACTCGAGGGCCTCTTGTACGCACACTCCATCGAATACGACAAGACCTGGGGAGCCGGAGGTGATTATGCTGGAGGAGCCAGCTACAACCGCCTTGTCGCCGGCAAGATGCAAGAGGTACAAATCTACGAGGGGAGTGAAGACTTCGTTCTCTTTCTCAAAGAGGTAAAAGACCTGGAGCCAGCGGAGATAAAACGCAGGGTGCAGGAAATGTACAGAAAGGTCGTCCCTTTCGACATTATCTCACTAAGCGAGGACCTTCCCATATGCCTATGAACGATGCGGTCCAAGGTAAGATGTCTGTGCGGAGGTCCTCATGAATACTACCCCAAAACCGAACCTGTATTTAAGCAAATCACTATACCTGACAGGGCTTCAGTGCCACAAGGCTTTATGGCTCCACAAGTACAAGCCTGAATTGAAAGATGAGGTTTCGCCTGAACAGAAGTCGATGTTCGATTTCGGCGCTGAGGTGGGGCGGTATGCCCAGGAGCTTTTTCCCGGGGGTATTCTGGTCCCGTACGGGGATCTTTCTCATTCACAACAATTGGCCATGACTCAGAGTGCCATTTCCAACGGCGCATCAACCATCTATGAAGGGGCCTTCAGTTACAACGATGTCTTCATAAAAGCCGACATCCTGCGCCTTGGGCCTGACGGCTGGGAACTCTACGAAGTCAAAAGTTCTGCAAACCTCAAGGAACAATACCCAGACGATATCGCCATACAATACCATGTAATTTCCGGAGCCGGACTCCCTTTGCCAAAAGCCTGCTTGGTGCACTTGAATACGAATTATGTCCGCCAGGGCCCGATCGATGTGGAACAACTTTTCACCATTGTTGAGCTGACAGACAAAATCCGGGGAATGCAGTCCGACGTTGCAGCCAAGCTGACTGCAATGAAAGCGATGTTGCAAGGTAGTTTGCCAGAGATGGACATCAGCCCGAATTGCGATGATCCTCACACTTGCGCGTTCCACGGACACTGCTGGGCGCATATCCCCGAGAACTCAGTATTTGATTTCCGGGGAACAGGCCGTCCGAACGCATTCGAGCTTTATCGCAAGGGAATCGTCAGAATGGAAGATGTGCCGGCCGATTCGCTGGGTTGGCGGCAGAAGTTGCAACTCGACGGACTTCGATACCAGAAGAACCACATTGACAAAAAGGCTGTCAAAGCTTTCCTCGATTCCTTTTGGTTTCCTCTCTGCTTCATGGATTTTGAAACCACCTACATGGTTCCAATCCCGTTGTTCGACGGCATGAGGCCCTATGAGCAGTTGCCTTTCCAGTTTTCGCTGCACGTTGTCGAGAAAGAGGGGGAAGATCCAGTCCACTACGCATTTCTTGCAAAAGACCTCAAAAACCCCTGTGAAAAGTTTCTGTCCAACCTCCTTGCGGTGATACCTCCCGGCGCCTGCATCCTTACATGGAACAAGACATTCGAGGTCCAGCGATTACAGGGGCTGGCTGCCAGATTTCCTGAAAAGGGCGCCGAAATCATTGCGATTGTCGAAAATATCATCGACCTGATGGCGCCATTCCGGGATAAATCCATCTACCACTGGAAGCTCAAAGGTTCATATTCCATCAAGGCTGTACTGCCCGCCCTGGTGAACGGATATTCCTACGAGAACCTGCCGATCAACAGCGGTGATATGGCCTCGGCAGCATGGGTGCGGATGATTCAAGAACCGGATTTGAATGAACAGAGGCGGCTTTATTCGGAACTGCTAGAGTATTGCCACTTGGATACATTGGCCATGGTGTTGATTTTGAAAGAAATGCACGCAATGTCAGCATTCTAAAGGAGGGCAAATGAGTGTTCTTCAAGAAGTTATCCCATCGTCGATTTCCCTTGGGAACTTGAAGCGAGTGAAGGGATTGGGTGTCATTCCGATTCTCACCGAAGAGGTTATAGAAATCCCAGCATTCGAGACGCTTGAAACAGCATTGAAAAAAGGTTTCGCCAGGATTACTGAAACTGGGCCAGGTGGAGAAGTACCTTTTCTCCTGTTCGAAAACACTAGCGACAACCCAGTAATAATTCTGGACGGGGAGGAAGTGGTCGGCGGCAAACAAAACCGCATCGTTAACGCTACTCTGGTGATTCTTGGAAACGCGACAGTGAAAATCCCTGTTTCATGCATTCAAGCTGGGCGCTGGCGGCGCGAAAGAGCGGATTTTGAGTCAGCAGGATCGGTCTTCAGGGCTCGGTCTCGTGCTGTACACAAAGCGACAGTAACCGCCAATGTGCATGAGAGCGGCAGTTTCCGGAGCGATCAGAACGCGGTATGGAACGAGGTCAGCGAATCCTTACATGAGTTAGGAGTTGAATCCTCGACTTCTGACTTTCTCGAAGGCCGTGAGAGGGTCGCACATCGGCTGGAGGAATTCGTGGAAGCAATCAGGCCGGCAAAGAACCAGATTGGTGCGATTTATCTGGATACTCACGGTATTCTCGGGCTGGAGATGCTTGGATCCCCTGTTTTGTTTGCAAAGGATTGTGACAAAGTAACCCGGAGTTTCGCCTTCGAAATTCTCAATGCGCCGGATCTTAACAGGGCATCGGCAGAGGCAGCGAAAAAATGGTGGCATAGAGTTCTTGAAGCTGGATTCACCTTGTACGCTTCACCCGGCGCCGGAGAGGATATTCGAGTCGCGGCTGAAGACCTGATCGGGTCCGGGCTGATCTGGGATGGGGTAGTAGTTCATTTCTCCTGTTTTCCGAATATGCGACGTCAGAGCCAGAGAAGGGCATCGGCAGGTCAGAGGCGGCGGAATTTGCTGTAAGCGACGGGTCATTAGGAACCGTCCACGCGCGTGGGCAATCTGTCAAATACCGGCATGAAGCAACGAGACCAGGCTTATCGCCCAATGAATTTATAGGCAAGTATTTTGTATCGTGCCGAAGACTGACAGGTGAATCAGCGGTGTCCGTACTTAAGCAGCTCTTACCCCTCCTGCGGGCCTCCCTTCTGGAAATACTGCTTACATGGATGAATCTTCACAATATGATCTGGAAGTTGAGCGGTTCTGGGTTGCTCACCGCATAACGCCATACAGGAGAGAGACATCGAATTTGTCTACTGCCCTGAGCGTGAGATTTACATGATGTACAGAAATGCGAATATGCCTGAATGCGTTTGTAGACTCTCGCCCTGAGCCTCGTATTCCCGATCTCGCCTCCCTTCTCATTATAGATCTGGGCCATGGAATCAGCCGCAAGGAGCGGGTGATCTTCGGGTGTACCGAGCTTTGTGATGTCCATAGTAGTCGTGCAGGATCACAGCCGATAACATCTGGGTCGATATTGCCCCGATGTCGTAGGCTTCCGCAACCGGAGGAACTAGGCCGGCATACCCGCTTTGAGTGCAGGATCGTGTCCCCCGGTAATTCCTTCCTTAACCGGGCAGTTTTATACTCTGTGTTTGGTGAAATGGATCGTCATGTTTATAATAATAGACTTTGTAATGACGCCAACGACCCCGACGAGGTATCCGACATGAAAAAAGGCAAGAAAAGCCTTAACCAACCAGAACACGACGCCGGGGAATCATCCCAAAGCCCTTCGATAAAGAAGACACCTGGCAAGAGCACTGGGACGGATTCCATAAAACCCTTCTACATCGCCGGAATAGGCGCTTCGGCCGGCGGCTTGGAGGCGTTGGGGCAGTTCTTTGCCCAAATGCCGCCGAATGGCGGGTTGGCGTTCGTCGTCGTTACTCATCTCGACCCTACCCAAAAGGGGATGATGCCCGAGCTTTTGCAACGCTTTACCAAGATGAAGGTCTACCAGGTGAAGGACGGGTTGAAGGCCGCGCCCAATTGTGTCTATGTGATTCCGCCAAACAAGGATCTATCCATTCTGCATGGAACACTGCACTTACTGGAACCGACTGCCTCTCGCGGCTTGCGGCTACCGATCGATTTCTTCTTTAAGCACCTGGCTGATGACCAGAAAGAAAAGAGTATCGCCATCATCCTTTCCGGTATGGGTTCTGACGGGACGTTGGGTGTGAGCGCCATCAAGGAAAAGATGGGCATGGTAATGGTGCAGGACATCAGGTCGGCCAAATCCGACGGTATGCCCCGGAGCGCCATCGGCACCGGGCTCGTGGATTATGTGGCTCCCGTGGAAGAGCTGCCGGCAAAACTGATGGGCTACGTGAAACACGCCGGAATGGCGGTAACCGCCCCCCGCAAAGCCGACGTCATGGTGGAAAAGACCACCGGGATGCTGCACAAGATATTCGTTCTTCTTCGGGCTCAGACCGGTCACGACTTCTCCTTTTACAAGAAGAGCACCATTTACCGCCGTGTTGAAAGGCGCATGGCAGTCCATCAAATTGCCGACATATCTCTCTACGTCCGCTATCTCCAGGAGAATCCAAACGAAATCGATTTGCTCTTCAGGGAATTGTTGATAGGAGTCACCAGCTTCTTCAGAGATCCCGAATCGTATGAAGCTCTCAAAAAAGAGGTGGAGGCATACATCCTCGAAGGCAAAAAGCAAGGGAGCATGTTACGAATCTGGGTCCCGGGCTGCTCCACCGGCGAAGAAGCCTACTCCATCGCTATCCTGCTCATGGAGTGCCTTGAAGGGCTGGGACAAAAGCGCCGATTCAAGATCCAGATTTTTGCGACGGACATACACAAAGAGGGTATCGAAAAGGCCCGCGAGGGCGTGTACCTTCCTAACATTGCCGCTCAGGTATCTCCGGAGCGTCTAGATCGCTTTTTCACCAGGGAGGAGTCGGGCGGCTATCGGATCAGCAAGGAAATCAGGGAACTGGTGGTCTTCGCCCCTCAGAATCTCATCATGGACCCGCCATTCACCAAGCTGGATATCCTCAGTTGCCGAAACCTCCTCATCTATTTGACCCCGGAGCTCCAGAAGAAGCTGCTGCCTCTATTCCATTACTGTCTGAATCCCGGCGGCATTCTTTTCCTGGGGACAGCCGAAACCATCGGCAGCTTCACTGATCTCTTCTCTGTTTCAGACAACAAGTGGAAAACATTCAGGCGTACGGAGTCTGGCTCCGCCCTCACGTACCTGACGGATTTCCCATCGGATTTGTCCTTTACCGATGGCGATAGGGTCACAACTCCACCCCAATTTCAGAAAAGCGAGGGAAGGACCGTTTCGGACCTGGTTCAAAGCATTATCCTCGATGATTTTGCACCTTCTGCGGTGCTCATCAATGATAAGGGCGACATTGTCTACGTTCATGGGCGAACGGGAAAATACCTGGAGCTGTCCGCTGGAAAAACGAACGTCAACATCTATGCTTTGGCGCGCGAGGGGCTGAGACAGCATTTGGGGAGCGCCATTCGAAGAGCGCTTACTCAAGATACGGACGTAACCTTGAAGGATTTGCGCGTTCGTACAAATGGCGACTATCAAGTCGTCCAGCTCACCGTAAAGCCTTTGCGTGAACCGGATGCGATGCGTGGATTGCTGCTGGTTGTGTTTGACAATGCGCCGACTTCCCTTCCAGCCAAAAGCTCCCGCAGGAAAAAGAGAGGCCCGGCCGGTGAGGAGAACCCCAACGTTCAGGCATTGGAGACGGAGCTTCTGGAGACCAGGGAACTTCTTCAATCCACCATCGAAGAGATGACGACCTCGCAGGAAGAGCTCAAGTCGGCCAACGAGGAGCTGCAATCGACCAATGAGGAACTCCAGAGCTCCAATGAGGAGATGACCACGTCCAAGGAGGAGATGCAATCGCTCAACGAAGAGCTTATGACCGTCAACGCAGAATTGCAGCACAAGATCGACGAGTTGTCCCGATCGAGCGACGACATGAAAAATCTCCTCAACAGCACCAACATCGCCACGCTTTTCCTGGACAATCATCTGAAGGTCACACGTTTCACGACGCCTGCCGCCGATATCATCAAACTTATCCCCACTGACGTGGGACGTCCCGTCAGTGACATTGCCTCCAGTCTGAAAGGTGTGGACCTCACCAAAGAGGTCACGTATGTCCTCAATTCACTGGTATTCAAGGAAGCAGAGGTTCAGACCGCAGATGACCGCTCGTACTTCATGCGCATTTCGCCTTATCGAACGATTGCCAACGTCATCGACGGAGCGGTGGTCACGTTCACCGATATCAGCGGTTTAAAGGAGATTGAAAGGGCTTTGCGGGAGAGCCGGGACTTGCTTCAGCGGACCCAGAAGTACGCCGAAGGCATCGTGGCAACCGTGCGTGAGCCGTTGCTGGTACTAGATGCTCAGTTGAAGGTCCTCTCCGCCAGTCAGTCCTTTTACCGTAAGTTTCTGACTACGCCTGAAACAACCGAAAACGAGCATGTCTACAATCTCGGAAACCGGCAGTGGGACATCCCAGCTCTGAGGCAACTGCTGGAGGATGTTCTTTCGGAAAACAAGTTCTTCGAAGACTATCCGGTAGAACATGGATTCCCTAAAATCGGACACAGGAAAATGCTCCTCAATGCCCGTCAGATAGAGCAGGAGGATCAGGATCAGCGGGGTCCATTGATTCTCCTCGCAATTGAAGACATTACAGATCGACTTGGACGATGAAGACTCGGAGGTAAGGACTTTGCCCAAGGACAAATCGCGACAAGAACACCCCGGCGAGCTGCGCCGCCGGGCTGAAGAGGCATTGAACAGGAAAAAGACTGGAGAGCCTTCCATAATGCCGGAGGAAGATGTCCGTGCGCTGGTTCACGAGCTCCAGGTGCACCAGATCGAGCTGGAAATGCAGAATGAAGAGCTTAAGCGCGCCAATGCCATGGTTGAGGAGACACGGAACAGATATGTTGACCTCTATGAGCTCGCTCCTATCGGCTACCTTACCCTTGCTGAGAATGGGATAGTATTGGAAGCTAATCTTACCGTGGCAGTGCAACTGGGCATTGAAAGGAGCGGCCTCATCAAACGCCCATTTCAAAACTACATCGTGCCGGCGGATAGGGACAAGTTTCGTTCTCACTTGAGCAAGGTCGTTACAAGCGAGAAACGACAGAGCTGTGAAATAGGATTGATGACACAATCGGGTGGCGATTTTTATGCACTTCTCGACACCGTATTTATACTAGATTCGAGTGGAAAGCAGTTATGTAGGACAACAGCAACCGACATCACCGAGCGCAGGCGGGCTGAGAACCTTGTCAATGTCCGTCTCAGTCTGCTGGAATTTGCCGCATCTCATTCCTCCGAGGAGTTGCTTCAGAAAACACTGGATGAAATCGGCCAACTTACCAACAGCGCCATAGGGTTCCTCCATTTTGTGGAAAGCGATCAGAAGACCCTTTCACTCCAGGCATGGTCAACGAGAACGATCGAGGAATTCTGCAGCGCGGAGGGCAAAGGCGCTCATTATCCAATAGAGAAGGCGGGGGTGTGGGTGGACTGTTTTCATGAAAAGCGTCCGGTGATACACAATGATTATTCTGCATTGCCTCACCGAAAAGGCCTGCCCGAGGGACATCCCCCCGTTATCCGGGAACTCTCCGTGCCCATCATGAGGTCCGGCCGAGTTGTAGCCATACTCGGCATTGGCAACAAACCCGTGGATTATACTCAACAAGACATCGGAGTGGCATCATACCTGGCTGACGTGGCCTGGGAAATTACCCAGCGCAAGCGGGTTGAGGAAGAGCTGCGCGAGAATAAGTCCCGGCTTGATCATGCACTGCGGTCTGCGCATATGGGTGTGTGGCGCCTGGATTTAATCGAAAATAAACGCCATTTTGACGATCAGGTCTGTCATCTTCTGGGTATCGCCCCGGCTAAATTCACCGGAACTGAGGAAGAGTTCTACAAGGCGGTACATCCTGACGACCGTGAGACGCTCAAGGCGGTATGGGTACGAACCATTGAACGGAATGTGCCCTATGAAACGGAGTACCGAGCAGTCTGGCCGGATGGAAGCGTCCATTACGTCGCCGTACGCGGAAAGTTAGTCCATGATGACAAAGGCCAGCCGGTGAGTGTTAACGGGCTTATCTGGGATATCACCGAGCGCAAGCAGGCTGAGGTGGCACTAAGACTTCGAGAGTCTTACCTGACAGCCATATTAGAAAATCAGCCCGGCTTGGTCTGGCTCAAGGATAACGAGAGCCGCTTTCTCGCCGTAAACCATGCCTTTGCTCGTTCTTGCGGCATGGAGAGGCCGGAAGAGGTTTTGGGAAAGAACGATCTTGACATCTGGCCAAGAGAACTCGCGGAAAAATACAGGAGCGACGATAAGGCGGTCCTGAATAGGGGTGCTCCCATCGCTGTCGAAGAGGCAATCTATGACCGGGGGGAAATGAAATGGTTCGAGACTTTTAAGACACCCGTACTTGACAAGGACGGCCAGACTCTTGGCACCAGTGGTTTTGCCCGCGATATCACCGAGCGCAAGCAGATGGAGGAGGAGCTGCGCAGATCACGCGATGAGCTTGAACTGCGTGTACGAGAGCGCACCGCCGAACTCAGCGTCACAGTAACCAAGCTTGAACAGTTAAACGAGGAACTACAGGAATTTGCTTTTATCGCTTCTCACGATCTCCAGGAACCCCTGCGCAAAATTCAGACTTTCGGGAACATGCTCATTAAAAAACATAAGGATTCACTCAGTTCAGAGGGCAAGGACTACATGGAGCGCGTTACAAAAGCGGCAAACCGCATGTCGGAGTTGCTGCGGGCCCTGCTAAATTACTCCAGAACCGGCACAAGCGAGCTAAATTACAAGTCTGTTTCCCTGACCGCAGTTGCCAAAGACGCCGCCAGCGACCTCGAATATATGATCGCTAAAGCAAAGGGGACGGTGGAGATTAGTGAGCTGCCAACCGTTGACGCCGATCCCGCGCTTTTGCGCCAGCTCTTTCAGAACGTCATCGGAAATTCAATGAAGTACCGACAGGAATCTGAACCGCCCATCGTGAAGATTTATGGAAGCATCGCCGATTCTGTCTGCCAGGTATTCATAGAGGACAACGGCATTGGTTTCGAGGAAGAGTTCACTCATAAAATCTTTAAGCCATTCGAGCGACTCCATGGCAGGAATGCCCCTTACAAAGGAACAGGTATGGGACTCGCTATTTGCCGGAAAATAGCAGCACGACACGGGGGTGATATTAGCGCCAGGAGTACGCCGGGACAAGGCGCCACCTTTATCGTAACGCTCCCTATTGAACAATAAACGGGTGCCTAATGGAAAGAGAAGACTCTTCATTAATAGTGTTGATGGCCGATGATGATGAAGACGATTGCCATCTCGTGGAATCAGCATTTCGGGAGATTGGCATTACCCATGATTTGCGCTTTGTTGGGGATGGGAAGGAACTCCTGAATTATCTGTACAACAAAGGGGATTTTGCGGACCCTGAAAAGTGCCCCAGGCCCAACCTTATCCTGCTTGATCTTAATATGCCGCGAATAGATGGCCGCGAAGCTCTGACAAGAATAAAATCCGATCAGCAACTGAGGGACATCCCTATATTGATCCTGACCACCTCCAAAGAGGAACGTGACATAGCCTTGAGCAAGCTGGCCGGTGCCTCCTCCTTTCTGTCAAAACCGGAGGCCCATGAGGATTTGATTGATATGCTGTCGAAGTTCTGCACAGCAATCCTGCATAATCCGGATATTCCCTTTCAGGTAATAGGATGCTGATGGCTGACCCAACCCTGGCCCTTTGTCTGGAACACGCTTCCACTTCAGAGTGCGAAACTCTACCCTCCCGCTGTACGTAATAAATCTTTGGAATAGCTCCAGGTCGCACTCAGCAAAAGTTCACCCTGCTTGCCAAAGGTGAAAATCCTGCTTGGGCGAGCAAGCATAACGGAAATGAATCTGGATGTGTTGCACTCGCAACCTTCGTAGAGGGTCGGAACTCGCCAACTTTTCTTTCTTGAATAATCCT
>JBEKPW010000064.1:0-55692 GCA_049520315.1 Syntrophobacteraceae bacterium
CTCCTTTGATTCACCCCCTACGTTCTGCAGTTTTTAGCAGGATTGTAGCGGGTAGCTACGGTGGGTCAATTTTGGACGCCGATTTTCCTCAAAGGTGGGTCATTATTGCATGCCGATTAACATACTGAACTTGCTGCGAAGTGAGGTGGGTTGGTTGAAAGTAACGGATGAGCTTTGGAGCGTAGTGAAAGAGTAATTTCATCCACTTGAGCATGGAACGTTTTGGCGAACAAAAGTAGAATCAACGCCTTTCCCCCAAGCATTCGATTTCCTCTTGATCCAAATCCAGCCTTCTTTCTTGGCCTCATCCAGAGCGGCAGGAGCCAAAGCGTTTCCTGCCAAAAAATCTCTTCCTGCCAAAACACAGATAATTGCATCAAGGACGTTTGCGTCTTCTTCGGCAAGGGTTAAATCAGAGGGTAATTGGGCATGTTTTCGTAGACCCTTCAGGATATCTTGACGGACTTCCCTCTGTTCTTTTTTCTTATACCCCACTGGGGTGAGGCCATATGAAACAAGCGATCCCGCTGGATAGACTTCGATGGCAGCGGCCTTCTCAGGATAATCGGGTTCCCATGCAAGGGGAATTTCAAGACCAGTCAGTTCCTTGATCGATCCTAAAAGCTCCAAAGCCGCCAAAGCGGTTCGGGCAATTCTGTCTGCCCCAACATCAAGAGGCTGTTTACCGTATTCACTTTTGACGAACTTGTCAGTTTCTCGCCTAAACATCGAGTTCGACACAACATTGATTGCATCCCCAGCAGAATGGCTGAACAAAGCTTGCCCCAGCGAACTAGGCCATCCAAGGGGAGCATCCAGAGCCAGCAAGGTCTTCTCCGATTTTTGGATAAAATCAGATGCCAATTGTGGAATCGTCTGAGTTCGCCCCCGCCCAAGAAGTTCCAAGACGGTGCAACATTCTCCAGAAAACTCTCCAACCGCTACACCGATGTTTTTCTCATCAACGGCGCAGTCGATACCTATAATGGTGATCGACATACTTGCCCCCTGCTGGCGCAGAAGCTTTCTGGTTCGGTGCCAAAAGCTATTCCGATCTCCATTACTTTCATTATCGAATCATATCTGCTACTTTTCGGCTAAAGTCCAAGAATTTTTCGGGCTGGAAATCGGCGGTTAAAGACGTTTGGCCGTTAAGCCTGCTGTGGAGCTAAAGAATGAAAATATATTTCGCCGCTCCCATCTTCACCAAAGCGGAAACGACACTTCAGGAAAAGAAGGCGATTTGATCCGTGCTGAAAAGCATGAAAGGGTGTGAGACGTGAGCCGTCTATTCCTGATCGCTGTGTGGATAATGTGGAGAATTTGGTAATCGGCTCTGGATTAACCTTTGGGCAGACTTCAAAGGAACTTTAAAGCTGATCCAAATTACTGCCGATCAGATGTATTGCGTGGCAATAAGCAGGCTGAGTGGATTTATTTTTTTGCGCAAGACTACATCGAAAGGCAGTCGATGCAAGAGTCAGTTGAGGTAATAATAACCCCCGAAGAAGAAGAATTTGCCAGAAAACTTGAGGAATTGAGTACGTTCACGGAACTGCTGGCGAACAATGAGTTGGAACTTGAAACACTGCGTAATTCTGTGTTTGCGTTTGAGCGACAATATTTGAGACTTGTGGGACTGAGGTATGTAAAGCTCGATGAAGTTAGAGCGGAAATTGCCGATGAGCTTGCGAAGGCAAATCCCAACGATTCCGCTGCCCAGCAGCAATTCGAGAGCGCACGCACTACAGCCCACAAGTCTGCCAGTGAGTTTGAATCCCACGGCTTGTCCGAATCACAGGGAAAAGTGAATTTTATCCCCTCTCCTGAACTCAAGAAGCTATACCGTCAACTCGCCACAAAGATCCATCCCGACACCACGACAGAAGAGACTAAAAAGAGGCACCAAAATGACCTGATGTCGGAGATTAACGAAGCCTATGCAGCTTGTGACCTCACTCGGTTGAGGGAGATTTTACGTGGATGGGAATCGAGTCCCGACTCAATTGTTGGAGAAGATGTCGCAGCCAAGTTGATCAGGGCAATCCGAAGTATTGCCCAAATCTCTGCCAGATTGAAGGCAATTGAGAAAGAAGCGGAAGCCATCAGACAATCCGAAATGTTCAAGATGATGGAGCAAGTTCGTTTGGCTGAAAAGAGTGGAAGGGATTTGCTGCAAGAACTAGTCGATAAACTTGATGCGGAAATTGAAATAGAACTGGCAAGGCTAGAATCTATGAAACAGGGCTTCAGTGATGGAAAATGAAAGGAATGAAAAAGAGTTAGGAAAATCAGTGGCAGTTATCAAAGATATCTCCACGAGCATAGTGACACGTGGGTTAAATGATATAGCGTTTCTAACTAATCATAAATCTGCTGAGTACTTTCTAGATGCGGGTCAATGTTTGTTTTATGAATCCGAAAATTACCACCACGCCAATCTATATTTCAGCCAAGCCATAAGGCTCGACCCACACAATTGGAAAGCCTACCAAATGCGTGGTGAATCGTACTACCTCATGGGCGAATTCGACCTGTCATTATCAGATTACCAACATTCATTGACACTTAATTCTCAAGATGTTGAATCTCTTTTAGGATGTGCTCAAAGTCATATTAAGTTAAACAACTATGAAACAGCTATGGCGTTTTGTATGAATGCAATTGACATATCACCTACTGATATGTGTGCATTCAAAACCCTAGCCCTTGCATGCCATATGATGGGTTCCTATTCCCGTGAATGGCAAGTTTGTGACAAAATCCTCCAACTGCGCCAACTGCCTATGGACTTCTTCGGTAGAGGTATAGCATGCTTCTCTTTAGGTTCCTATAAAGAAGCCATCAGTGATTTTGATGAATCAATAAGGCGTGGTTATAATCATTTTTATGCATATCATTTACGTGGATCTGCTTTGCGAAGACTAGAACAAAGGGATCATGGAATCGAAGATCTTACAACAGCTATTCTCCTTAATTCAAATTATAGTAATTCCTACGCTGAGCGAGGGGTTGCCTACACACATTTTGACCAATATTCTAAAGCGTTGTTTGATTTCAGTGAAGCAGTTAGAATGTCACCTGATAATCCTCACTACTATCGAATGAGGGCTATGTGCTTAGTTCGTTTAAATGAATATTCGTTAGCTATTCATGACTATAAACGTGCGATTGATCTTAATATTCAGGATGCAAAAATTCATGAGGAACTCAAGGTGGCTTACTCACATTTAAATAGAGAATCAGTGTGCTCCCTGAACCAAATCGAGTCAGAGATAATTGATAAATTAAAGAAGTTGAACGAGATTGAGATCCAATTTCGTCAATTTGTCAGCCAGTCCGAGACTCCGCTTGGGAGTGAACAACAACGTGATTTTTTGTCAAAAATATTGCAAATTGGCTATGATGCATTTTGTTTGAAAAATGACGCTGTCTTGTATTTCGCTGACCACGATACAAAAATATTGCGAGAATACGACACCAACTTGCGCCCAGTTATGGACAAGTTAAAGGGCAACCGTAAATTCGGCTCTATATCCGCCTATGAGTTATTGGTGAAGCTTCTCAATGTGACGGAAGAAGGATACGGCTCAGTCTCTTCTATGGAAAGCGTGTGTCGTGAAATGGATAAGATTAGAGAAAACCTAAAAAAGATGGCGCAATATACTTACTAAGTGATAACGTGATTACCCAAGATGAAATCGATTCCCTTTCCGTAATTTCTGAGATGACATTGTAGCATGGTGCGCAAAAGACCCTCCTGCACCGGAGGCAGTAACTCCACCAGAATTCACGGATGGAAAAGCTTCTGCCGTTTGATTTCCTCAAAACACTCTTCCAAAGACAGACCCTGAAATATCTCCCACCATTGCCCAGTGTGTCTCATATACGAGAGATTGAATTTCCCGTTGCCAGCATACTCCAGCCGAACGAATCTCGACTCGAAGGACTCGGATATGCAGTTTAGGCGGCGGCATCGATATTTTGAATAAAAATAGAAATAACGCTGGTGCCACTTGGTGAAAATTCCCGCCACGTAACTCAACTTCGGATCTTGAGGCGGCTGGAGAACGAAATTTGGCTTCAGGTAAGATTCCAAGAACTCATCAGCATTTCGTTGTATTTCCAGCTTGAAACCATCGGGTATTTTGGGGCTTGCCGGTTTTGGCTGGGTTTTCATCCATCGTTTTTGGGTCGGCATCAGTTCCCCCCTCGCTGATATCACCTCACAATCCTAAAATAAGGATCAAGGCACAAGGCGCAATTTCCATCGATGAATCCCCATTGTTCGTTCGAAAACCCAACCTTGCCCTTCATTGAGAGCCACAAGGGTTGTGGTGGTGTCGGTCATTTTCGCTGATTGGCTTGAAGCGCCGCTGGTTTTGGCGGGTATATTCCCTGCCCTCCAACAACAAAATCTCCCATGAAGCATTCAGACCGCCAATCCGATAGTACATTGTACAGACAATCAATTCCCGGCGTCCGTCCTAATCACCTGCCAATAGGAACTTGATTTTTCTTGACATTATATATGCCATCGTATATAATGTCTAATACTGTGAAAGGGGGTGATTAGCGTGAAAGCCATAACGGTCAGGGTGCCGCAGAGTCTACATGCAGAATTGATTCAGGAAGCCGAGTACGAAGGTGTTAGCCTAAATTTACTGTGCGTGACCAAACTGGCACGACCTTTGGATTGGTACCGGCAACGAGATGCCAAGGAAGTAAAAGATTCTGTACCTCACCCCGAAGTATTATCGGGATAATCTGGATACTGGTCTTCAAGAAGGGGTCGGCGACTATGGGATTACTTTACAAGAGAGGCAATATCTGGTGGATTAAGTATTACCACAACAGGAAGCCGATTTACGAAAGTTCAAAAAGCGACAAGAAGATGGTCGCCAAGAAAGTATTGGAGCAACGTGAGGGTGAGATCGCCCAAGGCAAAATTCCCGGCGTTCACTTTGAGAAGATCAGGTTCGATGAACTCTCAGAAGACTTTCTCAGGGATTACCGGATCAACCAGAAGAAAAGCATTGAGAGGGCTGAGATAAGCGCCCAGCATTTGAAATCATCATTTGAGGGTATGAGGGTTACTGAAATCAGTACGTCCAAGATTGAAGCGTACAAAGAAAAACGGATGGAGGATGAAGCCTCCAATGCTACCATCAATCGCGAGTTGGCGGCTTTGAAAAGGATGTTCAACCTTGGTGCGAAGTGTACCCCACCGAAAGTGGATCGAGTTCCCCACATACCGATGCTCGATGAGAGAAATATCCGCAAAGGTTTCTTTGAGCATCCTGAGTTCGTGGCTGTCTTGAATGCATTGCCCTCCTACGTACAGCCGGTGGTAACGTTCGCATACAGGACTGGGTGGCGCAGAGGGGAAGTGGTCGATCTGCAATGGTCGCAGGTCGATTTGGAACAGGGGATTGTTAGCCTAAACCCCGGCGAAACAAAGAATGACGATGCACGAACGATTTATTTGGACGAGGAACTAAAGGTTGTAATCCAGAAGCAGTGGGATTTGAGGAAGAAGAGAGGAAATCTTTGTCTCTATGTTTTTCCAAATGAGGCTGGCAACGGGAAGATCAAAGATTTCCGTGGTTCATGGGACATTGCCTGTAAAGAGGCGAAAGTCGGTAAACGCATTTTTCACGATCTAAGAAGAACGGCAGTGCGGAATTTGATACGGGCAGGAGTGCCTGAGCGGGTGGCAATGACCATTTCGGGGCATAAAACGAGATCGGTACTTGATCGTTACAACATCGTAAATGCTGAAGACCTCAAAATGGCGGCAGTGAAGCATGAAGAGTACCTGAAAGGGCGAAACGAAAAAAAGGTTACAAAAACGGTTACAGTGGGCAATTTTGGTGACGAAAAAGGGGCTAACCAAAATGGCTCAACCCCTTGATTTTACTGGTATGCCGGAGGCGAGAATCGAACTCGCACATCCTTGCGGATACTGGATTTTGAGTCCAGCGCGTCTACCAGTTCCACCACTCCGGCGTTTTTGGGGATTCTAATCAGGCGCTTTGGCGGGTGTCAAGGGAAATGCGAGAACTCCGGGCGATATCCTGACACTGGTTTCCGGTTTCAGGATATTGGAAAAAGAAGGCCACCCAGCACTCAGTACCATGCATCCTTTATCCAGAATCGCCTTGACAGCGTCTTTCAAATTGGATACACAAATGAAGTTGCCGCAGAGCTGAAATCAGATTTTGGCCTGGCAGCTATCCGGGGCTGTAGCTCAGTTGGGAGAGCGCTTGAATGGCATTCAAGAGGTCCGGGGTTCGACTCCCCGTAGCTCCATATAAAAATTAAGTAATTTCAGTAGGTTGGGTTTGCAAAAAGAGGATTGGCGTGTTGCAGCGGTGTTGCAGGTCGATCCTCTTGCATTTTGAGGATCACACCATTTTTACGTTCTCTGGTCTTTGCGTAACCTTCCCGCAAATCATCCAGGTCCACTTGAAAATACCTTTCAAACGCCTTGTTTGTTTCATGCCCCGCGAGTTCTTTCACGCCTTCACGAGTAAGCACTTTCCGAAGTCCTGTAGCCGAACTATGCCGAGTCCCGCCATATAGGTCTATGCCCTCGATTCGAAGATTCTCACAAGCTTTCTTCCAATAACGGTAAAGGAGGTGTCGGCCGAAACAAGAGTTTTGCCGCCTTCCACCCCCGCCTTTGTCACGTCTGAAGAACGGCATTTTGGGAAACCCTTTCGGCAAAGACTTGATCAGCTCCAAATCTTCGGGGATCAGCGGAATAAATTTCGGCTTTTTGATTGCTTTGGCTGTCTTGTGTTTCCTGATAATCACGATACCTCCACTTAGGTCCACATCCTCTTCATTGATTCCCAAAAGCTCAATCGGGCGCACGTTGATGTAGGTAGCCAGCCATTTAATTGCAATGAAGATTCGTGGATTGTACTCCGTAAGTTTCCGCACTTCTTCCAAGATAGCGTCCTGGGTTGGCATTTCTATTGTCTTGCGCCAACCAAGCTCGAATTGAACTTCCGGGAATTCCGGCATTTGATCTGGACGGAGTACCCGACGCTTGACCAGCCATCGGAAGAAAGCGTGGAGATTCGACCTGATGTTGTAGCGGGTCTTGCTTGAGATGTGTTCAATCCCGAGCAGGAAATCTTCGATTTGGCCGTATCCTATCGTTTTGATGTTGGTCAACCCGAACGTCTCTGATGCTAAATTCAAATGTTGCCTGATGTGATTTATTGTGTCCGGTTTGAGTTCTGATTTGTTTTTGACTTCAACGTACTGCTCTGCCAAAGTTCGGAATCCGAGCGGATTACTTCTCCGATAATCTCTCTCATCAAAAGTGCCCTCATCAACCTTGAACCGCAAGCCGGTTAGGGTCCTACTTGCATCCTCATAATTCATGAACCGCAGGTAGACTTTACGACCAAAACGAACAATCAGCTTGCTTGCCCTCTGATCTGGATGCTTAGGGCAGACAACCCCATTTCGGCCATTGTCCCTCATACCCTCGCCGCAAAGGGCGCATTTCTGTTGCGTGTAAATTCCGCCAATCATACAACGCATACCTCCTTCTGTTGTCCGGACAGGAGGTATATTACCGCATTCATGTGTTGGCAAGCAATCGTTCACTATCGCCCTATCCACGTCGTCATGGTGCTTCAGCGCCATGCAGCTCTTTCGCATTGAGTTCCATTACTGGAGAAACATTCCTTAAGGAGCGAGATATTCTTTTCCGTCCTCTGGAATATCCGGCCACAACCCAGGGTATTTTTTATTTACCTGGTCTCGAATATCCTCCCACTCCCACAAATCGAGAGGACCAGCTCCACAAAACGGGCACAAGAAATTACCCCAAGGACTAACATTGGCGTCGTGAATAGCCCGTTGACAATGCAAACACCAAAAAATCTCATAGTCATTTTCATTTTCAACATGGTCATTTCGCAAATCGCTCATAAATCCCCCTTTGGCTTGTCGTCATGGTGCTTCAGCGCCAGGCACCTCTTCTTTGCCACACCCGGATTAAAAAGGCGCTCGCCGGCTCGAATCGTCGAGAGATTCCAGCGCCCATCTAAGCAATCGCGCCCCCTCTTTGAAGTCTATGAATGTGCTCAAGCAGGTCCGTTCCTCGAGCTTTCTTTTTCTTCCACCCAAGGCTATCCTTCTCTTTTCCAATACACGCCGCATGCGATACCAGGCAGCTTCCGGAACCTGTTCTTCAAGCATCCTGACCTTCCACCTGTCTTTTTGAATGACTCCCCAGAAACGCCCCGTATAATCCACAGGAACAAAGTTCCCTTCCTGCAGTTTTGCCAGGTATTTTGAAATGTAGTAGATTACGCCCCCCCAGGTCTCGATAGGCTCAATCCTCGTTCCAGCCTTCAAGTGCTTTTCATCTCCAGATGCGACGATCCGATACCAGGTCGCAGAGATCCATTCGAAAATCTCTTTATTCTTCGCGCTTTTTGTCCCTGGAACCGGCAGCCAAGACATCTTTCTAATCCTGCGATCGTAGCGCTTCATTCCTTCCACTCCTGGACCATCCCAAAGTAGAAGGTGGAAATGAGGTGCCCCACGTTGTTGGAATTCCAAGCGCCAGGGTCCCCACACATTCGGCCACTTCCTAACCAACGCCTTGGTGAATGCATCACGATCACGTTTCCATACCCGCCAATCCCTAGACCATTCATCCGGATACGTCAGCGCAACGAAATCCGGTAAACCGGCTGCTTCTCCGTCGATTGTTGCCATTAATCTCATGAAACGGAATCTGGATTTTTTGGAGAAATCCTCAATTGCCCCTCTCTTACCTGAAAGGTCTCTCTTCTCAGGTCGATACTTCAAACCGTCCAGCTCAAGCAATTGACCGCCAGCAAACAAGCGGATAAGAGGAAGTGAATGAATAAGTGATAAATTATTAAAATTATTTAATAAATTATTATTAATTAATAAATCAGAAGAAGAACTGCCGGTGAGATATGTAGTAGTAGATCAACCCTGGCTCGCGCTTGCGCTCGCCGAAGCCGGTGGGGTGTCGGCTCGCGCGCGATCCTTTGAACTATCCATGATCGAAAAGCCCTCCGGAATCGTTCTAAGCCGATCCCGAGGGGCTAGGGCTCAAGTGTGGTCAGTCGCAATTGAGCGAAGATTCTTGCTTTTGGACCACACTCATATTACAAATACAGATGTTGCTCTTGTCCCCTCGCAGGGATCGGAGTTACGCCGAGGCTGGGGCTAAGCCGTTACTGTCGGAGGTCGCAGCTTAGCTCCGCCTTTTGCATTCCCTGATCCAGTTTCCTTACTCTTCCGATTTGTTGCTCAGGTCCTTGTCACCAGCCTCTGAGCCTAACCACTTTCGTATTATCCCTCTAACGCCTCCTGTTGCCGTTTCCACTAACCTCATCAAGGAAATGAGACCAAATGAATCCATCGTCTTAAGCTCATCAGCCCCCACTTTAATGAGGTTCCTCACTAAACGACTGCGCGACATATCAGCCTTCCTCGACAAGTCGTCGATGAGTTTCACCGTCTCCTTATCAAGCCAGACAGTAATCGGTATTCCGTCCTCGACTCTCTTTGTATTTGCCATCGAAACCACCTCATAGCGCGGTTCATATCATAGTCGCTCATAGTATTCAGCCAAAAAAAGTTCCTGCCAACCATTATTTTCACAGGATTCCGCATTTCACTCCTGACGCCACATCCCGATATTGTTGCCTTTCCCCCTAAGTTCCCCGCCTCATACCCTCAGATCACTGTGAAGGGTACGAGGCGCGGAACTCAGGGACTGAAGAGACACACCACCCGGAGGCCTCTTTTAAAAGCAATAAGGAACGCTCCGAATCCAAGGGAAGCGCCAGGGCAAGGAGACCTAACGCGACGCTTCTAACAAACCAGCAGCCATCGAGTAAGGTCTCCTAGCCCTGACACATCCCTTGAACCCTCCGCATCAAAAGCATCGGTTGAAGGGCACTCAGCTCAGAATCTAGGGACTGGCATAACTCGCCGGGCAATGTCTAAGCCTGACAACAGCTCATTCCGCTTTCTACCTTCTACGGTCCAAGCCCTCAAGGGTTTCGCTTTCTTGTGGGATTCCGGGTAAACCAACTGGACAAAAGGAATCGTATCATCTATTCTTTGACAGTGAGGGTATCACTTCGATACGACGTAAAGTTGCCCAATATCTTTTTCATTAACTGGACAGAATTTCGAGAGAGACCAGACAAGGAGGAAAAGAAATGAATGAAGAAAAGCGAGATAACTATTTGTCAGGAACGCTTAAAATAGCGCAATAGATTTTTTTCATTGTGGTATCAGCCTGCACTATCTACAACCTTAGAATATCTATCCGTCAATCAAGTTTAATATTCAAGCCTGTGGTCGCTGTAGTGGACGTTAAGACAACTAGATTATTAGACATTGGCAAGGAAGATAAATATGATAATATCACCTTTGTCCAAATAGATTTTATTATTGAAAATAAGGGCAATTTACCAGCTAAGAACTTTCTATTCAAGCCTATTGGAACTATAGGCACCACCAACCTACCTTACACAGACTCAGGTTACAAGGATGGAGTAACATTAGTTCAAGGGATTCAAATAACTAATATCGCTAAAATAGATAAGAGTACTTTGGATAGAATGATAGTACAGTCTGATAAGTTAATTTTTACATTCTATATATCTTATTCCGATTGGGATGTCTATAATACTTATCATTATACATCAAAGTGTCAACTTGTCGTAACTAATAAAGATCCATTAAACTTAGTTGCAGTCATGCTTCCATAAAAGGGTTGACTCCTTGACCACTCCCTAATGGACGAAGTCTAGAGCAATGTTTGCTGAGGTAAGCATCACAACGCCCATGTCTCCACATTGGTGCAACTTTGGTGCAGGTTCCAAACAGCCCTTATCACATCTATGTTTGCGGGCGAAGTCGGAGGTTCAAATCTTCTACCGCCGATTTGCCGGTGTCCCTTTGTTGTCCCTCTCGCCTGCAAACCCTTACCAGGTCTATTTGGCGAAGGGTTCGATTCCCATGCGCTTCCGCCATTCAATTGCAGATGAATGTATGAGAAGACTCAATCTAAACAACACGCCGAGCATACAATCCCTACTGAAAAAATTCCTTTTTCCAACCATCGCTGGGGTCATAATCGGAACCTTCAGTATCGGCATAGAGAACATTTTTAATGTTATAAAATCCTCAATTGCCGCTGGAGCTGATTTTATGTTCGTTGTTGTCATTATGGGGCATTTTTTGCCTATCCCCAGGCCAGCTAGCAGAAAGCATTTGGCTATCTTATATGCCGCTGCAGGAACGAGCTCTGGGATAACTTGGTGGGCATGTGCTCACCCTCCATTTTCGCCTCTGATCCTTCCTGCTACAGGAGGAATATTGGCATTAGCATGGATTTATACTGGGATAGAGTATTGACACATCAATTTATGGAGAGGCCATCTTTCCATCGACGTGATCCATGACCGGTGGTCCACAAGTGGTCCGATTGTCGAAAATGGCCTCATAACACGCCGTAACAACAACAAAAAAATTCAGCCCCGGAGGTTCAAATCCTCTTACCCCCATCTCATCCGGTGATCCTGTTAAGTCTGAAGTTTTCGCCTTGGTGTTTCACTGGTGTTGCAGAACACCGTAAAGTGGCTCTGGACCTATGTGCTACGGGGTTCGACTCCCCGTAGATCCATAAGGAAAATCGGGGGGTTACAGTGATTAAGCTGTAGCCCTTTTTTGTTACTTACGTATTGCGGCCGCAATTTTTTCTTGAAGCGCGGCGGGCTGCTCGGAGTGGGAATTTCAGATCATGCCCGGCTCAAGGAGAAGACTGCGAGGTTGACAATCACGACGCGCCAGAGTAGGCGCTAAAGCGACGATCCAAGATTAATCCATGCCCACCCAAGAGTACGGCCTTCCTTCGGCGATGCGGATTCAACTTTGTCTGTCGAGTAGAAGGGGAATCTGTACCTTTGGTCACTACTACCGAATTGTCCACCACCGGCATTGAGGTCTTCATCTTGTAGTCAATCCAGATCAGTTTTTAGAGGGGCCACCCTAAGACGTTTTGATATTGGTCCTTGCGGTCGCGGAATCCCGGACAGAGCCCCCACCATCCACGAGGTCCCGCGTCCGGATCAGAGCCAAGACGTTCAAGCCAATACTTCTTTTCCTCAAATGAAAGCGGTTTGTCTGCATGGACCCATACCTGAAAATTATTCGGAGAGGTCTCAACGCGCATCCTGCCTGGTCTCCAGCCGTCACGATTCTTGTGGTCCTGCTCGACTCCAGGGCATTTCAGATCGTCTACCAGAAGGAAGCAGGATTCATTGGCCGGCTGAATGAATACGTGCCTGCCGTTGGCATTCCCGGCTTGACGAAGTTCCATTGGTATATACAATGATATCGATTACATAGTAGTAATATATTTGACATATAGCTGCCTGAAAGTTAAGCTCATTTCGAAAAAGCTGAAACTGTATAGTCCAAATCCACAACTTCCTTATTCAATCTGCTCCGGACATCCTAAGAGAGGCTGACATCATGGAAGACGAAATTCGTGTTCTCGCTCCACAAGGGCTGCTTGGCTACGGGTTCCCGGTCAAGTCGTTTCAGGAGGCTTTACGGAGAAATCCACATGTGATCGCGGTTGATGGGGGGTCGACTGACCCCGGACCCTATTATCTTGGAGCAGGTGTTTCTTTTACCGACCAACTTGCTGTCAAGCGAGATCTGGAATTCATGTTAGAGGCTGCCCTGGACAAAGGAATCCCGTTGATAATCGGTACCGCCGGGGGCGCCGGGGGAAAACCTCATCTGGACTGGAATGTTGATATTGTTAAAGAAATAGCCAAAGAGCGAGACTACTCGTTTCTGATGGCGGTTATTTCGGCGGAAATCAATAAGGACGTAATCTTTAAGAAACTGACGGATGGGAAGATAAGAACCTTCGAAACACGAAAGGAACTTAAAGCGGAGGATGTCAGTCGCAGCACGCGCATAGTTGCCCAGATGGGAGTTGAACCCTTTCTCAAGGCTCTCGACGCCGGGGCCCAGGTTATCGTCGCGGGTCGTGCCTATGATCCCGCGTGCCAGGCTGCGGTTCCTTTAAAGCATGGCTTCGATTGCGGCCTGGTGATGCATATGTGCAAAATCCTGGAGTGCGGCGCAATCGCTTGCGTTCCGGGAACCGCATCAGATTGCCTCCTGGGTACGATACGCAAAGACCATTTCATTGTCGAGCCAACTAATTCAGACCGGCGCTGCACCGAGGTTTCGGTGGCCGCGCACACTCTCTATGAGAAAGGAAACACGGACTTTCTTCCGGGTCCTGGAGGCGCTATCGATTTGAGGCAGGTCAAGTTCGAACAGATGGGCGATCGCGCAGTCAAGGTGTCGGGCAGCCGTTTCATCAAAGACGATGTTTATGCAATAAAGCTCGAGGGTGCGGCCCGGGTTGGGTTTAGAACAATCTCGATCGCAGGGGCACGCTGCCCGAAGATGATATCTCAGATAGACAGCATTATAACCGGCGTAAAAGAAAGAGTTCAGGAGAACTTCATCACAGTTCCCACCACGGATTACCAGACGATCTTCCATATATACGGCAAGAACGGGGTTATGGGAGATTTGGAACCGGAAAAGACAATCCGGTCTCATGAGCTTGGGATCGTAATAGAAGTTGTTGCAAAGACACAGGAACTTGCAAATGCCATTTGTAGCGTGGCCCGTTCGGTAATGCTACATTTCGGGTATCCGGGGCGGATAGCTACAGCCGGAAACCTGGCTTTTCTATATTCACCGTCTGATCTGAAGGCCGGTGAAGTCTATGAATTCTCCGTCTATCATCTGATGGAGGTCACCGATTCCTGCGAAATGTTCCCAATGGAGCTGATTAAGGTGAGAGGCAACCTATCATGAGCAAGCGATATTCAATAACTGAGTTGGCAGACGTAATACGAAGCAAGAATGCGGGACCGTTCGAACTCACATTTGACATAATATTCAGAGATTTTAAAACCTATTATGAAGTAAAAGAAAAGGGAGTGATCAACAAAGCACTTATCGCAAAGTTATATCGCATTACAGAGGACGAGGTATTGACGCTGGCCACATTCGACCCGGCAAAAGCAATAAAGGCGACTATTGTTAGACCTCTTAGTTCCGGTGGGATCGGTGAGACTGATGTTTACGGTTCGCAACAACATGCGCCACTTCTAAGCATCGAGATAGAGCTTTAAGCAGAGGTAATGAGCATACGAGAGAAAAGGAATATTATTTTAGGCGATAATAATTTAACCTCTGCATGATGCAAATAACAGTAAAGATGCCAATACAGATACAAATATGGTAAATCCTAACAGTAAACCCGATCAGATGGTTTCTGAGCAGGACGCCGGGAAGAAAGGGCTATATCGGTAAGCGTCGTCCGGAAACTGGACAATGCGCTATTCACGGCGATTTGTTTTCCCATTGCTCCGTCGCCTGCTACACAAAATTCCCGATGTCATCGATGTCCATGATTCCAGGCCCTTACTCACTTTGCCATGGTATTTTTTTCGCTTGTCAGTTCTTGAATTTGATTCGCGGAATAACCTAATTCCGACAGAACTTCTCTTGTGTGCTCGCCCAATAACGGCCCTCTCTCATAAGGCAGTTCTCCGCTTCCCGCAAATTTTAACGGAGTATGCGGCAACACCACTTTCGCCCCGTTCGCGAACGTAAAATCGTGCACCATGTTGTTGGCCAAGGCCTGTTCGTCGGTGATCACGTCTTTGAAGTGAGGCATCAAATCATGCACGATGTCGGCTTCAGTCAAGTTTTTCAGCAATTCTTCCGTCGTTTTAGCAGCAAATGCGTCCTCTAGTGCGCGGACAAGTTCCCCCTTATATTTGACCATTTGCGCGCTTGTGTTGAACCTTGGGTCATTTATCAGATCTTCCCGGCCGACCGCTTTAGCCAACCCTGGAAAATATCTTTCGTATTCGAGGATCGAGATAATTACCCAGTCGCCGTCTTTACTCCGGTAATACGTCACATTCGGGGTTGCTTCATACCGGTGTTTGGGGAACTTGTTTTTGTACCGGTCCTGCGTGGATGTAATCAGCAGCCCAGAGAACCAAACAGCGGTTCCATATAGAGAGATCGATATTTTTTCCCCTTTTCCGGTTTTTCCCCGCTGCAAGAGCGCAGCACATACCCCGGCTACCAAGGTACTGCCTGTTGACGTATCGCCAAAACCAGCCGGGGGATAAACAGGATACTCATTGGGTTTGACCAGGTCCACGGCAAAACCGGAACGGGTCCAGAAGGCGGTAATATCAAAGCCGGGGCGGCCCACATCCGGCCCTTTTTCGCCGAAACCGCTGAGGAACGCGTACACCAGTCGGGGATAGCGTTCCCGCAAAGAATCGTAGTCAATCTTTAGCTTTCGCAACGCTTGAGGTCGATAACTGGTGATAAAGACATCAACTGTTTCCAAAAGCTTGTGCAGGACGCCCTGGCCCGCTGCAGTCTTTAAATCCAACACAATCGCACGTTTATTGGCATTATAAAGCTCCCAGGCTGGACATTCGTCTTGCTGGACGGGCATCGCCATCGTCGCACCAAAGGCCCGCATGGGGTCTCCGTCCGGAGGCTCCACTTTGATCACATCCGCGCCCCAGTCCGCCATCAGTCGCGCACAAGTAGGGCCCGCCGCAAACGTGCACAACTCCACGACACGATACCCGCTCAACGGTCTGCCATTATTCATTTCCATTCTCCTCTCAAGACCTCGTTCTGCGTGCGATGTACCAACACCCTGGTGAAAAGGTCCGGGAATGCGGACCCTTTTTTCGGCAAAGAAACTGCTCTTTTCACTTAAACAGGCCGGATTTCTCGAAGTCTCCAATCTCCTCGCCGGAATAGCCAAGGTCCCGCAACACCTCCTTTGTATGTGCTCCAGGGGTAGACCCGGCATGGCGATATTCCAGCGTGGAGCCGGAAAACTTGATGGGATTGGCAAGTTGACGGACTACCTCCCCGGAAGGCAATGGGACCTCCACCACCATGCCCCGCTCTTGGACCAGAGCATCCTCCAAAGCCTCGGAAAGGGTCTTTACAGGCTCCGCACAGGCATCGGTGGCCTTGAAGAGGGCAGTCCACTCATCCCGCGTCTTCGTGCGAACGATGGTCCTGACCTCCTCCTTGACCTGAATGGTATTCACGGGGGAGACTCCGCCCGGAATCAGGTCCGGACGGCCTATGGCGTTACAAAAGTTGGCGAAAAACTGGGGTTCGAGGCCCCCGAAGCTGATGTGCTTCCGGTCCTTGGTCTCGTAGTAATCGTAGAGAGTGCCCCCGTTGAGCCGGGTCCCTTCCCGCTGCGGGTCCTTCCCATCCACCAGGAAGGCCGCTCCGACTGTGGCGTTGAAGGCAATCATGCCGTCCGTCATGGAGATATCGATGGACTGCCCTTCACCCGTGATATGCCTGCATGCAACCGCCGCCAGGATACCGATAACGGCGTTGAAAGACCCGGCGGCGACGTCGGCAATCTGCATTCCCACCAGGCTGGGGCCTGAGTTCGTTTTCCCCGAGTAGGACGCGACGCCGGAGCGGGCGATGTAGTTTATGTCGTGCCCGGCCCGGTCCCGCATAGGGCCCGTCTGGCCGTAGCCGGTGAGGGAACAGTAAATCAGGGAAGGGTTAACCTTCCTGAGGCTCCGATAGTCCAGACCCAATCTCGACATCACCCCGGGGCGGAATTGTTCGATGACGATGTCGTAACTGGCAAGGAGTTGATGCACGATTTCCACCGCCCGCAGGTCCTTCAGGTTCAGAGTCATGCTACTCTTGTTCCGGCGCAGGTAGGCCGCTCCGGCGGAGATCTTTGTTCCCGGGAGAAAGGGGGGGACGAAATCCACCATATCCGGCCGGGAGCCGGAAGTGATTTGGATGACTTCCGCTCCCAGGTCGGCCAGGCACATCGTGGCGTAGGGACCCGGCAATAATGTCGTGAAATCCAGTATTTTTAAGCCGTTAACCGGACCAGCCATGCCTGTCTCCTCGGATTGATCTCATAATACAAAATGATTTGCACTACTTGGTATACGCTCCTATGGCTTGAGAGACGACCTTCGCCCTATCCTTGACGGGCTTCCGGATGATTGCGGCGGCCCCTACGCCCACAAGAAGAAATATTCCGGACAGGTAAAAAGCATAGTCGAGCGACCCTGTGTGGTCCTTTATCCAGGCGCCGAGCTCCGGCATAAAAAAGCATACCGCGCCTAAAGCGAGGACAAGGCCGTAATTGAAGCCCAGGTTCTTCTGGCCGAAAAAATCGGCGGTAATGGCCGGCATCAGGGTCAGGTTGCCGCCGAATTGCCAGTAGGCGATGCCGACGACCAGGAAAAGAAGCAGAACGTTTCCCGACGTCATGATGTAGGGCATGAGGAAAAGACAGACGGTACACAGCAGGCAGTTTATGATATAGGCTTTCTTCCTGCCGATCTTATCCGAATAGAATCCGGTGCCGACACGACCGCCCAGGTTCATGATGCCTCCGAAAGAAGCTAATATCCATGCATTGGCTGCGAAAAAGAGAAGACTATGAGCGGTCTTGAACAGCATGGGGGCGGCATTGACGATAACCAGCAAGCCGGCCTGGGAGCCGCTGCAGGACATTATGGCCAAGGCGAAATACTGCCAGGTCTTCGTCATCTCCGAAGCTGTCCAGTCCTCCGTAGCTGTATGGGGCTTGGCGGCGGCTTTAGCTGTGGCTGGAGCCACGGGCGGCACATACCCTTCGGGGGGAGTATAAAGAAGTCTTCCTGCTATTATCACCACGATGGAGAACAATATCCCCATAATGTAGAAGCTATTGCTGATTCCGTAGGCTTTTATCAACAAACCCGCCACAGCGGCAATATAGATTGCCGCTCCCCCGAATCCACCCACGACTAGGCCTACCACCAGGCCTCGTTTGTGCTCTCCGAACCATTTGACTGCGGCAGGAATTGGGCCGGCGTAGCCTATTCCCATGCCTATGCCGCCCAAAAGGCCGAAACCGAGGACCAAACCTGTGTAACTGCGCATGAAGCCCGATATGATACATCCGAGCGCCAGGGAAAGCCCGCCGACGGTCACACTCACCCTGGGACCGAATTTGTCCTGGATGCGCCCACCGGGCATCACGCATAGAGCGAACATGAAGCCGCACAAGGCATATGCCCAGGTGGCCTGAGAATCGGACATGTACGTCCATCCGGCATTGATACCCCCCATGACGGACCCGGCGATATGGTCCTTGTCAGCCAATAGTGCGGCTTTCCAAACGCTCCACGCATAAAGGAAACCCAGGCAAAGATTTACGGAAACGCCTGCAAGGACTGTAATCCATCCTATAGCGGGTACCTTTTCCCACGGCATTGCGGTTGAACCTGCCTTGTCTTGCGGCGAATCAGCCGGCATCTATTTCTCCTTAGGTTTGGTTTTGTTGATGCGTCTCATACTAAATTACACCTTCGTGGCGTAAGGAATTCAAATCTTCCCGTGAGTAGCGAAGTAAACTGCAATATACTTCTTCGTTATGCTGACCTAACTCCGGGGCTCGAGTGTTTATTTTACCCGGGGTTTCCGATAGCTTGATAGGGAGCCCGGGCAGCGGAACCTGACCCAGGCCGGGGTAATGCACATTGACAAGCATTTCCCGTTCAATAACATGAGGATCATTGACTACTTCACGAGCTGTATTGACACGGCCGCAGGGAACACGGTTTTTTTCAAGTAAAGGTATCAGCTCGGATACGTTGTATTGGGCCACCCAGTCCTTCACAACCGGGCCTATGATATGACGATTCAAGTATCGGCTGTTGTCATCCTTGAACCGATCATCCTCCAACCATTCATGACGGCCGACTATCTTTGCAAGTCTTTGCCAGATTTCATCGCCTATTGCGTTAATCATCACCCACCCATCTCTAGCCTGGAAGGCATCGGAATAGGTATAGAAGGAATTGTTGCCGATCGGTTCTCGGATTTGACCGTTCAAATTGTACTCCGCCATGACGCCGGAACCCGCGACGCAGAAAATTGCGGTGCTCAACAAAGAGACGTCAACCAACTGGCCTGAACCGGTGCGGTCCAAATGACGAAGGGCCAGAACCGCCCCCAATGCGCCCATTATCCCGGTTGAAAAATCGACGTAAGGCACGGCGGATCTCGTGGGCGGACAGCCGGGAAAACCGGTGTAGCTCATAGCGCCCGACTCTGCCTGGGCGATTGAATCGAAAGCGGGCCTATCCGCGTAGACGCCTTCCTGCCCATAACCGGATACGGCTACCTGGATGATTGACGGATTAACCTGTTTCAAACGAGCATAATTCAGGCCCATCATCTCATTGCCCTTCGAAGTGAATCCCGATATAAGGATCTGAGAATTTGCAACGAGTTGGTCCAAAATTTCAATGCCGCGAGGATGACGAGTATTAAGCGTAATCGACTTCTTATTTCTGGGCGTGAAGAGACTGTAAGTGATAGCGCTGCCGTCAGGGGCCAGGGGGCCGAGATTTCTGTCAAACTCCCCTCCCGGTCGCTCGACTTTTATTACTTCGGCGCCCATATCGGCAAGAAGAGTCCCACATAAAGCACTTGCGATTACACGCCCAAAATCCAAGACTCGAATACCTTCCAATAAAGCTGTCATTTAGCTTTCTCCCGAATAATGCATCAACTTGACTATCCGATATGCCGAACCTCATGTTGCGCCGATTCCGCCCGGAAAAAATCCTTGAACAACCCGATAGACCGCATCCCAATCAAACACGCAAGTGAACCGCCAAGGGCACTGGTTTTTGCAATTTCAGGACGTACTTCCTCCAGCACTTGGTGAATTCGTTTCGCCACGCCGCCAGGGGCATGTTCAGACAAATAAGCCGGAATAATGTCAAGTTGTGCTCCATGGTTCCAAAGGGGCATATCGGTGAAGGTCAGCGAGGAGCGTTCCGCCATACGCTCGAAGCCCCGGGTTTCAGACAACCCCCTCGGCTTTGAGTTCGTCAAGCCTTTTACTCGAATAGCCCAGGAAGTTCAGGTAGACGAACTCGTTATCGGCTCCGACTTCCCTGCAAACCCACTTTATGCGGGGCGGGGTTTCGGACATTTTCGCGGCAGGTCCCTGGAGAAGCAGCTCGCCCCACGGTTCCTCCTTCACCTTCATGAGAGACTTTCGCTCGTACCAATAATCCAGCTCCATGGCTTCGGCGGGCGTGAGAACTTCGCCGGCCACCGTGACGCCGGGTCCCCCCTTGTAGGCAAGCCACAAGGAAACGAGTTCCTCACGGGTTCTTAGCAGTGTGAATTTCTCCAGCTCCCGCACTATCTCGACGGCTTTCACCGGGTCAGTCCTGTCCTTTAGCCCCGGGTAGGCTTCAACCAGGTCGGGCCGGTCGATGAGCTTACACAGGGCTTTCCAGTTCAGGTCGGCATGCCCTGCAATGAAGATCAGCCCGTCCTTGCATCGCACGTAGCAGTAAGGATGCATGGCAGGTTCCATGTTGCCGGGGCGCTCGAGTACCTGCCCGGTCAGGTGGTAATAATGGAGGTGGTAGTTGTTGAGACTCATAAGAGCTTCTGCGGGGCTAACATCGATGGACTGTCCTTTTCCGCTGAATTCCCTGAAAAAGAGGGCGACCATGGCGGACAACCCTGCAAAGGCCCCGCCTGCGACCCAGCCAATCCAGATGCCCAGCCTGGTTGGGACCCTCGAGTGCTCAGGGTATTCCACCATGCTATCCGGAATGCCCGTCGTGGAGCAGAAACCCGAGAGCGCCTGCGCAATGACGTCATAGCACTTCCAGTTCGCCTTCCCGGCTTGTTCCGAGAGCTCTCCCGCCTGGCCGTAGCTGTTCATGGCAATATAGATCAGCCGTCGGTTGACCTCGCAGAGAGTCCTGGGCCCGATCCCCATTTCCTCCATGGCGCCCGGAGCGAAGGTTTCGATGAGCACGTCGGCCTTTTTTACGAAATGTTTCAGGATTTCCCTGCCCTTCGGTTGCCGGACGTCGAGAGTTATGTGTTCCTTGCTCCTGCCCTCAATGAGGTAGGGAAGCCCCGTGCCGTTAATGGATTCGCCGAAAGGCGACATCTTCCTCGCGATATCCCCCCCGGGAGGTTCCACCCTTATGACCCGCGCGCCAAGTTCGGATAAAAGCGACGAGGCAAACAGCCCCGCAAAGCTGCCGCAGCTAAGATCCAGCACCACTACATCCGCAAGCGCTTCAGGCTTCCAACCCGCCATGTCGGGGTGCGTATTCTCTCTAGCCCAGTCCATAAAGTTCATGGTTCCTCTCCCCTTATTCCCTGAAAAACAGTCCCGCGCTGCCATCCCACTCGGGCGGAGGACATGCTAAGGGCAGACTTTCATTCCACTTCCCGACAACACCATTGTCATAGAACGCCTGCACTTCCTCGGGTGAACAGCCCAGTATCTTTCGCAGGACGTACTCGTTATCGAACCCGACGGGTCGGATGGACCACTTTATTCGCCCGGGCGTTTCAGCCAGGTGGAGGGGCATGGGATAGCAGAGATCCCCCCAGAGGGGATCGTCGAACTTCCAGACCGTCCTGCGCTCGTTGTAGTGTTTGGAATTGTAGATGCTCTCGACATTCATGACCTGTGCGGCGGAAAAGCCATGCTTTTGACCAGCTTCGATGATCTCGGCCGTCGTCCTGCCCCTTCCCCATTCCTCTATAGCGCAGTAGATCCTGTCCGCAACGGCGAACCTCTTCTCGATGGGCTTGAATTCGACCATGTCCTTCCGATCTGCTGCCGTGCAAATCCCCTCGTATTCCTGCTCGCTGAAGCCTGCAAGGGCTGCAAACCCGTCGGTGGTCTTCACGATACAGGATGGAACGACCGCCATGTCGCGGTTTCCGAACCTTTCGCGCTTCTTTTTTTTCAGGTGCTGGAAAATCCACGTCCAGTCCATGCTCCTCATGAGGACTTCCGCCTGGGCGATGTCGATGAACTGGCCCTTGCCGGTTTTCTTCCTGTAGTAGAGCGCGGCCACCGCATAAAAAGCAGCAAAGGTCCCGCTAAGGAAATCCCCGATCCATGTGGAAGATTTGACCCCCGTAGCGTCGGGAAAACCCGTGATTTCGGCAAGCCCGGTTAGCCCTTGGGCATACGCGTCGTAGCTTGGCCTCGCACTAAGCGACCCCCAGCTGCCGAAACCCTGCATGCTGAGATAAACGAGGTCGGGCTTGATCTCCCTGAGCTGCCGGTAGCCTACTCCCCATTTGTCGAATGTCCCTGCTTTGAAGTTCTCCATGACGATGTCGGACCTTGCTGCAAGCTTCCTCACGAGCTCGATCCCTTCGGGTTTATGCATGTCCAGCCCGATGTGGAACTTGTTCGCGCTCCCGCACATCATTCCAAGCGACATGTTCCTCGGAAAGTGCCCTCGAGGCGACATAGACCTGGAGAGAATGTCTCCGGCCCCGGGCATTTCCACGTGCACCACCTCAGCCCCCAATTCGGCGAGCAGTGTCGCAGCCCACGGTCCAAAGATGATCCTCGTAATATCCAGGATTCTAATCCCCTTGAGCGCTTCGCTTTTCGAGAAAAGCTCCTCCATGCACGCTTGCAGCATCTTGGTTCCTTCCGTTTCATTTACTTCGTTGACGGAGAAAGGTAGTATAAGGAGAAGAGAAGATAAGGGAAAAATTGCAGGGGAGCGCTGCCCCCCTTCTGCTCATCGGCAGGCAACGCCAGCCGGCGACCCTCGAGCGTTTCTTCCCTACGTTTCTTCCCCGACCTTCTCGTATCAGTCGCGGGCTACGATGGGTATCATGCCGATACCGCCACCAGCGCACAGGGCAGCCCGACCCAATTCCAGGCCCCGACGCGCCATTTCATAGACGAGCGAGACGACGAGGCAGAGTCCGGTGCGCATCCGAGAGGGTGGCCCAGCCCCACGCCGCTACGACCGCCTTTCCGGCCATATAGCTGGAGCTGGATTTCAATGCTTCATCCTTTGTCGTTCCCGAAGATGGCTACGGCACTCATTTGAGGGGGTCCGCCGAAAGTGTGTGAGAGCCCCAGCCTGGGATTTGGAATCTGTCGTGCAGGCAGATCTGCCTTGCCTTGCAGCTGTTTATATATCTCGTAGGTCATGCGCAGTCCGCTGGCCCCAACCGGATGGCCAAAACACTTAAGCCCACCGTCAACGTTTACCGGCAGACCCCCCTGGCGGGTGAAAAAACCTAAATCCACGTCCTCTTTGGCCTTCCCTCTGGGACTGAAGCCGAAATCTTCATAGATCAACAACTCGGTAATGGAGAAGCAGTCATGGACCTCCGCCAGACTCAATTCTTCCCTGGGATTTTTGATCCCGGCCATCTCATAAGCCTTGTGGGACGAGTTGACCAAAGCATCAAAACTGACCCAGCTAAATCCCGGTCTAAAATGAGGCATCATGGCATCGGTGGAAATGCCGAATCCCTTAAGAAAAATGGGGTCGGCCCGAAAGGCCCTGGCATTTTCGACAGTGGTAACAATAGCGCAGGCCGCCCCGTCGCTGTTTCCGCAGCAATCAAAAAGTCCTAAGGGCCACGAGACCATAGGCGCCTTCAAGCAGGTATCTACTGTGATTTGGTTTCTGAAATGCGCCTTGGGACAAAGGCTGCCGTTATCATGATTTTTGACCTCGATTTTAGCCAGGGTCAGTCTGCCTTCGTCGGCGGAAAGACCGTAGGTCTTGAAATAACGAGCGGCAATCAAACTAAAAGAGCCGGGTGCAGTCCTTCGAGCCTCGTAGACCGGATGCATCCCCCTGCCTGCACCCAGACCGGCATAGCCTGTATCCTTCAGTTTCTCTACACCGAGCGCCATGACCAGATCGTAAGCCCCGCTTGCCACAGCCATACACGCTTCCAGGAGGGCGATGTGCCCGGAGGTGCACCAGTTTTCGTTGCGAATGACCGGGATGTTGCCCAACTTTAATCCGTCGGCGGCAACAGTCCCGGAGATCCCATTGACCGGGGACATAAGCGTTCCAAACCAGCAGGCCTCGATGTCTTTGGGTTCGATTCCAGCATCTTCGTAAGCCTCATACGCCGCTTCAATAGCCAGATCCACCGCCCCTTTGTCCCACCGCTCACCAAACTTCGAGCAACCCATACCGATAATAGCTACTTTATCTTTTATGCTACCCATTGCTCATTTTCTCCTTGATAACCGGCTGCAGTTTCCAGAAGTAATTATGCATACCCATCCCATCATAGATCTTACGAAAAGTAAGCCTTACCGGCATGCCTAGCTTAACCGTCGATGGGATGCAGTCGGTCATCATTCCATAAAACCGCACCTTTCCCCCCAATTCGGCGATGGTCTGAACAATTACAGGATCGTCGCTTCTTCCAGCCATGTTATCCAGAGTGAAGGTAAAGACTTCTCCTTCCAGCTCGGAAATGGGAATTTCCACGTACTGGTCCTTGGACTGACATTGGACACAAATGCGTTGAACCGGGAAAGTCGCCGTTCCACACTGTTGACACTTGCTGCCATGAGCCCTGATGATGCTGTTACGTTCGCGCCAGGTTACAGTGGCCGAAGGAAAAAGCCGGAAAGGTTCGCTCGGTACGGTTTCAATCAGTCCCTTGTAACTCAAAAACCGGGCATAAGAAGTCAACATTATTTTATGGTCCAGGAATTCCCTCAATTCCCTCTGGGCCTTGGCTGATGCACCGTTCTCAGTGACTCTAAACAACAGAGCGTCAGCTCCGTCGGCATAATTGGCCAACAGCAGGAGGTCTCCCGGACGGGCATTTTCCATGGCGGCCACCAACATCAGCAACGGCTGGGCCGCACCACAGTGGCCTACAGAGGAAAGCAGGGGGTCCTGAACCTGGGTTTTGCCATCAAAACCCAATTTCCGAACCAGTCCATTATGGGTTCTGAAGTCGGGGGCCGGTAAAACGGCCTTTGAAATATCCTTGGGTCCCAACTGATATTTTGCAAATATTCCGTGGATAACTTCCAGCATATGATTGGTATAGCCCTCGCCCAGGATAAACCTGCTCTCCCAGGTTCGAACATAGGTATCTTCCGGGTTTCTCCAGACATCATGCATCTCGTTGCAGATGGAATAATCCCCTTCAAAGGTAGCCAAAATATTCCGATCGCTGACCAAAACGGCCGCGGCGCCGTCTCCGAAGCCTTGCTCCTGATCAGACCGTGGATAGCCCAGACGGGCATCGGCGGAGGTAACCAGCACAGAACTGGCCGATCCAGCCCTGACCGAATCGATTGCAGCCTTTAAGGCCCCGGTGCCGGACCGCAAAGAATGGGCAAAGTCCGCTGTGACAATTTCCCGCTTCAGATCCGTAGCCGTCGCAATCATGGCCGAGTTCATCTTTTCCTGATTCGGGGCGCTGGTGGTTGCAAAAAAAAGTCCCTCGACTTCCCCCCGGTCCGCTCCACTCAGGCAATTGCGGGCTGCTTCCACGGCCATTGTAATGGCATCTTCGTCGTTGTTGGCCACGGCCCGTTCCCCACCGAGGGAGGAGCGCCCCCAATTGTCGGCTATGAGATTTCTATCTATTCTGTAAATCGGCAGGTAACTGCCGCATAAAGAGATCCCAACCTCGTGCATGTCTCCTCCTGTTTAAAGATGGGCAATACTTAATGTTCGCACGCACATGGGAATGCAGAGACTATGCCACAGCACCGTTGCATGCCCTTACCCCGCCCCCCAGAAGCACGGCTGACTGAAAGCCGCCGATTCGAAACAAAGGGACATGAAAGAATCCATTTCACAGTTGAAATGGAATTGGATCTAGGATATTTCATATGTGAAAAATGATGTCCGCCCCGGGTTCCCCCTGGCTCCTTGGACGACTTTGAGTATCGGCCAATTAAGAGGGTACTGATATGAGCGACCTTTTTGAAACAATTTGCGCTGCTCTTCCACTCATTGCACGATTCTCTTGTGGTTTCTCTACAGTCATCGATCTTGGCAACTCGCGTAGAAAAACGGTGGACGGGGACGGCAATGATATTAACAGCTATTTTTTGGAAAACTATGAAGGGTTCGACGAAGCCATAAAGTCACGTCAACCGCTGCTGGTCCAGGCAAAGCTGAATAGTGGCGTATTCAACCTGTTTCTGCCCCTGGGAGACTGTCTTCTCATTATAAACAACGCAGGCCATATTGGTCTTGCAGATAAGCTAAAAGTCATTTTTGAAGAAGCCCTTCCTTTGATGGCACGTGTTGCAGGCGGGGAAGCTGTGCTCTTCGACCAGGAGGGTATCCGGTTCTTCAGCGTCGGCCCGGATGGAAAGGAGTCTCAGAAGGGAATGGGTCAGTTCACCTATTTGGGAAAACGCGCCATGGAACTTGGACGTCCTGTAATCGGCCCCTCACTTCTCGAAGATGGAGGCCTTGCTGTGCGCATCCCGATTACCGACCAATTTGGAATGGGCGTCAATAACGTTGTTTCGGTAAGACAAAAGAAACTGCTTGCTGCTTCGAGCCAGCACAACCAGAGGCGTTGTAAGTTCGCTAATATTGTGGGGAAGAGCGATAGCCTCTTACGTTGTTTACAGCAGGCAAAACAAGTGGCCGCGACCAACTCAACTGTGCTGGTATTCGGAGAAACGGGGACAGGCAAGGAACTTTTGGTTCAGTCCATCCATAGCGCCAGTCAGCGCTCCAGCGGTCCTTTCGTTGCCATGAACTGCGGGGCGATTCCCCCAAGCCTTGTGGAAAGCCATCTTTTCGGATATGCGGCCGGAGCCTTCACGGGGGCTCTAAAAGAAGGTCACCAGGGGCTATTCGAGCAGGCAAACGGTGGCACGCTGTTCCTGGATGAAATAAGCGAAATGAATCTGGAGCTTCAATCCAGACTGCTGCGAGTGCTCCAGGAAAGGGAACTTGTGCGGATTGGAGGCAAGAAGGTTATTCCAGTCAACGTCCGCGTGATTGCTTCCACTAATAAGGACCTCTGGGAGATGGTGACCAGTGGCAAGTTTCGTCAGGACCTCTATTATCGACTGAATGTTATTGAGTTGCGGATTCCTCCACTGCGTGACAGGATCGAAGACCTGCCGGTGTTGATTCGAAGCTTCATCGGCGAGTTCAAAACGAATTTCGGCAGTTTCATCCAGGACATCTCCAAAGAGGCCCTTGAATGCCTGGTCTCTTATTCGTGGCCGGGCAATGTAAGGGAACTCCGGAATTGTGTCGAGCGAATCATGAACCTTAGTACCAACGAAGTGATAAAGATCGAGGACATTCCTGCCGTCATTCGCGAAAAGGGAAACCTTAAGTCAAACGGTCACAGACGGGCACAACCCTGGACAATCCCTGGTGAACCAGCGATGGCGGGCCTTGGTTCATTGCATAATCAGGGGCCGGAAATGATAGAACCTTTAGAAAACAGTTACTCCCGCCCGCTGCTCCAGACTGCTTTTCTCAAGGGGTCCACTCAGGCCACGGAGCACACGGCTATTCTCCAGGCGCTGGAGAGGTCGGCCTATAATCGCCAGCGGGCCGCTCGAATGCTTGGAATAAGCAGCACGACCCTCTGGCGCAAGATGAAGAAACTGGGGATTTCCCCAAGCAGTTAGTACCGATCTATATTGCCTCCCGCTAAGACGCGAAGGAGTTGTCCACGAATTATTTACATCGTAAGGGCCCTGGAACTTCTTTTTCAGAGCCGTCTTTTCCTATCTGCCGGTAAAACTCGTTTTATTGTAAGTCTGTCTTGTTTGCTGTTGGCGGAGGCTGTCCCACCCTGGCTGCTCCTCTACGCTCCGGAAACTTTAACGGGTTCAGAATCAGCCTCCGGTTGGGTTACGATCCCCCATTGCCGCCGGATGGACTCAGCTTCTTCCATGACGCTCTGGAAAAAGTCACGCACGGGCATGATCTTCTTCACCAGTCCCGCTATCTGTCCGCAAGCCCAGATCCCTGCATCCAGTTCTCCGGTCTCCAGGGCCTGACGCCCGAGTTCACCCCTCATCTTGGGCAGCATTTTCTCCAAAGGCTCGCATCGCACCTCCATATCAAGCACCTCGGTGGCCGGCTTGTTCACAAACACGCGAATCGGGGCCTTTACGGACATCAGGAGCAGGCATGTCGATGACACTTCCGCCTCCAGCAAGGCTCGCTTGAAATTCGGATGTATCGGGCATTCTTCCGTTGCCATGAGTGCAGTTCCCATAACGATCCCTTCGGCCCCCAGGGAAAGCGCAGCCATGAGCCCCCGTCCATCACAAAAACCACCACCTCCGACCACCGGGACACTCACCGATCGGACTGTCCGGGGCAAAAGCACCATGGTGGTAATACCTTCCGCGCTCGGGTGTCCTCCACACTCCGTGCCGACAATTGTGACCAGGTCCACTCCCAGGGCTTCAGCCTTCACGGCATCGTGCTCACGAGCGCACTTGTGCATGTATATTCGCCCGTTGTTCTTGAGAGCCTCAACATACTGAGCAGGATTGTGACCGGAGGTTTCGACTATCCTGACCCCTTCCTCTCCGGCTGCGTCGATCATATCTTCCACCGACATAGGCCTCATCGAAGGAAACAAGTTGATATTGACAGCAAAGGGCCTGTCCGTCAGATCCTGTGTCCTGCGGATTTCTTCTTTCAGCTCCTTCTTTGATGAAAAGGTTGCCGAAGTGATGATGCCCAAACCACCCGCATTGCTGACGGCGGCTACAAACGGGGCCCGGCTGATCCACTGCATGGCGCCCCCGATGATTGGGAACTCAGTCCCCAGGAGTTTTGTCGCTCTCGTCACCCACATGGTTTCTCCTTTGTTGCCTGGTCGTTTTGGACCGGCTCTTACAGATGATACGTTTTCGTTCCCTACATAGGAAGACGCACTTTGTTTCTCAGGCTCGCCGCCATATTTTCCATGCCGGACCTGATGCGCTCTCGAGCGATTTCTATCGCCCTGTCCTTCTCTTTCTGCCTGATCGCTTCCAGTATCTCTCTGTACTGGCTCACGATCTGTGAAACTCTTCCCTCTCCGAGGTGCTCCCATCTGTACTTCAGGTGAATCGTTTGGCTCTGGCCGGGGCTAAAACAACTCCAGCTTGCGTTAGATGATTGTTTTTGCCCCTAAAAATACACTTCTAAGCCTCATCTAAGCCATGATTTTTAGTCATTGTCACGTAATGTTAGTCAGTTATCGTGGTCCGACCATTTCGCACCCTTTCGCTTCTTTCGCTCGCGCTTTCGCGGGCACCGATCGAATCCTTCTTTTCCATGACGCCTCCCTTTCAGAACATCACAGCAGCATAATACTTGATTCATATGCAGCCTTTAGCGTAGTGTAGAAATCCTCGAATGTCTCACTTTCTATTTTACTTTTACTGCCCAGAAAGATATTCATAGGGTCCACAGACCTCATTATCTGTATTTCCTCTAATGACGGCGGGAGCGTTTCTTTTAAATCGGGGCTTATTTTCAAATCCCAGCCGACATTTTCCTGGATCTCCTCAACGCTGATTCCGGGAAAGACTTCATCGACGTACATTTCCCTGGTCTGCGGGTCGAAGCGGAAAATGCACCTGTTGGTGACTACCGCCTCCGGGCCCCCTCCCAGCAGCCCCGCCCTTTCCCTTTCGTCACCGCCTCCCAGGAACCCCGGCGTGGTCACATAATCCAGCTTCTGGACGAATCGCCTCTTCTCAAGCCTCATGATGATTATCAGTCTCTTTACAGAGGAGGCGATATCGTTAGCTCCCCCCGAACCACCCAGACGCACGGTCGGATTGAAATAGTCCGCCTTGCCGCTCAGTATAACGGTGCTGTTGAGATTGCCGAACTTATCGATCTGCGCTCCCCCGATCACTCCTAAGTCCACGTAACCCTTCTGCACATCGCCAAGGGCCCTCCACAGTTCAGTCGCGGACAGGGCATTGTCGGTGGTTGAGTTGTCTCCCACGGAGAGAATTACCCTGCGGGAAATGGGGCCGATCCCTCCGCCTTCGAACATAAGCAGGCAATTGGGAGCATGGGCACGGCTCGCAACGGTTGCAGCAAGCAGTGGGACGCCGATTCCTACGAATACGCAGTCATAGTCCTTGACGAACCGAGAACAGACCGAAACCATCAACTCTTCTCGACTGTAGTTCTCCGCCCTCATAGCCTTCACCTCTCAAACAAAATGGGAATCCGGTTGTTGTCGTGTTCCATCTTTCTAAGTTTCGCCAATCTCTCATTGCCTATTTTTCTCAGGAAATCATTATGGTTGTCGCACAGGATATCGTCGAGGAGCTCAGTGAAGCCCTCCCGGGTCTTGGAGGCCATGGCCCACCTTCTTCTGCAAGGCGTATCGGCCCAGTAGTAGCATGGAGTGCCGGCGGGGTACGATCCAAACGGCAACTCGACCACCGCGCTCACGCAGTAATAGGGGATATGGGTCATGTTGGGAATTTTTCTCAGTTCCGAGGTTGCTACGATCTCTTCGCAGGTCAAGACCACTTTCCGGGCGGCCCTGGCAATGTTCATTTCGTTGCCGAGGATGCCCCAGATTTGCGCGTTGCCCATCTTGTCCGCCCTCTGGACATGAATCAGGGCCACGTCAGGATTGGCGGCGGGCACCAGGGCAACCGGTTCCCCGCTGTAAGGATCGGGGGTTATCTTTATCTTCTTGTTATGGACCGGGATATCCGTGCCGAGGAACGACTTGAGCGGCATGAACGGTACTCCCAGCGCCCCGGCCAGATACCTCATTCCGATGGCCAGGTTGGAATAATCCTCCACCTCGATTCGGCGCGGCACTCCCTTCTCCACCGCCCTTCTGAAATTGAACGCATTGGCCACCGCAATCCAGACCCAGGCGCTTTCCACCTTTTTCACCAGGCCCGCTCCAATCAGGAAATCGATGGGTTCGACGCCGCTGTCAACGATCAGGGTCAGCTCTTTTTTCCTCTGCCGAATAACCTCGAAGACGGCCCCCATGGGCACCCTGGCCAGAAAGCCTCCCATCGCCACCGTATCGCCGTCCGAAATGTAAGTCGATACGGCCTCTTTCAGACTACATGTCTTGTCAATGGACATTTAGAACTCCCTCTGCTCCAGAAGTGCGCTACCTTGGCGGTCCCTCGACATTGTTCAGAGCATACTCGGAAAACTTAACCGGGGTCATCCGGTCGTCTTTTTCACTGGTAATAGACCAGCTCGCGCTTTTTTTCTCAGGAAGGGCATCGTTATAGCCTCGCCGGTATTGATAACGGCCGGAAACATAGTACGGAGACCTTCCAGCCTCTCCTCCGCCTCCTGGACTATCTTTTCCAACACCTCACGGACGGTCGGGATTTCGTTCTATAGAGCCGGTGCACTGGCCGGCTGCGATAACCCCCTCTAGTAATCTAACATTTCCACAGTGATTGCTCCTATAAGCAACACGCATACCAGGAGATCACTTACTCTCCTGTTTGACCGGAAAACCTTACTCTGACAGAAACATAAAGGGGGCGCAGACAGTCGGCATGCAACTGAAACAGGGAATCTATGCAATGGAATTTTTCACTTCTGCATCTTTACTTGGCATTCTCATTTCAATAGTGCAATGACCTATAGAATGCGCCCTAAATAAGTTGACATAACTCCCTGAATTTCACCGGTTTCCACCTTTGTGACCTCGAGAATACGGTTACCTCAAGGTGCGTGATGGTTTCATTGCGAAATATGCGAGAAAAGCGAGTTAAGCCGCCACTGTCGAAATGTGGTGGGGCTTTATTCGCTTCTTTAGCTTTTTTCGCCATGAGAATTAATTTTTTGAGTCAATCAATCTCACTTCGTGGCAATACTGAGAACTACAGATATGATACAGATAGTGAAAGGTCCTGGATGACCCACTGAAGGGAACCGTCTTTATTTTCTTTGCAGACCTTGACAAACTCGACAAAGAGGTGCTTTCCGTTAGGGTTCGCGAAGTCACGCAGATCTTTCCCATCCAGCTCAGGTTTAAATCGACATTCTGCCTGTGCTCTTGCAACTCATCATTTTCCAAAAGCCGCGCAGCATACTGGCCCTTTCTACTCTCAAGAATGGCAACCCTCACAGGCCCACCCACGCAACTCGGACATACCCTTACGGCGTAATCCAATGCCCAAGTCACTCCAAAGAGTCCATCCTGGACATCCGGTGGCGCTTTCTGCCAAAAAATTTCACGCAACAAGCCAAAAACAGCATCGGTAACTGGTTCAGCTTCCTAGTTCTATGGTTTCATTATGAAATTAAAACATCCCGCCCTTCCCAGTATTTCTTGCGCAGATCCTTTTTCAGCATTTTGCCTATCAGGCTTCTGGGAATTGAATCAACATAATCAACGGATTTAGGTACCTTGAATCCTGCCAAACGCTCTTTGCAGAAGCTTATGATCTCATCTTCGCGAACCGAATAACTCGGTTTGAGAACAACAACGGCCTTCACTTGCTCGCCCCACTTTTCATCGGGAACACCTATGACTCCGACATCGGCTATTCCTTCCATCTGAAGAATAACGCCCTCGACTTCTGCAGGGTAGATGTTTGTGCCGCCGCTCACGATCATATCCTTGGCCCGATCCACAAGGTAGTAATAGCCGTCATTATCCATGCGAGCCATGTCGCCGACGGTTGCCCATTCGTGATCAAGGAAGGCCTCTTGGGTTCCCGCTTCATTGTACCAGTATCCGTCAAAAATTGCGGAACTGCGGCAATAGAGCAAGCCTACTTCGCCTGGTTCAACTTCCTTCCCGTCTTTTGACACAATTTTTAGCTCCATATCAAAAATCGCCTTCCCGATACTGTTTGCCTTCCCTCCTTTTAGCCATTCATCAGCAGAAATGCGGGTAATAAATCCCAGTTCCGATGCTCCAAGCATATTGTAGATTTCGGTTGTTTTAAAATGATCAACCATTTTCTGAAAAATGGAAGTATGCATAGGTGCACCGCATGCAACAACCAGCCTGATGGACGAAAGGTCATATTTTGCCAGTGTTTCTTTGGGAAGTGACAGCATCCAGTCATACATAATCGGTACCATAAAAATAAACGTCGGATGATATGCATCGATGAGTTTTAAAGTCTCTTCGGGCACAAAAGCGGGCGCAATAAACAGCGTCCCTCCGGCCATCAGTGTGCTAATTGCATACCCGATTGTTGCAGCCCCATACATCGGCGCAACAACCAGAAACGTGTCGTTATTATTAATCCCCAGTTCAAGGCAGGTAGAAACAGCCATGCTGTAATCGCAGTACATGGTTCGTGCAGCACCTTTGGGTTTTCCGGTTGTGCCTGACGTATAGAACATAACATGCAGATCCTCAGGCAAAACTTCAACGGATGGTTCTGTACTACTTCCATGCTTTAAAAAATCTTCGTAGTTTTGCATGCCTCCCGTAGATGAATCACCAATCACTACAATGCGTCGAACACTTTTTATTTTTCCCTTTATTTTTAATATGGCGGCAAGGAGATCCGTCTGAACGAATACGATTGCAACATGAGTATCATTGATCTGGTAGGCTATTTCATCACCTGTCAAGCGGTAATTCCCGAGTGTGAAGGGTGAGCCGATCATCTGCGCCGCTATCATGACTTCCGCATATTGGAGGCAATTCGGCATGTAAGTGATGACCGGATCACCCTTGCCGATTCCGCAATCGAGCATGGCATTTGCCAGTTGAGATGCACGCTGCCACAACTGGGCATAGGTCAAAGAAACCTTATCGTTCCTGACTGCGATCTTATGAGGATTTTTACGAACGTGACCTCTGAGGGTGTTGATTCCGTTGCTTGTCAAAGTTTTTTTCCCTGGTTGTTTTCCTATGAAATCCATCGTTATGTCCTCCTTTTTATATTGAGGTGTTAACTCGATAGCTAAGCTTTCATCATCGCATTGCTTAGCCATGATTTCCGAATCTTATTTTGTTGTACTGTGTTCAATGAACACGGTCAACACACTGCCACGGAAAGACCTTGGAAACATTATGGAAACTATTGACGGGCTGTTTCCATCCACCGGATCGATCCTAAGAGCTGTCAAGGTTCTTCATTTTGACCGTCATGGGAAACATCATGGAAACATCATTGGAGAGACTGAGACGCAATTACTTTGTCAATTTGCTAAGTTGGAAAAAGCACTCCACACAGACCAAAAAGTAGCTATTTGACTAGTTAGTTTCCATCCGGAAAGGGTCCTTTTCCGCCCTTGCTGTGTCAATCTTCGGGGTTTCTTGTGCGGCGTACATAGGTACGCCTCCGCGCAACCCCTCGATTTCCTTGCCAGGACGAAAAATGCCTCCTTTCCACTAGTTAATCGGTCAAGAACCGGTCCAAAGTGGGAATTCTTTTGATGCTTTTCCCTCATTCTTGAATTGCGACACGATCTCCTACGCCGGAGTGACTAAATCATCGGTTCTTTGAGGCGCTTTTTCCGCCAGCAGGCCCTTTTTCACTGCCCTGCCAGGGATGATTACCGATGGGATCGCTCTTCCGGTCAAATATGGGAAGCCTCACGACCGGGCCGACTTTCCTCTGACGTTTGCATGCGTTCAGCCACGTGCTTTATTTGCCCTTCAGCGTCGGCCATCATCCTTTCGATCAGTTCGGCGCACGTGGGAATGTCATGGATCAGGCCGATCGACTGGCCGACCATCATGGGAGCACAGTCAACATCACCGGTCATCCATGCCGCTTTTGCTCTCTCACCGGATATCAGGGGGATGATTTCGGTCAAACCGCCATTCCTGTTTTCAACTTCGAGAACTTTTTCGACCAGCTCGTTTTTCAGCGCTCGTCCCTGGAGTTCAATCGACTTGCAAATCAAGGTCGTATGATGTTCCTGGCGGGCCACCAGTTCGTTTTTGATATTTTCATGGATTTCGCATTCAACCGTAGCCATAAACCTCGAGGCCATCATGACCCCTTCGGCGCCCAGCATGAGGGCAGCGGCCATGGTTTTTCCATTGGAAATACCGCCCGTCGTTACAACAGGAATAGACAGCGTCTCGACCATCCTTGCCGTCAGGACCATTGATGTGACATCGTCATTGAGCGGGTGTCCTCCTTCTTCGATCCCGGCGGCATATACACCGTCATATCCGACGTGCTGCGCATGAAGGGCATGACGCACAGAACCGACTTTATGAAAAAGCTTAACGCCCGCTTTCTTAAGCATATCGACGTATTCCAGGCCTAATGCTTTATCGATCGGAGCCCCGGAGATTTCCAACCCTGCAATGCGCTCTTCAGCGCAAACACGCAAATACATTTTATAATGTTCCGGAGTGATCCGAATGGAGGGGAGGATAGTCACATTGACCATGAAGGGTTCTTTGGTCAATCTCCTCGTTTCATGAATGGCCCCGCGGAATTCTTCTTCCGAGCCGTAGATGCCTGCCGTCACATTTCCCATACCCCCGGCGTTCGATATGGCGGCGCATAATTTCGGTTTGCAGATCCACATCATGGCCCCGCAAATAATGGGGTACCTGATACGAAACATCTCTGTGATGGCTGTCTTAATCATCTCAAAATCCTTTCACCGCGAATAATGCGTCAAGTTCCGGTCCATGCACCCAAACCGCCTTAGTCCATAAGATTCATTCAGCATTCTCTCAATGCCGGGTAATCCAGTTCGCCCCTCATCATGCAAACCTCCTATTTTTTCTTGAAGGCGCCTGCAAATTCGATAGCGCAGAGGAAGGTATCTCGATCCAGCTTGTAATCTTCCGAAGACGCGTGATTAATCCGGACCCATTCACGCATCTTTGGAGTTCCCATCGGTTGAAACGGGACGACCTGTTCTTTGCTCAAAAGACGTGTCGCGACATCTTCAGGCACCTTAACTCCAACCCCTTCTCCATAAACACAGGCAAAGAGCTTCCGATTTATATAATAGGCAGGATACCCGAACATCTGTCCGGCCGTAACACCTGGAAGATGGAACAACATGGCATCGAGCACCTTTTTATGTTCAGGATTGAAATCTGTCTTCGCCATGAATTTCGTTTGCCCTAAACTGGGATAAATCACAAATTTTTCATCCTGCAAGCGTCTTTGCCATGTCCAACCTCCCGGAATGAAAAGCGCACGGAGCGCGGTGAAAACACTACGCCCCGTGTTTTTTAGTAATACCGATTATTTTTTACTCACCCCAATCGTTTTTCCCTTTGCACCGGTCCAGATTCTGATCCATCCAGGGAAGCACCTTATCGGCCGGCAACGTGTATATTTGCGCCGCATAAGACGCATCCTTGAACCAACAGTAAGGAGGAATCGTATAGGTCGCCTTTTGCTCTTCCGGCGTGCCGTATACCGTGGCGGACAGGTCCCGGATGGCCTTGTGATCACAGGCCCGCATTTTCAAGACCTTGCCATCCGGCCCACGATAGGTGTCTCCTTCCCAGAGCTCAGCGATTTTATCGGCATTGGTAGTCTTTGCGCGTTCTATAACGCTTAAAAGCCAGTAGGTTTGAGTCACCAAGTGGGCTGTAGCCCCAGCGGTCCCGTATTCAAAGACGCGAGTATTATAAGGTGCGGTAGTCCACTTCTTCCATTGATTCTCCCAGGCCTCGAACATTTTCAACCATCCGGGCGCAGCGCTGAAAGGAACAGGCGAGTGATTTGCGTAGACATTGACCCAACCTTTTGACCCTTCTATCCCCATTTCGTGCAGCATGTCGGCATCCGTCATGTAGAGATTAGCGAAGGGCAGGTTGACCCCCATCTGCCTGGACTGCTTGGCAAGATTGACTGCATCGGGATCCCAGTCGCCGGTGAAGATGACCTCGGCGCCGGAAGCTTTGATCTTCTCAAGGTAGGGGGCAAAATCGGCCAGGAAGAGTTTATGGTAATCCTCACCGACAATCTGCGCGTCGGGATAGTACTGAGCCAGACCTTTTTTAAAGCCATCGGCGAAACTATGGCCGAGAGAAAGATCTGGACAAAGAATATAGAATTTCTTTTCCTGTTTTCGGATCTGACCGTAATAGTAGGCGAAGCCGCGGGCAATCTGTTCAGTGGAAACGTGGCTCTGGAATGAGTAACGTCCAAAATTTTCAGCGTTTTGGATATCATCAGAGGCGCTGGAGGTATCTTGGGCAATGACCTTGTACTTGTTGGCAACTTCGTTGATGACTTTCATGATGTGGCTGCCGTCGGTGCCCCAGAGGACATGGACCTTTTCCTGGAGGATCATTCGTTCACTAACTTTCTTGGCCTGGTCCACCTTGCCCATGGTATCGGCCTTGATCACTTCAATAAGTTTCTTCTTGCCATCGACAAAGATGCCACCCCGTTTGTTGATATCATGGGCAACCCAGGTAACGGCGGCCCAGTAAATCTCGCCAATAAGCGTCGCCGGTCCTGAAAACGATGCTACGATCGCGATCTTGATAGTGTCGCCCGTCGGACTGACCCAGGTCGCGGGATCATAGTCGGACATATCACCCATCTTATCGGCATCAAAGACCGCATTTGCCTTGGCCAATCTATCCGCCTGGTCCGCCTCGCCTTTTGCGGCCATGACAATTGACGGGCCGTAAGCCATCATAGAAACCATCAGTAAAATAAAAAGACTTTTGCCAATCCTTTTCATTTGAAACGACCATTTATTCATGGTCGGGTTCTCCTTTCCCTGCCCTAATCCTAATGTAAAAACGCAAAAAATTGTGCGCTCTTCGGGCGTTTTTCGAGCTTTAGATTCCAAATGATAAATGTTTCATCCGTTTCGTTTTGCGGCACTCGGTATGCTTTGATACGACTCATCAATCGGAGGCATCTTAACCTGTTCCTTTATAGACGGAAGTTTTCCGTAAATGGGATCGTCCTGCCAGCCGTTGACGTGGGCAGCCCGCTTGGCCGCCGATTGGAATTTTTTCCAGTTGGCGCTCGCATAAAGAAACATTTCCTGAGCGGCCATAGAGCCTTCGCCGTGAATGGTATCGACCTCCCAATGATTCCCGGTATAGTCCTTGATGAGGCGCAGGATACGAATCCGGTCCTCGGTAGACACCCCGTCTTTTGCCGCGAGATATTTTTCGATGAAAGGTTGTATGGCAGGGTTTTTCCAATCCCGGTAGGCCGGCACCGTGGTGGTCAATCCGCCGCCAATATCCTGCATATGCTGGCACATCTGGTGAAAATTGCTGGCATAAGTCCACTTAGAGGAATTAATCGCCATCCGGTTGGGCATCATCACATCCATTCCAAACTCGGTAACCGGGTCGAGGCAGGCCTGTTTGCCCAATATCTGCACCGTTTCGGTGATCATGGCCATCCAGGCCAGCTTTTTCCGCACGTGCGGGACGTTCTGGACGCCGTTATATTCGGCGATCAGACTGGCCGCCCCGGTCATGGTTTCCAGGGTCCCTGTCATCTTGCAGGTGCCGAATAATCGGTGGTAGCTGGCGAAGGCATAGGCCAGGATTTGGGAGAACTCCCATTCCCCGCACATAAAGACCCGTTCCCATGGCACAAAAACATTATCGAAAATGATCAGGGATTCCGAAGGCTGCATGTGGTCCGACATGGGATAATCGAATTCACATTCCTCCCCGTAAAGCCGCACATTGGGCTCGGTCCCCAAAAGCTTGACCCCGGGTGTGGCAACAGGTACGGCAAAAGCCAGGGCATAGTCCTTGTCGGCTTCGCCATGAGTCCGGCAGGGCAGGCAGAGCAGTTCATTGGCGCAAGGAGAGGCGCTGATATGCACCTTGGCGCCCCGGACCACGATGCCGTCCTTCTGCCGGTCCACTATCTTCAGGTAAAAGTCCTGGTGTTGTTTCTGCTTGGAGGCATGAAGGCTTCGGTCCCCCTTGACGTCGGTCACGGCCCCGGTGATGGCCAGGTCGTTTTTCTGCAGGTATTTGCGGTACTGCTCGACCCGCTCCATATACCCTGTCTTGAGCTTTCTGTCCATGACCTCGGCAGCGACGCTGAAGGCGGCGAGGGCATCGGCGCCCATGCAATGCACGATCACTCCGCCACCGGACCTGATTCCGACTGTGTAGCACTCACGCCTTCGAAGCAGTTCCTCGGAGGTTTTCGGGGAAGTGAGTAAAAAATTTATGTCTTCGCCGTCCTCATCCTGCGTCACGAAGAGGTTCCGATAATCCGGGTGGTTCGGCAGGACATAGTCCATACAAGCCATCCTGATGATGGTGCTTACCGTTGGGTGGGTCCGCACATCGGCCACTTTTTCTCCCAGGCACCAGACTTCCCGGCCGTCATCGAGGCTTTCTAGATATTGAGCGACTGTCTTAATCATTGAACCTCCTTCTCAGTTGCTTAAAAAAAATAGAACGGTCGAACATCTCAAGATTCATTCGAAACAATGCATCGGCAGCTCAAATCGGGCGACTCCGACGCAAAAAGCCGCACGGATGCTCCGGCCGGGTAAATGAGGCAGCCCCGCATAACAGAAGGGCGCATGGCTCGCTTGCCCGCTTTGCCCATGGGGGTTGTCTCTTCCTCCACGCTCACAACTTCTTCCTGACGCTTTGCCCTTACATTGGATTGGTCGCCCCGGCTTGTCCGAGGGAGCATTCCTGCTTTAGCCAATCGCTTGAACGCGAATGGAATCGGATACGAACAGAAAGTAGATAGCGAGCCGTGATTCCATAAAAACGAGGTTTTTCGCTTAGTAACGGTTGTTAGTCCTGTCGGGCCTCGTTTGCCCTGGGGGGCGTGCAATCTCATCCGGTTGTGAGAGCAAGTTGCGTGCCGTTGAGGAGTGATTGTGCCGAGCAGCTTATTTATTGAAATAATGAGCTATTTAACCAACAGGAAGGAGGAGCGGACTGGATTTCGGGCAGTGTCTCGCAACACTTCGTGCCTCAGTTATCCGATATTTTGGAGCCCTTATGGATTGCTGAATCTGTAGCAATCCCCCTTAATCAATTGATTTAGCAAAATTATTTAATCAAGAAGAGACACGTGAACTGAGTTTCGAGCATCATCGTCCTACATTTCGGAGCTAAATTATCCGATATTTCGTATTCCGGGTCGGCCGTCGAATTCCGAGCTTTTCCATTCGGGATTCCAGCGTGGTCGGCTTGATCCGTAACATCTCTGCCGCGCCTCCTCGTCCGCGCACGCGCCACCGGGTCATCTCAAGAACTTTCAAGATGTGCCTTCGCTCCGCTTCCGCCAGCGACAGAACCTCACATGGGACCGCGCTCGCGCTTGCAGGAATATATGCGTCCAGCACCGTCCCTTGAGTGAGGATCACGGAGCGCTCCACTGCATTCATGAGCTCACGAACGTTACCGGGCCAATCATACTGCTGATAAGCAGCCATTGCTTGCCTCGGAATAGTCTCGATCTTCTTTCCCATTTTCTCAGCGTACTTGCCGGTAAACCACCAGATCAGGGCAGGAATGTCCACCTTACGCTCTCGAAGGGGAGGGACCGTGATCGTGAAGACGTTGAGCCGGAAGTAAAGGTCGGCCCTAAAACTCTTTTCTTGGACCGCTTCTTTTAGGTTCCTGTTCGTGCTGGCGATGACCCGGACATCTACCTTGATTGTCTTGGAGCTGCCAAGCCTTTCAAACGTTCCATCCTGCAAGACCCGAAGAAGCTTGCATTGAACCTGAATTGGCATTTCGCCCACTTCATCGAGCAGGATCGTTCCCCCCTGGGCGGTTTCGAAGCGGCCGATCTCTCTGGATGAAGCGCCTGTAAAGGCCCCTTTCTCGCGGCCAAAGAACTCGTTTTCCATTAAAGTCTGAGGAATCGCGGCACAATTGACCTTCAGCATGAGCCGGCCCCGCCGTTTGCTCAGTTTGTGGATCGCGTCGGCGATCAATTCTTTGCCAGTGCCCGTTTCTCCTTGTATAAGCACGGTGGAGTCGGTTGCCGCAACCTGTTCCACCTGCCTGAGTACATGCAGGATGGCCGTGCTCTCACCAATGATGCCGTCGTGGCGCCGAAAAAGTTGGACCTGCCGCCGGAGGTAAAAATTTTCAGCCTCCGTCAGGTCCCTCAGGACCTTTATTTGCTCGAAAGCCCCTCGCAAAGCTTCGTCGGACAGCCTCCGCATCAACGCGTTTGCGAACACGTCCCCAACCAACTTGTAGCGTTCCAGATATGAATCGGGCCATACTTTAACCGGGAAACGCGAGCTGAAACTCAGACCCCCCAGCACGGTCCCGCCCACGGATAAGGGTATGGAAAAACAGGACACTATGCCTAGTGACATCCAGCTCTTCTTATCTGTCGCGGCTTCTTCCGGAAGGTCATGCACGTTAGTGTATTGGACTAGTTTGCCGCTCATTAACTGATCCATAACCCACGGAAAATCATTTGCAGTTGGAAGGTCGGGAGGCAGGTTGATGCTCTCCGCAACCCATCTGTGCGTGAATCGAGAGCTGGTCAGGTCAAGGTCATCTGAAAACTGGGTAACTGTACCGATCTCCATCCCAAGGACCGTGCCTATTCGACCCATCCAGCGTCTAATTTCCAGGTCCACCTGCTCAGAGGGGAGATTGACAAATGTGGCCGAGAGCTCGGAAAGCAACCGTTCAAAGCGCAGGAGCGCATTGAGGCGAGCATTCTCCTCGACTTTGCAGGAATAGTCCGGGTTGGTTTTCCCGGCCAGTCTCTTGGCTACGTCCTTGAATTCCTCGACTGGTCGCATCATTTGTCCTTTCCATGCACAGCTTTTTTTCGACAAGTTACCGCGTCATCTATTTCCGTAAAACGTTTCCCGACCCGGCCACCGGATCGCCTGACGGATCAATACCGGGAGTACAACGCCCTGAAGATGCCCTTTGTCGAACCATCGTAAGCGATGCCCGCCAGTTTCTTGGCGAGATTCTTCGAATGCTCGATATTATGGTCTCTATAGATGGCGACCTTTTCAATGACCGGCGATCCACCACCGTGCAGAGCATCGATCAGTTTGTGCCCTCCCCATACAGACGACATCATATCCTGGAAAAGGCGAAAGGCCCTATGCTGGTCTTCAGCGGAAACCGCCGGATTGCGCATGATATATTTTTCCAGGTAGGGCTTCAGTTTTTCGTGGTAGAAATCCTCTTCATGGGGCAGCGTAGCCGCGAGTCCGCCCGCAATGGCGGCGAGGGCCTCGTACTCTCCGTAAATGGCCTCTCCCGCAAGCATTCTCCCGGCATTGCAATAATTGGTATCGGGAATGAAGGTGCCGGAAGCGGCCTTAACGGCATTTACTGCAGCGGCGATGCCCGAGGCATATATCAGATCGACGATCTGAATCATTTGAGCGAGCTGGTGCCGGACATGCTGGGCTTTGTCGATGCCGTTGTATTCCGCAGCCAAAGCGGTGGCGCCTGTAAAGATCTCCGACAGGGCCGCCTTGCATCCGCAGTAGCTGTGACGGTGATAGAGGGCAAAGAAAAGGGCGGCCTTGCCCGCCGGTTCCGTTTCGCCGCAGAGTAAGACCCGTTCCCATGGAATGAAGACGTGATCAAAGATCGTCAATGAGTGGGATATGCCCAGTTTGCTGTAGGGCGCGTCCAGCTTCTTCCGGGGAGGTGGAGAGAACGCGCCGTTGATGATGGTAATCCCTTCCCAGTCGGCTGGAATTACGAAGGCTACAGCCCAATCCTTTTCATCGGAGGCCATGTTGCGGGTGGGCAACACGACGATTTCGTCGGCGTAGACAGAACAGGAGTTATGCGCCTTGGCGCCGTTGACGATGATACCATCAGGCCGCTTTTCCACCACACTCAGGTAGAGGTCGGGATCCTGTTGTTTGCCCGGACGCCAGGGGCGGTTTCCCTTAACGTCGGTCTGTGCGCAGACAAGGGTAAGATCTTCCGCCTGTACTCTTTTCATCAGCTCTATGAAATTTTTATAATAAGACGTGCCGAAATCCTGGTCGGCATCGTAGCTGGCGATCGAAAGGGCGTTCAGGCCGTCGGTTCCCATGCAGCGTTGAATACATCCGCCCACTTCCTGGCAATAGAGCCTGGTCATTTTTTGCTTGTTTAGAAGGTCTTCCATACTCTGGTGGATATGGGTAAAACGGTTGATCTTTTCACCCGTAATATGCGATGTGGCCACACCCAGTCCGTTATATTCGGGATCGGCGGCGAAATCGTAGGTCTTTGCCATGACATCGATGCCACCCAGGATGGTGGAGTCAAAGCGGTCCACGAGTTTACCCCGCTGGTAGACGTTCGGTCTTAATTTGGCAATTCTTTCTCTGTACTGATCACCGGTAATCATGATTCGCTCCTTCTTTTACCTTCGATACAAATATGTGATGAGGCCAAGCTTCTGCCCGTCTGAAAAAAACAGCCCGATTACTTTCTGTCCTTCCACTTGGGCAGCGGCACCAAAATGGCTTCCCGTTCCGCATACCGCTCCGGCCACACGCAATAATTCAATCCTCCCTGCCACTGCATCATGACGGCGAAGGCCCTGCCATTTTGGCCGGCTTCCGGATCGCCTTCTCCCTTAAACTTGGCGCCCCAACCCATGTGTGTGCCGCCTGGGGGGATATCCACCTGATAGGCGGCCTTTCGTATCGCCTCGGGGTCCGTGGACCCGGCCTTATTCAGGACATAGTGATAAAAGATCCATGCGCCGGTAAACCGGAATAATGCACCAACTTCAGTGCCAACCATCCCAACCGCTTCTTCGGGTGGGGTCTTTGCCCGAAAAAACTTCAGTTGCGGGCCTGAAAATGGAAAAAGTATACAATACTCGATTGGAATACGCGAATTATGCGTCGATGGGACCGGTTTTTGCGTTTTCAGGGCATACCTCCATCCCCGGAGTTTTGTATAACCTGGTTCCTGCCTGTCCGCCTTGAGGGGTTCAGGCGAACAAGATGCGATAGTATCGGGCGAGTGAAAAGGCCGACGCGACATTCACGTACCACCTCCTCGCATGATAGACCACTCTGGCCCCGACCTTCACCAGCCGCCTGATGATCGAATCTATGGACGGCTTGACCCTCTCGCCCCAAAATGCCGCATCTCGGATCATGTGCAGCGAGTTGTAGGCAAGACATCCGACGAGAAGCCTTGCCTGATTCGCTCCAAATCTATGGCAGCTCGTCTTGGCCCATCTGAGTGTGTTCTTTCCTTCTTTTATCCGGTTCTCAATCTCAGCCCGACTATTGTAGATGGTGATTACTTGCTCCGCTTCAAGGTTCGAGTTGGTCACAATAAATCCCATACGAGGGAAGATCTCACCAACATGCCATTCGATCTTGCAGACAACCCTCCGGGGCTTAATCTATTTCTCGGCCTGGTACTGAAACTCAATCTTCATAGCCTGCGGCAACCTGATACACCCTTTGGCGTAGCAGCTGCACCAAAGAATGATCCGTATGCCGTGGCGATCTCGGATCATCAATCAAAGACTCCACGCCGCCAAGGATGTTGAACCGCTGATCAATCTCCCTCAAGAGAAGAAGGCCGGTGTCGGAGGTGATTTTTGCGCCCTGGAAATCAATGCTGATGGAGCAGTCAAATTCCGGCCTTATGGCCCCTCTCAGCTTGTAACCAACTGCGCGCATAAAGCTTTCCCTCCTCCTTGCGAATTTGCCACATAATATCAGATAGTTGGAATGAACACAGCATGATTCTCAAGCATGCTCAGGCATAATCCGGGTTCATAGCACGTGTCGGTTGTCTCCTCGTAGCGAAGTATGTGCCAGAGCCGTTCCTGATAGTTGAGCTTGGGATGATTAAATGCGCATAAAGCAGAGACTCTTTTCCGCTTCAGCATCCGATCTGCCGGTAAAAATCGTTTCCCTTGTCATCTATTAGAATAAAAGTTGGAAATTCAGCCACTTCGATCTTCCAGACAGCCTCCATGCCGAGTTCGGGATACTCGAGCACCTCCACACTCTTTATGTTTTCCCTGGCCAGGAGCGCCGCAGCTCCGCCGATCGATCCAAGATAAAATCCTCCGTATTTCTTGCAGGCCGCTGTTACCTCCCTGCCGCGGTTTCCCTTGGCGATCATGATCAGAGAGCCGCCGTTTGCCTGGAAAAGATCGACGTAGGAATCCATGCGGCCGGCGGTTGTGGGCCCGAAGGAGCCTGAGGGCATTCCTCCCGGGGTCTTGGCCGGCCCGGCGTAATAGACGGGATGATCTTTGAGGTACTGCGGGAGTCCTTCGCCTTTATCGAGCCGCTCCTTTATTTTTGCATGGGCCATGTCCCGTGCGACGATGATTGTACCGGTAAGGGCAAGCGGGGTCTTGACGGGATATTTGCTCAGTTGGGCCAGGACCTCTTGCATCGGGCGGTTCAGCTCGATTTTAACCACGCCCTGATGGTAGCCCCCACGATACTTTTCCGGTATCAGGCGGCCGGGGTCCCGCTCCAGTTCCTCAATCCAGATGCCGTCCCGGTTAATCTTGGCTCTTATGTTTCTGTGCGCGGAGCAGGAAACCGCCATACCGATGGGGCAGGAGCCACCGTGACGCGGAAGTCTTATGATTCGAGCTTCAAGGGCCAGGTACTTGCCTCCGAACTGAGCCCCATACCCGCATCTGTGGGCCGCCTCCAAAATCCTTTGCTCCATTTCACAATCCCGAAACGCTTGACCTTCCCTGTTCCCCTGCGTCGGCAGGGCATCCAGATATCCGGTGGCAGCGAGCTTAGCGGTCTTGAGGCACATTTCCGGAGACAAACCTCCGATCACAAATGCCAGATGATATGGAGGGCACGCAGCCGTCCCAAGAGTCTTCATCTTTTCCACCAGAAACCTTTCCAGGTCGGATGGATTCAGGATGGCTCTGGTCTCCTGGAAGAGTGCGGTTTTATTGGCGGAGCCTCCTCCTTTCGCCATGAAAAGGAACTCGTACTCCATCCCCTTCACGGCATGAATGTCAATCTGCGCGGGGAGGTTACACCCCGAGTTCTCTTCGTCGTATAGGTTCAGAGCAATGTTTTGGGAATAGCGGAGGTTTTCTTCAGTGTAGGTTTCGAATATTCCTCGACTGAGCCTTTCCTCGTCATGGCCGCCGGTCCAGACCTTTTGACCCTTCTTGCCAAGAATTGTGGCGGTCCCAGTATCCTGGCACAGAGGCAAGGCCCCTTTTGCGGCCACCTCGGCGTTTCTCAGCAACGCAAGCGCGACCACCACATCATTTAGGGACGCCTCGCGATCGCTCAGAATGGCCGCCAGTTTTTCGAGGTGCGCCGTTCGGAGCATGAAAGAGACGTCATGCATTGCCCGGTTGGCAAGAAACTCCAAGCCATAGGGGTTGATTTTCAGGATTTCGCCACCATCGAAGCCTGCTACCGACACATAGTCTTTCGTCAGCAGGCGGTACTTCGTTTCATCATTTCCCAACGGGAATAGGTTCTGATACTTGAACTCGATCATCCCTGGCTCCTGTTTGTCCGATTTGCACTTCCTCCCCAAACCACGATGTTGCTTTAGAACAGGGAGGCTATATACTCTACAGACTCCAACCCCATGACCGCATCTGCAAGAATCTCCGCCTTCTGTTCTCCCCATGGCCCCATGGCAAGTCCGCGAAACTTTGCGATCAGGAGTTCGTCACTCGCAGGATTTTCAGGGTCACCGAGAGGAAAGTCCGTCCAGCCGCAGTGAACATCACCCGACCGGGTCCTTATCTCTACGGCTGCGGCCCATTTGGCGGGGTAAAGAGAATCGAGCGTATCGTCGGGGACCAGCTTGACCAGCCGCGAGAGGGCCCGGATTTCGGGGTCCAGCAGGTTCTCTTCGTTGAAATCCTCCAGCCCGCAACTCCTCTTTGACAAGGCAAGCGCCACGCAGAATGGGAGATTGAACTTTGCCGCATAAATTGTCCCCGGCTCCGGGTTATCCGTAATTTCGAGGGCGGTCCGGTAGGTTCGCACCTGGATACCGGAGATATCCGAAGGGTGTATGTTGTGCCTGGATGCAAGATCGAGCACGATATCGACCGCGGGGTGCGTGTGGCGGCATGAAGAGTGAATCTTGAATGAATTGTCCTCGATTTTGTAGGGAGGCTTGCCCAGGGAATCGGTAATCCTGTCGAGGTTGAACTCCGGGGCCATGGCCCTGCAAAAACCTTTTTTGCCTTCCAGGATTGCACTCGCTCCTGTAAATCCGCCACTGGCAAGCAGGGCGGCCAACAGTCCGTTTTGTGCCGCTTTTCCGGGGTGCAGGTGTTTGGACATGGCCCCATCGGTCAAAAATTCCCAAAGTCCAGCGGCCTGGGTGCCCGCATTCCCGAGCGCCCAGACCATCTGCTCTCTGTCCAGCCCGAGGAGCTTGCCCGCTGCCGCGCAAGCGCCGAAGGTCCCGCATGTTCCTGTATTGTGCCAGAAATAATAGTGAGACGGAGTGACGGCTTCCCCTATCCGGATCGCCACTTCGTAACCTGCCACGAGTGACTCGATAAGCTTTCGGCCACTTGCCCGGGTCATTTCCGCCACTGCGAGGGCTGCGGGGATGACGGCCGCTCCGGCATGAATTACGGACCCGCGGTGCACGTCGTCAAGCTCCATGATATGGGACGCTATGCCGTTGCCTAAGGCGGCATTGAGGGCTGAAGTCTTTTCCCCGGAAGGTAGAAGGGTCGCCTGAGGCTTGCCCCCCTGCGCACTTAGTACAGAAACGGCTATCTTAGCAGGCTCTTCCTCCCCCCCTCTCGCTACGGAGCCCAACCAGTCCAGGAATGCAAGACGAGCCAGGCGGATCGTTTCCTGCCCGAGGTCCGCGAAATTCAACGAGTAGACGAATTCGGCCAGTTTCAAACTCAGCATGAAAGAATCCTTTGTTGGAGTCCGATAGAGGTGAACAATTACTTGAGTGCAGACCGCATATCCCCGTTCCGCAGCAGGCTGATGTGCAGATCGAAGACCCTCTCGAGATCGTGGGGCTCATGGCCGCCTCTTAGCCGAATAGCCTCAGCGAGGTACCACTTTAGATACGGCCTGTACTCGGGATGGGCACAGTTGTCGATAATTGCTCCGGCCCGCTCCACCGGTGAAAGCCCCCTCAAATCCGCAAGCCCCTGCTCCGTTACGATGATGTCGATAGTATGCTCGGTTTGGTCGACGTGGGTTACCATGGGCACTATCCTGGAAAGCGTGAGATTGCGGCCGGTCGAAGGGAGCGCAATCACCGAAAGATAAGCGTTCATCAGGAAGTCGCACGAGCCCCCGATACCGCTGATCAGTTTAGACCCCTGCAAATGGGTTGAGTTCACATGACCGTATATGTCGACCTCAACCGCTCCGTTGACGGCAAGGACACCCAGACGCGCAACCAACTCCGGGCAGTCGCTCAGGACCACCGGTCTTATGATGATAAAATGCTTGTAGGTATTGATGTTTTCGTAAAACCTGCGGAAGCCGTCCTGCGATAAGTATAGGCCACTCGTCGAGATGACTTTCGCCTTGCCGGCATCGATCAGGTCCAGACCTCCGTCGCCGATGGCCCCCGTAAAAACTTCAAGGTCCGAAAAGGGACTTGCGGCAAGTTCCGCCGTCAGTGCTTCGGGAATGCTCCCGATTCCGAATTGGAGCGGCAGGAGCTTTTCCGGCAGCCTGCCGCTCCGCACTTCCCGCTTTAAGAAATCCACCAGCAAAGCGGCCATCCTCTGGCTGTTTTCATCAGGTGCACTCTTCACCGGCGGCTTATCGGGAATGTTGGATTCGATGATCGCGGCGATCTTGCCGGGATGGCACGTAATGAACGGTGTCCCGATGCGATCCCCGCAGCGCCTCAAAGGAATCGTCTCCCTTAAAGGCGCGACATCGGGAATGTAGATGTCGTGGATCCCTTCTAATTCGGAAGGGACTTCAGTGTTGATTTCTACGATCACCCGATCGGCGACCATTGCGTATGTTGCAGCGTCCAGGCAGCTTGTTCCGGGAACGATAAAGCCCTCTTCCGTTACGGCTACGGCCTCGATGACAGCCACGTCAATCTTGCCGAACCTTCCATCTCGAACATGGTGGGGCAGAAGTCCGGTTCGGTATTCCACGACCGAAAACTTCCCGCTATTGGCGGCCTCCAGCAGGTCCTTGTCATTGAACTGGCCGACTCTTTTCTCGTAGGCCCCGGCCAGGGTCATGACCCCATCGATCGCGCCGGGCAGCGGCCCGCCGGTTATAAGAGTAATCTTTCCATTTCCCTTAATCCGCTTAGCCAGTGCGGCAAAAAGGCTTTTCGGACACCCAATCGAGTTTCCGCCCCCCGTGGCTACCGTCATACCGCTTGAGATGAGTCCGGCAGCGTCGCCGGCGCTCATGACTTTGTCTCGCAGCCAACGGGCTCTTATTCGGTCGTAGAATTCCATACCTTTCGGCACCTCGATTGCTCCATACTTCGATTGGACCTAAATTCAAGGACGCCCCACTCTATCACTATTCGAAGAGGGGCGGATTTACCGGGAAAAGTGTCATTCTGTCTATTCGACGCACTTACGGGCAAGACTGCGCCAGGATGGCCGGGTTTATACCCCCTTGCCGGTAGACCGCCTTTTCCGGCGCCTTATAGACGGATATCTGAAACCGCAACGCTCGGTTTCCTCTGAAAAAGCCCCTGCTTGAGGAAGAAGCTAAAGATAAAGCCGCAAGCGGCAGCAAGAGAGATCATGGTGATTGCCGTTACGAAGCTGTGGCTTGAATGAATGATTCCTGCCGAGAGGTGAATCCCAAAAGCACCGAAGAATGTGCTGATCCCAATAACCCATCCGATCACTCTTCCTGCTATCTGGGGGGGGGAATTTTGGGCCAAAAAAGCAGGAACAGACGCGAGACCGAAGGTCGCCCCGAACCCGGCGATCACGAGCGCGATAAACAGGAAGGGTATACTGGAGTACACTGCGGGATAAAGAATCACATAAGAGAAGATGCATGCAAGTACAAACGCGATAGCTGGCGCCACTCTTGCGTCTCCTTTCGCAACTTTGTCATAAAAGAGCCCACCTCCCAAATTGCCGAAAAACCCTATCCAGGTCATTCCAAGAGAGATTCTGCCCGACATGACTGCGCCTAAACCGAGTCCCATGGGAGAGGCGACAGCCATGTAGACAGGCACCAAATTAATAAGACAGTACAGTACCCACATGGCGCATCCATTTAGGAGACAGGCAATCCAGGTACTTGGTCGTCTAAAGACCTCTAAAAGCGTGGCTTGCCCTTGGGATGGCAGTCTAGCCAGACGCAGGGCTTCAACCGCAGCTTCCGGCGGCGCCTTGGTAGTAAAAATAATGGCAAGCAGCATTGCTGCCCAACCCGGGATGGAGAGAAGAGCAACTGTAGCCTGCCAGGAGTAGCCCGCGTTTAAAATAGGCGGTGACAAAAGTCCACCAAGGCCGGCGCCCACTCCTGTGAAACCTATGATGATTCCTGAAGCGATCCCGTGTTCTTGATGGGGGAACCATAAATGAAGAAGTGGTCCGGTTGATGTGAAAATGAAACCTATTGATGCGCCCTGAATCAACCGGCAAACAAATACTGTTCCAAAGCTTTTACCGATCCACGGCATGAGAGCCGCCGGCACTGAAACGCACAAAAGACCCAGAACAAAGGCAACTGTCATACCATACTTGTCACATACGACACCACCCCAGATAAGTGTAATCGCTGTAGCAAGAATAAATCCCATCATGAGATCGATTGCACGTCCAGCGTCCACGTTCAATGCCTTGCCGATATCGTGAAGAATAGGACCGTAAGAATTCATATCAATGTATGCAGACATGATTGCCATACACATAGTCAATAGCAAAACCCAACGGTATCGCGAGTAGATCGGTTTTTTCTCCATGCCTTGCTCCTTTCTTGAGTAAACGGTTTTATTTCCTGCAATAAATGCGCTGCAAATCCACGCCCTCAGGACCTGGATTTGATCCGACCCCTGGAAGGGGGCTGAAAACGCACCCCCATAGCGGGGTGATAAAAAGGGATAAAACTCCCACATCAGGGCGAAAAACCCTATAAACATCACGCCGGCGTAAGCCGGGGGGCCAGTGTCTTTCGCTTTAAAATCAATTAGTTGAGAAAAAGCCTGCATTAATGAGATGAGGACGCAGCAGCAGGTTCCTTATCTATTGGAATACGGGTTTTCTCTTTTCAAGAAAGGCTTTCCTTCCTTCTCCAAAATCCTCGGTGCCAAAGCATATGTCCTGCCCGAGGGCTTCGAACTCCAGGATCGATTCCAGGTCCGAACTCATGCTCAAGTTGAGGAGACGCTTGGTCAAGGCTATCGCCTTACCTGCGCCCTGCGCAAGCTCGCCGGCCAGTTCCTCCACTGTCGGCATCAATTGATCCGCTGGCACCACCTTGTTGACCAGCCCAATGGCCAGGGCTTCAGATGCTTCAATCACCCTGCCGCTGAACATCAGCTCCTTGGCCCTGGGTAACCCGACCAGCCGCGGCAGGAAATAAAGGCTACCCCCATCAGGAATAAGCCCAAGTTTGACGAAAGAGAATACGAAGCGGGCATCCTCTGCAGCGACGATCAGATCACATGCCATTGCCAGGCTGCACCCGGCGCCGGCCGCAACTCCATTGACAGCGGCAATCACCGGGATCTCCAGGTTGATCAGGGTATTGAGCCAGCCGTGCAAATCTTTGAGCCTCTTTCTGCCTGCCAGGTCCGGCATGGGGACTTGCATCGTCCTGAGGTCCCCGCCGGCACAAAAGGCCTTCCCCACACCGGTCAGGATGAGGGCCCGGATTTGCGGGTCTTCGCATAAGGAGCCCATGACCTTTTTCAGGTCCACCCGCATTTCCATGTTCAGGGCATTTCTTGATTCCGGTTTATTGAGGCTTATCTTGAGGACTTTGCCGGACTTTTCTAACAGCAGACTTTTGTATTCTCCATTATCCATTTTTTGCTATCCTTCATAATTAGGTTGGGAGAGGAATCATTCGTTTCTTACAGCGAGCTGCAGTCGATCGATTCTTATCCTTTCTTGATCTTCGCGTAATAACTATCGAAGGACTCGTCTTTTAAATCTGACTTTTTACCAAGAACCAGGTTCATCGGGTCAAAGGCCCGCATGATTCGAACCTGCTCTTCTGTCGGGGGTTGCACTTCAGACAGCGTGTCCGAAACCTTCAAGTCCCAATCGACGATTTTTTTGATGTCCTCCACGGTGACTCCCGGATAAAGATACTTCAGGTACATCTCTTTCGTGTTCTCATCAAACCCGAGAACGCACTTCTCGGTTATCACGGCAACAGGTCCATGCCCGAGAAGGCCCGCTTTCTCCCGTGCCCCGGGCCCGCTTAAATAGCCTGGAGAAGTGATAAATTGAATTCGCTCGACAAATTTCCCTTTTTCCAGGCGCATCATAATGATGGTCCGCAGTGCCGAGGATGCTATATCGTTTGCACCGCCGCTGCCGGGCAGCCGGATCTTGGGCCTTTCGTATGACCCGCCGGAACCGTAGATCACGGTTGTATTCAAATTTCCGAAGCGGTCGATCTCGGCGCCGCCGATGATGCCCAAGGTAACCAGTCCCCGCTGTTGATCGCTGAACACGCGCCACATCTGGGCGGCTGCAAGGGCATTGTCGGTGGTAGGATTGTCTGAAATGGTCCAGGGGACCCGCCGTGTTCTCGCGCCGATGCCGCCTCCTTCATAAACAAGGATGGCCTCCGGCGCATGGGTGCCGACCGCGACGATCCCTGCGATGAGAGGAATGCCCACGCCGATGAAAACCACATCATCATTCTTGATCATTCCAGCAACAACGGAAGCCATCAATTCAGTCGTGCCGTAATTTCTTGCGTATTCCATAATCACCTCGCCACGTTAATTTGGGGGATACGGTAATTATCATTCTCCATTTCCCGCAGCTTCCGCACCCGATCCAAGCCCAGTTTCTGCTGATAGGTCTTGTGATCCTTCACGCCATGAATCCATTCATCCATCCACTGGATTATGCCTTCACGGGTTTTTGAGGCATTGACAATGTCGCGGCGAAACGGGATATCCATCCAGTAGTAGCCGGCGACCGGCAGGGGATGGCTGGCAAAGGGAAGTTCGACGACCGCGTCAACGCAATAGGACGGGATCGCCGTCATATTCGGGATCTTCCGGATTTCGTCGGTCGAAATGATCTCTTCGCAGGTGATAACGACTTTCTTTGCCGCTCGAGCCATATTGTCGTCGTTGCCCAACATGCCCCAGATTTGTGCATTTCCCGCTTTATCCGCTCGCTGGACGTGAATGAATGCGACGTCGGGTTGCGCAGCGGGAACGAGGGCGACCGGACCTGTTCCGTACGGATCATCAACAACCTTGATCTTCGGATTATGAGTGATGATATCGGAGCCCAGCAGGGATTTTGTCGGCATGTATGGCAGCCCCATGGCTGCGGCCATAAAACGCATGGAGCACCCGTAATTTGAATATTCTTCCGTCTCCAGATAGCTTGGGATTCCCTTTTCAACCGCCCGGCGATAATTGTGCCCTGACCCAACGACGCCGATCCATATGTAAGCGCACTCCACTTTTCTCAGGCACCCGCCTGCAATGAGAATTTCAGCAGCGTCGATCGTCGTGTCCGTGACGTGCGTCAGGTCTCTTTTTTTTTGCCGGACCAGTTCATAGGAAACGGCCATCGGCTCTCGGCCGGCGATGGCGCCATACGCTACGGAACTACCGTCTTTGACGAACTCATGGACAGCATCGGCCAACGTCATGATTTTGTTTTTTTTATTTGTCATTGATCAACTCGACGATCATGAATGCATAATTCATCTTTCTGGCGCTTTGATCGTTTCCGCCACCAGGGCGACTGTTTCCACGGAGGATTCCCCGGCCTTCGGATCGTACATTTATTCTTTGATCCAGATGCCCGGTATCACCCCGGCAATGAAATAAGCAATGCCAAGCATGGCGATCCCGGCCCCGATCGAATATTGAGTTGCCATAAAGCCGATCGCAAGCGGCGATGTCATGGCCCCGATACGGCCGGCATTATGGGATAACGATGCGCCTGTACCCCGAACGATGGTCGGATAGCTTTCATTCATGTAGGTCGCCGCGATAGCCCAGGGTGCGCCATAAAAAAGCCCGAAAATGAGCAGCATATAAGCGACGTTGCCCCCATTCGCATATTTGACGACTAAAGGCAGGGCGGCGGCGGTGCCTATGTGGACCACCAACCAGAGGGTCTTTCGGCCCAACTTATCCGCCAAATACCCGGCAATCAATTTCCCAGTGATCATGGAAGTATAGGTTGCAGCCACGTACCACCCCATGCTCTTCAAATTCACCCCTAAATCCTTCACCAGGTAACTAGGCAGCCAGGAGACGCAGCCGTAGTAACCGAACTGAAGCACGATCGAAGTGATCATCCAGGCTATCAGGGTGAAGCGCATCGTGGGATCCGCCCAAATGATGCCGAATTCATTCTTCGTTTTGCCGGCATGCTTTGCTGCATTACGAGCGGCAAACCAGCTTGGTGGATCCGTTACGCTTTGCAATAGCCAGAGCGCCAAGATGCCGGGGATGATGGCGACGGCAAAAAGCGGGCGCCAACCCAAATTGGGGAGTATATAAGCGGAAAGGACGGCAGCCAGCACATATCCCACGGACCATCCAGCCTGCATCAGCCCGCCCACCGTTGTACGTATTCTCGTCGGAGCGTATTCCGCTGCCAGCAGATTGCCGATACTGAACAAGGCGCCAAGGCCAAGCCCCGAGAGAAAACGCAGCGCCGCAACCTGCCAGTATCCTGATGTCAGGGCGATCCCTGAAGTCAGCACGGAAAAGCTTGCGATCGACCACCAGACGACCCGAACCCGGCCTAAACGGTCCGAAATCCAACCGCCAAAAATGCCTCCCAGACCCATCCCCACGAAGGTCCAGGTCGCCAGCGCGCCGGCCATAACCGACGATACATGCCCCTCCTTCATGATTTGGGGAAGTGAAAGCGATAGCATCTGGAGGTCCATGCCGTCGAGCACAAGACCGAAAAACACGGCGATAGCAACCCTTCTGCCCTTCGCGTCCCATTCTTCCAGGTTGCTCATTTCGTTCCCTCCTATTGGCTGTGCTGTCAGGCCCCTGTTTTTAAGGTTTTATTTCCGCCCGGCATAAGCTTGAGGAAAAGATGCTTCGCCTGGGAGAAGCCCATTTTGCGGCGAAGCATGCCCAACTGGTCCTGGAGAGGGATTTTCTTCGGGCACATGTCCTCGCATCCGAGTAGCCCGAGGCAGCCGAAGATTCCGTCCTCGTTTCCCACTACCTCGAAATACTCATCGTTGCTTCTCTCGTCGCGGGGGTCCATCATGAACCGGGCAACCCGGTTGAAGGCGGTCGCTCCCATGAAGCCATCGGGCAGCATATTCGCCTTTCCGCAGGCGGCCACGCAGCAGCCGCATTCGATACAACGCTCGACTTCGTAAATCTCCTCTGCGAGCGCATTGTCCATGCGCTCCTCTTCCTCGTTTGGCTTGAATTTCTTATCAGTATGGATCCACGACTGCACCTTTTCGTTCATCCCGCGGAACCATGTGCCCGTGTCGACCGAGAGGTCCCCGATCAGCTTGAATACAGGCATCGGCATCAGCGTGATCTCGCCGGGCAGCTTTTTGGTCTTCGTATGGCATGCAAGGTCGGGCCGCCCGTTTATCATCAAGGCGCATGAGCCGCAGATGCCGGCCCTGCACATGAAGTCGAACATAAGGGTTGGATCCTGCTCTTCCCTGATGCGGTTAAGAGCGATGAAAAGAGTCATGGCCTCGGTTTCCT
>JBEKPW010000065.1:0-34146 GCA_049520315.1 Syntrophobacteraceae bacterium
GAGCCAACCGTTAGTTGGTGCCTTCAGTCCGGGCACGATCTCTTGTGAGTGCCCAGTCCGGGCACGGAACCCTCACTGCGCTTCGGGTTCGCGCTGTACACAGTGGAAGCACGCCGGATGCTGGACCCTCACTTCGTTCAGGTCCGGGCCGCACGTTGCAGCCGGTAGTTTGATGCTTCAAGTCCGGGCACGATCTTTCGTGAGTGCCCAGTTCGCGCCCGATTCCTTGTGAGGGCGCTTTGTGAGGCCGCATCGCTGCCCGACGAAGGGAACGGTGATTCGTCTATCCCAGTTTATATTCCTTGAGCTTTCGCCAAAGAGTGGTGCGGGGAATGTTGAGGATCTGCGCGGTGAGGCCCTTGTTGAAGCCGGTCGTTTCGAGGACCCTTGCGATATAGCGCTTCTCGAACTCGTCCAGGGGCAGCAGGCCTTCACCCTCCATAGTGTCAAACTCGAGATGCTGAATGTCCTGGGGTAAATCCTGGGGCCTTATCTGATTGCAGTCGGTCAAGGCGACCGCCCGTTCGATGATGTTCTCCAATTCCCTTACGTTTCCGGGGAATGTATAGCTCATAAGGATCTGAAGGGCCTGGGGCTGAATGCCGGTGACTTTTTTCCGGAAAGCCAGGCAATATTTCTCGATGAAATGACCGACAAGAAGCGGTATGTCGTCGCGGCGTTCGCTCAACCCGGGCAAGGGTATCGTCACCACGTTGAGCCGGTAGAAAAGGTCCTCGCGGAAGTTACCCTGCGCGACCTCATGTTTGAGATCCCTGTTGGTGGCAGCGATGATCCGGATGTCCAGATCGATCGGCCGAATGCTGCCAACACGCAGAATACGCCTTTCCTGGATGACATGGAGCAGCTTCACCTGCATGGTGGGAGGCATCTCGCCGACTTCGTCCAGGAATACCGTTCCTCCCGAAGCCGATTCAAGCAAACCGATTTTGGTTGCTGCGGCCCCGGTGAACGCCCCCTTCTCATAGCCGAAAAGCTCGCTGCTGATGAGTTCTTCGGTAAACCCACCGCAATTGAAACATACGAACGGATGATCTTTTCTCGGGCTCAGCCGGTGTATGGCCCTGGCCGCAAGGGCCTTCCCGGTGCCGCTTGAGCCCTGGAGCAAAATATTACAGTCCACCTCAGCGATTCTTTGAATCATGGAGAAAAGCTCTTTGACGGCCGGGCTGTTGCCAACGATCGTAGTCAGGCCGGCCGAAGACTTCAAGGCTTCGCGCAGACGCAGATTTTCCTGGCGCATGCTGATCCTGTCGATCGCCCCCCTGGCCAGCACGCGGATTTCATTGAGCTTCAGAGGCTTTGTCGCATAGTGATATGCGCCTTCTTTGATGGCCTCGATAGCGCTGTCGATGGTTCCATACCCGGTGATTATGATCACTTCCGTTTCACTCCGGACGGCCTTGGTCCGGGCAAGCACCTCCATACCGCCGGTATCCGGAAGCCTCAAATCGCAGAACACGACGTCAAAGGGCTCCGCCTGCATGCGCTCCAAAAATGAGCGTCCAGCGGTAAACGCCTCCACCTCGCAGCCCTCCTTTGAAAGGGCCTGGCTCAGGCGGCGGCATACGGTGACCTCATCGTCTACTATTGCCACCCGCACCTGCTGCATATTCTCGTCTTTCTGTCGCGCGCATTGCACCGGGAGCGCAGCGCGGTCTCGCCCCTACCGTTCGTCGAGCGATTCATCCAGGGCTTCATCGTTATCAGCACGGGCAACCGGCAACAGTACCGTGAATACAGTCCCCCTGCCGATTTCGCTTTTTACCTCAATCTGCCCCTGGTGTCTTTTTACGATGGAATAGGCTACGGAGAGTCCCAAACCGGTCCCGCGGCCTACAGACTTGGTGGTGAAAAAGGGCTCGAAGATATGTTCGAGCGCCTCAGGTTTTATTCCTGCCCCGGTGTCCCTGATATCGAAACGGACAAAATCCGGGGGCTCGGCCGCCACGGTTATCGTTATGGACCCCCCGCCCGGCATGGCCTGCAAGGCGTTTAGCAGCAGGTTCATAAAGACCTGCTGCAAACTCCTTATGTTCCCGCGAACAGGCGGCAGCGACTCGGGGATTTCCACTTCAAGGTTGATTCCGGCGAGCATAATCTGATTCTTCACGAGGGCAACGGTGCTGCGCACGATTTCCCTGGCCTCGATTCTGGAGCGTGCCGGACGTTCAGTACGCGAGAAGTCCAGGAGGTTTTTGACAATCTCGCACGCCCTCTCGGATTGCGTGAGGATGTCATGGATCCATTCTTTAGCCTCGGCATCCATACGACTGCCATATTCCTCGAGGTAGGTCTCAGCCGTCAAAGAGATGTTATTGAGAGGATTATTGAGTTCATGAGCGATGCCTGCCGTGAACGTACCGAGCGCAGCGATCTTCCTGGCCTGCAGCAGGTGCTCCTGATTGGCTTCGAGTTCCCGGGCCATGCGGTCGAAGGCTCCTATGAGGCCATGAATCTCGTCGGTCTGCAATCCGTCGTAGGAGGTTGGAGAGTAGTTACCCGTGGCCACACCCTGGATAGTGGTTTGAAGCACCTTCAAAGGACGGAGCAAACCAAGGGACACCAGTCTTATCACTAACAGCATGAGCAAAAAGACAATGCCGAGGAAAGCGAACGGAAGGACCGAGACCTCAACAATGGCCTTGCGGATTCTTTGCTGTTTTATCCTGAGGAACTTATCGGCGAAATCGGTCAGTTCCTTGCCTTGCCGGCGTATCTGCTCGGGGTCGGCAGCAACCCTGCCTTCGGTCTCATAGAGACCGAGCATCCGTTCGTAGTCCCTCAAAACACCCCGGAATTGGTCAAACGTTTTCCGGTCGGTAATGTTTATGATATCCCCGGAGAGCTCCGAAACGAGCGAGTCGACCACCTTGAAGTAATATCTTCCTTCCTGGATGCTCGCCACGTCATTGTAAAAGAGATAATTTTTTTCGAACCGGCGCATTTCGAGCATGTTGTTGAGAAGGTCATAATAGCGCTCGCCCAGGAGAAGACGGCCCTTTACCGTCGAAAGATTCCAAAGGTTGAGAAGCGTCAGGGCGGCAAGGGAGATGAAAGTTACCGCGAAGACGATAAATATCTGCCCTTTTATGGAACCCGTGAGCCACCTGAGGGCCCGATTTCCAAGAATGCGCGGACGACTCCAAAAGGGACCGTTCGTGATCATCATCTTCCCCGTTGATGAGTTGTGAATTCATCGCAGAGGCCCAGAGAAACAGGCTATCAGGCTGAACCCTCACTTCGCTCGGATTCGCGTTGACATTTCCGACCGATGCTAAACGCTTCAAGTTCGCGTCCGATCTTTTGTGAGGACGCAGACTGAAGGCTGCCAGGTTTTAAAAACCTTCAGCCTAAACGCCTTCAGCCTGCTTATTCCTCTGCGTCTCTGCGGTGAGAAGTTTTTACGCCCTGCGGTACTGTTCCAAAATGGAATATTAATCCATAATGAGGCGGATTGCTATTTCATTTTGAAACAGTAAATGCACCGGCCTGGTATTATAAATCACCATACATTTCAAGGAAATCCGCGTTGTTCCCTGCTTTTGCCGTTCTGGCACATTGCTTGCCTAAAGAGAGTCGATGCAAAGAGGATCGAGATAATATGGAACGGATACTGGTTAGCATGAACTGCGGGAGCGGTTCCTGGGACGCATGGTCAAGGGCGATTTCGCTGGCCAGGAGGATTGACGCGAAGCTCTATGCCCTGCTGGTGCTCCCGCCTTCCGCAAAAGGCGCGGGCATCCAGGAGAATAACGCTCCATGCGAGCCCCGGGAACGTCTCGAACTGCTCATCGAAATTGCCAAGTCGGAAGGTGCTCGAATCGACTATTTCATTTCGGAAGGCAACTATGAGGAAGAAGTAATCCGGTTCGTCGAACAGAACCGGATAACGCTGGTGATAGCAGATCATCCCGATGATGAGAGTTCTCATTCGGAACGGGATATGGCGCAAATTCGCAAAATTCAGCATCGCATCGCGTGTCGGGTCGAGCTGGTAAGCCCCCGAAAAATGCAAAATCTTGAGCAAAGGAGAGAGCAACAGTCATGAGCATTCCACTCCACCTGTATCTACCAATCGCCGGAAACAGCGTCAACCTGCTCGTAATTTTGGGCTTAGGGGGCGGGGTAGGCCTTCTGTCAGGTATCTTCGGGGTCGGCGGCGGATTTTTGATGACGCCGCTTCTGATAATGTTCGGCATTCCCCCGACTGTGGCGGCGGCCTCAGATTCCAACCAGATCGTCGGTGCCTCGACATCGGGCACCCTTGCGCACTTCCGTCTTGGCAACGTCGATTTCAAAATGGGCCTTATACTGCTGATCGGCGGGATAGCCGGGGGGACGGTGGGGGTCCAGATCATCAAAGTCCTCCGGCAGCTCGGCAACGCCGATTTCCTGATCAATCTCACCTATGTGCTCATGCTCGGAATCATCGGGAGCTACATGTTCGCCGAGAGTCTTCAATCGATGCGCAAGACCCAAAAAAAGATCCCCGCACCCGGGCCCAGAAAAGAATCGATGTACGGGCGCATCGTAAAAAAACTGCCCTGGCAGATGGAATTCGAGAGATCGGGTGTGCGGGTTTCAGTGCTGATGGTGCTCATTCTTGGAATACTTGTTGGAATCCTGGCTGCGATAATGGGCGTGGGCGGCGGATTCATCATGGTTCCCGTAATGGTTTACATGCTGCGGATGCCCATGCACGTCGTGGTGGGCACAAGTCTGTTTCAGATTCTTTTCACCTGTATCAATGTTACAATCATGCAGGCATGGCGCAACCACACAGTGGATTTTATCCTGGCGCTGCTGCTGCTCATCGGATCGTCCGTAGGGGCCCAGGTCGGGGCCAAGCTCGGCAAGAAACTGCGCGGTGACCAACTCAAAATACTTCTGGCCTCACTGGTTCTCGTGGTTATGGTCAAGATGCTCTACGAGTTGCTTGCCCGGCCCGAGATTCTCCTGGCTTATGTTGGGGGACATTAAAAAATGAAGATCGAATACTTTATACTCTTTGTGGCCATCTGCATCTTTACAGTTTCCACCGCTGCGGCGCAGGACGATGCCCGGATGACGGTCGAGCCTCAAGCCATCCACATTGGCGCGCTCTTCAACGGGACTACCCTTACCGCAAAGGGATCTCTTCCCGCTGACAGTGAAGCCATCGTCCGGTTCATGGGGGCCCCCTGTGAGTTTCACATGAAGGAGAAGGGAAAAGTAGGGGGCATCATGTGGATGAACCTCGATTCAATCACTTTCAAAGGGGCGCCTGGTGTCTGTATGGTCTCCTCGGCCGTTGATTTCAACCACCTCGAAGCCAATGGAGGGGCCTCGATCGGGGTCTTGAGGCTCTCGGGTCTCAAGGGGTCCGTCCAGATAGAAGCCAACGGCGATGGGCACGAAAACGCTTTCGAGGAATTTCTCAAATTGAAACAAAAGGAAGGACTCTACCGGGAGATGCTTGGAAACATCTCCTATGGGAGCGCATCCGAAGGGCAGAAAACCTTTGTGGCGCAGATCCCGATCCCCTCTCGCCTGAGTCCCGGCGCCTATACGGTCGAACTCGATGCGGTGAGGAAAGGAGAGATCGTCGCCCGGGCAGAACAGCCGGTTACCGTCAACCTGGTCGGTTTCCCCGCGCTTCTCGCCGCACTTGCCTTCGGGCACTCGGCGCTCTACGGCATCCTGGCGACCATTATAGCCCTCCTGGCCGGTCTTGGAATCGGGCTGGTTTTTCAGGGGAGTGGCAAGGGGGGCCATTGAGGGCGGGGCCAAGGGCTGTCTTTATAACGCAGAGCACGAAGGATACACGCAGGAGTAGCGCAGCGTGGTGAAGAAAACGAAGTAGGAGGCGATAGAAGAAAAAGACGATGATGAATTTCTTACACGGTCTGAAGGAGTTTTTCTCCTTCTGGTCGCCGACAAAACCTACCCTCCCCTTCTCGGTGCTCTTCAAGAAATTCAGGAGCATCCTGGAACGGAACAACAGTCTTCTGGAACTTATGGCTGACATGGGTGACAAGCTCGGGGGCGAGTACGTTTTCGATGGCCAGTATGTATTAGATATCAGTGAGAAAATAGGAGATCTCGTTTTCAAGCTGATTTCAGACCTGTGCGTAATGACCCAGAATGAGAATGTCGATCTTTTTGTCGCCTTCGAGCGAATTCAGCACGATATCCAGGAGGAACTCGCCGGCAGGCGCGCTTTTCCCATGACCAGGCCAGCGGTTCTGCTGGACGAACTCAATGGCGATCTCAATGAGGAGGTGGGCAACAAATTCGCCAATCTCGGAGACATACGCAATACGCTGGGGCTGCCCACCATGGATGGTTTTGTCATAACTACCAGGGCATTCTTCGATTTTATGGAAGCCAACGGTCTGCTAAAGCACATAGAACATTGTCTTGCCACGGTGGACCTGAAGGACGAGACTGCGTTCGAAGCCATGTGCAATGATGTGCGCGGACGCATTTTCGAGGCGACCATCCCCAGGCATATAGTTTCGAATATAAACGCCATGCTGGATATTATGGGCGGCAGGCGGCAGGGCGAACCCTTCAACTTTGCCGTAAGGAGCAGCGCCTGGGGCGAGGACAGCGACTTCAGTTTTGCCGGACAGTACGAGAGCGTGCTCAATGTCCCGAGAAAGGGTATCCTGCAAGCCTACCGGCAGGTGATAGCCGGGGCCTACACGCCTGAAGCCTGGCGATACAGGCTCCATAGAAAATATCGGGAAAGTGAGACGGCCATGGCGGTCGGGTGCCAGTTGATGGTCGAGGCTGAAGTCAGCGGGGCGATGTACACTTACGCGCCGCTTCCCCTGGAAAAGGAAGCCATGGTGATAAGCGCCGCCTGGGGCCTTGGACCGGCCGTTGTGGGGGGCCTCGCAGAATCGGATACATTCTTTCTGGACAGGCTGCCCCCCCACAATGTCATCTCGACCGAGTCAGGGCGCAAGGTAAGCAAAATGGTCATGAAACACAACGGTGGGACGGCCTGGGATGACGTTGCTCAGAACCTGCAGGACGGGCCATGTCTTTCGGCCGAATATATCCAGAGGCTCGCCCAGGCTGCCATAATAATCGAAAGATACTACAGGCGTCCCCAGGACGTTGAATGGGCCTTTGACAGCAAAGGCAATCTCTATATCCTGCAGTCAAGGCCTCTTAACGTTCAACCTAACCAACCGGAGCAGCATCGGCTCTACATCGATCATGCAAGCCTGTCGGCGCAGGTGCTTTTCTCGGGCCAGGGGACGGTTGTCCAAGGAGGCGTGGCGTCGGGAAAGGTCTATGTGGCCCAGGGAGATGACGACCTGAAGGATTTCCCTTACGGGGCGATTCTGGTGGCTCGCTACACGTCTCCCAAATACTCTCGTATCATGCGCAAAGCTAGGGGCATACTTACGGACGTAGGTTCGGCCACCGGGCATATGGCCACTCTGGCGCGCGAATACCGGGTCCCCACCGTGGTGGATACGGGGGTGGCCACCAGAGTTCTAAAAACGGGCGATGAGGTGACCCTGGATGCTATCCAGAACGTGGTTTATGAAGGAACGGTCAAGGAACTGAGCCAATTTGAGATCACCCAGGAAGACGTCTTCCAGGAATCATATGAATACCGCATGCTCAGAAGGATACTAAAGAAAATAAACCCCCTTAACCTTGTCGACCCGCACAGCGAGTCTTTCAAAGCGGCCCGTTGCCGAACCTTTCATGATATCACCCGGTTCGTTCATGAAAAAGCGGTCGAGAGGCTCATTGATCTGAGCGAAAATTACCAAAAACTTCACGACAAAACGCCGAAACGACTGCAGTTTGTCATTCCACTCGGCCTGGTGGTAATCGATATCGAGAAGGGCACGAGCTCGGCTGCCGATGCCCGGTCCGTGACGCTCGAGCAAATTGAATCAACGCCAATGAAAGCGCTCCTGCAGGGACTTTCGGAAAGCGGCATGTGGGAAACCAATCCGGTTGCCGTGGACCTGGGCAGCTTAATGTCGAGCTTCACCCGGACATTCAGCTCATCGCTGGCCGGCCCCGAGGATGTTGGCCGCAATCTGGCTGTGATATCGAATCATTACATGAATCTCCACCTCAGACTCGGCTATCACTTCAATATGCTGGACGCCTACATTGGAGACGTGCTGAACGATAACTATATTTATTTCCGGTTTCTCGGGGGTGTTTCCAATGTTGCACGCCGCTCGCGCCGAGCCAGGTTTATCGCCGAAGTAATGGAGTGCTTCGATTTTCGCGTCGAGGTACACGGAGATTTGGTTGTCGGCAGAATCAAGAAAATGTCCAAAGAGAGAATGGTGTCCAGGATGAAGGTCCTGGGCGGCTTGATAGGCTACACGCGCCAACTCGATATAAGCATGATCGCCGATGAACGGATCGACCTTCATTTATCCGACTTTATGCAGAGGATTCAGACCCTTACGGAGGTGAACGATGACGCCCCCATGTGCGAACTGCGACCGAAAGACGCAGATTCTCATCTTGGATGATGAGCCTATAGTGTGCAAGCGACTGAGACCTGCTTTCCAAAAAGCGGGCTACGAGGTGGAAACCTTTACCGACAGCGCTTCGGCCATGGCCAGGATCGAGGAAAAGCGATTCGATATTGTCATTACCGACCTGAAGATGAAAGGGACCGACGGGATGCATTTCCTCGAGCGAATCAAAGAGATTGCGCCCGATACCGGTGTGGTTGTCATAACGGGGTTTGCCACCTCGGACAGCGCAAAGGAATCATTCCGGAAAGGGGCCTTCGATTTTGTGGCCAAGCCGTTCAAACTGAGCGATATCATCGATACCGTCCGGAAGCTGGATGAAAATCGCCGTGCGGGATCAGCATAGAACCGGGCAGCGAGAGACGGAAGGCGGATAACGGGAAGGCGAAAGCCTGGTTTCACGCAAAGACGCGTTTTTGTCCTGGAAAAGCGTACTGCTGGAAGTATCTTTCACCGGGTGTAGGTGCAATATCATGCGGCTGCCGTTCATCTCACTCAGGCAAAAAAGGCCTGCTGCAGAACAGGGGCTCGAAGGGGTCCGGTCGCTGTTCGCAAAATTCCGGCGGATTCAGAAACACAATACCAAAGTCTTGGAATTAATGGCCGAAATGGACCGGGCCCTGGGTGGGGAGTACATTTTCGACCGCGCCTTCCTTGAAAGCTCGGTTCGCGAGCTGAGCGGGCTTGTCTACCAGGTTGTATACAGCCTGAACGCCATGTCCAGAAACAAATACGTCGCTCTTTTCGACCGGTATCAAAGCGTCAAGGGAGTCCTGGATGACATACTGGCCGGGGGCTTGGGACCCTTTGGAGCGAGTCCCGCCCTGCCCTACTCCGTCCTTGGCGTTGAACTGGAGCCTCTGGCCGGCTCTTTGAACGTATGTCTCGCGGAGGCCCGAAACCGTCTGGATATTGCTGCCCCGGACGGTTTTGCGGTGACGGTGGCAGGCTGCTCCCGCCTCATCGAGGCAATCGGGGCGAATGGGCGGGTTGTCGAGATCGGCGAAATGGATTTTCCGCCGGACTTGGCCGAGGCGATTAATTATCAGGTCGAAGCCCTTTTTGACCGATGCGGAGGTCCCGTTCCTTTAACCGTGAGGATTTGTTCTTCCGGTGAGAACCCGGGGGTGATGACCAACGTCGAATCCAAGGACATCCTCCATGCCTGCGTGCTGGCCCTGGCCGGACATTTGGCGGCTACTGAAGAACATGAGGATGTTCCGGTCGCTTTGGCGGTAAACGAGACGGTTTCGGCGTATTTAGCCGGTTGGGTTTCTGTTGTGACCACACCTGAGTCGCCTTCCGGGGGACTTTTTTGCATCACAGCATGGCCGGTGGAAGCCCCGGATCGAAAGGAGAGTTTTTTTCTTCGCAGAACCTACCCCTTCGATCTCGTTGAATCCGAAATTAAAGCGAAACCCTTCGGCAAGCCGCTCTATCCCGGCGTGAATCCCCTATCGTACACACCCAAAGGCCTGTACCGAGGTTCGGCCCTGCTGGGTCCTTCTTTTCTTCGGAGCATTGCCGAATGCGCCGCCGCTTTCGAGCGGATCCTTGGCTATCCTCAGAGTCTGGGCTGGGTAAGGGGAGATGCAGTGCGACCGGTCATAGTGAATGTAAGCCCGGCAAGCGGACCGGACGGCTCAGCCGGAATGGAATTGGATTCCTGTGATTTGCTTGAGGGCGCCGAGGTGATTCTCAAAGGAGGTGAAACCGTGCAGACGGGCATAGCAGCCGGGCCGGTGGTTCACGTCTCCGAAAGCGAACTGGATCGGTTCCCCCATGGCGCCGTCGCGGTAGTCAGGCAGGCAAGCCCCAGACTGAGCGCCATCCTGCGCAGGGCCTCCGCCATCGTAACCGAAGTCGGCGCATCGATCGGGCACCTGGCCACCATAGCAAGAGAACTGCGCATCCCCGCCGTCTTTGGCGCTACCGGGGCAATGGAGCGCTTACCGGAGGGAACCGAGGTCACAGTGGACGCCGGGGACAGGACGGTCTACCGGGGCATCGTGGAGCCTCTTCTGGCCTCCCGCTCGTGCAGCACCGAACTGTATCCGAACGACCCCGAATACGTTGCGCTCCGCAGCCTGCTACGCTGGATAATGCCTCTGGATCTCATAGATCCGGACTCCAGTGCATTTTCCGTCGACAATTGCCGTACTTATCACGACATAATTCATTTCTCTCATGAGAGGTCCATAGAGGAGTTGCTCAAAATACAGGAGCATAGCCCCGGGTTGAAAAGTCAGTATGTAAGGAAGCTCGAGATCGACACGCCGATCTCTCTTTTCGTGCTGGACATCGGTGGAGGAGTCTCCCCCGGGGCCGGTCCCAGTGTGCGAATGGATGATGTCATTTCCAAGCCTTTCCTTGCATTCCTGCATGGACTGAGCCTCAAGGAAGTATGGGATCGTGACGCCGTCTCCCTTAGCATCAAAGAGATAATCTCCGGGCTTGACCGTACGTTTACGGCCTTAATGGAGCAGCCTGAATTTTCCGGAAGGAATCACGCAATACTGGCGGAAAACTACATGAATGTCGGTCTTCGGCTGGGTTACCATTACAGTGTAATCGACAGCTATCTCAGCGGGAACATTAATCAAAACTACGTCTATTTCCGTTTCGCAGGCGGGTTTGCCGATGAAAACCGCCGCCGGCGCAGGGCCGAACTAATCCGGGTTATCCTGGAGCAATTGGGCTTCAAAGTGACTGTCAAGGGCGATCTCGTTTTGGGCAAACTCAAACTGGTCGAAAACAGCGAGGTTATCTCGGCCCTGAGGGTCCTCGGAGAGCTTACGGGTTTTACCCGGCAGATCGATCTTTCGATGGATTCGGAAGACAAGGTGGAGCAGTTTGCCGGACTGTTCCGTGAAAAATCCCGCTACTCTGAGACATCCGGGGAAGAGGAGAAAACGCGTGCCTAGTTTCCTCACGGGAATATTTCAAAAATTGCGGGAGCGCCGGCTGGCTCGAGCTGCGAAATTTTTGGAAACGCTTAAAATCCGGTACCACACTTTCCGTATTCTTCTAGCCAACAATGAGTACTCGCTTGACCTCATGAGGTCCATGGATCAGTCACTGAGATCCGGGAGCAGCGATCTGCCCGAGGTAACCGATGAGCTCTTAAGCGTCACCTACGAGCTTGTCGACGGGCTCAACCGTCTGAGCGAGGGCCGTTACCCGGAGCTTTTTGAAACCCATTACAGTCTTGCCGGCGCCATCCGGAAGGAGCTCGACACTGTAATGGCGGTCCAATCCCTCACGCCGCCCTGCATTTTTCTCGACGATCTCTCGGCCGATCTGCGCGGCGAGGTGGGCGGGAAGGCTGCCACCCTGGCCTTGCTGCGTAAAGCCGGTTTTCCCGTTCCGAACGGTTTTGCCGTGACATCGATCTCCTGCGAGGGAATACTATCGGCCAACGGTCTTGACATTTTCATCCGGCAGAGGGCGCAGAAGCTGGAGGCCGGGTACAACCGGGGCGCCGATTTTGAAGCTGATGCAGAAGAGATTCGCCTTAAAATTCTCGATGCGGTCCTTCCTGAAGGCTTCGAAAAAGAGCTTCAGCGCGCCTACGAACGGCTGGCCGGTCCGGAAGGAGCTGCGATATCGGTCCGAAGCAGCGCTCTGGTCGAAGACAAGGTGGAACACTCCTTTGCAGGTCAGTTCAAGAGCGTGCTGAACGTGATCTCGTTCGATGGGTTGAAGGATGCAATCAGGGAAGTCGTTGCAAGCAATTACAGCCCCCGGGCAATTTCCTACCGCCTTCATGCCGGACTTTCCCTGGTCGGGCATGATATGGCCGTTTTATGTCAGCGAATGGTGCAGGCCGAGTCGGCGGGAATACTCTTCACTATAGACCCTGCGGCGTTTGAAAGCGGGCGGATGCTTATCAGCGCTGTTCCCGGGCTTGGAATCCCGGCCGTCAGCGGGAGCGCTCCCGCTGATATCTACCGGCCATCGAGGGAGCCGATAGACAATGGCCCGATGGGCGATTGGGTGCAAATTGCCGGAAAGACTCATCGGACTGTAGCCAGGATCGAGGGCGGCACCGAGGAACGGGAGTTATCTGAAAATGAACGGAATCTCCCCGTGCTTTCCGAAGACCAGATTGGCTCTCTGGTTCGCCTCAGCCGAAGGATTGAAAGCCTGATCGGAAGACCGCAGGATATCGAATGGGCGATTTCGCAGGAAGGCGAGATTCTCGTTCTACAGTCCAGAGGCATCCGGCTACCCCTAAGGAGCAGGCATGCAGCGGAAGCTGCACGGGGAGAGGTCCTGCTTAGAGGGGGGGTCTGCGCCTCGCCGGGACGGTGCGTGGGCAAGGTCAAAGTAGTACATTCGACCCGTGATTTTGAAGCCTGGCAAAATTCGGCGCGAAAGCCGGGCATCCTGGTGCTTCCCCAGAGCATGCCGGATGCGGCCGGCCTGATCCCCGACTTTGAAGGCGTAGTGGTCGATCTAGGCAACCCTGCGGACCACCTGGCCGTTGTCGCTCGAGAGTATTCCCGCCCGATGCTGACCGGGGCAGGTAAGGCGACCCAGGCTCTGCGGGACGGCCAGTGGGTGATCCTTGATGCTGACATGGGCATGATCTTGAAGGCGCCTGAGGAGGTATGGGCGGCGGCACAACTCGACAACGCCGCTTCGGAAAGCCGCAGAGCCAAGCGCAGTGGTCCCTCACGTCCCGAGATAACCAGGCTGAGGCAGCTAATCGAGCCCTTAAACCTCACCGACGCATACGGTCCAACTTTTTCGATCCAGGAATGCCGCTCGCTCCATGACCTTATCCGCTACACCCACGAAATGGCGGTCCTGGCGATGTTCCAGACCGGAGACGACATTGTGGAGTCGGCGGAAATACTGATACGGCGTCTCGATGGCGCCGTTCCGCTGCACTTCCTGATAATCGATCTGGGAGGCGGTATCGCTCCCGGCAGCAAGACATTCAAAATCAGACTGGAAGATATTCTATCGGTTCCGATGCTGGCGCTCTGGAGGGGGGTTTTAACGCCCGGGCTTCGATGGCACCTGCCCCCACCCGTAGCGGGGGTTTCGGGGCTTCTTTCCCGGTCGATTCTCGACGCGGGCAGCGCCAGGCCGATCGGGCAGCAGAACTACGCTTTAATTACGCGGGACTATTTGAACCTGAACGCACGCGTTGACTATCATTTCGCCATGGTGGACGCAGTTTGCGGCATGAATCCGAGGGAGAACCACATCCGTTTCAGGTTCAAGGGCGGCGGGACAATGGCCGTCCAGCGGGAGCGGCGTGCGTTATTCATCTCCGAGGTGCTCGAGGCGAACGATTTTTTCGTGGACCAGCGCGGCGACCTGGTGACCGCGACGATTCTGGAGACCCAGCAATCCGAAACCGAGGACCGGTTGGTCATGCTGGGCAGGCTGCTGGGCTTCAGCAGGCTGCTCGATGCAACTATGCGCGACGAGACCGTTCATCGAAAAGTGGCGCGTGCGTTCATGGATGGCGACTGGGCCTTGAATAGTCTCGATCAGGAGACTGTGCAGGCATGAACAATGGGGCCTTGATGAACCTTAAGCGTTCACAACCCTCCAACAGGCCCAGGCGCCTGAAAAAATTTCCAGGCCTCATTTCAGGCGTGGTAGAAATGCATTCCAGGCAGTTCCACAGCCGTGAGAAGGTTCCCATAAACCGCTCCGGTGTCGATGCCTATTTTGTCCGGCGTAACGAAGGGTGTCTCAAAAGGCGTGTGGCCAAAGACGGTAATCTCGTTTGAAGCCCCTTCGTCCTGAAGAAATCTTTCCCGCACAGTGAGAAGGCGGTCCAGTGGACAGCGATCCAGATCCTCTCCGGGTATGGTTCCAGCGTGGACGAAAAGATAGCCGTCCAGCCTGAAGTATGGCCGGAGCGTTTCCAGGAAGCGGGTGTGTTCGACAGGCAGAAAGGATAGATCGCCAAGAGAGTGGACGGGGCTGTCCGAGTAGCTGTTCAGCGTATCCTCCACGCCGATAGATCGAAGCGTGCGCAGATGGTCGACGATGCCCGTCCGGGAATACTCCAGCAAAGCGTGCTCATGATTTCCCAGCAGAAAAACCGAGTTTTTAACTTTTCGTCCAACCTCGAGGAGATATTCGATCACCTCCCGCGACCCGGGTCCCCTGTTGATGTAGTCCCCGAGAAAAACCAGGAAATCCCTACCCGCATCGATGGGCAGCCGCTCTATAAGAGAGGTGAGCTTTCGATGGCAGCCGTGAATGTCGCCAACGGCAAATATCTTGTATTTTGGAAAAGACTGCATCGGAACCTTCCGGCAATCGGGCGATAGCGAACGTCCTAGGGCTTGTCCGTAAATAAGCCTAATAGGCTTATTTACGGACAAGCCCTTATTCCGGGACGCATTCAAACGGTAACAGCATCCCCCGTCGAATTCAATACCCGATCTTCATTTTGATAAACGACGAGAGGCAACGGACATTACATAAAGGTAGCAAGCAGCGGGAAGCAAGAAGTGTTTTCTCCCTGGTACCTGGTACCTGCTCCTGTCAACCCACCACCCAGAGGGCCCTGTCTTTGGCGGTCTGGATGAGTTTATTGCTGACCCGGCCCATATCGAATTCCTCCACCGTCGATACCCCGCGCCTTCCGACCACGATGGTGCCGTATCCGCCGGAGCGGGCTTCTTCGAGGATGGTTCCCGCTCGTGTGGTCGCCCCCGTGATGACTTTGGTCGATATCTCCTCCGGGAGAATACCCGCCGCCTGAAGTTTTGCCGAAGCTTTCCCGAAAACCGGCTCAATTTCATTTGCCGCCCTTTGCTCACGCTCTTCCTGGAACCGCCGGGTTTCCAGACCGTCGAGCCCGTTCATCTCAGGGACTTTCCTTACCACGTGAAGCAGAAGAATCTTTTTGTTGACGCCCCTTACAATCCTGGCCAGGTTTTCTACAGCCAACATAGAACCATCCGATGAATCGATGCCGACAATTATTTTGTCCGGCTCCGGTCTGCCGCCGACCAGCCAGACCGCCAGATCGGACGTTCTGAGGACGACCTTGCTGGCCACCCCGCCAAGCGCCAGGTCCGGTATCGTGCTGAGCCCTCTTCTGCCGAGGATGACGGCAGCATACCCCAGACGTGATTCGGCCCTGATGTCCCGGGCTATTCCTTCTTTTCTTTCTCTCACATCCGCCTTCACTGCCGAATCGGGAAAGCCGGCATCGCTGAAAACCTGGGCGGCCTTTTCCATGAAGCCGTTTATTTTATCTTCCTGTTGAGTCTCCCACGAGCGGACCGTCTGGACCTTCTGCTGCCAGACCGGGTCTTTCTCCAGGTCCCAGAATGCCTCCGGAACCTTGCTCGTAATATTGAGCATCACGACTTCGCTATTATCGGGAGGCAAGACTTGACTTAAGTAATTAACGGTTTCCAGGGATTGGTACGACCCGTCGACAACAAGCAGGACTTTGTTTTTGGATTTGCCCATTATTGTCCCTTTCTCAGAGCGAGGAGAGCGCCAGTTGCATCAGTACCAGATACCAAACCGTTGTTTGACAGGGTTTAATCAGGGCAGCGAATCCGACCCCCGGTTAAAGGGGGGGTTCCACCAAAACCCCGTAGCAGTATGGATACAACTGTCTTTTATGTCAACCCGGAAGAATAATGCCCTCACCATGGATGGATTCGATCATTTCTTTGTCTTGCGGCATGATCAATGCACCCAATGATCGGGCATGATCGGCAGGGCACAAAGACGGTAACGCCACCATTGAAGGCAGCGCTACCAACGGAATGGATCCCATTTCTCCAAAAATGATGAAAAATTCATACGCCTCTGCCTACCTTTGAAGGAGAACAGATTTACCCTAAATCATGACCACGGAGTGCAAAGAGCCGTTTCCTTTGCTGAGTGCAGTTTTTCCCTTTATTTTTTTATTGATGGTTTTTATAGTGCGAGCTCTGAGTAGAATAATTATGTTACTTTTGGTCGGTTGAAAGGAGAATAGTTTAAATGATTTACGTGTCAGAAAAAGCTGAAGACGTTTTGACGGATTATTTCAAGGAAAAGGAAATCACCCCGATCCGGATTTTTCTCCAGACCGGTGGCTGAGCGGGTCCATCCCTGGCGATGGTTCTGGACGAACCTAAAGAAACAGATGACGTATATAAAGTAAACGGCTTTACAATGCTGGTCGATAAGGGGCTTCACGAAAAAACCAAGGACATTACAGTAGATTATGTTTCCTACGGGATGGGTTCCGGCTTCCGGGTAGTATCCGAAATAGCGGTTAGCTCGGGGGGCGGCGGCTGTTCGCCTTCTTGTAGTTGCTAGACGTTATCCATGCCGAAACACCGGACGAAACACCTGCAGACCGATAAGCGTGAAGGGTGAAAATCTCACCCTTCACACTTCGGGGTACGGTGTTTTTCGCGTCTGCCTGACAGCCGGATCAAGAGGCCGGCCTTCTTTGTACTTATCAAACTCTGTCTGCATTCCAGGTAAAGGTTTTGTCGCGGCGACGCGCGAAAACATCCGATCCCAAAAGTTTCATTTCGCAATCCCAATGACACCGCAAGCTACTCGAGCACCTGAGGCGCCTGTCGGTTGGGTTTTTAAATCGTCGGCCTGGGCGTGAACGATTACCGAACGGCCAATGATCGATTCCGGTCCTTCAAGGACCATAACATTGTCGGTCCATTCGAGCCTGGCCACGCCGTTCTTGTCGGCTTCGAGATTACCAAGATCGCCGGCGTGACGTTTTTCGGATTTGGGGCCCGCATGGGGCATGTCAGTGGGATTGAAGTGGCCGCCTGCGGAATTGGCCTCGGGGGAGGTACAGTTTCCGAATTCATGAATGTGAAATCCGTGCGGACCCGGCGACAGGCCCTCGATCTTAGCGACGATTCGAACCCCCTTGCCGTCTTTTGTAAAGCTGACGACCCCCAGCACTTTACTGCCCTCGGTAGGATTCATAACGGCAATTGCGTCTTTGACCTGCACTTCGGCTACCTTGCGGGAGCATCCAGCCAGGGCCACCCCCAGAATGATCCCCGAAAGCAGCGCACCCTTAACGATTCCTCTCATCTTTTCCTCCTCCTGTCTTTGGTAACGAATTAACGTGAAAGTATATATCTCCCTGTTTGCTCGCGCATGATTTTAGTGAAAATAAATCATCATTTCCGGCTGAGTAAATGGGGAGAACAATCTAAGTCCGGATGTTGAATACGGGGTCCATACCAGTATTCAACCTCTTTTCTTTTTCGGTCCAACCGGGAGTGAAATTAAAGTTTTTGAATGAAAAATCCAATCAAAAAGTGTTACTACGGTCCATCTGGAGACACCGGATGAGCGCAGAAGAATTTCACCCTATGGGGAATATGAGATGGCCAATTCAAAAATTGAGGGAACGGCGCGGTTTTGCATCCTCGTTGGCATCCTGGCCGCCCTCGACCAGTTTACAAAATACCTGATCGCCAACGCGATTCCGCTGAACACCGGTATCCCCATAATTCCCGGTCTCTTTAATCTCGTTCATGTTCATAATACGGGAGGGGCTTTCAGCATCCTGGCAGGGCCGGGATATCCGTGGCGGCGGCATGTCTTCGTAGGGCTTACCATAGTGGTGATCGCCGCAATCGCTTATGCGTACGGCAAGGCCGACAAAAATGACACATGGACCCGAATCGCGTACATATGCATTGCCGGGGGGGCCACGGGGAATCTGATCGACCGCATCAGGTCGGGAGAAGTGGTGGATTTTCTGGACGTATACGTGGGAAACTGGCACTGGCCGGCCTTCAACGTGGCCGACGCCGCCATTTCTACGGGCGCTGTAATGCTGCTGGTCTCACTCATAAAAAAAAGGTAGTCGTAAACTGGTAGTGTCTAATCCGGCGCTTCCGGATGGAGACTATTTAGCGTCCATCCGGAAACCCCGGATGGGAAACAGGCAGTTTCCGATTTGGAAAGGAGGCATTTTTCGTCCTGGCAAGGAAATCGAGGGGTTGCGCGGAGGCGTACATGGGTACGCCGCACAAGAAACCCCAAAGATTGACGCCGCCAAGGCGGAAAAGGACCCTTTCCGGACGGAAACTATTTAGCGTCAGTTTTTTTAGCCAGCTTTATGGTGAAATCCTGCGGGAATCTCTTTTTTGCCTTTCTGTCCCAGATTTCCTGCTGAATTACAAGACGATCGTTAAAGATTTGCGTAATCACCCCGCTATGGTCTCCGGCCGGCGTACCGATGCCGACGATATATCCCCTGCCGGTGGAATCCTCGATAACCGCCTTCGTGCCCAGTTGACCCCAGGTAATCGCCTTGAGTCCTCTTTCGATTTCACTCAAGGTCATTTTCTGGAGAGGCGTAAGGGGCCCGCCTTGCGACTCATTCTCATCTTCCGACGAACGGGTTTCCAGAGTAAGGAAAGGGACAAAGGGGTCAAGCGCCTTTACCGGGATAAAAGCGAAGTTGGCGGCCATCAGGGATGCGGTCGTTTTTTGTATCAGGGGGACGTATTCCGGGGGGCAACTCGTTATCGTAGGTTCAGAAGCCTGCGACCCCGCGCCTTGAGCCTGTAATTGGAAGGTTTGCCCCGAGTTTGCTGGAAGGGGTTCTGCCGGCTGCTGCGAGGCGGTCTGCTCCCGTGGGGTCTTCACGGCTTCCGGCGCTGACTGAGCCTGTTCCATCCCGCCTGGAGAAGCCGCTGGCGGCTCGGCGGCAGTTTGCTCAGCGCCCTGGCATTCCCGGGCTGCTGAAATAGAAAAGGTCCACGCCGCCATTGCAAGCAGCAGGACAAAAATCAGAGAAAAACGGCGAGCAGTCGTTCTCGTCATAAGAGGCGCTTTCATTGTCCCCCCCAAGTTTCTCGCGACAAAAAACTCCTGTCAATATCATGACGAATTTGAGTATTAATACTCTATTTTTCCTTGAGATGGAATAATTTCGAAAAAAGATTTCTACCTTTCATTCCCGGTTCGAGGCGGATTCGATTTTTTTCCCCTCCCTCAACTGCCTGCAGAACTCTTCCACGAGGGCTCGCTTCGAATAGGCCGGATAAAGCTCAATTACCTTTCCGAAAGCCGCGACAGCCCCGTCAGAGTCTCCCGCCCTGGCCAGGAAGAAGCCCATCGCAAGCCATGCGTTCGAGTCTTCCTGGTCTCCGTCGAGGGCTTTTCTGGCCGCTTCCACGGCATGGTCCGCATCGTCTTTTTTAAAGAGGTACCATCCCTTGAGCAGCCAGGCGTCACGAGAATGGGGAGAAATTTCCAGGGCCGCATCCAGTCGCCTCTCCCCAAGGTCCTGCAAAAACTTCGGCAGGTGTTTCTCCTGCACTAAAAATGCCACTGCCATGTCGAAATTGAATCTGGAGAAAGGATTTCGCACATATTTTTGGAATAAGTTCCATTTTTCCTTTTGCGCGCGGTTTTGAGCATCTTCTTTCTGGAAGTTTTCAATTTCCGTTCTCAGGCGCTGATCACCGGGGGCCTTTAGATATTCCCGCTCGATTATCTCACGGGCATACTGCTCATCGCCCTGTTTTCTGAATTCCATGGCTATCCAGAGCGCAGGCGGCAGGTCTCCAGGATCGGGTACGCCGTCCTGGTTTAGATCTATACCCTGCGGGCCGAACTCGGCAAGCATTCTCAAAGCGGTCACTTCAATCAGACTCTTCTTGTGAGGGGAATTATCGGTCGATAGCACGTACTTGAGGGCTTTGAACGTCCACCTGTAGGCATCTTCAGGCTTGTTTCCCGTAATACAGGCCTGGGCAGTGTTCAGGCAAAGATTGGGGAGGGCGTCTAAATCGACATCACTGAGCTTATCCTTTAAAAATTCTTCGCTGCGTTCGATCGCTTCGTCTATTTTCCCCAGTTTTATAAGGGCTATGGTTAAGCCGTTCTGGGCCAGGACAAAGTTCTCGCGTCCCTTTCTCCCGAGTTCAATTGATTTTTCGGCGTACTTTATCGCTTCCTCGTACAGGCCGGCGTCGCAAAGCACGTTGGCGTAGTCGGCGTTTGTCCGCGGGCTATCGGGCGCTTTTGTTACTGCATCGTGATGGAGAGTGAGCCTGTTTTCCCAATCGCCGTTCCGGGTAAATGTCAGGAGGGCAAGGCACGCGGCGCCGATCAGGAGAGCAGAACATGCGGCCTTTGCGAATTCGGCTTCTGGGAGCCGTTTCGCGGCTTGCCGGAAGAGAATCGCAAAAAGCCCGGCGACGGAAAGGTAGAAACCGATAGATGGCAGATAGAGCCTGTGTTCGAAAACCAATTCCAGGGGGATGATGGTCGATTCGATTACAAGATTCAAAAAGAACCAAACGACCCCGTATGTGATCACTGGAAATCGTCTTCGGAGCCTGACCGCGAGGAAAATCAGCGCGCCGATCATAAGCAGCGCCGGAAGAGTTGTAAGAGGGCTGAAAAGTGAAGTGGAAATTTCGACCTCATGATTCATAGCGAGTCGGGCCGGGTCAGGCCAGAGAAGGAGCGACATGTACCATACGACTACCCTTCCTTCCGTGAGCAGGCGTTCCACCAGATTGAAATCCCTGTGGGCGTAACCGCTAAGAAGTTTAGGCAAGACCAGGGTGAATCCGTAAAAGGAGGATGAAAGCACTGCAGCAGCAGTTGCCGAGCGGACTTTCCAGCCGGTTTTCCGGCATATGGCCCAGGCTTTCTTCATCCAGGCGGAATCGAAAAACCAGATATCGGTCAGGGCCAGCGCAACCGGCAGGACCGCCGAGTTTTCCTTTGAAAAAAAGCTGCACAGTGCGGCAAGCGCGCAGAGAAAGTAGAAAATAACGGCGCTCCGCGTCTTTTTCCCGGAAAGAAGGCGCGCCTTTATGAAGCACGCCACGCTCAGGGTAAAAAAAAGCGTTTGCATGGCTGCCATGCGCTGCACGAGGTACGTAACTGCGTTTGTCTGAAGGGGGCTTAAGGCCCATATGGCGGCGACGCACAACGGGAAAAAGTTCGCTATTTCAAAAAGCGGCCCTTCTGCGTCCTTGTCCTTCCCCACGGCCACAATTTGGCTGACGAGCCAGAAGACCGCAAAGAACGCCAGCAGGTGGATCAACAGATTTACGGCGTGAAAATAGATGAGGTTGCTGTGCCCCAGGGAGTGATTGAGTGCCAGCGTGACTACAGGCAGAAACCGCGTCCGGCCGAACATGGTCTGAGAGAGTGACAGAAGGCTGGATACCGATATGTGATCCAGATACAGGGCTTTTTCATATATGAATGAATGAAAATCGTCGAGGTAAGGCGGCGAGGTGAAAGTGTTCGAATAAGCGGAAAAGATCATCAAAACGATGAAAAGGGCAAGAATATAAGGCAGCGCTTTTTTCGCTCGTGCACCTGACCTGACTTCCATTGTCAGTACCATCATCTAGAGTTGAAAAAATAAAAATGAGAAGAATGCCGGTGTCTTACCGGCATTCTTCGGGCGGTCATAATTTACCTCATATCAGATTAGTGTTCTCCCGCCAACCCCAGGTTTGTGGCAAGAGGGCCGCTAAGCATCCACCCTGTAATCTTACCGGTCGGGGCATCCACCTGCGGAGTTACGCTGATAGTCTCGGTGGCAAGGGACGCGAGCTGAGGACAGGTACCTGAACCACCACCCGCTACCGCCCCCGCGATCGTGAAGGTCAGGACGGGGGTGTTGGCGGAGCCGGTAACAATGGGGGTCTGGATGCACTTTGTGCTTGCGTCAGCAAAAAGAGGAGCTAAGGTTGTCGCTCCCATCGGAAAGGTCTGCTGGAAGCTGTAGTAGGCCGCCAGGTTCGTTTCGATCACGTGCATTGCCGGGAATACCTTGCTGGTAAGGCGCGCTTTCTGAATATATTTTTGATAGTACGGGACCGCGACCGCAGCCAGGATTCCAATGATCGCAACGACGATCATCAATTCCACCAATGTAAAACCTTTGCTTTCTCTCATCCTGATAAACATTTGCTTCTCCTTGTTGGTTAGTGATTTTTGTACGTTCATGTTTTTTGTTGTTGGGGGTTTCCACCATTCATATGAAACTATCGTCAATCGCCTCCTGTATCTTGAGTCTTTTTTCCGCGTTTGTTGTGTGTTGTGTAATGAGTTGAGCAAGATTGATGCCTTCATTTCCGATTCTCCAAGATTTTTTTTGAAATCGTGCAAACCGGCTATGGGGTTAGATTTTCAATACGCAGAACGGACACGCGGGAGGATGAGGGGTATTGCCGCCTCCCGATAATAGGTTCTCCGACTTACAATTCTTGTCACTACCGATGACGAAAAGCGGCAAAACAGTAGGGCAGTGAGTAGTGAATAGTGAATGGTGAATAGTAAGAAACCAAATTCCTAAAGTTCGTCGCGGGCATCTTTTGTCGTCAAAGAACCCCGGGAGCGTAGCGAGGTCTCAACCCTACTGGAAAGACCTGGTGGGATGCGCGCAGCTTAACCCACGGCTCTTTTCATGGTGTCCCAAAGGGAGAGGAAAAGCTGTCTTGCAGTTTAGGAAGGGGAGAAGGGTAAATGAGGATCGGCGGGACCATCGCACTTGCTCGAAAACCCGGGGAAAGGAAAAGACCACGCTGGAACCGGGCCATGAGAGCAAGAGAGAACGCGACTGAGTAAAAATAACCGAGCGGCGAGAGCATTATGGAAATTGCCCTACCCTTGCCGGCATCAGATTACCTCTCGCCTGCCAACCCCAGGTTTGTGGCAAGCGAGCCACTAAGCAGCCACCCTGTAATCTTGCTGGACGTGCCGTCCACCAAGGGAGATGCCAAAATAGTCTGGCCGGCAAGGCTCTGGAGCATAGGACAAGTACCTGAACCATTAGCCGCTGCCGCCCCCGCGATCGTGAAGGCCACCGTGACAGTGCTGCCGGCGCCGGTAATAGTGGGGGTTTCAATACACTTGGTGCTTGCGTCAGCCAAAATGGGACCTAAAGTTGCCCCCCCCGGAAACGTCAACTGAGCGCTGTAGTAAGTCGCCAGGTCGGTTTCGATTGCGTGTATTCCGGGGAAAACTTTGCTGATCAAGCGCGCTCTCTGAATGTACCTTTGATAGTACGGCACGGCGACTGCAGCCAGGATACCTATGATAGCAACGACTATCATCAGTTCCACCAGTGTAAAGCCTTTGCTTTCCCTTAACCTGATAAACATTGTGTCATCCTCCCGCCGCCGGGGTATTGCGGACTTATAGTTTCTCATAGGGTCCCGTGGTTCATGTTTCATTAATGAATTATCGTCAACAGTCTCTGATTCTTCACTCTTTTTTTCAGTCAGTGCCCGCCAAAGGGATTGAGCAAAAGTGATGCCTGTTTTCAAAATTTCCTTATTGAATCAGGTAAACAGGGTCTGGGATTAAGTGCCCAGTGGTTCGACCCGTATATGGCGGGTGGTGACCAGGTCTCTAGCAGGGCATTTGTTGCTGCATGGCCGACAATTTTTGTCACCACCTCACGAAAAACGGCACAGCAGATGTGTGCGAGAAGAGCGGAAAGATTCCACATCATCTAATCTTTTCAACCAAGAATTGGACGCCTTTCCTGGTTGTTGCTGAGTTGCACAAGGAAATGCTCGCCTATCTTGCCTCCATCATGAAGGCATACGAATCCCCCGCGCGCAGATTTTTGGCGGAAGGGCTGATCACGTCCACATCCTTTGCTCTCTTTCAACGTCCGCCACGGTTGCAGAAGTTATTGGCGAAGCAAAACGGAATTCATCCAAATGGATCAAAACCAGGGGCGGTGACCTCGAATTATTTAAATGGCAAAACGGTTATGGGGTTTCTTCTGAGATCTTCTCTAAGATAACCGAGGTCCAGGAATACATTTGCGATCAAATGAATTATCACAATAAGATCTCATTTCAGCAGGAGTATCGGCATTTTTTGCGGAAACATAGTCTGGATTTTGATAAGCTTCACCTTTGGGATTAGCTGGACAGTCTTGACTATGGCAGATTTTACATAACCCCTCAGGGCAAAAGACGGGTTTGGTTTTTGGCAGTCTGATTCCAGGGTGACACCTCATGGAGCGTAGGGATCGCGGGCTATTATATGCGGCCTCTCCAGGGCAGGAAAATCCAGACCATAGGTACTCATTTGTTGGATGACCCAGAAATTCCGGCAGTCCATAGCAAAATTGGGTGTCAGTGAGAACAATGCCCCGCACAAAGGCGCAGCCGAGTGAGGTCACCTCGCCTCCGGCAATAGACCTGGATATCAGGATCGCATTCTCGGAGCGGATTTTCGTGGCCGCAGGTGGGCTCGATTCCGAGTGGCAATGGGACCCGCTGATCACCGGAACGGCTGGTGAGCCGTTCGTGAAAGGGGTTTTGATGGTTGCGCCCGGTAATATCGAGTTTTTGACAGGGGTCTCAACCTGACGAATGATACTATGCGGTTCTATGGAGCAGTCCCGCCCATGGCATACATGTCACGGTACGCCCGGTGCTCTCGGGATTGATTGCGTCGCCGAAGATCGAACTCCAATCGGCCCCCCCGCTTCCGCAGTACGAAGCGATGCCACATTCAAACGCAGCCGGGACAAAATCAGGCCTCAGCAAGCATGAGGCTGGCAAACGCGGTGCAATCCATTTTCATCGACGGCGATGCAATCTCGTTTCTCGAACGCACCCGTAAGCCCTTCTGGCAGGAGCAGATGGAACTGAGTCAATCAACTGACAGCAGCAATAAGGAGAACGTCTCACCTGGCCTCGGAAAGTACTCTTACCGGGCATAACCATGTGGATGTGGAGAAGGGCGTCAGCAACAATTCGGGAAAAGCGATCGTACAGATTGAAGTTGCACCCAACGTCATGGTCGAGTCCCAGGCGAGCGCCAAGGAGGGTATGGGACCGTGAGTCAGTTGGAAATACGATTACTGACGGGTAGATGGTTAGCAAAAGATTGTTCTACTGTGCAGAACATCAGGTATAAATTTTGCTATCCGTTCTCCCTGGGTTGGAATCTTTATCTGAGTCTGACCAGGAATAAGTCGATCCGGCCCCGGAAGGAGGCAGCGCAAGAAAGGCCCCCGACAGGGCCTGCTTTACATGGTTCCGAAGTACTTCGAGGATTCGACAGATGAATGTCTTTGTAAACATAAGTCATCCTGCCCACATGCATTTTTTTAAGAATGCAATGAAGATACTCTCCCAAAGAGGGCATCGCGTGCTTGTTGGCGCAAGGATAAAGGAATTCACACTTCAATTGTTGAACGAAGCCCATCTTGAATACACCACTTTGACAAAAAAAGGCACAGGGCCCTTAGGTCTTATTAAAGAATTAATTGAACAGCAGATAAAAATAGCGGCAATTATCCGCAAAACTCCTGTGGATCTCATGCTCCAGATAAGCGGCATATTCAATGCCCCGGTTGGAAAGTGCTACGGGATTCCGACGCTGGCGTTTTCAGATACCGAAAATGACAGATTGGCTAATCAGATATCCTTTTCATTGAGCAAATACGTGATCTCCCCCTGCTGTTTCAGCAAGGATGCGGGAGGATCGTGGGCCAACCAGATCCATTATCCGGGGTATCACGAATTGGCTTATTTATCACCTAAGTATGCGCCTGAAGTGATGCGGCCGCAAAACAAATTCCTCGTTCGCTTCGTAGGCTGGGGGGCCGGCCATGACATAGGCGAAAAAAGTCTGTCAATCGAATCGAAAATCGAACTCGTTCAGATATTGAGCCGATTCGGTTCAGTCCACATATCTTCGGAGGCGCCTTTGCCTGAGGCCTTGGCACATCTCGCTTTCAAAATGCATCCATCCAAGATTCATGATTTTATGGCGACATGCAAACTGATCGTCGGAGAATCAGCCACGATGGCTTCGGAAGCTGCCTGCATGGGAATTCCGGCCATTTTTATCTCCAACACCGGGCGAGGATATACGACCGAGCAGGACACCAGATACGATCTAGTCAGGCATTACCGCCTGGACCAATGGGAAGAGATCCTGCAAAGAGTAGAGGAGTTGGCGCAGGGAGACCTTTATGACGAATGGCAGGAAAAGCGCCGTAAAATGTTGAGCGACAAAATCGATGTCACTTCCTGGCTCGTCGACCTTGTGGAAGGGTACCCGGGAAGCATCGCGGATGCCAAAAGAGGGTCGTTCGAAAAGTACCGAATAAGAGGCTCAGTTTAGCAGAAATCCTCGTGTACAGGTGGCAATGCCCCAGTTCGATACTGGAATCGATAAACCTATGGACGATGCTTTCAATATTTTGACGAGCTTGTTGGATGCGGCTCACGAAAAGGACTACAGCGGATTCAGTAAATTTGACGCATTGAATAGCCCTCTCCTTGATGGCCTATCTTTCAACAGCAAGTGGCCACGACTGGCATTCACACAGCTTGTGAAGGAATCACCAATCAACCTCAGACCTTTATTAGGGGTGAAGGAATCCAGAAACCCCAAGGGGATAGCGTTATTTGCAAGAGCATATTTTTCTTTGCATAAAGTAACAGGCAATTCGATGTACCTCGACCGCGCCGTCGAGCTTATCCGATGGCTGCTGGAAAATCCCAGTCCAGGATGTCGAAATCTTTGCTGGGGCTACAATCACATTTGGCAAAATACCATATTTCTTCAGCAAAAGTATGAACCTAACGCAGTTGTGTCCATATTCGCAGGTGAGGCGCTGTTGCACGCCTACGAAATCACCGGCAATAATCGATATCTCAGCGCCAGCCGTTCCGTGGCCGATTTTATACTCCTGGACCTGCCCGTTCTGCACAGTTCGGGAGATGAGCGAGCAATTGCTTACGTACTAAAAGAGGTCGATGCCGTGGTATTGAACAACCAGGTCCTCGCCGGGGCATTTTTGGCTAAACTCTGGAGGCATACGGGTGAACGCAACTTAATCGTCGCAGCCCGTCAACTTATCAACTACACGGTCAATCGGCGAACGGAGTACTATGCTTGGTATTATACTTATCCCCGAGAAAAATCACGGATCACGCATGACAACTACCACACGGGCGGTATTCTCGACGGTTTGATCGACTACTTCGAACAAACGGGAGACGACAGATATTTACGAGTCTATTGGCAAGGTCTTGAATACTACCTGGCCAATCTGTTCGAATCCGACGGCGCCCCGAGATGGATGAACGACAGGAAGTATCCTTCTGATGTGCATGGTTCCGCTCAGGGTGTAATCTCTTTCAAAAAGGCAGCTCGACATGAGCAAAAGTTCCTGGGCCAGGCCGAAAAGATTGCACGCTGGGCAATTGCCAATCTTTATCGTGAGGCAACACGTGACTTTGCCTATCGTAAGGGCAAATGGTTTAAGTGGAATTATTCCTTAATGAGGTGGTGCAACGCCTGGATGGCACGGGCCTTAGCTGTTTTGGCCGAAGGGTGAGGATAATGTGCGGCATTGCGGGTTTTCTTTATTTTTCAGGGCATAGCCCCGATAACGCTGTCGGTCTGTTGCACGGAATGTCGGACCTGATGAAGCACAGGGGACCTGACGGCCAAGGGATCTTCCAGCAAAACGGAGTTGGTCTGGCGCATCGCCGGCTTGCCATAATAGACCTCCAATCAGGAAATCAGCCGATGGCCTCTCCCGATGGCCGCCTTCAGGTTATCTATAATGGCGAGATTTACAACCACAGGGAATTACGAGACCAACTCACTTCATACCCATTTCGCACCCGGAGCGACACCGAGGTCCTGCTTGCTGCCTACGAACGCTGGGGTGTAGATTTTCCCAAAGTTTTGAATGGCATTTTCGCTTTTGCCTTATGGGACTCAGCATGTCGCCGGTTGCTCCTTGTCCGTGATCCGTTTGGAGTAAAACCGCTTCATATTCACATCAACAAGGGGAGAATAGCCTTCGCATCCGAGGTCAAGTCGCTTCTGTCCCTTCCGGATGTGCAGGCGGAGGTGGATTACCAGGCTCTCCATGATTTTATGAATGTTCGCTATGTTCCGGGGACCAGCACGCTGTTCGCGGGGATTTCCCGACTGGAACCCGGGCATTCGCTTGTGGCTGACGAAAATGGGACCAAGGATCGAAAATATTTCGGCTTTGAGCCGCAAGTCGAAACCGGTGTCAATGAAGGGGAATGGTGCGAGCGCATCGTATCGGCTGTAAGGTGTGCGGTGAACAGACAATTGATGTCTGATGTCCCTTTAGGGGTGTACCTTTCGGGAGGAATGGATTCGAGCACACTGGTAGCCATGATGCATGCCTTGGGGGTCCCGGAAATTCTGACGTTTTCGCTGGGTTTCAACGAACCGACGGATGAACTTGGAGATGCGGCAATCATAGCCGAGCGCTTCGGGACTAAGCATTTTCCCCTGGTAATCGACCCCAAACCTTTGCAACTTATGGATAAAGTCCTCTGGCACGTGGAGGAGCCCCAGGTGAACATGCTGCAGGGCTACAGCATAGCCGAACATGCGGCGAAACAGGTCAAGGTCGTGCTGGGAGGGTTGGGGGGAGATGAATTATTTGCTGGTTACGGTACCAACGTATACCTCATGCGCTCCCTTTGGGGGCAGCGTGTGACCCCAAAATGGTTTCAGAATTCCGTTCTATCACCGTTATCCCGGTCGGCTTACCGCTTGGGATCTCGTTTCGATTTAAGGTGGGAGGAGTACCGGAGGGGGATCCAGTTGCTCTGTGCCGCAGGCGCTCCGGAGCGATTCTATGCAATATTGCGAAACGTCTGGGACCATGATCCGGAAGTGTCTCGCTTGCTCTATGGGGAGCGGATGATCTCACGGGAACACCTTCCGGTGGTTCGCCACTTCGATCCCTATTTTCGCCATGGCCCCCATTCGGACATCCTTACCGATTCGCTATGGCTCGAATTCAATACCAAAATGATTGACGACTTCCTGCTGTCGGAAGACAGGGTCTCCATGGCGCATGGCCTCGAATCTCGTGTGCCCTTCCTCGATCTCGATCTGGTGAAGCTGGCGTTTTCGATCCCGGTCATGCTCAAGATGCGCGGAAGCGAAACGAAGTCTCTTTTCCGGAAGGCTGTAAGTGCCTATTTGCCCGAACCGATCCTGAAGAAAAAGAAGTGGGGCTTTTCTTTCAATCCATACTATCAATTCCAGAAAGACCTGAAAACCGCCGTCCAGGATCGACTGAGTCGACAGACGGTAAAGGAACTTGGATTCTTCAATTATGAGTTCATCGAAAAGATCTTGAAACATCCTCCACATCCGAGGCTTCGGTGGCACTACTTTATGCTGTGGGTCATGCTTGGATTTCACCAATGGCACGATATTTTCATAAAGAAAAATGGATTTTTGGACAGTACCCTGGAGTTTGCGGGCCAACAGTCGATGGATGAAGATGCACGGCGGTTCAATCCGGAAATCGTTAAGGAAGGCGGGATATGTTCATTGGAAGCGAGCTAGCCTATCACCCCGAATATTCTCTGATACAGAGGGTCTATATCCGATTGATCGGGGTCCCCATAGTGGGGCTGCGTATCCGTGCGCGAAATATTTTTTCGCTTATCCCGGAGAACCGTTCTTATCATGAAATCCTTGACGCCGGCTCCGGACTGGGAGTGTTTTCCTTTCAACTGGCAAGGTGTTTTCCACAAGCCAATGTGCTGGGTATCGATCTGATCGGGGGTATGGTACGGAGCGCAGAGTACATACGCGCGAAGGCAGGAATTCCAAATGTAAAGTTCAAGACGGCTGACATTGCAAGCATGAGTGAGGAGGGGCAGTTCGACCTTGCCGTCTGCGTGGATATTCTGGAACATATAGAAGATGACGATGCCGCGCTGCGCGCCTTGTATCGGGTCCTGCGGAATGGAGGGGTGCTGGTGCTGCACGTGCCGACCCTCTACCGCCGCTATCCCATTTGGAAAAAGAGCTTGAACTTTGACGTGGAAACACATGTGAGACCAGGGTACGAGTTGCGGGATATTTTGCAAAAGGTGCAAAGAGCGGGGTTTTCCATATTGGAGAATGGGCATACTTATGGGTTTCTGGAGACTATCGCCAATAATATAAGTTATATGATTACTCGCGCTCGCATGCAGAATAAGAACCTTTATGCCTTGGCATTTCCCTTTTTAAACGCTTTGTCGTGGTTTGGGGCCCGAGCCCGCCCCAAAGAGCTTGGTGCGGGCATTTATGTGGTTGCTGGGAAGTGAAAGTCCTATGATAGAGAGAAATGTAACTCAAGATATGGAAAAAATGAACAGACGTATTCGCGAGGAAATCATTCTAGTGGCGCCAGGAGTCCCAAGAAGACAAATAGGCGCCGTTCAGCATCTTCCCCTGGCCATTCTATGTCTAGCCGCATGGCTTCGTGAGAGGGGCAGTTATGAAGGGCAAGTGAAGGTGCTCGACGGAAATGTTCGCAACATCTCAGAGCCTGACTTCACCAATGCGATAGTGGTAGGAATATCTGCTATGACCGGCTATCAGGTCAAGCATGGTTTAAGGATTGCCTCAATGGTCAGAAGGGCCAACCCCGACACATTGATTGTCTGGGGTGGCATCCACCCGTCGCTTTTGCCGGAACAGACAGCCGGCCATCCTCTTGTCGACGTGGTTGTAATTGGGGAAGGCGAACAAACTTTCATGGAAGTGGTCGATGCTGTGTTTAGAGGGCGTGATATAGCCGGTATTCCCGGCACATACGTACCAAGTCCGAATGGAGATGGTGCGCAAGCCGCCCGTAGAGACTTTCTGGAATTGGATGACATGCCCCTACCGGCGTATGATTTGGTTAATATGAGTGATTATGCCGGAATCGAGCATCAGTTTGACTACCAGTCTTCCAGAGGTTGCCCCTTCAAATGCGGTTTCTGCTATAATACGGTTTTTTGCGGCCGCCGGTGGCGAAAGAAATCACCCCAAAAAGTAATCGAAGAACTCATCTACCTTCACGAGAAGTACAAAGTCACCGTCTTTGGCCTGGTGGATGATGAGTTTTTCATAGATTTGGAAAGGACTGAAGCTATTTTCGATGGAATACTCGCGAGCGGGAGCAGGTTCCATATTGTGGCCTCTTGCAGGTTGGATACCGTCCGCCGCTTTCCGGCTGCCCTGATCGATAAAATGAAACAAGCCGGTGTGATGCAAATGTTCTTCGGGGCGGAATCCGGTTCTCCGAAGATACTTGGAATGATTCAGAAGGGTATCTCGACAGAGGATATGATAGAGGGATCGAAGATGGTAGCCGAGGCCGGGATCCGGCCGATATTGAGCTTCATGAGTGGGTTTCCGGGAGAAACCTCTGAGGACTTCGACAGGACAATCGATATTATTCCGCAACTTTGGGCGGCACATCCCCTGATTACAGTCAATGGGATATTTCCATTCAACCCTTACCCCGGTACGGTTCTTTACCAAAGGTCCCTTGAACTGGGATTGAAGGCGCCACAGTCGCTCGATCAATGGGGGGAGTGGAACTTCCAGTATGAACCTGACAATCCATGGCTTTCCCAGGCCATGAAGCAAAAGATGAAGATCGCCTTTTACATGGTTAGGTTTATGTATTACCTCGCAAGGCTTGAGGACAGATATAGGGGCAGCCCCATGACTGGGTTTATCAAAATACTGGCCATACCAGTCTCATGCATAGTCAAGATAAGGATGGCAAAGCACAGGTTCGGTATGGCCTTAGGGTGGAGAGTTTTTGCTTTAATGGCACGAAAGACGTTCGGTTATCTATAATAAAGTATTTTGAAAGATCCTAATGAAAGCATCGTGGATTTCAGACTTATTTGAAGATAAAAGAGGAACTAATAAGCAGAGTATTGGAAAAAATCTGGCTGATTTTATCACCAACTTATTCTTGGAATATCTCCCGCATGCTCCCGTGGCAAACAGGTTCAAATCCAAACTTATGTCTCTGCGTGGCGCAAGGATCGGAGACCGAGCCAAATTATTGCAAGGAATTTCGGTCGACCGGTTTGAGGGCCTTATAATTGGTGATGATGTTTCGATTGCGAGTGGTGTGCTAATCCTGGCGGTAGGCGGTGTCGAGATAGGTGATCGTTCAATGGTCGGCCATGGGAGTAAGCTTTTATCTGCCGGTCATGTAATCCCGAAAGATCGTAAGCCAATGAGATTTTCTGGAGCCTTTTTGAAAAAGATCACTATTGAAAAGGATGTGTGGATTGGCGCCCAGGCGATCATATTGCCGGGCGTCAAGGTAGGTGAGGGTGCAATAGTAGCTGCAGGCGCTGTAGTTACAAAGGATGTTCCCCCGTTTGCGATGGTAGGTGGAGTGCCTGCCAGGGTTATACGAATGAGGGATTGATCTCCCGTTATAGTTGCATCCGCTTTACATCGAGCCTAAATATTCCATCTTAGTATTGGTGGTCCGCTTTAGTCTCATCTCATTAGCAGTGGACATAGATTATGCCGAATGACATAATAAAGCTAAAATACATGCGCACAGTAAAACTAATAATAGCAGTTGGTCTAACCGTCTATCTTCTCAATTCATGCAACCTTGCGCTATTGATATCAACATTATCTAGTATTAATGGCCGTTTAGCTTGTTTAGCTGTTATTATGTCATTGTTATTATTCTTTGGTGGTGCACTAAATTTGTGGTTGCTATTGAATTCGATATGCCATATACCAGTGCAATTATTTCTATATTCATATAGTTATGGATATGCTGTAAATTTATTTGCCCCTGGGCAATTAGGAGATATAAGTTTGACTCTGTTTTTAAAAAAACATGGCATATACTACAGCAGGTCCACCTTGGCCTATGCTATCGATAAATGTATAAGTATGCTGTGTATTCTATTGCTTGGATATATCGGTACCATATTTATGCTCAATAACTTCGCTGCGCCAATATGGATATTTGGTATTCCACTAATATTGTCCATATGTGCTATGATATGCATTTTGGTACTTGCATATCTACCGTATGATGCTGGTAAGATTGGACGCGCTAAACACTTTATAAGAAGTATGTATAAAGAGGCGGCGTTATGGGATGCTAAGTATAAGGCTATAATACTTAATATTATGTTAACGATTATTAAATGGCTTGTGTTAAGCTTGACATACTACATTGCTTTCCGTGCTTTTGGAATAGAAGCCAAATGGCCTGAAGTAGGTATAATTCCGGTAATAGCTACTTTGATTGGATATATACCGATTTCGGTCGGCGGGATTGGTACTGTGGAATTATGTGCAGTGTATCTGTTCTCTTTAATTTCAATTGACAGGGTTTACGTAATAGATGTTTATATATTTCTTAGATTCATAACCTACTTACAGGCAGGTGTTATTCTCGGTTTATGTAACTGGCAATTCAGAAGGGCACGGAGAAACGTGGGGCTCATAAATCAGGAGCCTCGTGCACGCGAAGCCTGAATGCTTGCTTAAATACAATCCAGCACCTTGTATCCAGAGTCAACGACCCAGGATCGAGTCCCGCGGATCGGGTGCGGGGACCCCATTGGAAGGCTCCCCAGACATTTCTCTAACCTCCGTCTTCTTTTCTTTCTTCGCGTTTTTCTAGGACAAAAACGCGTCTTTGCGTGAAAAAAATTTCCAGGCCCAGACTTTTCTTTAACAGTGGAAAAAACTCGATACTGATGAAGACTCACTTTAGGGTTCTTTTTTCTCAAAAAATCCATTTTTGTAGTGCCAACATACTTGCATTTTTATCTTGATTGTTCAT
>JBEKPW010000066.1:0-35027 GCA_049520315.1 Syntrophobacteraceae bacterium
TCTAGAATAACCTTAAGTCATTCGTTTTTTTGCCAAACTGAGGCAATTTTGTCCTCAAGTGTAAAATTTGCCTCAGACGTGAACATGAAAAACCGGGGTTTTCGGACGGACACTAGCTAATTGCTGTTAGTTAATAGGAGGTAGCCTAAGCGGTATTTAAATGATTTCGCCAAATCGCCTTGATCGTAGCGCCTTCATTTCGAGCTGATCTTTATTGTGAATTCCACTCCTGAGAATTCGGTCCTTTCTCTCATTCCTATAAGACCCAAGCTTTTTGCAGCACTAGATTCGATAATGTAATCAAGTGGAGAAAATGCCCGCTCTCATTTCCTACACGGAGCAGACCCAATATCGAACAGTACTCGGACCTGGTGTCAAACAGATTTTGGTTATGGGAGAGATTAGACCAGAATTATGCAGGAGCTCAAGGCCGTGACCGTATCTCGATTATTACTAACCTACATCCCGTCCTAAGGATTCGTTTTGTATTTTCTTAGTAGATCATCCATAGCTCTTGCCACCGCCGAGTGGTCCTCGCTCCCCAAGGGAAATGACGGAATCCGATTCGATATTTTTTCGTTATGCACCAATTGGATTTTTATGGCAGGTATATAGGAAGATCCCCATTGATCGAGGCCGATCGAAACCTTGTAGTTCGTACCTGGAGGGTGCGGCGGACTTGCGGGCACCATTTCAGAGATTTGCGGGAAAAAAGCATCGCCCAGATCTTCATCGAAAGGCAGGCAGTTTAAACCTTCGCCCTTTTTGACCTGCTCCACGCAATTGTTGCATGAAATGCACGCCGCCTTCCTGAGGTCCCCTGCTTTCCACCGATTGATCAGACCCGGTTCGCGGATGAGAGGTCGGCTCATGGAAATATAGTCGGCCACTCCTTCCCGCAGCAGCTTCTCGGCCACCTGGTAAGATCTTATTCCGCCAACCAGGATCAGCGGTACTCGGGTTTTTTCCCTGAAGACTCGTGCCTCGACACCAAAATATGCTTCATCTTCCTCGTTTTCCATCTTGTTCCGCAACAGATCAGGAAGGTTTAGAAGTCCGCCGCTCAACTCAATAGCGTCGGTTCCCCCTTCTTCCAGCATGACACCCACTCTCAGGGAATCTTCGAGAGTAAGGCCATCTTCAACCAAATCGCTGGAGTTGAGTTTTACGATAATGGGGTATTCTCTCCCAACCATGCCCCGGACCGACTGTAGTACTTCCAGCAGGGCTCGTGCCCGGTTCCGGATGTCCCCGCCGTATTCGTCAGCGCGATGATTGTACCTTGGACAAAGGAATTGGCTGAGAAGGAATCCGTGAGCCGCAAAGATCTGGACACCGTCAAAGCCTGCCATCCTTGCCCTCACTGCCGCCAGGCCAAATGCCGACGCCAGCTCATGTATATCTTCGGCCGTCATTTTCTCTAAACGTGATCGAGAGAGATAAGCTCCCCCATGGGCTAGTTGCACGACAATCTTGCCGCCCCTCTTATGGACCGCGCGAACCATCTCTTGAAGACCCGAAATGAGCTCGTCCCTGTGAATACCCAACTGCCTTTCGGAATGCTTCCCGTCAGCGCGCACATAGGCATGTCCGGTTATGATGAGACCGACACCCCCGTCTGCAAGTTTGGACATTACTTCCAACAGGCTCGGCGAGCATTCTCCTTCATCCGTTGCCTGCCCTTCCCAGGTCGCAGACCGGACGAACCGGTTTGCCAAACTCAGGCCGTTGATTTCGCTCGGTTCGAATAATCGGCTCATCCTGCTCCCCTGATAACTGGAAATCCGGGACTGCCACCTGTCGCAAGCCCTGCTTTTTGGCAGGGAAAGAGTTTATCCCCACAGGCGCTCAAATAACGTGCTTGTATTTTGACCTGAGTAATGCCTCAACTTGACCCTGCATAGTCTCTATATGGGACGCGACTCCTCCAGGCACGAAGGATTATTTGCGTCTTTTCCCTCTAATGTATTCAAACGCATAATTTGCAGCCCTGGCCCCATCAGCACATGCAGTCACGATCTGGCGCATATCCGTGTCGCGAACATCTCCCGCTGCAAAAAGACCTGGCATCGAGGTCATAAGTTTCTCGTCAGTTTTAAGAAAACCCTCGGGCGTAGTTTCCACGGGTATTTGAATCATCCCGAGGTCGGCACCCCATCCGATGGCCATAAACACCCCATTGACCGGGATAAAGGACCTTTCACCTCCATTTAAGGTAACCGTAATGCCGTCAATTTCCTCGGTAGCATGAAATCCTTCGACATTTGCATTGAGAAGGATTTCTATATTGCCTTTTTCTTCGACTTGACGCATCAGCGCTACCTCGGCCCTGAGATTGTTCCCACGATGAATTATGATGACACGCTCAGCAAAGGCGGAAAGCGACAAGGCTTCGTGCACCGCCATATTCCCACCTCCCAGCACAGCCAGTGTGGCGCCTTTATCTCTAAAGAGAGGGCCGTCGCACAGGGAACAGTAGTATATGCCCTTCTTATCGGAATTGGGTACATCGAGCTTTCTTGGCACAACCCCGGATGCAACAATGGCAGCAGGCGCTGAGTATTCCTCCCTGGTATCCACAATCCCGAGGAATCCGTCATCGTGCTCAAGAAGTCTGTCGAGGCGAGCCATTGGCAGAAATGCCTCCTCGCTTTGCGTCTGTGCGAAAAGCATTGCGCCAAGTTGCGCGCCTGGCACACCGCCTATAAAGCCAGGATAGTTTAGAATGTGCTCAATCTTCACAAGGTTTCCGCCGGGAGTGTCTCCAAATACAGCAACTTCCATTCCGAGTCGCCGTCCATATATGGCTGCAGTCAGTCCGGCCGGGCCGGTGCCGATAATGATCAGGTCATAGCTATCCGCCATGTGAGTATACCTTCGTTTGAGGTGAAGCACGATTTCATGAGATGACCACGTTATACCATGGGTTTAAAGGTGCTCACTTTTATCCAGTTCCCGCCTTCCTCAATTCCTTCAAGTGAGGCTATGGATTCCGGCGGACCGATGAAGACAAGTATATTCTTATGCTGGATGCGCTCCGACGGGATTTCGCATTTCTCAATACTCCAGTCTCCCATGACATAGCTGAACAGGAAATTCTCCCCACGGTCTATCAAAAATCCTTTCGACCGTATAATGGAAGACGGCAGTCGGGCCGCAAGAGCCTCGACCTGCTTGATGTCATCGCCCGTCCACTTGTAGACGGCCGACATGAGACAGTCCGGGGGGGTCATCTCGGCGGTTATAGTATCCATCATATCCTCGAGATACCGATCCAGTTGCTCAGTGGTAAGAGACGGTTCGTAACTTCCTGCCGGAAGGGTGGCTTTTCCGGATTCATCTGCTGCGCTTTGGTCCAGGAAGAACTTTTCGAGGGGAATATCCGCATAAGTTGTCTCATAGAACTCCGGAGCGGGATGAAAGTTGCGGACCACGCCCATCACATTTTCGATTATTTCCGGGGTGGCAAGATCAACCTTGTTGATCAAAAAGCAGGTTGAGGAGGCTATCTGCTTCTCTATGGCGACATAGGTTTCATAGGCATCCATAAAGTTGCGGGCATCGATGATACAGAACTGATCCCTGAACTGAAATCTGTTCTTAAAAAGAGAGAGCTTCAAATCCCGCTTCAGGTCCGACGGATTTGCAACACCTGTGGACTCAATGATAAGGACATCCGGAGCAACGGTCTGGGCAATCTGATACAATCCTTTGATGAAGTCGGTTTTGACACAGACGCAGAAGATGGAACCCTTGCTTATCTCCATCATTTCAAGGTCGTCATTTTCAATTAATGTACCGTCCACACCAATCTCGCCGAACTCATTCATAAGGATCATAAGCTTCTTGTTTTTCGGGAATCGGTCTATGATGCGATTCAGAAAAGTCGTTTTGCCGCTGCCCAGGAAACCGGTGATCAGGTAAACATATGTGGTTTCAGACATCGTCTACATGTTCTCCTTGATAACTTCCATGATTTCCTTAACGCCAAGCAGCTTCCCAACAGAAAGAACTCTGCCGTCGATAACGAGTGCAGGCGTAATGAACACCCCCATCTTCATGAAGTATTCCGGGTCTTTTACCTTTTTTACTTCAATGCTGCCCGACGCACCGAGGCTCGATACCGCCGCCTGCGCATTCGCATAAAGTTCTTCACACCTTTGGCAACCAGGTCCCAACACCTCAATTTTCATGCTAGATCCCTTTCAGGGCCAAAACCCTCAAATGGTGCGCCCAATCCTCTCTGTGCCTTATCCCGCATCAGACATTCCGCGCGCGTCACTCGCAGAACGGCTCCGCAAGAGCTTCGTCCGGATTCAGCTTGAGGGGGTTAAGGCAAAACTTGCAAACTCCCAGATCCTCACCATTCAGAACAAGGATGCTCCAAACACCTTTGTAGACTTCCAAATCCGCTCCCAAAAGCACGCCTTCCAAATCCGACGGCGGCTCCAACCGCCTTATCCGATCCGTTTTGCCGCAATACGGGCAGAGGATGCCGAATAGAGCCACATCGGTTCTGGGCAATTCGTATTCAACAATGAGCCGCTTTATTGACGCCGTTGCTTGCCTGCGGTCCATAGCCTGAGTTAACGTCTGATTTCTTCTTTCAGCAGCACTTGTAAAGCCTGAGCAGTCTTTTATCCATAACAAAGTAAAATTTCATGAAAGATGTGCCGTCGCGCCGGGTTCGCACCCCGTGTAACGTATTCGCCAGCTCGATGGTGCTTCTCAGATGGGTAATCATGATGAGCTGTTTTCGGGCAGCCAAACCTTTCAGAAGATCCTGCATCCGCTTGTGATTCATATAATCCAGAGCAGGCTCCACCTCGTCTAGAAGGTAAATGGCACTCTGAAGCTGATCGAAAAGAGCCAGTTTTGCAGCCAAAGAAGTAATGGTGCGTTCTCCGCCGGATATAAGCTTTGATTTTCTGGCTCCCTTATCGGGAAAAAATACTTCTACCTCCAAGCCGTCCGCACCATTATGCCGGCACAAGAAAAGACGGCAATCCCCCTCGGGGAGCAACGTGATAAAGTATTGCCTGAAGCCCTGGTTCCACTCCGTAATAAAAGACCTAATATCGATTTTTGCAGATCTATCGCCCAAAAACGAGACGGCATCCTCCAACCTTTGAACCGGGTCCAACCGAAGCCAGTCATTGAGCTGCTCCTGGCGCACCAGGGTCTTCAAGGCATCCACCAATCCCAGGTTTTTGAAGCGATCAAGATAATGCTGCCGGTTCAAAGGTTTTTCATTTTCCAGATAAGCGTCATCTCCAGACCTGAACAAGCGCCTCTCCATACGGAATCTCGGATCATTCTTGCCGGTTCCTTCGCTCAAAATGAGGGCTACACTCGCAACCTCAGCAGATGGGTAATCCTTGCTTCCGCTGAAAAACAGATCATCCGTTCCGTAGCACCGGAGCCGTTCAAGATCGTTTTCTCCGAACGCCCAGGTAATTGCGTCCATGATGTTGGATTTACCTACCCCATTATTCCCGATCACGACGCCAATCCCGGGATTGAAATCCATTTCCGTCTCGATAGCGTAGGACCTGAATCCACTGACTATTACCTGTTCGAGAAACATCCGGTTGCACTCCGTTAACGATTTCTATTTATAACGTTCCCGGATCGCCTGAATCAACTCCTCCTGCGGCGGGATGGTTGCCTCGAAAACCAGTTCTTCGTTAAGGGCAATACTGGGCAGGGATTTGGCTTTGAGATGCTTGAACCGCTGAATGCCTTCGCGGGTGCGCATGTCCCATTCATGCACTTCGATGATTTCCTGAATATTCTTCGGCAACACCTGTACCGATTCCGCCATGTAGACGCAGGCAGCTCACTGGCGAAGATCGGTGAGCAGCACATCGACAACTACTTTGTTCACCGGCGGGCTCCTTCTTGTTTGTTTTCGATTGGAGCAGATGTGAACTGTACGTCGAGATTGCCGTCTTTCCACTCGATCAGAGCGTACCTGTAAAATCCCAGAGATCTCAAAGCTCCTACGCTAATCAGATCGACACCGCCGAGCCGGACGTGCTTCCACTCACCCGCTTGGCCAAAGAGGACAATGCCGGCCGTAAAGTGCTCCATCATGGACTCCAGTGCCGGGAACACCGATTCGTCGCGGAGATAATCGCTAAGATTGCAGACGGCGAGGATTTCGGCAGCGTAGGGGCCAAAGTCGGAGAACCCCGGCAGGTCCTGTATGAACCCGCCATGGAAAGCGACTCCGTGTCGATCGCACAAATTGAACGTTCGAATCAGAGGATTCAAAAGCAGGCGATCCCGGGTTGTCTGCCGTACAGCATGCCACGCCCCCTGCTCGACATCTGCCATCGGGGGTTGAACACCCAATGCAATCATGTGATCGAGCGGCCCCTGAACGCTTCTTATTTTTTCCCTGGCAGCCATCTCCACTACAGAATCATCCCAGTGACCGCCCCCTACCAGATTGCCAAGGCTGTAGAGGACTTGCACCCCTTCAGCTTTGACAAGTTCATGGACTCTTTCAATGCCGTCCAGATCACCCCGAACCTCGGCAATAACCGCCAGTTTTCGCAGTTCGCCGGCCTCTTCGATTCCTATGGTGACAGGGTCAGCCTCGTTGATCTCACCGTTTTTCGCCATTAGAAGGGCTTTAGCAAGCTGATCGGCACACGAGGTATCGTTGCGGCACACAATGCCGTGAAGAAAAGGCAGAACTTTATCGACGTCAATGCCGTCCAGCAGTCTGGCTATCAATTGGGAGTTACCGTGGCAACCACCCCCGACCACGCGCAGATCCCTTATGCTGTTGTCTTTCAATGTGAAATGGATTTCGGCGGGGCAAATGCCTTTAGGCTTGAATACATACATCCGGCACAGTTTCTCTTTCTGACTGCCGCTCTGAGACTGACTCCAATCTTCTTCGGGCAACTTTCCCGGGCAGCTCTTCTGCAGGGGCATGATCGAACTGAGCTGAGAGCCCTGGCTCAAGGGCCGCTAAGGGTCAGCCGGTGCAACACTGGGCAAGGGTCATTTCAGTACTTCTTCCAGATATTCTTCCAACACTTCGACCGGGGGTATCATATCAAATGCCAATTTCTCATTGACGAAAATAGACGGGATCGGAGCAACTGCACCTTCCTTCACCGACAGGGCGGCGTAGCGCTGAGCCCCCGGGCGCCTTTTCAGCACTACTTTCTCCCAGTGGACACGGTCTCCAAACTTCCTGACCGCTTCCTCGACCACCTCTGCCATGTATACACATGGGATGCAGTGATCCCCCTCGTAGATCACTTCAACAAAGGCGGTTTTCCAGGTATGATTGCCGCCTGGCTCATTCCGGCGCATTGTCATGCTTCGACAGGAACCTTTCGATCGCCTCTATGAGATCATCCCTGACCGGTATGACATCGAAGACCAATTCACCATTGATGAAAAGAGAAGGGATTGGAACAAACTGCATTCTCCGGTAAGCCTTCTCACCGTGAATGGCTATGCAAAGCTCCTCGAAGCGTTTGGTATGCTGTTTGTTCCTTTTGAACTCCAGTTTCGTGAATGTGATCCGGTCGTCATACGGCCCCAGGACTTCCACCACCGCTTGAGCCATATAATAGCTGGCGGGGCAGTGGTCACCCTCATAGACAATCTCCAGATGAATCTGCTTCTTCATAACATGACCAAGCTCTGCAAAATATATTCGGACAAACGGCCAAAAGAAATGCTTTCTGGCCACAACACGAAGCGCAGTTCAACAAGTTCTACCTAAAGCTACCTGAAGGCAGCCCCGGCCTGATTCCCACCTCTTCTTTCAGGAAAAAAGGGGGCATTTCGCAATGCCCCCAACACAATTCAAGCAGGAATTGGGAATAGTGATCTAGGAATCCGCCCGGGTCTTCTGACCCGCTCCCGCTCTCTTAAGGTTTTCCTGGATTTTGTCGAACTCGAAGCCTGTGCCTCGAAGCGCCAGAAGGCGATTGCGCATGGACTCACTGGGGGCCCTCTTCGCCATCTCGTCGATCAGTTCCTCGTATTGAGGAATGATGCTCTGAAACACCAGGTCCCGTTCGATACAGATGGTGGGCAGCACCTTGCCCTTAAGTTCCAGGAACTTTCCGATGCCTTCCTTGTTCTTGATTGACCATTCGCTGTATTCGATCATGTTCTGGATATCGGCGGGCAAAGCGGCGATAGATTCCATCATGTATCCGCAAGCGGCGCACTGCACGCTGTCCAGAGTGAGCACGTCAATGTGTATCTTTTCTTCTGCCATATTGTTCTCTCCCACTCTGAAGGTCTACCAGGAATCCGGATACTTGGCATAGTACTCTTCGAACCACGCCTTCGCCTCATACGCCTGATCCATATGTTCCACCGGAACATCGTATGGCATGTCTCAGCCAGGTGCAAAGCAGTACCCTATGGTGCCGCCGGCTGCAAGGCTGACAATGGCATCCTCCCGAGGAGAAAGAAGGCCAAGGGAAAGCGCCAGTGTCAGTTTCAAGTTACCGCCGAACCCCACGTTATGTTTCCTGGCAATATCCCGAACGAAGTTGAGGTTCAATTGTTCATCGATGGCAAACCCGTGGGTGCCGCATGTTGCTACAGATTCCATGACCTTGGTCGCGTCTCCGCAGATAAAAAACGAGGAGGTCTTTCCGGCATCATGGATGACCTTGATGGCTTCCTGGCAGTACGGATGCACGAACTCCTTGAAGGTCACATCCTTTATCTGGGAGGCGACCGGGTCCACGAGCGCTATGATATCGGCGCCCATCTCAGCGTAGAACTGGGCCGCCCTGGCTCCGACCTGACCGGCGTACTTCAGGATGTCGTGGGCTTTTTCCTTGTTCTTGTACACGTCGGTGAAAATACGCACCCCGGCCAGATGGGACGCGAGCGTCAATGGACCGCAAAAAAGTCCCATCAATGCGCAGTCCATTTCCTCAAGCTGGGGTTTGGCGATCCTGGCTGCCTCGTACAGAATGGGCCATCGTCCACTCTCCCTGGTGGGCAATTTCATTCCTGCTGCCGCCACGCTCTTGTCGGACAGCGGATGGTTGGTTACTGAAGGCACGTTGTCCGGCCACCATTTCAGGTCGCAACCAACTGAATTAGCTTCTACCGACAGGTCGAACACCAGTGGGATTCCATCCGCATGGTACCTCTTGGCTGCGAAAACGACTCCCTTGGCAAGCAGCTCAGGGTCCTTGAGCATCTTGTCCGCAGGCTCACCAATGAGGAATGCGCAATGGACACCTGCATACGGAACCCACGGCGCGGACGGGGTCTTTTTGCCGTGGACTGCATCAATGAGCATCTGTTTTGCCATAAACTACCTCCATGTAGCTTAAAAGGATTGTTTCTCCAAGAGCTCGATCCGGGTAAAATTATCGGATCGATGACCCACCCCCTCCAAGCTCACCCCAAGTGAACTCGAAGGGACCTCCCTTAACATTGCAAGCCTAAAGAACCGGATACCGGACAGAGTCTTCCTTAATCAACGATTCCAAGGCATTGGGAGCAGTCGAAATCTTCCTGGCAATCACTTGTCAACGTGATGGTGACGTTTTTCTTCACCGCCATACCTAGTTCGGCCTCGACAGCTTTGACCAGGGCGGTGGGAATCGGACAGCTTGGGTGTAGTTTACATCGGGCTCCGGTTAGAAATATTTGATTCTGTCCGAAAGCCCCCCCGACAATATCCATGAAATCAACTTCAGAAATCTCCGCAGCCAATTCAACAATCTGCTTGCACGGACTTTGCATCCGAACTGCTGCTGTGTATTTTCCCGTCCGGCTGACCTCAATCAGGCAGACGAAACCACAAGCTCCGGGATCAACACAAACCGTTGTCACGATCCATCACCATTTAAACACGATTAAAGGGAGCTGTGCTCCATTTCCGGGCCAATGAGCGCTTGATGTGAGGTATTGTGGCAAATATCATCAGCAACCGTAGAATCAGGAGCGGTCGAGAGAGGAGGTTGAGCAGCAAACATCGACGGTTTCTATGGGGAGTCTCAGTGCGACAATGTGTTCTTGAATATAGAGAACATAAAATCCGAATTCCATCGTCCGAAAGATGATTTTGGAGTTGAAAGCGGTCCAACTGACGAAAAGCGGCCAGCTTTGCTACTACGTCATCTTCGCTACCCCACCTCAACAATTCCGAGTTCTATCGCGAATTGAATGAGCTGTGAGAGATTTTCTATCTCCAGCTTATTCATTATGTTTGCACGATGTGTTTTCACGGTGCTCATACTAACGCACAGTGTGTCCGATATCTCTCTTGAGGACCTTCCTTCGGCCATCATCTGGAATACCTCCCTTTCCCGGTTGGAGAGTTTGGCATATAGGTTTTCCTCCGAAGATTTCACTCGTTTCATGGAGATGTAGTCCTCCACGACCCTGCGCGATATGGAAGGGCTCAGGTAAGTATCGCCGTTGATCGCAGCATTGATGGCCCTTATGATGTCGTTTCCGGTTGAGTCTTTTAGAAGATACCCCGAAGCGCCCAGGCTGAAGAGCTCACTTATGAACCGGTCATGAGAATGCATCGAGAGTATTATTACCTTGGTATTACGGGACGCCTTCTTGATCTGGCGCGTGGCCTCAATTCCGTTCAGAACGGGCATGGCTATGTCCATTAGCACGACGTCCGGTCTTAACTCCTCCACCTTGCTTACAGCTTCCCTGCCGTTCCTAGCTTCTCCGATGACACAAAGGTTGCCGTCCCCGTCCAGGAGCTTAGCGAGTCCTTGCCTTACAATCGTATGATCGTCGGCCAAAAGGATAGTGATCGTTCTACTGTTCACGAGAATTCTCCTTCACGGGTATTTCGATACGGATTTTCGTTCCCCTTCCCACTGAAGAACGTATGGAGAAAGTACCACCGATCAGGGCAATTCGTTCTCTGATACCGAGTAATCCCAACCCCTGTCTGTACGATTTGGACATGTCGAATCCAACCCCATCATCCTCGGCCACATAGATGATATTTGGGTATCCTTTGATGATTGAGAGCCTGAACACTTCCGCCCCTGAGTGCTTGAGCGCGTTTGTGATAATCTCCTGGGAGATCCGATACAGGACGGTCTCGATCTCAGGGCCTGGGCGCTGATCGAATCCAATCATTCTGAAGTCAATTTCCAGGCCGCTGTACCGCCTGATACCGTGCAGATACGACTCCAGTGCAGGCTCCAAACCAAGGTCGCTCAACACTGCCGGGTGCAGTCTGTAAGACATGTTTCGCATATCCTGGTATGTGCGGCTGATTTGTTTCTTAACTTCCGCAATTTCCTCTATGATGTGAGGGTACTCCGGTGGAATGTTGTTGCAGATGTTCTCAAGAGCGTAATTGATGCCTGTCAGAGCCTGGCCCGCCTCGTCGTGCAACTCCCGGGCAATCCGCCTGCGTTCCTCCTCCTGCGAGTTGAACAATCTGGCGGTCAGTTGCTTGAGCTCTTCCCGGTGTTGATGAACGGTTTGGAGCAGGAGCGAATTCTCAATGGCGCTCCCCAAAAAATTTCCGAGCGAACCAAGGATGCGCTGGTCCGGCTCGCTGATCCGACTTTCCGGGGGAACCTCCAGAGCAAGGAAACCCGAGGCCCTGTCCTTCCTGGTAATCAGGAAGCAGGTAAGCTCCAGATTACTCCCGGCGCCGCTGTCTTTCAAAGTCGCTTTGAAAGGCGGAAATGATCGTAAAGTGCTCGGCGGAAGCGTTCCCTTGAGCAAAAAGCGCATCAAAGCCCTGTCATGGAGCCTTACCTGGGCCATGCCGGCCTCCACGCTGGGTGGAAAGCCGTAGTGTACCTTCAGCGCGAAGTCCTTCTCCTCATCGATGAGAAAAATTCCTCCGGACCGAAGTCCCAACCCGCTCAGCGCCTTTTTCAAGGCAACCATGAGAATGTCGTCAAGATGTTGAGTTGCGTTCATGGCCACTGCAACGGCATGGATAAGAGACAGCTTTCGGTACTGCTGTTGCAAATTACGAACTCCGTCCATGCGGGCGGTGATATCTTTAGCAATGCCCTCGTATCCTGCAATTTCTCCGTTCACATCTTCGACGGCATTGCCGCTCATCAAACAGTAAATGGGGGTCCCATCCTTTTTGAGGAAAGAAGCTTCATAGTCTTTAACGAAGCCGTACCGGTCAATCTGTTCCCTGAAAACCCTCCAGTGCATGGGATTACTGAAAACCTTCTCTACGGATTGAAGGCATAACAGTTCCTCCTTGCCGTCGTAACCCAGCAGGTCCACGCAAGCCTTGTTCATATCCTTGAAAACGCCCTGTTTGGATGTAATGAATATCATGTCTTTCGACCCATCAAACAGGCGCCTATATTTGTCTTCTGAAGTCTTAAGATCATCTTCGAGGCGTTTACGGTCCAAAGTATCCTTGAAGACATACATCGCTTTATCGATTGCAGCTCCATCATGCCCGGTCAGCGTACACACCGTACATATAATGGGAAAGCTCAGGCCATCAGGTCTCATCATCTCGAATTCGCGGATAAAGACATTCTTTCCCGTTTTACCGAACTTATGCAGAGTGCAGTCTGCATTGCAGATGCTGCTTCTGAATACCTCACTGCAATGCTTGCCTATGGCATCTGAAACGGATACGCCTGTAATCCTTTCAGCGGCCGCATTGAAGTAATCGATCTTGTTGCCTTGACCGGTGGTGAAGAGTCCGTATGGAAGATTGTCCAGGACCTCAACGAGCGCCTTTTCTTTCCCGGAAACGGCATCTGCGATCTCCGAGCCAACACACACCATGTCGTCGGAAACAAACAGGGGAAACTGCGGCGAAGGCTTCTCGCTGTTCTTCTTGACAATGAGGTATATCACTCGACACTCCTCATCAGAGCACTTTGGGATGTAGCAAATTATCTGCTATAGTCTCCATCTCTGCGGGTGATCCTTGGAAGACAGAACCGCCGAAAACTCTGGTGCACGCGGTAATAACACTCCGGCTTTGAGCGCGATGGACCGGCAAGCGAGTGCAAAGCTAAATGAGCCTGGGAGATAACAGCAGAGTGAAGGATCGGCATTGAGAAAAAGTAAGGTGGCACTCCTCGAGAATGGGAGGATGCGCCACGGCTCAGACGGATTATAGCTATATTACCCTATTCATAATGGCCGATCAAGACCTGACGGCAGAGCTGTCAATAGCTCATGAACACCTCCGCTCTTCAAAGTACATGAAATGTCCGGCTCGATCAATCGCCTTAGCCGTTATACTTCGTTGCTTTTATAAAAGTCGGTAGTGGTTCCCATTTGGCTGAGGTCCTGTCTGCGTTTGCTTCCTGAGAAATCTCTTTCCCTTTCTTGTGTCAGGGTTGTGTCAGGATTGTTGGGGGGACTAGTGATTCGGAGTGATTTCTGTTGAGTCGTGCGGGTACATTAACCACAGACCCAGCCACGCGGAGATCACCGGCTGCGGCCCCGCCGCCGCGAAAGCGCAAGGGGTCTGGTGATGAAGCTACCGAGAATAAGAGGGAAGGCGATGGATTGCAAGGTCTACGGCTACAACTGCTTGGATATCAAGCAGACGAGGCAGCATTCTACCGCCTGAGCTGGGTGGTGACGATTTCGGCTATCTGGTCTTCGGTCAGCCCCTTCCCAACGGCAACTTTTCGACCGGCGACAATTATCGTTGGCGTGACACTGACCTGATTTTCCTTCCCAATTACCGAGAATGCGTCATGCTTCTCCACAACAACCTGTCCGGCAGGGAATCGCTGCGCCGCCCGCTGAGCTTCTTTTTCCGCCTGCATGCATCCGGCGCAGGGGGGTGTCGTACCGAAAACCAAAACCTTGATGCTGTCCGACGTCGGCTGGTTCCCTCCCTTCGACATCATCCTGCCCGGGATACTTTCGGCTTTTCCGAAAATCAGAGGATCTTCCTCGCATGCACACGTTGCAGTCTTTCTCTCCATAACGGGCTCAAGGAATCTGCTGAAAAGCAGTGCGGATAAAATCCCTCCCATGAACGGGCCGAGAACATAAACTGTAAAAAAGCCGCCCGATGGACCCGGAATGGCCACACGCCCCCATCCGGCTAAATAAGCGAACAAGCGGGGTCCAAAATCCCGTGCGGGATTGAGCCCAGCCTGAGTCAGCGGGGCAAGAACCCCAATGATCGCCGTGACCGTCAGGCCGATGAGGATGGGTACAATCTCACTTGACGGACGGCCCACATTACATCCTTCCGTCAGCATAAAGATCGTAATGACCAGCAAAGAGGTCCCAAGGGTTTCGACCAGAAAGGCAAGGGGAAGAGAAACGGAAGCTAAATCCGCGGGTGCGCCTGGATTCGGGAAATACTCACCGAACATCATCGCCGTTTTCACCGAAGCTCCAGTTCCCCGCGTTATATTGTGGACAAGCTCGAAGCTTGCAATAGAGCCTGAGAAGATCCCGTAGACAAGCATGCCGGCAGCGAAAGCTCCCAACAACTGGGCCAGCCAGTAGTAGGGCAGTTTCCGCAGACGCATCCTTCCAGCCACGACCATGGCAAGACTCACGGCCGGATTCAGATGAGCGCAGGAAAGATGTCGAGTGCAGTAAATGGCCAAGGCTACCCCGATTCCCCACATTAGGGCTACCTGCAGTAGTCCCGAGTGGGCGGAAAAGAGCACCGTTACGGCTACAGAACCGATCCCGAAGAAAACCAGTATAAAAGTGCCAAGCAACTCGCCGGTAAAACCTTGAACAACCTCGTGGCTTATCAGTTTTTCCCAGGGTTCATTATTAGTCGCCATGACAGGGTCCTCCATCTCCCTTGAGTATCAGACTGGAGCGTCCAACGGCGGCGAACAGCGTCCCCCGTCACGCCTGGCGGCCGAAAGGATCTCGACGCTCCGCGAGGCGCCCACCTCTTCAACCCCCCAGCAAACTCACGAGCTTTTTGACCGAAAAGACCTTGCCCTGGAACACCACCATGCCGTCGACTGCGAGTGCCGGGCTTAGCAACAGGCCGTACTTGTCACGGACCTCCTGGGAAAGAGTCCACTTTTTGACCACCGTGGCATCGATTTCCGACAACGCCAGCGCTTCCCTGACATTTTTTATCAATTGATCGCACCACTCACACGGCGGTTCCAATCCTATGACTTCAATTTCCATGTTTTCACTCCTGCGCAGGTTTCAATGCATGCGTCAGATCTCCCTGATCAGATAAGGCGGATTGGGATAGGCCGGGCTGAAGCACTGCAGGTCAATGAATTCCGCCTCGATGCCCATTTCTGCCGCCGCATCGGCGACTGCCATGCGCACGATGCTTTCCAGCTCCTCGGGCTCCATCTGCACCCGGGCATTGACCAGCAGCGTCGCGCTGAGCATATCGACCATGGGTGGGCCGCCCGGAGACGGATCGTCGTTCAGTTGTGTCAGGTTGCCCCAGATCGAGCGGCCCTGGCTGGTCATGACTAATTTGAGGTGGCCTATGCCCGCGTTGCGCGGGCGCAAGCTGTCCCTGATACGCAGGATTACCTTTTCCAGCACATCGGCCGGATTGAAAGGCCGCTGTCCGGCTATCTTGACCGCAGCATTCAGCCAGCCCAGGACCGCTTCGGCCCGAGCATAGCGGTCATAGTCGATCTGACCCAACACCGTCGCGGCGCCGGGTCGCCCGGTGGCCAGCAGCTCCAGCCAGGCCTCCATACCTTTACCTTCGAGGGCCGAGATTGGTAAAACCTGTTTGGCGGGAAAGCGGCGGCGCAGCAGGCCAGCAAGCCGATTTGACTCTTTCGGCCCCACCTGGTCGATTTTGTTCAGCACGATCAGATCGGCCTCTTCGAGCTGCTTGCCAAACAGGTAGTTGATATCTTCCGGGAAGGTGGTCGGGCTCTCTCCCAGCAGCAGTTCGCGTACTCGGTCGGGGTCCACCATCGTGGAAAACGGTGCAAAGACAAATCCATCGCGATAGTTGATTTTGATAGGGTTAGCCACGGCTGCCACGAAATCTGTGCAACTGCCCACCGGCTCCCCCAGGAGAATATCGGGGTCATGGGCGAGAATCTTGTCTACATGATCGATCAGCTCATCGAATTTGCAGCAGAAGCAACCGCCGACTACTTCTTCCACAGGCACATCCAGTTTATCGAGCATCTGGCGCACGACGAGTGTGTCGGTCAGGTTGCCGCTTTGGTCGTTGGTTATTATTCCCACCTTCTTGCCACGGCGGATCAGCAGCTTGGCCAGGGCTCCAAGCGCCGTTGTCTTGCCGGAGCCCAAAAAGCCGCCGACGAATATCAGCCTGACAGGTTTGCTGATGGTGAGCGGTCTGGGTTTTTTCATAATAATTCCTTTGATGCCGATGGGCGGTTGGGGGTCAACATCACTTTAGGTAAAATCGCATTCGAAAACACCCGCTGGGCTTCATCCATAAATTTGCCGATCAAGGTCACGTGTGTGCTCAGGGTACTCATCCAACGCCACAGGCACTCTTTGCCGGCTTCGGTGAGAAAATATTTGCGCTTGGCCGGTCCCGGCGCACTCGTATCCCAGGTCGAGGTAAGCACTCCGCGCTTTTCCAGCATGTTCAGGTGCCGATAGAGGCCCCCCATGTTCAATCCAAAGCCCAATTCCTGGAGTTGACCCAGGATGATCTTTTGGATTTCGTAGCCGTGTGAACCTTCTTGTTGATAAAGGGTCAGCAGGATCCAGGGGGCCACCAAAGTGCTGATGTTTTTCCCGGAACAGGGGCACTCGTTAAGATCAACAATGGGCATTACTCATCCTCCTAATATACTCCACTTAGTGTAATATGGCACCATGAAACTAAAAAGGAAAGCTTATTTCAGGATGGTTGCTGACGGTTTTTACGGGTAGGGCATGCCGGTCCGCCCAGGCGTATTCGATGGGTTCAATCCGAGTCAGGCTGCCCCTGCGCTGTGCGCATTGCAATTCGGCTGTAAATGTCACCCCGAGGCGCCTGTGCGACAACGCGAAATTTCACAAATTTTCCGCTCGATACCTGGCCACAGACAATCGAAATTTTAAGAGATTAAATTCCTGCGGCGGTTTTTGCCGATGAACTCCACACCTCGCGCAACGTGGAGTTCATCGGCTTACTATCGGTGCTCAGCCGTGGTTCCCTTCCATGCAACCAGTATCATGCAAGTCTTCCCACTGCAGGACTTGGTTTCCGCCCGTACTCCCTGGCCGTCTGAACTATTGCACGCAAGTTCTCCTCCTTAACGTCCGGCCACAGGTCGCACCCAGGCCAAACAGCGTCCACGCCGCCATCGATATTTTTTTTGATACCGGCGACAGCCTGCTCCACGGTCGTCTCTTCTTTGCATGGCAGGGCGAAAACATCAAAGTTGCCGAAAATGAGAGCGTCGTTTCCCAGCTTCTTACGCGACTCGACGAGGTTATTCTTGATGTCGACGCTTATTGCGTCAGCCCCGCAATCGGCCATCATCTCGACAATCATGTCCGTAGCCCCGCAAATGTGCAGGATCTTGGGAGACTTCCATGCTGCAAGAATACGCCTCATCCTGGGTTGGATCATGGTCTTCCATGTCCTTGGGCTTATCAGATCCGTCCCTGTACCCATCTCCCGCAACGTGATGTAGTCCGCTCCCGCAGCCTGTAGGGCCTGTCCGATTCGGATAATCATGTCGGAGATCTTATCCAGGGTAGCCTCCACCTTGGCTTTCTCCTTGAATACCCCTTTGAGGAGCAGATCCAGTTCCAGGAGCTGTCCTGCCATGGTGAAAGGCCCCAACTGCCAGACGCCTACCGGATACTCCGGGGCCTCTTTCTTGATGATGCCGATGGCGTGAGGAATGAGGGGCAGACGCCCAAGTTCCATAATATTTTCCGGTATTTCCACCTCATCCATGATTTTCCACCGCTTCTCGGGGATAGTAGGATAAAGGATATCTTCCGAGTTTTCGTATAGGCTGATTTTGTTGCCGAGAGCTTCTGACTCCATACACATATCATAGGGCACCACCACCGAATCGAAACCAAACATACGGCTCGATTCCATAGCGGACTGAGCAAGCCGGTTTGCATCCGTGTGGAGTTTAGCAAAACGGTAGCCCAGTTTCTTGACGGCCGGCATGACCACCATCCCAAATCCACTGAAAAAAGGTATGGTGTCAACCGGTTCCCTTCTGAAAAGGCTCATCACTCTCTCTTTCGGGGTTAGAGCTGCCATAGAATTTTTCCTTTCTTGTTATGAATGCAATTACATTCCGTTACGCCGCCGGGAAGAAAAATCGAGATGGTCCTGTCAATGCAGGCCATGCTCGTTACCGCCCGGAAAAAGGCATCAGCGTAAGAAACCATATTGCCAGGGGCGAGCCAATCATCTCTCAGTCGATTTTTGCCGTTTCATCGGTCTAATTCCAGCCGTCAAAGAGATCCCTCGCTGTTCATCTGTGAGCAGGAATCCCAAGTCCTGGAACCTTGTCTGCCTGCGTTGGAACGCGCAGCCCTTCCAGCCTGCTCGGGTCCCTCTCGCTACTGCATCCAAAAGCGACCTCAGCTTCACTACACCAGTTCATTAAAGCAATTGACGCTCTGAGAATAAAAGGTGAGAATGGAAAACGTCTTGAGCTACTATCATCAGGGCCTCGGGTGAGCAAGGAGATGGATCGGTCGAAATCCAAAGCTTTTCGCTTTTTTTTTATCCTCATGTGCATCACATTGACTTCCGTATGCTTGTTTGTCCATGCTGCCGCTGGATCAGTTGCGGGTCGTTGGGTTTGCGATCAGGTGGGAAGATGGCTACTGGTGCCGGAGAATCCCCAAAGCATCATTGCATTGGCCCCCAACATCACCGAGTTGATCTATACACTCGGGGAGGAGCATCGACTCGCCGGTGTTGCTCAGCAGAGCGACTACCCCGTTGCCGCGAAATCGCTTCCCACGATCGGAGCATACATTCACCCCGATATCGAAAAGATAGTGGCGCTTAAGCCCGATCTGTGCATTGCGATAAATGACGGCAATCCGCGAGACATAATTACCAGGCTGGAATCCCTGGGTATTCCGGTATACGTGATCAATCCACTGGACCTTGACGGGATAATGCGGAGTTTACTGGAAATAGGGAAACTGCTGGGAGCAGGTAGGAAAGCGGAGCTGGCGGCCGACGGGATGCGAGCGAGGATCGAGCGCGTAAGACTGTTTGCCGCCCGGACGACATCCCGCCCGAAAGTGTTGTTCCAGATAGGTAATAATCCACTTGTGTCGGTAGGAAGTGGCACATTTGCCCATGAATTGATTATCGCGGCCGGTGGTGAAAATATCTCCAGCGGCTCAGCGGCGTATCCTCGTCTCACAAGGGAACAAGTGCTCGTCCTCCAGCCTGACGTGATCATTATTACTTCCATGACCAAAGGGGAAAATTTCGACCGGGCAAGGACCGAATGGAACCAATGGCCCAGCCTTCCTGCAGTTAGCAATGGGCGCGTCTACGTTGTAGATTCCGACCTGTTCGATCGGCCTTCAGTCCGCCTGGTCGATGCTCTCGAACTGCTGGTCCGTATCATCCACCCCGAGTTGTTTCACACGGACTAAATTTCGAGGTGCTGGATTAATTTGCGCATAGCTTCACTCGTAAGCCGCATTTTTCTTGTTTGCACTCCACTGGCTCTGATCCTGGTGATTGCCGCCGTCTTGGGGCTGTTTCTCGGAACAACGTACCAAAGCATAGCCGATGTGCTTTCAGCCATCGTCACAAAAGGCCGCGTCGATTCCACACTGGCCACCATCGTATGGCGTATCCGTATGCCCAGGGTGGTGCTTGCCATCCTGACCGGCGCATCGTTGTCGCTGGGAGGACTGGTATTGCAGGCCCTGCTGCGGAACCCTCTTGCCGAACCATACATACTGGGCATATCCGGTGGATCGGCCGTTGGGGCTATAGCAGGCATGCTGCTTGGCTTTTCGCAACTCCAGGGGGTCGCGTTTTTCTCTTTTGCCGGAAGCATGGCTGCCCTCTTGTTGATCCTTGCGATAACGTCCGGAGGGATGGTCATGAAGAAGGATTCGTTGATCCTTGCCGGAGTAATGGTGAATGCATTTTGCGGCTCCATAATCATTTTTCTGATCTCGCTGACCCAGGACAGGCGTGTCCTCAATATCCTGTTCTGGCTGATGGGGGACCTCTCAATGTCGTCCCAAACTCAAGTAATGGTGCTTGCAGTCTTACTGATTCCCTGCACGGTAATCATCTTCTTGTTTGCCCAGCCCATGAATCTGCTCCTGATGGGAGAGGAAATGGCAGGGAATATGGGTTTGAATGTGCGTAGAACATCCCTGGTATTGTTGATGACCTCATCCCTTATGGTAAGCCTCACGGTCTGCTGTACAGGCTTGTTGGGCTTCGTCGGGCTGGTGACGCCTCATCTTCTTCGCCTTTTGCTGGGTCCGGACCACAGGGTGCTCGTGCCGGCCTGCATTTTCGGCGGCGGCGCTTATCTGGTCTTCTGTGACTTGCTGGCCAGGATTCTTCCCGCGCAGGGGGAAATGCCTGTAGGTGTCATTACAGCCATGATCGGCGCGCCGCTCTTTATGTTTCTATTGTGGAGATCGAAACGATGAAACAGGCGGTCGTCGTCCAGGATCTGAATATACTCTACGGAAAATTGCCGATACTGCGAAATGTCACCTTTTCGGTCACCGAGGGCGAGTACTTCATTATCATCGGCCCCAACGGTTCCGGAAAAACTACACTTGTTAAAGTTATCTCGGGGTTTCTAAAGCCGCACAGCGGCAGTGTTGAGATCATGGGCCGACCTCTTGTGGCCATTACCCGTAGAAGTCTTGCACATGCTGTTGCTTTGGTTCCCCAGTCCCCACCCATGGACGTCCCTTTTACAGTGGCCGAAGTTGTGCTCATGGGACGGTCCCCGCATCTGGGACTGCTATCACTCGAGGGCCGGGAGGACATGGAAATCGCTGAGCAGTCCATGCGCTTCACAAATGTGAGCCACCTGGCCCGATCCAGGTTGGACCAGTTGAGCGCTGGAGAGCGTCAGAGGGTTCTTATCGCCAGGGCCGTTTGCCAGCGGGCCGGAATCATAGTTCTCGATGAGCCTACTGCTTCGCTGGATGTGGCTCATCAACTGCACATCATGGACCTCATGGAAAAGCTCAGGACAGAGCAGGGCATTACGGTGATCATGGTTTCCCACGATCTGAACCTTGCAGCCATGTACGCAGGCCGCATTCTGCTATTGAACCATGGTAACATTGCAGGGATCGGAGCTGCCCGGGATGTGATCCAGGCCGGATTGCTGGAGGCGACATACGGTTGCAGTCTGCTGGTCGACCAAAATCCATTCAGGGAGGTTCCCAGAGTTACTCCGGCGCCCGGAGAATTTGCCCAGCCGGACAGCCTTCACAGAAAGGTATTCTTGAAACAGGATTGAGGAGGGCTGAAAGTTTATAGCCCCATTTCGTCAATTGCGTTCCGGAGGTCGGAATATGGTATCCCTGGTGGAAATGGCTCTCATCAAATCGGGTGAAATATCAGACCCAAAAGATGGTATCAACTTCATTGAACAAATTATACAGCCAACCCTGGAAGTATGCGCCAAGTGGAAAGAAGGGAACAGGATTCTCGCAGGCGGCCCTGTAAGCGGATCCAGTAAACTCGTTTTTATCATGAAGGTTGAATCGGCCAGGGAACTGGACCTGATGCTGATGAGTCTGCCCCTGTGGGCTGTGGCGCAAACTACGGTTACTCCTCTGCTCGAGTTTGAGGACCGTATTGCTAACGTTCGCCGAAAAGCTGAACGTCTCAAAACCCTACTACACTGGCCGGGTCATGCTCGACCAACCGATCCTTTGTAGTCGGACGCCGGGTTACCTGGCCGGACTCCGGAAATGTGGGCTTTCTGTCCATTAGACTGTTTGGGCGCCGGTGCGTTCCCGGGAGTGCATAAAAGAAAAATCGCCAACAAGCGACATGCCAGGCAGGCCGCCAATGTTAGAAAGAGAACTTCTGTAATTTCGAGTCCAAGGTGCTCAAGCATTTTCCGATCTCCAGCCTCTTGCGAGCAATGCTCAGCAAAAACGTAATCAATCGCGATAGGGCACAAAGACCGGGCCGCCAGGGAACGTGCTCACGCGTAAGTTGACGCATGGCCCGGGACCAAAGAATGACATTGACACAACCACAACAGCCAGAGATAATAGGATAAAATGCAATATGTCCCTGTTGCTCCTCCTACGGACATTGTTGATGAGTCTCTCCCTCACTGACCTTCGGTCGAACATCCGCATCTCAATGCCTTTATATATGCAAGCGGGGAAGTGCAAGCTTACACGACCAGCATGACTGGAGAAGATAATGCCTAAGATATGGGAGTTCTCCAAAAAGGGAGACTCCGGGGAGACAACGCTGCCATCAGGTGCGCGGGTTTCGAAGTCAAGCATTATCATTGAAACCTGCGGTACGCTCGAAGAAGCAATCTCCGTGCTAGGTTGTGCCAAGGCGGCTGCAAGGAGTCAAACGATTCGAGAGATGCTTACCGGGGTACAGCAACACTTGTTCCACCTGGTAAAGGTTGCGGCGTCCGCTGATCTGCCGGCGCAGAATCGCGGCATCGGTATGCAACCAGCCCGGCAACTGGAGGAGTGGGCTGAGCATTTACGGCAGGAATTGAAGAAGTTACCCGAAGCTCCCGAGGGGGTACCCCGACTGCCGGGTAAAAACATAGTGAGCTCGTTTATCAACATGGGGTGCTCTGCCATAGTGCGGGCGAAACTGCGTACTGTCGAGATGCAAGAAACAGGCTTTCTAATACACTCTGAGGCTCCTGATTATCTGGACCAGTTGCAAGGCTTTCTTTCTGCCCTCGCCCGGTATGCGGAAGCTGTTGATTCGGCGACTGGCACACTGTAGCATGAGGATCTCCCGCGCGGCAAATGGACCGAGTTTCAACACCCTGTATATACAAGTATGATGGATAGGTAATCCGCCTCCTGCTTTTGCTGGCGCAGTTTACGTTGACCTCGACCGGTCGGCCATCGAGCCCGGCTCGTACCACATGTACCGCGCGGTCCAGTAAACCTTCATGTTCGATGAAATCAAGGACCTTTGAGTCGCCTGCCTACCTTCATAAGGATTACTTTCCCTGCTCCGCTAAGCGCCTCTCCGATTACATCGAGTGCATCGGAAGCAGGGATAATGACCACTTGTTCCTTACCTTCACCAATGGGAAATTCAGCCAAAGCGGCCGCTGCGCCGAAGGCCGTGATTCTTTGTACGGTGACCACATCAAGTCCGAGAAGTTGTTCGCGTAAAGAATCATGGAAATCATCTGCTACTTTCTCCAAAATCGTCTCCGGGACTATTTCCAGTTTGAAGGCAAATCCTGTAATTAAAACGTGCATGCTCAGGAGTGCTACACAACGGTCAAGATTGACGACGGCCGGCGTGCAGTCGGCATAACCAGTCAAAAGGCGTCTTTAACATCTGCGGAGGACCGATATGTTTCCTTTTGAGTTCAAAAAAGAACCGAAGGTATGTGAGGTCGGAGGAGTCAAATTCGGGGGACAGCCCGGAGACTACCCATGCGTTTGCGTCAATTCCATTTTCCAGAAAGGCGACAAGGTATTCGAGGGAAAGCGTAAAGAAGGCTTCGACGAGCAGCGCGCCTCGCAACTGCTCAAGATGCAGGACAAACTCTGGTGCGAAACGGGTGTGCCCGGGATGGCCGACATTGTCGCCAACACTGGCCAGGAATTCAAGACCTACATCGATTTTGTAACCTCTGTCACCAATATGCCTTTCTGTGTCGATGCATGGATGATGAAGCCCAAACTTGAAGGTGCAGCCTATTGCGCTGAGAAGGGTCTCCTGGACCGCATGTTCTACAACAGTCTAACCGTCTGGGAACAGGATCTGGAAACAGAGGTTCGAGAAATCTCTAAGATCGGTGTAAAGCACGTCCTGCTCGTCGCCTTCGACCAGAGCGATCAGATGCCCACGGGACGCATCACTGGCACGCAGAAACTTCTGGACGTCATCGAAAGGGTTGGGGCCAAATTCGAAAGCATGTTTGTGGATACATCGGTCATGAACGGTCCGGCAACAGCTCTTTGCGGTGTCGCCAATCAACTGATCAAAGAGAAGTGGGGCTTCCCTGTGGCCAGCGCTCCCAGCAACGGCTCATACATGTGGAAAAAAGCCCGCGAGCTTTGGGGGTTCAAAGGCTGGTCAGCGGCGGATGCCGCCTTGGAAGCTCTTTCGGCATTCTACTACCACGACATGATCTTTTCCGGCCCTATGGCGGGAGCTGAGAGAATTATGCCGGCAGTGGCCATGGCGGAGGCTTTCAAAGCAACCGCCCGGTTTGCGGAGAACAAGAAGTTGCCCAAGGATCCCAACCATCCGCTGCTCAGGCTTTTTCCGGAATTCGTCGATCAGTTGAAGACGCTTTAACAAGCGATAACACCTCCAGGGACAAAAGCAGAAAGGAGCCTTTCAATGGCCGCAATGAGTGGTTACGAACGAGCAATGCGAACGTTCAGGCGCGAACCGGTGGATACCATGCCCTTTTTCAGCGGTATGGGGATGGTGCTGCTTCCAGCCATCAAGAAGCTTGGCTACAAATTCCCCCAGGTGCACATAAACGCAGAGAAGCTCGCCTGGTCGGGTATCGAGTCGGCCCGGATGTTCAATCTTGATTCTATAGTGATACCATACGATATGTGCTGGGAATCGGAAGCCCTCGGCAACAAGATCAGCCTCTATGAGGATTCCGAGGATATCCTTTACCCGACCATACCCAATAAGAATTGGACTGAGCTTGACCAGGTGAACATTACCGACAGTGACATCCAGACCATAATGACCAGGGGGCGAATGCCCCTGATCCCGGAAGCAATCAAGATCGTCAAGAAGCAAGCCCCTGAAAAAGCTCTTGGAGCATGGCAACTTGGCCCCTTCACTCAGATGGGGCAAACCATCGAGCTCGATAAGGTCCTGAAGGCCGTTTTCAAGCAAAAAGCAAAGGTAGAGGCCATACTGGACAGGTTTACGGATATGATCATTGAGATCGGCAAGGCGCTTCAAGCCGCCGGAGCAGATTACATAACTCTGCGGGAACCGGGGGTCGCTGCGGACCTTCTGAGCCCCAAAACTTTCAAGGAAATGATAAAGCCTCGCCTTACCCGCATCCTTGCAGCATGGAAGTCTCCAAAGGTGCTGCACATCTGCGGCTCAACAGACACCCTCATCGAAATGATGAACGATTGCGGTGCTGATGCACTCAGCGTCGACATAAAGAACAACGTGGCCGAGTCGAGGAAAAAGCTCGGGGACAAAGTTCTGCTTTTTGGCAACTTCGATGTTTTCGCCCTACCATGTAAAGAAGAGACAACCGTGGAGGAGGCTATCACCGGAATCAAGGCCAACATCGACACCGGTGTGGACGCCGTGTGGCCCGGGTGCGACCTTTGGCCCGATATTAAGGAAGATAACCTAAGGGCTATGGAACGCACGATAAGAGAGTATGGGAAGAAGGCCAGCCCGGCTTTGGGACGCCTCGATGGACGCTAGTCTTAAAGGATAGATAAGGAGAATTCAAATGAAGAAGAAGGAAGATTTGCTAAAAGAACTCAAAGAAACTGTAATCAATTACGATGAAGACGGATGCAAGTCGGCCGCCCAGGAATATGCGGACGCCGGGTATCTGGCACTTGAAGGCATAATGGACGGACTGGCAGCCGGAATGCAAGTGGTTGGCGAACTCTACGAAAAAAACGAGTACTTCGTCCCTGAGGTGCTGATGTGCGCGGATGCTCTTTACGCGGGGCTGGCCATTCTCAGGCCTTTGGTTCCCAAAGCGGGTGCCGGTGCGAAGTCCCAAGTAGTAATCGGCAGCATTCAGGGCGATGTGCACGACATTGGCAAGAATTTGGTAAAAATGATGTTCGATGTCGCAGGCTGGGAAGTGTACGATCTAGGTCGGGATGTTCCCCTTGAGGATTTCGTCAAGGAACAGATGCGGACCGATTCGGAAGTCGTTGCTATGTCGGCAATGATGACCACAACCATGCTGGGCATGAGGAAGGTCATCAAGATGATCAAGGAAAAGAACCCAAACGTCATGATCATGCTGGGTGGAGCGCCCGTAACCAAGGACGTGGCCAAACTCTTTGGTGCTGACGGCTACGCCGAGTCCGCCGGAAATGCCGTTCAGGAAGGTATACGCATGATTGCAAGGCTTCGAGAGTACGAGGCCGCTAAAACTGCCTCATAGACTTCCCGGTTGGCGGGGATTAGCCCTTTCATTTCGTATTTTTGGGTAATTGCAAGGGGGGATTGATATCAATCTCCCCTTGCATGATCTCTGCTCTCACGCGCAGAACAGCCAATAACAGCCGGGAGCCGTGCTGCCGATTTTTGCGAAAGCGCCGGATGGCTGCGGTTGAGCTTGGAGGGAAAGGTTAGAGGAGATTCCGATGACAGATGACAAAGTGATGGTAATTTTTCAACCTTCCGGAAGAAGAGGTTCGGTTCCAAAGGGCATTAACCTGATAGAAGCATCCCGCTTGCTTGGTGTAGATATAGAAGCCTTGTGCGGGGAGAAGAAGGTTTGCGGCAAGTGCGTCGTCCGCATTGAGGAAGGGCATTTTGAAAAGTACAACATTACATCCCGCACGTCCCATGTGAGTAAATGGCAGCAGGAGGAAGAGAGCAAGTTCATCAATGACGAACGCAAGGCCCAGGGATATCGCCTGGCCTGTGTAACCAAGCTCCACGGGGACGTACTGGTGTTCGTACCGGAAGAAGCCAGGGCGGGAAAGCAGGTCGTAAGCAAGGCTGCCAGGGACATCCATATCGAACATGATCCTGCTGTGAATATATACTACGTGGAGGTGGATAAGCCAACTTTCGAGGAACCAACGGCCGACTTTGAACGGGTCTGCAAGGCGCTGGAGAAAGAGTACGGAATCACTGGGTTGAGCGCCGATATATTAGCGTTGCGCACCCTTCCCACCGTTTTGCGCGATGGCGATTGGTCTGTGACTGTAAGTGTTTGGAACGACAAGGAGATCATTCGGTTCATGCCTGGAAGGAAGGAGAATTCCTACGGATTGGCCATAGATATCGGCACTACTACGGTGGCCGGTTACTTTTGTAATCTTCGGACGATGGAAGTCGTAGATACCGTTTCCCTCATGAACCCTCAGTGTAAATACGGCGAAGACGTCATGGCCCGAATCACCTTTCACATGACCACCGAAAACGGTCTTAAACGGATGAGCGATGACATCATAGAGGGGCTCAACTGGATCATCGATCAAGCCGTCCAAAACACCCATCCGCCCAAGAAAAAAGTCAAGAAGCCGAAGGGCTACGAGGGGCCCGAGGAGTTTATTGAGGCGCCCGTAAAGGGTAAGACCTACCTTCGGCTCAGCAGGGATGATATTGAGGACGTTACGATTTGCGGCAACACAGCAATGCATCACATTCTTCTTCAGCTCAATCCCGAGTATGTCGGTCTGGCCCCATTTCCTCCTGTCATACACCACAGCCTCGATATCAAGGCTCGGGATCTCGGAATTCGTATTAATCCTTCAGCCTATGTCTTTGTGCTTCCCAATGAAGCGGGATTCGTAGGTGCGGATAACGTGGGCGTGCTCATTGCCGAGGAACCCTACAAGTCTTTGGAAAACCAACTCATCATAGATATCGGAACCAACGGGGAACTGGTATTGGGTAATAAGTTCAAGTTGATTTCCTCCTCTTGCGCCACGGGCCCAGCGCTGGAGGGAGCGCAGATCGCATTCGGCATGCGGGCGGCTCCGGGAGCAATCGAGCGGATCAAGATAGATCCCGATACCCATGAAGTGGACTACAAGGTCATAGGCCGTGACGCATGGCGGAGCTTCTCCGAACCCAAGGACATGAAGGCCAAAGGGATTTGTGGATCAGGAATTCTGGATGTACTGGCCGAAGTCTATGCTGCAGGTGTTATCTCCAAAAGCGGGGTTTTCGCCAAAGCACAGAAGTCCAACAGGTTCCGAAGGAACGCGGACACCAATCAGCCCGAATTCGTTCTTGCGTGGGCTGAAGAAACAAGTATCGGCAAGGATATCGTAATCATGCAAAAAGATATTCGGCAGATTCAGCTCGCAAAGGGCGCACTCTATGCGGGCTGTAAGCTGATGATGCGTAGAATGGGCCTTGAGAAGGTCGACAAGGTGAAGATCGCCGGAGCGTTCGGCACTCACGTCGACCGCACCAAAGCCCTGATCATGGGCTTGTTTCCTGATTGTGAAATTGATAAGATCCAAGGCGTAGGAAATGCCGCGGGCGACGGCTGCCGCGCAGCCCTTCTGAACCGTAAGAAAAGGGTTGAAGCTAACTGGTGTTCCAGGAACGTGGAGTATATCGAGCTTACTGTAGAGAAGGATTTTCAGCAGCAGTTCATGGAAGCCATGCAGTTGCCGCACATGACTGATGAGTTCCCTCACCTCGAAGGAGTTGTTCGAGATGAGATACTTCAGCAGGGGAAAGGAGCAAAGGTCGCCAGTGCGGAACGCATCAAATAATTCGATTAATCCAAATTAAGGTTGGCAGAGACTATTTTGATAAAAGCAAATAATGAAGTTGGAACCCGGGACATTGTTTCCCGGGTATGCGCATCCTGAGCCGGGATTCGCATGACCCCGGCTGATTCAGGTGGGAAGAATTGAAGTGAGAAATCGCTTCCTCATGAATGCACCTTCGCGATGTTAGGCCTGTGGCGGCAACGATTTGAATAATTCGCCTCCTTTCACTCCTCTCTGTTCGTGAGACTCGCTGCTGATTTGACTGCGAGAATTAACCTCGCAGCTTCCCTCTCCCCTGGATAGGCAAGCATTGCAGAGGGTTTAAAGCATGGAACGAAAGGTCGTGTCTTTCAGAAGTACAAATTCGTTGCCCCCGTCACTTCTGCTGCGCCTCTCAGAAGCGGCGACACTTCATGCGATAGAGAATATACATCCTTTCTCCCCTGAAGAAATCATCGTAGCAGAATGGGTCCAGTTGAAATGTCGTTACGGATGCACTCGATATAACCGCAGTTGGTGCTGTCCCCCGGCGACACCAGCCCCTGAGAAAGTTCGCGAAATCATCTCAGAGTATTCCGTGGCGCTTTTGCTGGAAAGCTCCCATTACCTGCCGAATTTTTATCACGACGATGGCCGCAAGCGGGCCAGTCTGGTTCGCTGCTGGAAGGGAACCGTAAGCCTCGAGCGGATGCTCTTCATGGAGGGCTATCACAAGGCATTCAGCCTGGTGGGCGAAAGCTGCTCGCTGTGCAAGAAATGCGTGTATCCCAGAAATTGCCGATTCCCTCAAGAGAAAAGGCCGTCAATTGAATCGTTCTCGATAGATGTAATTGGAACGTTGCAGCGGCTGGGGTTTACACCGAATTTGGCCACCGATATACGGGAAGCCTTTAAATACTATGCGGTCATCCTGGTTACATAAGGTCGGGAACACGACCTTTCCAGGAAGCCTCACCTACCCCTTCCAGCCAATTCAAATACCGGGCCAGTACAAACAGGTATGCAGAAAGGCGGTTTAGAAACGCAAGCAACGCCATCAGCTCTGCATGTGCCTTCCCTCCGCTCGATTCGGAGGACAGGCGTACCACATGTCTTTCGGTCCTGCGGCATACGGTTCGTGCAATATGAGCAAAAGCCGCTGAAGTGTGACCGCCGGGAAGAATGAATTCTCTGAGGTGCGGCAACTCATGGTCCATAAAGTTCATAGCCTCCTCCAGCATCCTGGTCTCGGAGTCAGGGATACTGTTTACGGTTGCCATTTCCAGAGAATAGGGAGTGGTGGCGAGCCATGCACCTGCGACAAAGAGAAGCGACTGGATGTGCTCGATCTGAACCTTAAGATCGCTTTTGTTGTCCGGTAGATAAGAAATCAATGCGCCTAGAACAGAGTTCAGCTCATCCATATCGCCGTAAGCTTCGACCCGGGGATGACTCTTGGGGACCCGCTCACCACTGTAAAGACTTGTCTTGCCTCGATCTCCTCTTCCAGTATAAGCTTTCACTTCCGGCTCCTCATCAGCGTGAACTTTTGCGCGTTGAACATGTGCAGCAGAGACTCCGACCGGAGGTATATGGAGCAAATGATTTTTCCAGGGGATTTTGAGCAAGTAACTCACGGGTGATCCGATCAGGGATCGCCGAATATCCGCAACTTCTTCAATTGAAAGAAGGAGATTGCCATGCAAAATACTCTCTGCAGTGTCGTGCTGATTGCCGGATTCCTGGGCGCAGGCAAAACCACACTCTTGTTAAATATCCTGCATTGGCCCGGTAACCTATCAAGGACTGCAGTATTAGTCAACGAATTTGGTGCAATTGGTATCGATGGTGAACTCCTCAAGGGCTTTGATGCACCAGTGGTGGAAATGGCAAACGGGTGCATATGCTGCTCCCTTCAGGTGGACTTCCGGCGCAGCGTAGAGGCCATTCTCGCTCGTTTCCATCCCAACCGTCTTCTTATCGAAGCTACGGGTGTGGCTGATCCACACGATATCATTGCAATCCTTAATGAAACACAGTTCAGGCAAAAGTTAGAATTGGCGAAAACCGCAACGGTTGTTGACGCCGATTTCTGGGAGGCCAGGGAACATTTTGGGCCCCTGTTTTACAACCAGATCAAAGCTGCTGATCTCATACTGCTCAACAAGGTCGATTTACAGCGTGCGGAGACGGTGACAAAATTCATTTCCGAGATGCAGGAGGTATGCCCGTCTTCATGTATTATGCCCACCTATTATTGCCGCATTGATCCGGATGCCCTGTGGGGAGTGCAAAAGCAAAGCGGGCACCGAATGGAGTCTTTATTGCCGATCGATATGGACAAAGACCATCCAGAAGGCCACGAGCACTATCATGGCGCATCGAACGCACACGAACTGGGGTATGTAACCTTCTCATTCGAAACATCGGCTCCATTCAACGAAGAGTGTTTTCGCCTGTTCATGGCGTCGGCCCCGGCTCATCTTTATCGCATAAAGGGATATGTATTCTTCGGGGGGAAGTGGGTTTTAGTAAATCACGTGGGCGGCAAGACCGAGTGGGTCGATACCGGCGCAAAGGAATCCAGCAGACTAGCCTTTGTAGGATGGCAAGTGGACGAAGAATCTTTGTTGGACAGGCTGAAAAAATGCCTGGCTGAATGACGGACTCATACCGTCAATTTCCTGAGTGCTCGATTTGAGGCAATTACTGTGCGGGGAATATGTATTATTGAAGGAACAGGACATGTTTGAGTCACTTTGTGACAGAGCCGTTGAGCTTGGCGCTTTAGGGGCGAAGCTGATCGACACCGAACAGGTCGTTTTCGATCCGCGATCGTTCCTGAAATGCCGTTTCGGGTGCAATCGCTGGGGCAGGTTTTGGACTTGCCCTCCGCATCTCTCACTTGGTCCCGAAGAGTTTATGAAAGCTTTTGATAAATATGGAAAGGCAATCATCATAAAAGCTCCGGACCCCAAAGGCGGACAGGAAATCGGCTTGGCCATCGAAAAGGAGGCCATGCTATTGCACGGCTGCATGTTTGCCTTTGCAATGTTTTTGTGTGTCCAGTGCCAGGAGTGTGCCTATCCTGAACCTTGCCTTTACCCCCATATTGCCAGGCCGGCGATGGACGCTTACGGCATTGATATCGGGAAGACCCTGGAGCCTTTGGGATTCAAGGTAGAATTTGATAAGGAAGGCCAACTTCTTCCCGTATGGTACGGGATGGTGCTGCTGGATTAATATGCTTTTAGCCGTCATTTGCGCATTTACAATGGAAATTCCTTCGCATCATGAAGCCTTGAGACAGCTTGAGAAATATCATGGCGCAGTTTCTTAGCTCCTCCATATGGAAACAACTTCATGTCTTATACTGAGGAGGGAGGGTCGAAATGCTTGAAAAGATGAGGGCGCTCCTCAGGGAAAACTCGCTGTGCGTCCTGACAACCTGTTCCGAGAACAAGCCCCACTGCTCGCTTATGACTTATGTAACGGATGAGCATTTTACAGATGTTTTTGGACCGAGGGCAAACTACGCATGTCCTAAGATTGAAGCGCTTTCTTTGCGCCTTCCCAACCCTCTTGCAAGAGATTCAGAGTCCCGTTTTGGGATTCGGTATAAAGAGTAAAGAGACTGTTAAAATCCTCGATATTATGTCTCATCTCTTTTTCCGATAACACAGGGGTCGGAAGCAGAAGTGACCGTTTGTAGCTACTGAAAATACGTTTGGCGATTTGTGGGTCCCACTTGCCGATTTCTTTTTCAAAAAGGTGCCTCCAGTGCCTGGTCCAGCCGGGGGTCATAAAAAACGTCCCGGCTTCTTTGCATTGCTCCTCATAATAGCGGTCCCGCCCGCCGATGATGAGCCCGACACAGTCGTCTACCGGGTGCTCATCATCTCTGGGAAAAAAGAGAGGAACTCCTGCATCGCCAAACAATTCTTCCGGGTTTTGCAGTGCATTCCCACACAGGCCATATCCCAGAAAAATACCGTCCACATAGCGCGCCATTTCCCTGACCGCTTTACCCAATCCATCCTGCAGGAGGCGTTTGCTGCTGTGCAGACCCAGTTCCAGTACGCGTACCAGGACTTCCATACGACTGGCAAAGGTCGGGCTGAACCCGCTCAAAAGAGGCAGTCTGCGCGGCTCCAAACGACCGAGAGACTCAAGCGACTGGAGGAGTCCGGAGGAGGAATAATCTTCCATTACGGTTATACCTGCAATTTCCTGATCCATTGACAGCAAATAAGCAAATTCAAGCTCCAGGATCTGGCAAGTTATGACGCCGACAACCGGCATATGAGAACCCCTCAATTTGGACATTATCTGGAAATAACTAAGGCTTGATACATCCTCGCAGTGAACCTGAATAATTATTTAAAGTGGCCGTCAACGGATGCAGAATCACATTCGGGGCCGGATTCACCACAAAAAGCTTTTGAGAAACCACCAAAACCTATCGGATCGTATCATATGGCTGTCAAAATAAAAAGGTGCACTGCCGATTAGAGTAGGTAACCCTGCTTAGCCTCTTCGTCAGTGAACGGTTGCCGTGTCCCTAGTCTTCATGTCAAGAGCCTCCAAGCTCCGTTATGTTTCATCGAGCTCTGTTCGATGGCTCTGAGCCTGGGTTTGGCCGTGGCTATTTCAGGGCACTTCTTCCGGCGGAATGTTGATTAGCATATGGACCGATACAGCTCGTTGCGCTGCGAAAAAATCGTTTACGCTCTCCAACAACCCACGCCTTTGGAATCGGGACCAGGTAGTTGCGCTACATATATCCGTAATCATGACACGCCAGGCGAGACATCTTCCAACCACTAAAATGATGCTTCCTCTCCTCGTTGTTAAGAAACCAGTCCACTCAAAAGTTCAATATTTTCAAATCATAACAAGATTCGATTTCCCTCCAGTAGGCTCATCGTTTATGGCTAACCCCGCATATTCCGAATTGCCCATATAAAGTTACGGCGGCATGCCTGTGAACTTGGGGCAAAAACAAAACATAGCGAGGGGGATGGCGGCAGATAGGGTCGGCTTGTGGCGGGAAGGCGATAAAATCGCTGGGAGACTTTTCCGCTCACGGTCGCCTACCTGGGTCTGAGAAAAGAACTATAGTAGACCACGATCAATTTTAGGAGGGGCACGTGCCCGATGCTCTCAACGCACTTGGGGCTATTCGCCGAGGCCAGTGCCCCAATCCAGGTCAACGTCAAAATGTCCACCGCGGAGGTCTTGGACCCCTTGAGGCGATGATCGTCAAGTACGAGTTATAGAAATAGCGGGAGAAGGTGCTGGACATAGAGCCAGCAAGGATTGATGGGCCTGGAAACTCATCAAAAGAACAGAACAATCTGATTGTATATCAGATTGACAAAGGCGACATAGTATTTTCCAATGCCACCTTTATGGTCCCGCAATGCCGTCAAGGGAAGCACCGGGGAAGCATGAGGGATCGTTGGCGAGGAGATGTTAGTTGCCACCTCCCGGTTTCGGGAGGCAGTGCCAAGCTCTCTCACAGGGATTCCGTGAGCATATGATTCGGAAATAGCAAGGATTTCGGCGCACCATTTCTCAAGAACGAGGAGAGAATTGTGAACTTTCGCCGAGCCTGAACTGGCGGCTGCTTAAAGGATTTGTTACGTACAGCGCAAGTTAATCGAGAAAAATACCCAAGTTGGAGATGTGTGAATCGTGATTTGCTAAACTGCTACCAGGGAGACCCTTGTACGGTACGTTTCATGTGCAACCCGGCTTTACGAACGAGAGCCGGTGGAGCCTTACGACTCCTCCCGGCTTGGATTGTGCGTGCGGCGGTAGATGAGTTGGATAATAGGAAACTGCCTCGAAGAATGCCTCTCTGTTAAGCGGATGAGATACCTACCTGGCGGATTTGCCTGGACATGCCTTCATCGAGGGTGAGCAAGTTGTCGACCCCTACCTGCACTGTCCCTGAGACTGTGGTTTTCGCCAACATGTCCAAATGTTCGAACGTCAGCCGCCCATTCTTTTCCTTGCCCCGTTTATAGATAAGCTCGCGCTCGATCAGGTTCTCCAGTTCTCGTATATTGCCGGGCCAATGATAGGCCTTCAGGCGCTCGACCTCTTCTGCGGAAACGGAAGGTGGGGGGTAGATTTTGAGGTCCTTTGATTTCAACATGATGTTGGTTGAAAATCCGTTTACAACGCCTGCTGAAGTGAACTCAATTTTTGTTTTTCACGCGATTAAGAAAAATTTAGATAAAATTTGATATATAACGAAAATATATACCTTAATTCGTAAATTCCGGAGCCAGTTCACTCCACCAAACCCCCCCTAGTCTTGATTATCATTAAATATCAATCACATACAGGATGGATGGGAATTTTCGCCTCCTTGGCATCAATGTTGCCATTTCTATCCAGCAACTGCGGAACTTAAAAGCAGAAAACCAATTATAAGAAAAGGAGAAAGTGATGAAAGTGACGAAATGGATTGTGAGCGGTTTGGTAGTGTTGGCCATGGCGTTCGCCCTGGT
>JBEKPW010000067.1:0-33318 GCA_049520315.1 Syntrophobacteraceae bacterium
GTTGTATATCAAGCATAAATTACAGTAGTTGTGGCACTACCTTTTGGACATTTTCTAAAACCAACCAAGCATCCATGCGGGTTTGCGGGCCATGACAGGTTGGGAACTGTTAAACTTTAGTTTGGTAAGGCCAAGAACCATGGGAAGGAAATGACCGACCGGGGTCATCGGGCCTACGAAATAGAGGGAAGCGGCTCCCGATACGGAATATGAATTTTGATAGATCAGACCCGAAGGGACTGAGAGAACTCAGCCCGACATTTACTGGGCATCATTTGGTCCTTTTTGCGGCAAAATGGAGTGCAGCCGGAAGGATTTCGAGTTCGAGCGGCGTCTTGCCTAGCAATTCTCCATCCGCCTGGATCCATGCAGGGGGATTGGAATCCAGGGTGACTCTCCTCGCATGTGTTGTCCTGATTCGGGTATCTTTGACATGCGCTCCGAAGTAGGTGAGCGGAATCAAGCGCAGCAGATTCAGGTTGCTCATCGATTCGGCCCATACCAACTGGCATGTGCCGGAGGATGGCGAACTTCCGGGAGCAATCGCCATTCTCTTGCCGAAATAACGACCAATCCCCGCCACAAAGAAAGGCGCGCGCGCATTGAATGGGGCGCCGTCTATTTCACCGTTCAGCCTCAACGGCTTTACCCGCCTGAGTTCCTGGAAACTGCTCAGGACATAGGCGATCCAGCCGGAACGGACGATGCGGCGAGACTCGAAACGGCGGATCACTTCCGCGTCAAGACCCACACCAAGGACCATTATGAATACTTTCCGCAGCACCTCGCCGCGTACGCCGCAAAACCGGCATAGACCGAGGCTCACCGGTACGCTGGATTCTCCTATCGCGGTATGCAGTCTTTCGGTCAGACTTGCCCCCCCTTCAAAGTTGCGGATGTAATCGCATCCCGTGCCGAACGGCATCATTCCGACGGATGGCATCTCCCCTTGTCCTTCCCCCCAGAGTCCGTTTACCACTTCGAAAAGAGTCCCATCACCGCCTACCGCTATAACCCGCTCATATCCACTGCGGCGGGCTGACGCAGCAAGAATCTCCGCATGGCCAGGGTATTCGGTCCACCACGTTTCAATTTCTCTTTTCCGGGAACCGAGCGCTTCGAGAAGATCCGGCCATCGGCTTCGGGCCTTTCCACTTCCGGATGTGGGATTGGCAATTGCAGCTATTTTCATTGCTCACCTTACGAAAACGATGTCGGAAAGGGAAAAATCCCATTCTGTCACACATACACGTGCGTAATCCCCACCCACGCGAAACACGTGAAGCATCAGAATCCGTGGCGCAACACCCGTCGCCGATTGCAAAAAGCGCTGGGAAAAGGACGTTATGAGATACCCTAACCCTGCCTCTCCCATAGAATTCAAAGGGTTTGAGGGGACCTCAACGCATCATTTTTCCCAATGGGATGCCACCCCGGAAGGTCCTGTTCCTTGGTCATGCCCAAGTAGCCAACGTTACTCCAAGAGCCCATAACTTATCACCCTGAATAATGCATCAACTTAATCACCAACGGATGTTAAAGCGCATTTTGCACCCGGATTTCATCCAAAAAACCTCTTGGAACACCCTGAAAGCCCATTCAGTCATCTGCTAGTCACTATCGAACATGCAAGTGATAGGTCAATAAGACTGGTTTCGGCAATTTCAGGACACCGCCTTCGCAGTTGATGGCATTGTTTCCGCCTGTCTGTGGCGAGGGCCTCACGCGAAGAGGATGCGAGGGTAACGGACCTGAGAAAAAATTGGCGCAAAACTAACGTACCATCCTGTGACATGATAGACCATTCTCGCCCCAACCTTTACAAGCCGCCTTATGATCAAGTGCAAGCAGCAAAGCAGAATCTTGAAGGGCTATGATTGCCGACATGCAGACAGAAAAAATGAAAAGGACCGGCCGCCAATATATTCCGGCGAGCAGTCCCTTCAGATCATCTTATTGAATGAGATAGGATTTAATTCCGCTATTTGACTTTTTCGCTGAGAGTCTTGCCTGCTTTGAACTTGACAGCTTTTGACGCTGGAATTGTTATCTTTTCGCCGGTCCGTGGATTGTGGCCTTCACGTTGAGACCTTGCCATGACACTGAAAGTGCCAAAGCCTACCAGCGTAATCTTGTCCCCGCCGGACAAAGCGGCTGAAACAGCCGAAACAAATCCGTCCACAGCTTTATCAGCCTGTGATTTGGTAATTCCACCTTCACTTGCGATTTCTGCAACTAATTCAGGTTTCGTCATTTTCTTTACTCCTCAAGATGGTTGGATGATGAAAAACGTCTCCTCCTTAGACCTCTTAACAATTTCGCGTTCCACACTCTCTCGAATTAGAGCCCCTAAGCTAAAAGGCAACATTTCAACGGACAGTCAATTCGGTCTGGAAACAAAAAAGCCAACGCCTTTCTTCCTCTGGCTGACATTTTTCCCAAGCCTCCTTACATACGTTTCACTTGAGTAGCATGAGGCCCCTTTGCCCCTTTCTCCTCGGTGAAACTTACCAGCTCGCCTTCCCTCAGCGACTTGAATCCTTCGCCGGCGATTGATGAGTAGTGAACGAATACATCCCGGCCTTTGCCGGTGTCGATAAATCCGTAGCCCATCCCCTTATTAAACCATTTAACTCGACCTTCTGCCATTTTACTACTTCTCTTTTGATACTTTGTTTAGATAGGGCACAATATGTTAAACTACCCAGAAATCACACCTTTTGTTCATACGACAAACCAATTTGCAAATAATTCTGTAGTTTATATTTTAAAGTATAAACACTATTATTCAAAAGTAAAGCAATAACTGTAACTTTTACTCTTAATCCATTTAGACTTTTGGCTAAGTACTTGTTTATTCTTTTTACAAGTAGGCTATAGAAGAAGAGACTTGGCACCCCGATACTACGGTGGAGAATTGAGATTATGCCATCAGTGGAGATCAAAGTGATGACAAAAATACTAATGTTACCAATTGGGTATGTCGTTTGTCATCATTTTCATCACTGTTATCATTAATATGGTATATACTGTATACAGATCAATCGAACGCTTGCATATATAGGCCATACCTCTGATTGAAAGAGGCAAATATCACATTATATATGTTTTGTTTTTTTAGTGATGACAGTGGTGGCAAATTAAGGAGAAAAGGCTATGTTTTCGAATGAGAAAATCGCTTGGCAGAAGCTGCATCTATTCTGATTTATGAAACCAAGAACTGATTCGAGCTTGCAAACTCCCTCTTCAACTGCGTTCAAGAGCTTTTCGCCACCATGATTTGTGTGGAAAAAGAATAATTTTAGTCAGTCCTACCAGGAACAGGAGTATCACCGCCCCGAGCGTAGCACTAATCAACGTTCCGATCAGTCCGTGAAAGGACAACTTCAAAAAGCCCGGCAGAGAGCCCCCAATCAAGGCGCCTACGACTCCTACGACCATATTGATGACCAGGCCGGCTCCTTTTCCTTTCATAATTCGTTCAGCCAGGAAACCGGCTACAATCCCTATTATAAAGAATCCGATCAATGGCTCAATTTGCACATTTATTCTCATGCTTTCCTCCTGCCACATACTGTGTTCTGCTCTACGAGCGGCACAAAGTAAGTTCTCATATTAAATACTTCGTCTGCGCCTACTTTTGTCCTCCGAAGAACTCTCTGATGTTCCCATACCACTCGGAGTCAGAGAAGGTGTCTAATGGATAAGAACATCACCAAGTATATGGCTGCAATATGCGAAATACGTGATTAGCCGCTCTTACCTGTCGGTGCTTTCTTGGTTCTTAGTGCGACTGTTTTCCCGGTCTCGATCAGCAGCGCGCTTTTGAGCAGCAGCACGCCTGTGAGCAGCAGCACGCTCTTTAGCCCGCTCTCGTTCATAGGCCCGTTCGCGCTCATACCTGTCCCGGTCGGGGTCACCGATATCCGCGCCTGCTCCCAAACCTCCGACATGTGCGCCTGCACCTACACCCCCATCTCCAATACCAACGCCTGCCCCAACAACGCCTCCAAGATCGAAGCCTGCTCCAACGCCGGCGAGGATTATCCGTCCGCTTGTACCGTTATCGAAAGCGTTTGCATTGCCGGGGATACCGAAGGCAAGCACAACGGCAAGGGCTATTCCAAAAAAGTATACACTTGCGATCCTGTTCATTTTATCTCCTTTTTACCAATCATTATTGGCAGCTCGTTATTTTATGGATAACTAAGTCACACTTATACTTGAGCATGTTCTATGCCAGACGGGCCAAGAAACGTAGGAAGTTAATTTTTACAAATATATATAAAGACTTACGGCAGATTGTGCCCGTCGAACCTTGTGGAGTCGGTTCTAAGAACTGTTGCATGCAACAGAAGCGTTGCATCCCTTTGAAGTCACATGCTACACTTCAACGCCAGGGAATGCCTTATGTTGCATGCAACACTTTTTTTGTTCAAATCCACAACCTTGGACGGTACTCACCCTGCGGTAAGTGTTTCCAAACATTACTTAAAAGGAAAACATTACGGTTATCAGTACACCGAGCATAGATTTTGCCTAAGCATAAGGCAGCATAGCGCGTTAGTTGAAGGCAGGATCGGAGTGCCGGAGTATTTATCCGGCAAGATCCGGGTAGAAAGGAGTCTATTCCATGCGTGGCGCAAAATTAGGTTTATTCGCCCTGATGTTTTTTCTCGTCGCTCCAGTAATGGCTGCGACATATTCCGATAATACGTGTTCGCCGTATTCGGCGGGTTCATGGATGGACAATCTGACCGTTGTCCAGTTATTCGACAGCCCGAACGACTATAAGTGGCAGGGGACATGGGACCCTCGATATGACGCCGACTGGCAGCGAAATTACTGCCGCGATTACGACCGCGCGGGCAGGGCGGTCTGCGAACGCTGCCCGTAGAGCATGCTGGATGCCAGGGTCGTGTGAGCCGTGGCCGCAGTATCCGCCTTAAGCTCAGGCAAAAACGTTATCATCCTGAACAAACCGGCTCAGGGATAAGTCACTGATCTTTAGATGAGCATAGGGAGCAGGCATACGATCTCCTGCAAGCTGCTCCCTCGAATGGTGCCGAATCCTACCTCCGAAGTGCCTACTGCAAATAGTATTATGCCTTTTCCTTCTTCCTAAGAGTTCGTTTCCTGGTTTTCTTGACCGTTTCAGCCTCTGGGCCACTCGATGCCGGCACTGTCGCCGCTTCAGCCTTACTATGCCTTTTGGCTTCCAGCACTTTCACAAGATTCTCGGGTAATCCTCTTTTTTTCATTGCCTTGCTTCGAGTCTTGTTCAACGATTTTGCCGCCAATTTTGATGGGCTGAGCTTCGGTGCGGCTATTTCTGGAGCTGCCTCTGCATCTAGTTGTGTTATTTCAACATCGGTTGCTGCTATCTCTGCTTTTTGCATTTCTGGGGGCGTACTGGAAACCTGCCGGAGAGAAAAGGCGATATCAGTAAAAGCGGTACCCACAATGTCCTTCACACCTTCCACCGCGTTCACAAGCACATCCCTGACAGCTTTAACAGCCGTATTCCCAATGCTTCCCGCTGCTTCGATCGCTCCATTTACGGTTACCTTTGCTATCTCTTCAACGTTTGAGCCGGTCTCCTTTGCCGCTTCAATGATTCCGTCCAACGTCGTGCGGGCGACCTGCCCCACGTCAGCTCCAATCTTGGAAGCTCCTTTGACTGTCCCCCTGATAACCTGTTTGGCGACGGTCAATATATCGCCCCCAACGTCGCTTACGCCCATGATAACCCCTTTTGCCACGCTTTTGGAGCTCAGCAAAAAACCTGTCCCAACTTCCTCCGCCGCTTTGAAGGCCCCTTGCAACACATCCTTTGTCACGTTGAGGGTTTCATCGGCCACCGAGCCCGTAGCCTTAAGGGTATCGGAAACGGTGTTCCTGACCAGGGTGACAATATGGGTTTCGATCTCGTTGATGCCCTTGAGGCCGCCGAGGACACCCTCTTTCACAGTGGCCCCTGCCTGACCCGTCGACGCCTTTATGCCTGTCCGGGGTGTTTCTTCATAGATCTTTTCTCCAGGGCTCATTTCCTGCTCCTTCTTTTTCGGTCGCTCAACTCTTTTTTCGGCCATCTCGCACCACCTTTCACAACAAGATCCAAGAGCCTGCGGTTGGCATTGCTACCTATTTGCTTCGCCTGACTCAGTGTTCCAAGTTTGCCAACGCATATAAGGGGGCCGCATCCCTGCCTGATTCGTAGGCGCCAATGCAAACAGAAGGGGCAATGGGTACGGCAATTCTTTTAATTGCGCAGCACATGCATCGTTTTGGAAAAAAAACATATTGTCGGTCGCAGGGGACCCCCTTTATTGAAATATAGCATGCGTCATGGAAGTAATGCAACGTTTCTGTTGCATGCAACACTTCTTCGATTCAAGTCCACCTCCTCGGGCGGTACTCGCTCCTTCCATAGGTATCTATATATATTATCTAAAATGAGAATACGACAGTTCCCCATCTCCTGGGGCACAAAATTTGCCTAAAGCAACAGGATTGCTCTCAACTCCTAAGAAGGCATGATTTATCGGAGTGTCCGGAGTATTTATCCTGCAAGATACTGGAGGTATATGGCATTAAAAAGGGAAGCTCGAGTTAGATCGGTCTCATATTGAACGACCGAAACTAGCCATCATTATACTGGTTCTTCAAAATACCAGAAGGGATGCTAGATCAAGGAAGCCACATTTCCTTATAATGCAGATTCAGACGGTCATCGGGATATTCAAATATTGCCGACTGTTTCTGAAGATGGGAGAAAAGTCAATGTTTGTAGCTCGTTCACAAATTAGATTGATGAGCAAACGTTTCATTTCCAAAACGCTCATCTTGGTGGTCTGTCTTTGTTTGTGGGGCTCACAGGCTATAGCGGCCGACAATCCGCAGGCAGTGGTCCAAACCGGTACGGACCAGATCCTCAAAATACTCATGCGGTACCCTCAAGATACCCGAACTCGCAGGGAGCAAATTCAAGCGGTCGTCGATGGATACTTTGACTTTGAGGCGATAGCCAGACTCGCCGTGGGACCACGATGGCAAAGTCTGCCCCCCGAAAAGCAGCAGGAATTTACGCGTGACTTCAGCAAGCTGCTCTTTAACACACACATAGGAGACCTCGAAAAATATGCTAAACAAATGTTAACTTACAATCACAGGACAATAAACCAAGATTATGTCGTCGTCGAGGCACTTGTAAGGGACCAGGGCGGCCCGGTCTTTCTTGCTTATTACCTACACCTCAAGGATGGGAGCTGGAAGGTATACGATATCGCTGTCGATGGAGTGAGTCTGGTGGCCAACTATCGCAGCCAGTTCCACTCAATATTAGCAAATAGCTCATTTGACCACCTGTCGATGATGTTAAAGCAGAAAATTGCTAAGCTGTGCGGATCTAATCGTTGCTAGGAGCCTGTCGAAGAAAAATGTCTCGAGAAGAGATAAAGACCTGAGAATTTGTGTTGGCGATGACCAAGTGAGATCACTGGCAGAAGACGTTGTAATGGATCGGATGCGTGCGGTCCCGCTGGGAGGCCCATGTGGGTGATTCCGCGTTTCGGAAGTTAATCCTCAACTTAAATAGGCCAATAAGCTCGGATGGCTGCCCCTTCACCAGGAGTGGACTCAATCGTGAAGCTTCCTCCGGTCAGTTCTGCTCTTTCTCTCATGCTGGTAAGGCCAAGACTTGTAGCGGTACTGGTCTGCCTGATTATGTCCCAATCCATGCCCACACCATCATCGGAAACAATCAACTCGATTCGCCCCCCATTCCTCGAGAGCGAAATGTCAACCCACTCCGCCTTGCTGTGCTTGGCGATATTGTTCAGTGCCTCTTGGGCGATTCTAAAGATGTTTACCTTCAGGCTTTCGGGCACTTCTTCTTCTGCAATTCCAGCCTGAAGCTCAATGTGGCGTTCGGGGTAAAGTTTCATGCATTCCTGACGCAGCCACTCAAGTGTTGCCAAAAGCCCCTTACTGTCCAGCATCGAGGGCCGCAAACCCATGTAGATACTTCTGGTTTCCTCAATTGAGCGCTGGAGAATCGGAACAAATTGCTCCAGGTGGTTCAAGGCAGCACTGCCATAACCTTCATCCCTGAGCTTCAAGGTCATCTCTACCCAAAACTTGACACCGGCAAGAGTCTGTCCGATGCTGTCGTGGAGTTCGGAAGCAAGTCTTTTCCTCTCTTCCTCTAGAACCGCTATGAGCCTTGAGGGAATTTGCCGAAGTTCCTCGTTGGCTTTTTCCAGCGCAACTGTTCGTTCGTCTACCCTTCGCTCCAGTTCGTCATGAGCGTTTTGCAAATCCTGTTCCGCCTTTTTCCACAGAGTGACATCACTCATATTTGTCCTGCACAGCCCGGCGCCGTCCTCCACTTCCAAGTATACGCTTTCGAGCCGTGCATAGAATTGCCCGCCGTCTTTCGGAGACAATCTTACTTCAGCGATCTGCCTTTCACGCTTATCAAGAATCGCATTGAGGTGGGAGAGAAATTCCTTTTTATCCGGCTGGAAAACGAAATATTGAAAATGCTTGTTAACCAGACGCCCTCTCTCAATACCAAGCTGCCTTGCCGCGGTCAGGTTGAGATCAACGATTTGGCCTTGTTTATTCAGGGTGAGGTAGCCGACAGGAGCAAAATCGTAGAGGTCGGCATATCGTGAGCGTGAAATTTCGAGGTCGTTTTGTGCCCGCCGGAGTTCTTCGTTTTGCATTTCGAGTTCGATCTGATGCACCCGCAGTTCATGAATGAGTGAGTTTGCCTCTTCGAAGCACATATCATCCGGCCTGTAGGGCTCGGGTTTCAGGCTTTCCTCAGCTCGCTTTCTGAGATCTTCGGAACCTTTATCGCTTCTGTTATTTTTCATCATCAGAAACTCCAGGTAAGAGAGGTCTGCCCAATAGAACTCATCGAGTCGCTATCAGATTTAGTGCCTCGGATTTTTCAGCACTCTGGTTCTTTTTGAGCCTTCCTGGATATCCTTTCTTTGAACCGACAGCTTCCCGCATCCATGGGAAAATTTCGGCAAAGGGGACATAGCCCACCTCGTAAATAATCAGAAAATCCATTCTGGAAAGTGATCTTTCTAGATGGGAGAGCCTCAATGCTACCTGGGCCTCCAGTGGTGCGCAGTATGCTTGCCGGCTTGGCATCCCAGACCCCCCTATCCTGGTTCCAAGGTGTTTATCTTTTCTGGCCTAAAATAACATTACCCGGCGTTTATGCATCCTTACCGAGTAGACTTTGTGATCTTCAGGCAAATTCTATGCCCGGTAGATCCATAGGCGTTGCGTTTTGAATTTAGCTAATATGTATAAATGGTTATGGCAGGATGAGACCCATCGAAGGTTGTGGATTTGAGGGGAAAAAGTGTTGCATGCAACAGAAGCGTTGCATTACTTCCATGTCGCATGCTACATTTCAATGTCAGGAGGTTGCCTTAGTGAGCTTTTAGTCGAACATCTCAATTGGTAGCAGCCGCATACGAGCGTTAGATCTTGATTCCATCGGCATGGTGCAACCTATCTCCAAGCAGGAGCAGAAGTAACCATGATTTTTGCGGGATCTGACAGTCCTCCCCTGCGGAAAGTGAAGAGCCGATCGAAATAATAGATCTGGATGATGAAGATCAGCATAACGAAATTTTCAGTGATTTTTTTCCAGCCAATGGGTTCACCCACCGTATCGAAGCACCCGCAAGTTATGGGCGCACCCCAGTACATGTTGATCAGGACCATGATGTTGAACAGGATAATCATGAATCCAATGAGTATTGCGGAAGCTCTCGACAGGAAGCCGACGATGAGGAACAGCCCGCAGACAAACTCGACCCACGGCAAAATGACTGCCCCCAAATTGAGGCAGCAGTAGGGTACGAGCCGGTAGTTCGCCGTTGCTTCGGCGAACTGAGCCGGGTATGGAATCTTGCTCGTACTCGCATAGAGGAAAAAACAGCCAACGCACATCCTGAGCACAAAAGCCGTGTACTTGCTCATAGCGACTTGTCTGAGATAAGGCCAAATCATTTCTTTGCCCTCTCCTCCACCGGATACCCTTTGTCCTCCCAGGCCGTCAATCCCCCCTCCAGAATCCTCACATTCCTGTAACCACGTAGAAGCAGTTTATCGGCAACCTCAAGATCGTAGGGTTTACTGATCGTTTCACCGTACACGACTATCTTCTTTTCCTTGTCTTCTTCGGCGAAGGACATCAGGTAAACAATATCGAAAATCCCCAGGGGGATGTTGACAGCTCCCCCGATATGGCGTTGTTGGTAAAAGTTGGCCGGCATGGCATCCAAGATGAGCGTTTCACCGTGCTTAATCTCTTCCATAGCCGCAGAAGGGCTAACCATGGGAATGGAGCTTCTGTCAGGAAATTCAGGGAAAAGAGGTATCCCGTTGGGATTGGTCGTGTTGAAAAGCACCGCAAGAACAATACTGATTGCGATGACCAGACAAAGATCAACCCAGGGCATCCGCGAGGCTTTGCGGGCTACCATCTCAAGGCGCTCGGCATCCCTGAGAAGCCAGCGCCTCATCTCTTTCACGAACGCTTTAGAGATGTCAGGAAAGTCCCTCAGTATACGGTCAAACCGATCTTTTGGGAGGATCATCAAGCGAGTCTCTTCCAAGACCTCTATATCGGCGGACATCGGTTCGCCCATGAGGAGCGCCATTTCGCCAAAAGTATCGCCTGGTCCCTGGATGGAAAGGTCAATCTCCGCTCCTTTTTCATTTCTTCCAAAGATCCTCACTCTGCCTGAACTGATTATATAGAGGCTATCTCCGGGATCGCCCTGTCTATGGATGATAGTATGTTGCGGCACTACCAGATCTTGAACCGCCCGGGTGATTGCGTTCAATGCTTCCTTCGGCAAGTCCCGGAAGACTGGGCTTCTCATCAGGATGTTCATTTTGTTATCGTTCTCGGTCATTGCGCTCTACTGCTTCTTGAGGTTTTCTCTCAGATCTTTTAGCAACCCGTCGAAGTCCTGGATAGCCCCGCTGTAACTCTTAACCACCTTGCCACTGTGCGTCACCAGGATCGTGGTCGGCGTTTCCTTCACTCCCACTGCCCGGGCAATGGCCAAACTCTCGTCAGGAAATAACGGAAACGGGACCTTGAAGCTCCTTTTGAAGGCATCTATTTGCGTTTTGTCGTTTCCACAGCATATCCCGATGATCTTCACGTCCCTGGCCAAAGCAGCGTCGTTCCGGATCACCTGGTAGAGCCTGTTGACTACGGGTGCATTCGCCTGGCAGTGAGGGCATAAGGCACTCAGGATCTCGATAAAGACAAGTTTTGCACCTATCTGGGAGACGGTGTAAGGGTCCATCGTTCTCAGGCCAAGGTAACTCAATGTTTGTTGCGAGACCGGCGCAGGCAGGGTGAACTGGGGAAGCTGGGATCCTGCAGGAAGCGGCTGGTCTTGAGAACCGTAAACGGTATAGTATGGTAAAGCGCACAAGAGACAAATTAGGAGTTGAAGGCTTATACGAAAACGTTTCTTCATTGACATTCATCCTCGGAATCAAGCGAGTCCCGCCATCTGTACTCTTAGCTGTTGTCCCTCATCGAATACGGGACGACGGTGGGGGAGCAGGATAAAGGAGAAGTGAATTATGCTGCCTAGTGTTTAGGCAAAATCCGTGCCCGGCTCACCGAGAAGCGTCCAGTTTGTCATTTGGCCAATGTATAGACAGACTTACGGAAGGATGAACCATCATCGATGGTTGTGGACTTGAGTAGAAATAGCGTTGCATGCAACAGAAGTGTTGCCGTCAAATGCAAGGAAACGATTGAGCGATATCCTCTGATGTTTCGAAAGCTTTTCTCAAATATTCCTGGCATGCAATCGAGCACCGCTCTCCCGATGAGACACAGGCGGCCGATCCTCACGCAATTCTTGAAGCCCTGGATAAAACCGCCTGGAACAAAGCAAAAGCAACTCGCTTGCTGGGTGCAGATCGTGTGACCCTCCACCGAAAAACCAAAAGATACAACCTCACTGCAGATACACCCCGATGTTGAAGTGTTGCACGTGCTACAGAAATCGTGCAACGCTTCCGTTGCATGCAACACCCCTTTTCCCCTCCGACTATAAATCATCATGCTGCCTATTCACCATTAACTAATTGTTATACCTTCACAATATGCAATAGAGAGAGCATTTATATTCTAGGCACAGATTTTGATTATTGCAAACCGCGACGGAGGTCATCCCGCACATTTCTCATCTGTTCACCACGTGCCTGATAGATGAGCGGCGGCGGTTGGGGTTTCCAAAGAAGACGCGAGTACTGCCGCTGTTCCTTCCGGGAATGACGGAACCTCTTATTAAGAAAGCATGTAAATGGGTCTTTTAGACTGGAAGATAGGGCGATAATAACCGCGACTCAGAGAGGTTAAAGAGGAGAAGGATATGGGGAATCGAGGGAGAGGAGAATTCGAAATAATCACTCTGGAAGATCACCTGTCATTGGACGAGATAATGATAAAGATGCAAACAAGGCCTGGCTTTCTAACGATGCAAAAATGGCTAGTGATCTATAACTTCATTGTGCACCCAAGACCTTTATCGCAAATTGCTATGCATACTGGTCTGTCTGAATCAACTGTTTATAGAATCGTGTCTGATTACAATCAGCTTGGACCTGAGGCTTTCGATATTAAATGAAGACAAATATACTCATAATCGATGATGAAGAAAGCATCAGGTTCAGCTTTCAGAGATTCCTTGCAGCCGAAGGACATAACGTGATCACTGCCCAAGGTTACCGGGAAGCTCTGGCAAGAATGGATGAAACACAATTTGACCTGATACTTGCAGATATCGTTCTTGATGACGGATGGGGGATAGATATCCTGCAGGAGGTGATGCGGAGAAACCTCAAAACCCGCGTAATCGTCATGACGGCATATCCCACCACGGAAACGATTAAGGCGAGTTTTAGCATGCAGGCTATCGATTACCTCACTAAACCGCTGCGGCAGGAAGGGCTCCTCTATTGTGTAAGCAAGGCATTACAGCAAATGGATCTTGGAGGCACCACGGGTGAAGAGAGGCAGGCAAAGACAGTCGAGCCTCTGATCCCTATATTTCATGAAATGAGAGCTGGTAGTCCGGCAGAAAGGCAACATCATGCAAAAGACTTTCAAAGACGAGGACATCGAACAGATACTGGCTGAGGCCGATGAACTTCTCCAGCAAATTAATCCTGAGATCATCAAAGACATGGAGGAAAGGCGCCGAGCCCAACTTGATGAACATGCTCAAAGATTAAAAAGATTCAAGTCTGAGATTCAGGACAAGATCAAGAAGGAAGCAACACCGGGGAGCAGATCTTACGGTGAGGGAATGCACGAGGCAATGGATGATATTGTGAAGGCCATGAAGGACTTGGCAAGCTATCTTTCCTGATTTCCGCCAAGCGCAGATGAATGGAAGCTGTCAACGCCGCCTGAGGCAAAAGAACCTGATTCCCTCCGTATGAAAAACGCGCCGTACTGTCCTGCCTTCAGCAATTTGTTCGAAGATGGTTGCGCCTTAGGATTACAATTACATCGAGAGTTTCAGATTCATCCGGTCAAATAACTGTTTGAAAACACAAAGGAGCTTGGAATCTAAGGCTCTTGAATCTGCGCTCATGGGCATTTTCTTCTTTTTACCAGAATTAGACATCTTGGAAGATTAAATTAAAGAGAGGCTCGCTGAGCTTTAATAATGTAAAGCAAACAATGAAAGGGCGGGTATCATACTGCCCGCCTCTCCATCGTTTTTTGTGACGAGACGGTGTTTTGTGGGGAAACCGTCTCAAACGGGATGGATCGGATAGTACCGTTAAAGGCCATCGGCGATGCCGCCAAGATCTGTCCGGCTGTCATACAACAGCTTCACTGCCTGGCGAGCGGATGAGGCCTCTGGTCGTTATTTCCTGCAATTCATCCTCGGAAATCTCCAGGCCCGAGTGTCTTTCCCACGCCGGGGGAAGTCTGTCCGTATAGATATCTCCGCCACCGCCCAGAAAGTCCGCATAGTCGTCTGTGTCCAGATCGCTCATCCACAAGGGTCTTCTCTGTTTTCTAAGTTCTGTGATATTGAGTTCCATTGTTATGGATCCTTTTTTATCAATATATATTCAGTTATTTTGGGGTCTTGTATCATAACCGATAACTATTATCTGCTATCCCGAAAGGTAAGCATTGGTTTCGGATTGTCCAGCACCAGGGTCCTTAGTCCAACGGGGTCAGGCAAGCTAGCATCGGCGTAAGGCCAAGCCAGCATCTCGCCATTTAAAGATTGGTTCTCCGGAAACAGACATTTTTCATGCTTAGGGGTGATGAAAAACGATTGAGCTTCCCACTTTGCAGTAAAAACCTCGTGGAGCCCTCACCCCGGCGAAAGCCATGGGCTGGGATTTTACTTTAAAAAACAGATAGTTCGAAAAAAAGCTCTGGATTCCGGCCTTCGCCCGAATGACGAAATCAACGGTCCTTTTAAGGTCTTCTCCTACCAACAGACCCTTTTTCAGCAGCCTATTACAAGGCCATTATTGGCCTCGAAATCATTGCTGCAAGAAGCCCGGGGTTCGCGGACACCGGATTCCTCATCCTCCTTTTCGATCAGTACCGGCAACTGTTGATCTCCCGATGAAAATGCTTTTTTGACGATCCAGCGCGCTTTAATCTTGCCTATTCACCCATTCACCCATTCACCGAGTAATGATCCCCCCTTCACAAATCCGACCATGCAGCTTCCTCTTCCGGTCGCTCCCAGTCACGGCGAAGCACCTTTTCAGAATCAAGCATAGTTTGAATCGGGTCGGGATCGGTTGTGGCCAAGAATTCTGCTCCTTCTCGATCCAGCAGGCATGAAATAAAATCGTATACCGCTTCAAGTCCGTCTTGAGACAATCGCCGCAATCGATCTTCAATCCGGCTAATGGTTATCAAGGTCTCCATGTTATTACTCCTTATATGAGCCATGCGACGATTTGGAGCTTCTACCAGACTATTAAACCAATGATACATAACCAAAACTTGCGAAGACCACCGGGAACCAATTCTAACTTGGTCTGCCTTTATGAGATTTGAGGCTGGGTCCCATTTGTTGGTTTTGTGTCCAGGACTTCGCGGATCACCCTTGCGGCATTGTGCAATTCAAGCGGTTTCGTCAAAAAAGAACGAATGCCTATTTTCCTCGCCCTCTCTTCCAAAGTGCTTTCCATGAGCCCGGTACAAAGGACCACAGGAATATTCGGTCGAGTACGCATCATCTGTTCGGCAACTTCAATACCTGTCATCTTCGGCATGGTGTAATCGGTCATCACAAGATCGAAAGCATCCGGATGAGTCTGGAAGAATTCGAGAGCTTTTAGACCGTTTGTTGCGGTCATAATCTTATAGCCTAATCGTTTTAAGGACGCATCCCAGAGCTCAACCAGAGGCGCTTCGTCATCAATGAAAAGAATTCGCTCGGTACCCCCTGGAATGGGTGAGTTCGTCTCATCCGATTTAATCAATTCTCTGTCGATGGTCGGTAAATAGACGTCAAATGTCGAGCCTCTGCCTATTTCACTGTGCACGGTGATTGCACCCCCATATCCTTTTACGATTCCATGAACTATGGCAAGGCCCAGCCCGGTCCCCTTGCCCAGTTCCTTCGTGGTGAAATATGGATCGAAGATCCTTGCCAGTGTGGCAGAGTCCATCCCCTTTCCGGTATCTTTCACCGTCAGCCTGATACAGGGTCCCGGCTTCATATCTGAATATGGGGGTACGGTGCGGGATGTGAGGTCAACGTCGGTCAAGCTCACTTCGAGAACCCCGAACTTTTCTTCCATCGCATGAGCTGCATTCGTACAAAGATTAGTCAACACCTGGTGGATCTGCGTCGGATGCCCTGAAATAACGCCGCCTTTTGTTGAAATGTGCTGGTTGATCTCAATGGTGGTGGGAAGAGAAGCTCTAAGGAACTTCAGCGTTTGTTTGATGACCGGAAGGATATCCATGGGACGCCTTTTCAGTCCATCTGCGGCACGACTGAAGATAAGGATCTGCCTCACGAGGTCCTTGGCCCTGTCGGCTGCCTTCAACACTTCTCCGAGACGCTCTTTCCCCGCTGATTTTTCTGGAAGTTCCAAGGCAACAAGCTCTCCATACCCCATGATAATTCCAAGAATATTGTTGAAATCATGGGCAATGCCGCCGGCTAAGGTTCCGATGGCCTCCAACTTTTGCGTCTGTTGTAAGCGTTCTGCCAGCCGCTGCCGGTCCTCCTCAGTCCGCATCCGTTCGGCGATCTCAATGCGTAACGCCTCAATGGCCAGCTGCAGTTCGGCCGTGCGCTCCTCTACCCGCGCCTCCAGTTTAGAATGGGTTTGCTGCAACGCCTCTTCAGCCTCCCTGCGCGCCGTAATGTCCTGAAGAGTGGCCAGGATGGCGGGCGCTCCACCCCACATAATGTGCGACACCAGGCACTCGATCCATACGAACGTTCCGTCACGACGCACCCCCATGTGTTCAAAGCGATCAGGGTTTAGCGGGCCCTCCCCAAAGGCTGCCAGGTAGCCCTCCAACCGGTCTCGCTCGTGCGGGGCCGCCAACGTCATGCATTCCAACCCGATAAGTTCGTCCGGGCTCTCGTAGCCGAAAATTCGGGCGAGAGCGGGGTTGGCCAACTGTATTGTACGTTCTTGACGGATGAATATGCCCTGGATCGATCCTTCGATTAGTGCTCGATAGTCCCTTTCACTAGCCGTCAAAGCGCTCGACTGAGCTTCGAGTCGCCAAATGAGGTCCCTTGAAACGTGGATCGCCTCGGTCATACGATGCCGCAGGTATTCTGAAGTCTTCGCTACAAAAGAGAGATATACATTCGAAGCGTAGATGAAACAAATTATCGTCAGTTCCGCTGGAAGCGACAGTGCTCGATGCTCAAAATATCCGAGGTACACAAGCAGAAGCACATAGCCGCCGGCCGAAGCATTAGCAAAAAGCATCGTCTTCCGCCAGGTGGTCCTTGTCTGGTCAGCCGTCCGTACCATCAATAGGAAAAAGAGCCAGCTCTTTTCTCCGCCGGAATAATAAATGGCCAACAGGAAGATGATAATATCACCCAGCAGAAAGAACGATCCGAGGTTGACCTTAGTAACCTTGCCGTGACAGGCCAGAAGGATGAGCCAGGACACTCCGCTGTAAAGCGTACACACGACGAGAAAACGCCAAAAATCCGTCCACGCCGACGGGGTTGGGATGACATACAGGTTGTGCAGGAGAACATACAGGGTAATCAGGGACAGTCCGAACGCACGCAGGGCGGGAATCTCGTATACGTGATGGCGGTACGATTTTTTTTTCTGCTCGCTCCTGGCTTCGTCAGGATCTAGAAAGATACGCGGCGAAGTCGAAGCGCGAGAGGTAGAGTATTCCGCTGTTAATCGCCCCAATAGTTCCATGACAGTCCCTTCGCGGTCCTTTGAACCCTGATAGTTCTCTATCGGAAAAAAGCGGAAGACTCTTAACGGAAAATCAATGTCAAATCATGTTCAATACGCATTTCTTGCACAATGGCTTTTTGCTGATAACCCCGATAAACCGGATGGAAAGAGCCATGTCCTGAAAGCGCCCAAACCGGCCTCATTGACCTATCACTTGCATGTTCGATTGGGAAATTGTAAGGTTTTGCGGGCTTGCGGGCCGTGCCAAAAGTTTTTCATGGCATGATCCAGCCCCAAAATGCGGTTCGAATGCACGGCGCACAACTTGATGCATTATTCCGGCGGACGTATGCCATGTTAAGAAACAAGCAAATTCCGTTGATTTACCTTCTTCTGGCGGCCGCTGCCTTTATAGCGTTCTGGCAGGTCAATTACTGCGGTTTCGTTGACCTCGACGATCCTCTATACGTAGCTAAGAATATTCATATCAGGGACGGTATTACAGCGCAGGCGATTCGGTGGGCATTCACGACCGGTTATGCCTCAAACTGGCATCCTCTGACATGGATGTCCCACATGCTGGATGTTCAACTCTTCGGGTTGAAACCGCGATGGCATCATCTGACCAATCTCCTGTTCCACATTGCAAATACACTGTTGCTCTTTTTCGTTTTCAACCGGATGACCAAAGCGCCCTGGAAGAGCGCTTTCGTGGCGGCTTTGTTCGCCCTTCACCCTCTTCACGTGGAATCCGTCGCCTGGGTTTCCGAGCGCAAGGATGTTCTTGCCGCTTTCTTCTGGATGCTCACCATGGCTGCATATATCGGCTATGTCGAGCACGGAACGGAGGACGGAAGACAGAAGACGGAGGACGGAAGACGGAAGGCCATCCTTTCTCCGTCCTCTGTCCTCCGCTACCTGGCTGTTCTCATATTCTTTGTTTCAGGCTTGATGGCAAAACCCATGCTGGTAACCCTTCCCTTTGTTCTGCTCCTTTTGGATTACTGGCCTCTGCAGCGCTTCGAGCCAAAGAAATCGGCCCGGCAAACACGCACAGAGGCAAGTAAGCAGGGAGCGGGAAGCGGAAAGCGGGAACTGCTGTCTGCGAACAAAAAAAAGGGCAAAGCGGGTAAGATGCTCACCGGGCAGGGCATGGTGAAAGAAGAAAAACCAGCAGATCATAAATATGAGTGGGCATTGATTCGCCCTGTGCTCCGGGAAAAAATCCCCCTCTTCGCCCTGGCGGCGCTTTCAAGCATCATAACGTTCATCGCTCAGCAAAAAGGAGGAGCGGTCGGATCCATTGAGGCATTTTCACCGGGCGTTCGTATCGCGAATGCTTGGGTTTCCTATAGCATCTACATTGGAAAGACCTTTTGGCCGGTTAATCTTGCCGTTTATTATCCTCATCCGAGGTTGTTGCCGCTCTGGCAGACCCTGGGTGCGGTTCTGCTTCTTATCACAGTCACCATTTCGGTTATCCGGACGGCAAAGAGGTTTCCCTACCTGACTATGGGATGGCTGTGGTTTACGGGTACAATGGCGCCCGTCATCGGGATTGTGCAGGTTGGCACCCAAGCCATGGCTGACCGCTACACTTATATCCCCCTCATCGGGTTGTTCATCATGGCGGCCTGGGGCATTCCGGAACTCTTGAAAAAATGGCGCTACCGCAAAGAGACGCTTTTTGCGTCGTCGGCATTGATCCTGACATGCTTATTCATTGTCACATGGATACAGGCCGGGTACTGGCGAAATAGCATTGCGTTATTTGATCATACTCTGAAAGTCACAAGTCCAAGTGATCTTATTCTACGGGCCCGAGGGTCTGTGTACGACAAACTCGGCAATTATAAGCAGGCGATTTCGGATTTTGACAGGGCCATCGAGATCAATCCTGAATATGCTGATGCCTATAACGGCCGGGGCGCCGTCTATGGCAAACTTGGCAACCGCAGGCAGGCGATTGCAGATTATGACAGGGCCATCCAGATCAATCCGGAATTTGCGTTGGCCTATATCAACCGTGGTGCGGCCTATGGCGAACTTGGCAACCAGAGGCAGGCGATTTCTGATTATGACAGGGCTATTGAAATCGATCATCAAAATACTGACGCCTATACTAACCGGGGTATCGCCTATGGCGAACTTGGGGACCTGAGGCAGGCGATTGCGGATTTTGACAAGGCCATTGAAATCGATCCTCAAAATGCTGACGCCTATACTAACCGGGGAGTTGCCAATTATGAACTTGGCAACCAGAGGCAGGCGATTTCAGATTATGACAGGGCCATCGAGATCAACCCTAAACATGCAGAGGTATATTATAACCGCGGTGTCGCTCATAATGAACTTGGGAATCGCAGGCAGGCGATTGAGGACATGCAAACAGCGGCAAGATTTGACATTGAAAATGCAAAGAACTTCCTGAAAAGCCAGGGGATGAACTGGTAACGGGTATCCTGATACCATCGAGGTTTCTTCAAAGTGATGAACTGCTCGTATCTATGGATTCTTTTCGGTTAGTGCCGCCGGAGCTCAAACGCTCGAATGCTTTCTCAAGACTTTTCCGGAAGATGAGGGCAAGAGCCCCGGATGCCAGTCCAATTGCAACCAGGGTCCCGAACATCCAGTATTGCTCGCCTTTGAAAAAACTGCCTTCCAGCGTGAGCAAAATCGTCCCGAAGAGCCTACCAATGGTTGACACTGCCAGATAGTCCACAGTTGAAATGGCGCTCAGTCCGAAAATATAGCAGAAATAGTCCTTGGGGAACCCCGGAACAAAGAAAAGCAAAAAAACAAGAAACAGACCTTTGTTTTGCAAAAGATAATCGAACCGTTTCATAACCCCTCGGGGGACGATCTTTTCTGCAAGCGGCTTTCCGAACACCCTGGCCAGAAGGAAAGCGACATATGATCCCATTGTCAATCCAATGGTGGATAGTATTGTTCCGCTAATCGGGCCGTATAAATACCCGCCGAGTATTCCCGTGATCTCCCCCGGGATAGGAGCAATAATGACCTGTATGGCCTGGAGCGCCACGAAACCGGAAGATCGCCAGGCGCCCAGTGAATCCAGAAATGCAAGCATCTTTTGCTTGCATACAAAAAGAGAAACGAAGTCGAATTTGCAGAGGTAAAAGGATAGTCCCCCTATTATCAGGACAAGAGCACTTAGCCTAAGCCAGATATGGTTACCTGTTGAAGGTTCGTTTTCAGCCATTCTGATCCTTACGAGGTCTCTATAACCACCACCGCCGCTCCGTACTGCCCGTCGTCGGTGAGGCTGAGGTGCCAGGAGCGTACGCCTTTTTCACTGCAATATTGGAGAGCACGCGGGGTCAGGGAAATCTCCGGTTTGCCGAGCGCGTTATGCCTGATTTCGATATCCTTCCAGAGCACCGGCTTTCTCATCCCCAGCCCAAGGGCTTTTACAAAAGCCTCTTTTGCAGCAAAGCGCAATGCCAGGCAATCGGTGCGCTTTCTTCTTTCCGAACAGAATTGCCTTTCGAATTCGGTGAACACCCGCGTCTCAAACCGCTCGCCCCAGCGCTCGAGCATTTTTTCGAGGCGGTCCACCCGCACCAGGTCTATACCGACACCGTATATCGGCATGGTCAGCCCATCAGTTGGAGCATTTCCCGAACGGCCCGATCCATGCCGACCAGGACAGCCCTTGCGATTATCGAATGGCCGATGCTGAACTCCTCTATTTCCGTTATGTTCCTGAGCCAGAGAATATTCTGATAATCGACCCCGTGTCCGGCATGCACTCCTATCCCCAGTTTCTTTGCCAGCCTCGATGCGGTAATGAGCCTTTCATACTGCTCCTGGCGGTTCGCAAAAGATTGGGCTTCCGCAAAAGCTCCAGTGTGGAGTTCAACGTAATCGGCTTCAAGCCTTTGGGCCGCTTTGATGTGTTTGGCATCCGGTTCTATAAAAAGGCTTGCGGCAATGCCACTGCCGTGAAGTGTCTCCATAACGCGCGCCAAGGGGGTTTCGAAAAGGACGACGTCGAGGCCCCCTTCGGTCGTCAATTCCTGGCGCTTTTCAGGAACCAGAGTCACCACGTCGGGTTTTATCTTCTGCGCGATTTCGACCATTTCCTTTGTTGCCGACATTTCCAGGTTCATTTTAGTTTTGATGGTCTTTCGCAGGACTGCGACATCCCTGTCCTGGATATGACGGCGGTCTTCCCTGAGATGAACCACTATCCCGTGCGCTCCCGCAAGCTCGGCAAACATTGCGGCGGCAACCGGGTCCGGCTCGGGGGCGAGGCGGGCTTGCCGAATCGTGGCTACATGGTCTACATTGATGGCGAGTCTTGGCAATTCTACTCCTCATAGAAAAAGATTCACCGCGGAGACTGGTCATAGACAGGTCATGGAGAGTTCGCAGAGAAGAGGATAAATTTTAGGAGAATTCCTTACCAAAAAGAACATGATCCAGCCGGATAGAGCCGTACGGAAATAACTCTTGCAGAACCATTAGTTAAATGAATACTTAATTTTCTCTGCGCCCTCTGCGTATCTGCGGTGGATATACCACTAATTCGCATCGAAGAACCACTCGAATTGCTCGCCGCAATGGCCAAGCATCTCGAGGAGTTCTTCGGTTTTCAGTTTCATCTCTCTAGCTTCGGCCGGTCCCACGTTGTGGTCAAGGCCGAGCAGGTGCAAGATGCCATGAACGAGAAGGAGGTCCAGCACCGATTCGAGCGCTGTTCCAGTCTCCTCGCTTATGGCTTTGGCGGTCTCAACTGAAATGACTACGTCTCCCAGCATTTCGGGGGCGATGTCGCTGAATTCGCCTTCGAGCATTGGAAAGGAAAGCACGTCGGTAGTATGGTCGATCTGGCGGTATTGCTGGTTAAGTCTGGCCATTTCGCCGTCATCGACGATCAGCACGCTCAGTTCCGATTCAGTGTATCCCAAGGCGTTTAAGATCCGTTTTGCCGCGTTCTCTATTGGCCCCGGATTTATCTTTATCCTGCTTTGGTTCGCGACTTGGATCAGGGCCATCCGTTTTTGCCTTTCCGTTTGTAACCGGATATTCAATCCGCTTGTGATGTATCGTCGCCAGTATCTGATTGAAGTGCTTGGCTATCTGGTGGATGTCCTTGAGGGTAAGCTCGCATTCGTCAAGCTGCCCATCACTGAATATGCCGTTTATAAGCCTGTTTACAAGACCCTGAATCCTGGCGGGAGTAGGTTCAGTAAGGGAGCGGCAGGCCGCTTCCACGACATCTGCCAGCAATACCAGTCCGGCTTCTTTGGTCTGGGGTTTGGGACCTGGATAGCGATAATCGTCAGCGTCGATCTGGGGAAGGGGTGAAGCCTTCGCGCTCTGGGCTTTTTCGCGCGCTTCCACCGCCCTGTTGTAGAAAAAGGAAATGAAGCTCTTTCCGTGGTGCTGGCTGATAATATTTATGATTTCCTTGCCAAGACGGTGCTGCTTGGCAAGTTCTATCCCGTCCTTGACGTGGGAGATGAGAATGAGGCTGCTCATAGACGGGGCCAGCTTCTCATGCCGGTTTTCGCACTCGAACTGGTTCTCGATGAAGTAGAGAGGCTTTTTTATTTTGCCGATGTCATGGTAATAGGCCGCCACTTTGGCCAGAAGGGAATTTGCCCCGATCGACTTTGCCGACGCCTCGACCATGTTGCCCACTATGATGCTGTGATGGTAGGTCCCGGGCGCTTCCACCATAAGATCCCGCAGCAGCGGCTGATCCATTGTGGCGAGTTCGAGCAGCTTGATGTCCGTCGTGTAGCCGAAGAGCATCTCGGCAAGCGGGGTAAGACCCGTAGTGAGAATTCCCGCGAAAATACCGCCGCACAGCCCGAAAAATGAGTCGCTGAGGACCTTCAAAAATACCCACTGGTCCTGGAGGAAGGCGCTCAGCACGATCAGGATGACGTTTGTAGAGCCAACGAGCAACCCGGTCTTTATGCAGACCATCCGGTTTCTGCACTGCGAGACGCCATGTGCGGCAACGAAGGCGCCGATCATGAAATAAAAGAACATTGCGAACTCTTTGCCGAAAATCATCCCGGAAAAGAGCGTGACCACCAGCGAGAAAATGAGCGAGACCGTAACCCCGAAGAGGATGCAGGCTATCATCGCACCGGCGCTCAAGGGAACAGCATAGATAAAGGTCTTTGTGGAAATTATTCCGGAGCTGTCGCCTATGCTGTCGCCAACCCAAAGTCCCGACCTGGACAGCACCAGCAGGAAGACCAGGAGTATGCCCAGAAACAGGCAGTCGTGCATGTCCATTCGTATATGTGGAAGGCTCTGCTTTCCAACATGGAGCACAACACCGATGCAGACCATGCTGAATGCGAAAATCGCCAGGAATATAAAAAGCCAGGACTTGTCTGATGAGTTCCTGAGATGGTACCTGAGCTTGAGCATCTCCTCACGGCCGATGCTTTGCCCCTCCCGCACCAGCATTTCGTTTCGGCCAATTTTAATGAAAACAGGTTTAACCGAAGAGTATGCTTCCTCACGTTTTTTTTCGGTGGCTTCCAGGTTGAACGTGAGATTCGGCTGTAGAAGGGAGGATACAACCGAAGATATCAGCATCAGCTCTCTGACGTCCCGTCCCGGCTCCAGCGCCTTCATGACGATCATCTTGCGGGCTTCATCGATATCCGGATAGGGAAACGGCGGGGGGACCAGCATCTCTTCACCCGTTTCCGATTTGCGTAGCAGAAGGTTTCCGTTTTGCTCGTCGTGCCCCCATGCCTTGCTGGCGACAATGCCGATGCCCATTGTAGTCTTTACGAGATTTTGAATCTTTTCCTGAACTTCGAGGCTAAACTGCTGGTCGACCAGACACTTGAAGATGTCACCGTTCAGCGAGCAGCCAAGAAACTCTTCGAAATCCTTTTTCTTGCCCTGGAGCCGGTCCACATCACTGGGGGCAACTGACGAAGCCTTACCCGGATCTGTCACGGATTTGCCGGGTCTTTGATCTGTTATTGATTTAGGTGGTTGCTGTCCTGAGCCGGCAGGGGGGGATTCCGATTCGATGCTGGCCTGGGCCTCACGCATCGCCTTGAACGATCCCTCGAGCTTGTCGATAAGGTTCCTGTTGATCTTCTCGTCAAAATCATAGACAATAGGCGACAGGCGAATCGCCTCTTCACGTTTCTTTGCTGTCGCTTCCTCATCTTCTATCAAAAAATCATGCCGCGCCTTTATGTTGCGATCCGCAATCTCGCCCAGCCGGTAGCGAGGATTCTCGACTATGAATGAGGGACTCACCAGGGCGGCTATGACAACACTCAAGCCCGCCAGCAGCAACCACTTCCGGCAATAAAGGTTTTCAAGATTACAGGGAATCAGCCTGGCCGGAAGTTTCGGCCAGCGTTTGCTCCTACCCTTTTCGGACTCCCGCTTCTCCCTCTCCATGTTCAGCTTCTCTCGGCGTCACTGGTGGTGGTCGGGCTTTTTCTTTTCTCGGCTCTCTCGTAGGCTTCGATTATGTCCTGTACGAGTTTGTGCCTGACCACGTCTCGTTTTGTGAAATAGACCATTCGAATTCCCTGAACTCCCTGGAGCAGTTCGATCGCTTCAACCAGCCCCGAGGGTTTGTTCTCGGGCAGGTCTATTTGGGTTATATCGCCCGTTATGACCGCCTTGGAACCAAGACCAAGACGCGTAAGAAACATTTTCATCTGTTCGGCAGTCGTATTTTGCGCTTCGTCCAGAATGACGAAAGAATCGTTTAACGTGCGGCCCCTCATGAAGGCAAGAGGCGCTACCTCGATTACCCCTCTCTGGATCAAACCGTTTGCGCGCTCGAAGTCCATCATGTCGTGCAGGGCGTCATAGAGCGGCCGCAGGTAAGGGTTCACTTTCTCTGCAAGATCACCGGGAAGAAACCCCAGTTTTTCGCCGGCTTCAACAGCGGGGCGGACAAGCACTATGCGCCGCACAACATCCTTTGACATTGCGGCAACCGCCATCGCCATCGCAAGGTACGTCTTTCCGGTCCCGGCCGGACCTACCCCGAACACTATATCATAGCTGCGAATAGCTTCTATGTATTCTTTCTGCTTGATGCTCTTAGGGCTGATCGCCCTTTTATTGGAGGCGATAAACACCTGGTCGAGAAAAATATCTCTTAAACGGCGGTTGATATTATCACTTAGGATCTGAATCGCAAACAGGATATCGCTTTCGTAAAGCGGATAACCGCCTCGGATCAGGTCGGCCAGTTCATTGAGAAGGCGCTCGCCAACTTCCGCATCAGCTCGATCGCCCGAAACGGTAAGCTGATTGCCGCGCAGGTGAACCTGGACATCGAGATGTCTTTCGATTATCTTCAGATTTGCGTTTCGTTCTCCCGCAAGCAACTGGAGCAATCCGTTATCGTCGATACTGATCTGTATAGAGGTTCTCTGAGGTTCGTTTCTGGGGTTGTAGACTGCCTGAGCCAAAATTATTCTACCTCTGAAAAAGAATATGCGGTTACCGAGTTAAACGAAACAGGCATTATTATCACGCAATTTTTGCCATGACAACAGCCACTTTATGAAAATCGGCATTTACTCTTGCAACAGTGCAAGAATGCTGCCAAGATAAAAGGGGGCATCGACCGGCAAGAAGTAAAGAGTGGAGAGTGGCGAGTGGCGATACTGAGCAGGAAGCGCATGCCAAACTCTGCCCGCTTTTTTTGCACCCCGCTTATGTGGCGGCCCTTAATCCTTCCCGATGGTGGCCAACTATGAACATTCTCGACTGGATACTGATCTTTGCCGGAGCTTTCTGGGTGCTCAGAGGCCTTATGCGCGGCGCCGTCTCTCAGATATTCGGCGTCACCGGTATTTTGACAGGTTTCCTTGTAGCCTCCCACCAGTATCTGGTCGTGGGCTCTTATATAACCGGGCAATTTCCTGCTATTTCCGCTACTGCCGCCGGACCGCTCAGCTTCATCCTGCTGTTTCTGTTAACCTGGTTCAGTATTGCGGTAGCGGGCTTCTGGGTTGTCAGGGTCTTGCGCAGCGCCGGTTTGGGGTTTCTTGACCGGCTCTGGGGCGCGATGATCGGATTCTGCAAAGCACTCCTTTTTGCGATTGTGACGATCTCTTGTTTGACATTGTTTTCCTCCGGCGGCAACCCGCCGCTTGTCGCAGAGTCAAAGCTCGCGCCCAGAGTCAGGGAGGCCTCCCAGTTCCTCTTCAAATTGGCGCCCGCAAAAGTGCAGGAGGAGTTTTCCAAAAAGCAGAAGGAGGTCCAAAAGCTTCTGTCCGACCGAACATCGACCCTGCTGGACTCCTTCTTTGGACACGGCGCCAATTCAAAGGAAAAAGGTGAAAGCAACAAGAACTGATCGCTTGAATGCGATAGAAGAAATCCTCCGGATAATCGAGCGTCTACGAAGTGAAACCGGTTGCCCCTGGGACCGAAAGCAGACCCCTGAAACAGTCCAGACCTACCTTGTCGAAGAATCCCACGAAGCCGCAGCGGCAGTGCGGGCGGGAAAAGTGGAAGAGGTGGCCGAAGAACTTGGGGACGTCCTCTTTATGGCGTTTTTCCTCGTTTATTTATACGAGCAGCGGGGAGATTTCAGCCTGGAAGAAGTTTGCCGCAGAATCAGTGAAAAAATGATCCGCAGGCATCCGCACGTTTTCGGTGAAACGAGCGTCAGTTCGGCTGAGGAGGTTAAAGATAACTGGGAAATGATAAAAGCCGGGGAGAAGCTTGCGAGCGGCAAAACTGCCGAACCCGTCCCGGACTCCCTCCCGGCCCTTATTCGCGCACATAGAATCCTATCGCGCCTGTCGCAAAAGGAAGACGGAAATTGGAACGATCTGCTGAAACAGGGGCGCGAACTCGCCAGGGAAAGCAGCGAGTTGGCGGGCAGGATCGAATCCGGCCGGCTCGACTCTCAGGATGATCTGGGCCGCCTCCTTGCCCGGCTGGTTAATATCGCACGTCTTAAAGGTTATCGCGCCGAGGATATCCTCCATGATTTTCTGCGAAAACTCGAATAAGCGGTGGGACCGCGGCCAACTTGGCCACTCAAACCTTGAGCCGCAGCAGCAGAGGAGGGGCCACACCTTGGGCGGCGGGACCCGCCTCGCGGAGCGCGGAGTGTAAGAACGACTTGCTATGAGTCGCGTCGAGTGTTACGAACCGCGATTCCAAGACCCTCCCCATGACATATACTCACGCCGCATCCTCCGCCCTTTCCCGTATCCCCTCTTTTTTGCGCCGGCTGGACGCAAGCTGAACGCTCTTCTTCAAAAGCTCCATCATGTCCACAACTTTTCCGGTCTCTTCCTTTCTTTCCACTTCGCCCCGGGGCGGCTGAGTCGCACTCTCTGCCTGCGCCTTTTTCTCTATCCAATCCATAATGGCTTCACGGTAATCGTCATGGTATTTACCCGGGTCCCATTCGCTTGCCATACTCTCTACCAGCATCTCGGCAATCTGGAGTTCCCTTTCAGAAATCTTGTATTGCTCAATGCCTCCGGACGGCAATTTGAATTCGGAGGAATCGCGAATTTCGTCGTAAAAGCGCATGATGTCCAGGATCAGCCCGTCGCCTTCGGGTATCAGGGCTGCAAGGTACTGGCGGGACCGTATCACAACTTTGGATATGGCCACCTTCCCGGTGCGCTTGAGTACTTCCCGCAGCAGCACATATCCTTTCTCGGCCTTTTTCTCGGGGATGACATGATAGGGTTTCTCGAAAAAGATGTATCCAATGGAACTCAGGGGAACGAAATCCGCAATCTCTATCGTCTGGGTGGCTTCGACCGCTGCCTTCTTGAAGTCGTCCTCCGTAAGGACGATGTAATCTCCCCCGCGGTACTTATATCCTTTGACTATCTGGTCAGAAGGCACCTGCTGTCCCGTTTCCGCGCTTATCCGCTCGTAGCGGATCTCTGATTTGGTGCGCTTGTCCAGCAGCTTGAAATGCATTTCGCTTTTCTCTTCAGCCGAATAGAGCGAAATGGGTATATTTACCAGTCCAAAAGAAATGCTTCCTTTCCATATAGGCCGAGCCATTTACTGTCTGCCTCCGATCCTTTTTAAAGTGCCTCCACCGCATGTTAGTGAGTCTTCACGAGTTTACGGTTTCATATTGGTTCGAGGGGCTATGAACCGTCCTGCGGATAAGATAATGCAGCGCCTAGCTTTGCGCTACCAGGTGATGTCACGGTAAATTTGTTCTCCTTCAAGGGCAGGCAGAGGCGCATGAATTTTTCATCATTTTTGGGGAAATGAGATCCATTCCGCTCCATGCTGACGCGGAAACTGGAATACGTGTAGATCCTTGCGCTACGCAGCCTCTACGAAAAGTCCGGTTTTCGAAGGCTGCCGTCCTGGAATTTATCTTGACAAAGTGTTCGCGATGAAGTCTATTCTATGCTGAACAGGAGAGAGTATGCCCGGCAGATATTATTATTATGCTTATTTTTGCCCCGGCGAAGGGGATGCTTCAGGTATGCTCGGGTCCTGACAACTAAGATTGTTTGTTCGAAGCCGTGAGCGCCTGGAGCGCTCACGGCTTTTTTTTTGGTCGCGATTGTTGCAAAGATACAGATTTAAATGGATTGGTCAAAAGCGGGCCGCAAGACCATGCCTTGGGAGTGTGAGGAGAATAGCTCCTGATTTTCAAATCTGAAATTGTCAAGGAATAAGGGAGAAATCGTCATGATCATTGTATTGCAGCCGGATCACCGGGAAGAAGACCTGCTTAGAATAGTTCGACGCCTCGAGGACATGGGTCTTCAGGCGCATATCTCCAAAGGCGAGCACAGGACCATTGTAGGTGCGATTGGAGATGAGCGGGTTATCGCGGAGCTCCCTATGGAGTCATTTCCTGGAGTGGAGAAGGTGCTCCCTATCTTGAAACCGTACAAGCTGGTCAGCAGGGAATTCAAGCCTCAAAACACCGTGGTGAACATAAACGGCTTTGAGATCGGCGGCACTCAGATCCAGGTTATTGCAGGGCCCTGTGCGGTCGAGAGCCGTGAAGTTCTCGAGGAAATCGCCGAGGCGATCGAGCCTGCGGGAGTTCATTTTTTGCGCGGCGGCGCTTTCAAACCGCGCACTTCACCCTACGCGTTCCAGGGCTGGGGCGAAAAGGGGTTGAAATTCCTTGCTGGAGTGCGTGAAAAAACGGGTTTGAAGGTAGTTACCGAACTCATGGATCCAAGAGACGCCGTGCTGGTTTGCAAGTATGCGGACATAGTCCAGATCGGTACCCGCAACATGGCAAATTTCAGGCTGCTCACTGAGGTTGGCAACATCGATAAACCGGTTATCCTCAAACGCGGCCTGTGCGCCACTATAAAGGAATTCCTCATGTCGGCCGAGTACATCATGGCGCAGGGGAACGAGAAGGTAATTCTGTGCGAAAGGGGAATCCGCACCTTCGAAACCGAAACTCGAAATACCCTCGATATAAGCGCGGTGCCGCTTCTAAAGCAACTCACGCACCTTCCTGTAATCGTTGACCCCAGTCACGCCGTGGGCAGGGCAGACCTTGTGCCCGCCGTCTCGAGGGCGGCCGTTGCGGCCGGCGCCGACGGCCTCCTCGTCGAAGTGCACGTGCGTCCTGAGGAGGCAATGAGCGATGGTCCTCAATCTCTTCGCCCGAAGGCTTTTCTTTCCATGATCGAGGAGTGCCGCCGGGTCGCTGAAGCGGTCGGCCGGTTTATCTGAAAGAACGGCGGTGGGACCGCAGCCGGGAGCGGCAGCCCGCCCTGCCTTCGGCGGCGCCTGTTTCCTCTCGAATTCGCGATAAAATGTCGTCGATACTATGGGTATATTGTTTAAATGGGCGAATGGGTAAAGCCGGCTTTGTCCTGGTATCGAAGAATATCTGTCGACATATGGTTTTGCCGATTCACCTACTGACCTGTTCGTCGGTTTACTTCAACTTTTCAAGGAACAAGGTATGGATGACCCTCAATTTTGCGGTCCAACCGGCTCAAGCCACCGGTGGAATGAGCGTTCCGCTATCGCAATAATCGGCGGCCAGGGCGAAATGGGCCGCCTTTTTTCAAAGTTCTTCAGCTCGCACGGATTTCACGTCAATATTGCCGACCTGGATACGACGCTTACGCTCGAGCTGGCTGTGGGCGAATCCGATATAGTCATTTTTGCCGTGCCGCTACACGAGACCGTAGAGATAATCAGGAGTCTTGTTCCGTATACCCGGCCGGGGCAGCTCCTGATGGACCTGACCAGCCTGAAGACCGCCCCCGTAAGAGAGATGCTGCAGTCCCCCGCCTGCGTTGTCGGGCTTCACCCGATGTTTGGCGGCCGAATATCGAGCTTTACCGGCCAGACTCTTGCCGCCTGTCCCGTTCGCATCGGCCGGGAGCAGTGGCTGTGGCTGCGGGGGCTTTTTACCTCGAGTGGCATCCGGGTCAAGGAATGCAGCCCGGAAGAACACGACAGGATGATGAGCATCATCCAGGTGCTTTTCCACCTTACGACCATGCTCATCGGAAGGACCTTGAGAAAGCTCGACGTAGATATAGACGAAACCATGAATTATACAAGCCCCAGCTACCGCATAGAGATGAACCTCGTCGGGAGGATTTTCGCCCAAAGTCCGGAACTCTATGCTGCCATCACCCAGATGAATCCCAATACCGAAGAGATCCTTTCCGCGTTGAAGGACGGCCTGGAGGTCTATGGACAGTTCTATCGTTCGGGAAACCTTAAGGGGTTTATGGAGGATTTCGAGCGAAGCGCCCGTCACCTGGGGGATTTCTGCTCAAACGCATATCGCGAAAGTTCGGAAATCCTCGACTTTTCGGTTAAGCTGGCCAACCATAAAAGGAACTCCTGCGGCTAAAAGGGACGCGCAGACACAGGGACGCGAGAAGAAGCTTAGACAGGAGTTACAAGATTACCAGGATTAACTGGATTAACAGAAATGGCCATGGATTGGGGGATTCAGGAATTGAGGGATTTAGGAATTTAGGAATTAATTCCTGAATTCCTAAATTCGCAATCACTTAATTTTTGGGTATTTCAAATGTGTTCTGAATCCGTTCAACATCTTCGCCTTAAATTGAAAGCCGGCCTGGAGTCGAGGCTCCTTCGGATATTTCAGCAGGGGATCTGTCTAAAGACCCGGGCTGGATTGCCCGTCGCCAAGGTTTTGCAGGAGACCGGCTTTTCACGCAAATACCTCGAAGAGAAGGTGCAGACGGTTTTCCTTGACGGGAGCGCTGTTGACGATCTGGATTTGGCAATTGCCAAAGACGGCAGTGTGATCGCACTTTCTGCCGCAATGCCGGGGCTTGCAGGCGCAATTCTTCGGAAAGGAAGCCCCATTTCCGCGCTCCGATCAAAGACTTCCACAGAAATGGGCCCTCAGTCTGCCGGGGATGCCATTCACGTAGTCAAGCTGAAGCTCTTTAACACCATCGCGAAAGAAATGGGGCCGGAACTTCTCCACAGCGGAATACTCCTTGGAAGGGTGGACTTCGAAAACTTCCTGGCCGGCACGCCCGATTTGCTCAAAGAGGCGCTACTTGAGGCCGAACTGGATGGCGCGCCGGTATCCCCGGCTGTTCTGCTCGAGGGTAAGTCGATTCGTTCAGACTTTGTCGTTCTTGAAATCTGACGGAGTGTGGATCGATTTCCCCATGGCTTTTTCCCACTCACCTACTAACTTATTCACCCATTCACCTACTCTCCCGCCGCCGATAGCTTGAACTCCATCCTTGGCCTGCTCGTGAACTGGTGGATATTCCGGCACCAGAGTCTTACTATAGTGTGGAGTGAGCAAAGTCTTATCCGCCCTCAAAAATATCATTCGGTTTCGGCGCTCCGTGAGGCGGGACACGCTAAAAAAACTGTGCCCCCATGACTAAAACTACTTTAATCGGAGGTTCACATGAAAGTTAGATCAGTATCTTTGGCCGGCATCTTGTTTGTCTTCATGCTCAACTGTTCTCTTATGAGCTATGCTGAGGGACCTGCCCCCATTCAGCTTCCCAATCCTCAAAAGGAGGGCGGAAAGCCCCTGATGTCGGTGTTAAATGAAAGGATGTCGGCGCGCACGTTCACCAGTGATAAGCTCCCGATGCAAACCTTGTCGAACCTTCTTTGGGCCGCTTTTGGAATAAACCGTCCGGATGGCAGGCGAACCGCCCCCTCGGCAAAAAACTGGCAGGAAACGGAGATTTATGTGGCAACCGCCGATGGAGTCTATCTCTGGGACGCGCAGAAAAACGCCCTGAACACGATTGTGACCAAGGACATCAGGGCGATGACGGGTACACAGGCATATGTAAAAGACGCACCAGTCGTTCTTATCTATGTAGCGGATTTCACAAAGGTCAACGAGCAAGGGACGAACGGGCAGTTGCTGGTAGCCTCGGACGTCGGGTTGATCAGTGAAAATGTCTACCTGTTCTGCGCCTCGGAAGGCTTGGCGACAGTCGTGCGTGCTTCTATAGACAGAGATGCGCTGGCGAAAGAAATGAAGCTGAAGCCGGATCAAAAGATCATCCTTGACCAGTGCGTGGGATACCCTAAGAAATAGAGAGAGCATGGAGCATGGAGCATGGAGCAAGGAGCAGGGAGCAAGGAGCAGGGAGCAGGGAGCGGGGAGCAGGGAGCAAGGAGCGGGGAGCAGGGAGCAGGGAGCAGGGAGCAGGGAGCAGGGAGCAGAAAAAAACTTCTCTTGGTGAACCCTCACTTCGTTTCGGGTCCGCTGGTAACATCGAGGAAGCGCGTTAAACGCTGGACCCTCACTTCGTTCAGGTCCGGGCCACACGTTGCAACCGGTAGCTCGATGCTTCAAGTCCGGGCACGATCTTTTGTGAGTGCCCACCCTCACTTCGTTCAGGTCCGGGCCACACGTTGCAA